>NZ_DATHOP010000265.1:0-30494 GCF_035484855.1 Bradyrhizobium sp.
GGATCAAGTCCGAGGGCATGCTTTTTTCCGGATCATGCTCTGATGTCCGATCTCGACGTCATCGTCATCGGTGCGGGTCATAACGGGCTGACCTGCGCCGCCTATCTCGGCATGGCCGGGTTACGGGTGCGGGTTTTTGAGCGCCGCGACATCGTCGGCGGCGCTTGCGTCACGGAAGAGTTTCATCCCGGCTTTCGCAACTCGACGGCGGCTTACACCGTCAGCCTGTTGCAGCCGAAGGTCATTGCTGATCTCAAGCTTCACGACCACGGTCTGCGCATCGTCGAGCGCCGTGCGCAGAATTTCCTGCCGCTGCCCGATGGCCGTTATCTGCTGTCGGGCGAGGGACGGACCGAGCGCGAGATCGCCAAGTTCAGCGCCAAAGATGCCGCGCGTTATCCGCAGTATCAGGCGGAGATCGGCCGCGTCGCCAACGTGCTGCGTGGTCTCATGCTCAGCGCGCCGCCGGATCTGTCGTGGGGCAAGGGCGGTATTGGCGCGTTGCGCGGCCTTGGCAAGTTCGCCGCGCTCGGCAAGCGGCTTTGGCAGGACGACAGCCTCCGCACCGCGCTTCGTCTCGCCCGCCGATCCGCCGGCGACATTCTCGACGGCTGGTTCGAGTCCGATCCGATCAAGGCGCTGCTCGGCTTCGACGCGGTCGTCGGCAACCTGGCGAGCCCGTACACCGAAGGCTCCGGCTATGTGCTGCTGCATCACCTGCTTGGCGAGGTGAACGGCAAGCGCGGCGTGTGGGGCCATGCCATCGGCGGCATGGGCGCGATCACGCAGGCGATGGCGCGCGCCGCCCGCGACCATGGCGCGGGAATCGAAACCGAAGCCGGCGTGCGTGAGGTGATCATCGAGCGCGGCCGCGCGGTCGGCGTCATCCTCGACAATGGCGAGACCGTCCGTGCACGATATGTCGCCTCCGGCGTCAATCCGAAACTGCTCTATACGCGACTGGTGCCGGCGGGCGCGCTGCCGGCGGACTTTCTCGATCGTATCCGGAACTGGCGCAACGGCTCCGGCACCTTCCGGATGAACGTCGCATTGAGCGCATTGCCCTCGTTCACCGCGCTGCCCGGCGACGGCGATCACCTCACCTCTGGCATCATCCTGGCGCCCAGCCTGCCCTATATGGATCGCGCGTGGCTCGATGCGCGCGCGCGGGGCTGGAGCCGCGAACCCGTGGTCGAGGTGCTGATCCCCTCGACGCTCGACGACACGCTGGCGCCGCCCGGCCAGCATGTCGCAAGCCTGTTCTGCCAGCACGTCGCGCCGCAACTACCCGACGGCAAATCATGGGATGACCATCGCGAGGAGGTCGCCGATCTCATGATCGCGACCGTGGACAACTACGCGCCGGGTTTTGGGTCAAGCGTGATCGGCCGGCAGATACTGTCGCCGCTCGATCTGGAACGGCAGTTCGGCCTGCTCGGCGGCGATATTTTTCACGGCGCGCTGACGCTGAACCAGTTGTTTTCCGCGCGCCCGATGCTCGGCCACGCCGATTATCGCGGGCCCCTGAAGGGCCTCTACCATTGCGGCAGCGGCGCGCATCCCGGCGGCGGCGTCACCGGCGCCCCCGGCCACAACGCCGCGCGCGTGATCCTGCGGGACCATCGCGCGCTGTTCGCATGAGGGAGACAACCATGGAGCTGGTCATTTTTGCCCGCTTCCACGCGCTCGAGGGGCAGGAAGAAGCAGTCGCCGAAGCGCTGCGCGAGGTCAGCGGCCCGACCCAGGCCGAGCAAGGCTGTCTGTTCCAGAAGGCCTATCGCTCGATCCGCGATGTCAGGCTGTTCTTCGTCCACTCCCGCTGGATCGACGAAGCGGCGTTCGACCTCCACGCCAAATTACCCCACACCGTCCGCTTCGTCGCCAAGGTACAGGCGCTGATCGACCATCCGATGGATGTCAATCGCACCCAGGCGCTGGACGCGGCGATGCTTTAGCGCCCCGTCCGGAATGTTGACAAGCCGGTGGACAGGCTGTGGAGAACCGGTTGATGACGCAGTGGAGAGGCCGGCTACTTGGCCGACCCGTCGCACCAGAGGTCGCGGGGTCCGATCACGCATTTGTCCTGACGCGTCGGACCGGCGGTGTCGCGGCAGTTGGACAACGCCTGCTCCTTGGCCATCCTCGAATTGCGGGCCATGGCCCAGCCGAAGCCCGGCGTCCCGTTTTCGGGATCGAGCGATTGGGCGACGCATTGATTCTCGAAGGTGGCGACGACCTTGCAGAGGGCTTTCGATGTCGACGAGGCGTTCGGCAAACCTTTGCAGCCTTCCAGTGCTTTCTGCTTGGCAGCCTCCGCGCTGCTGGCGTTGACATAGGTAAAGATCGCGACGCCGTCCTTGGCAATTTCCGCCGGCTCGCCGACCGCGACGGCACCCGCGGCCATGCAACGGCCACTTCCCGCCAGACCTATTGCAAGCGCGGTTACACCGACCGCCATCCAGTAACGCATGTGCTTCCCCCCTCATAAGCTCAAGGATATGCGGGCTTACCCCCGCGAATGTTACCATCGATGCGAAGAGGTCCCAAGGGCGGGAAGCGTCCCGCCGGCGCAAATCGTGCGGCAAGGATGGTCTGGATAGCAATGCAGTCCGGGTTGAGAACCCCTCGGATAGACACGGTATGTTTCGGTGTATAAGCCTGTGAACAACCCTTGCGCCTGATGTTGACAGGTTGTGGGACACACTCCCGCATACGCCAATTCCCCGAACCTCCCGATGACCGCCACCCTCACCCCGGCCACCCACCGCGCCAGTCTTGCGATCGGCAGCGAACGGAACGCCAGGCGCGTGGTCGATCTCATGACCGAGAGCTTTTTCGAGGCCCAAGCGGTGATCGCAGCCTTCGAGGGGCCCGGCGGGCGCTGGCACATCACCGTGCATTTTGCCGAGCCGCCGGATCAAACCTCGATCCGCGAATTGGTCGGCATCGCCGCCGGCGATGAGGTCGCCCAAGCCATCGCCTTCGACACGGTCGAGGCCAGGGACTGGGTCAGGACGACGCTGGACCAACTGGTTCCGGTCCGCGCCGGGCGCTTCACGGTGCATGGCCGGCATGACCGCGCGAAGGTTGCGCCCAACCAGCTCGGCATCGAGATCGAGGCGGCGCTGGCGTTCGGCACCGGCCACCACGGCACGACGCGGGGCTGCCTCGAGCTGCTCGATGACGTGCTCAAGGCCTATCGGCCGCGCCGGGTGCTCGATCTCGGCACCGGCACCGGCGTGCTCGCCATCGCCGCCGCCAAGGCGCTGCGGATCGGGCTGTTGGCGAGCGATATCGATCCGCTCTCGGTCAGGGTGGCCCGCGACAATGCGCGGCTCAACGGGGTGGGAGATCTGGTCACGACCATCCGCGCCACCGGATTCTCGGCGCCGCAATTTGCGCGACGCGGCCCGTTCGATCTGGTGCTGGCGAATATCCTCGCCAATCCGCTGCGGCAAATGGCAACGCCGATGGCGAAGCATCTGGCGCCGTCGGCGCTGGTCATTCTATCGGGGCTATTGCCGCCGCAGGCTCAGAGCGTGATCGCCGCCCATCGCAGCCGCGGACTTGTCTTGGAGCGGCACATTCAGGTCGAAGGCTGGAGCAGCCTGTTGATGCGTCACGTGGATTGAATGCTATTTCGCGCGCTTCGCCTCGCGCCGGGCGATGACGCTTTTCTCCTTGCGCGACGAGCGCCTGACGCGCGCCACGACGAAACGGTCCAGAATTTGAACGATCACACCGCGTTGCTTTTTTACGATAGGAGGAAGCGGGCCGCTGCGGACCGGCGGCGAGATTTTCTCAAACGTAAATGCAGGCATTGTGGTTCCCCTCGTCTTTGAGTTGAAACACCCCTGGATTTCCTCTTGGTAAGGTATCAACGGCTCGCGATAGCAATCCGTTCCAGCCCGTCTAACGCAGGTGCAGCAATTCAAGCACAGCTTGGGCCGAATGGGAAGGATTTATGACGCATTGCGGAATTTTCCACGCAATTCTAGGATGTTTGCGCGATGTTCGAAGCCCTTTTCCAGACATTCGAGGAACCGGAAACCGGCGTGGCGCTGACCGCGCGGCTGTCGGCCTTCCGCGAGGAACTGGCGCGGCGGAATCTGACCGGATTCGTGGTCCCCCGCGCCGACCAGCAGCAGAACGAATATGTCCCGCCCTCCGACGAACGGCTCGCCTGGCTGACCGGTTTTACCGGCTCCGCCGGCCAGGCCATCGTGCTGATGCAGGCCGCCGCCGTATTCGTCGACGGCCGCTACACGCTGCAGGCGGCCAAGCAGGTCGACACCAAGGCCTGGAGCGTCGAGCCGCTGGCCGATCCGCCGCCAGAAAGCTGGCTGGCGAAGCATCTCGCCGCCGGCGACCGCCTCGGCTTCGATCCCTGGCTGCATACTTCTGCTTCCGCCGAGCGGCTGACCGCTGCCTGCGCCAAGGCGGGCGCGGAACTGGTCGCGGTCGACTCTAACCCGCTGGATTCGGTATGGACCGAGCGCCCGCCGCCGCCGCTTGGCCCGGTGTCGGTGCACGGCCCGCAATTTGCGGGCGAGGCGGAAGCGCAGAAGATCCAGCAGATTCGCACCGAGGTGACAAAGCTCGGCGCCGAGACGCTGGTGCTGTCGGATTCGCATGCGGTGGCCTGGACCTTCAATATCCGCGGCGCCGACGTCGCGCATACGCCCTTGCCGTTGTCCTATGCGCTGGTGCCGAAGGACGGCCGGCCGACCGTGTTCATCGACCACCGCAAGCTCTCGAACAGCGCCCGCGACCATCTCGAGCAATCGGCCGATGTTGCCGAGCCGGACGCGCTGGCGCCAAAATTGACCGAGCTCGCGCAACGCGGCGCCGTGATCGCGCTCGATGCCGCCACCGCCGCCGACGCCTTGAGCCGGATGATAGCGGCCGCCGGCGGCAAGCCGCTGCGCGGCAGCGATCCCGTCACCCTGCTCAAGGCGGTCAAGAACAAGACCGAGATCGAGGGCGCGCGCGCCGCGCACCGCCGCGACGCTGTGGCGCTGGCGCGCTTCCTCGCCTGGATCGACCGCGAGGCGCCCGCAGGCCACCTCACCGAGATCGACGCCGTCGAGGCGCTGGAGACGTTTCGGCGCGACACCGGCGCGCTGAAGGACGTCTCGTTCCCGACCATTGCCGGCACCGGTCCGAACGGCGCCATCGTGCATTATCGCGTCACCCGCAAGAGCAACCGCCGGATTTCGCCAGGCGATCTGCTGCTGATCGACTCCGGCGCGCAATACGAAGACGGCACCACCGACGTCACCCGCACCATCGCGATCGGCGCGCCTACTTTGGAAATGCAGGACCGCTTCACCCGCGTGCTGCGCGGCCATATCGCGATCGCGCGCGCGCTGTTCCCCGACGGCACCACCGGCGCGCAGCTCGACAGCCTGGCGCGGCAATATCTCTGGCAGGCCGGCATCGATTTCGAGCACGGCACCGGCCACGGCGTCGGCAGCTATCTCTCGGTGCATGAGGGACCGGCGCGGATCTCGAAGCTCGGCGCCACGCCGCTCCGGCGCGGCATGATCCTGTCGAACGAGCCCGGCTACTACAAGACGGACGCCTTCGGCATCCGGATCGAGAATCTGGAGCTGGTGGTCGGCGCCGAGATTCCGGGAGCGGAGAAGCCCGTAAACGCCTTCGAGACGCTGACGCTCACTCCGATCGACCGCCGGCTGGTCGATCTCAGCATGCTGAGCGGCGATGAACTCGCCTGGCTCAACGATTATCACGAGCGCGTCCGCCACGCGGTGCGCCCGCATGTCGACGAGGCGACGAAGGTGTGGCTCGACGCCGCGACGGCGCCATTGTCGCTTTGATATCGGACGGCCGTCGCTGCACGAACAACCTCCGTCCGTCATACCCCGCGAAAGCGGGGTATCCAGTACGCCGCGGCTTCTCGATTCAATCACAAGCGTCTCTGGAATACTGGATCACCCGCTTAAAGCAGGTGATGATAGCTCAGGTTGTCATTGCGAGCGCCAGCGAAGCAATCCATGGCGCAGCAAAGTGGAGAGATGGATTGCTTCGCTGGCGCTCGCAATGACGGTGAGACACACCTTCGCGTTCTCGCCGCACGATTTTTTGCGCGAGGTATTCTTTTATTCCCGCCCTTTGCAAACAAAGGGCGCAGGGAATGCCGGGCGCTCGATGCACCCGCAGCCTCGCGTACGATAAAAAACAAAGTACACGAGCGTAGTCACCACAGGTCACACCGGAATCACCCGGCATTCCCCACACAATGGTTTTAACGGCTGCTCCGTGCTCGCCCCGGTGCGCCGGGCTTGTTGGCCACCGTCGCCTCGAGAAGTCGCCTTCGCGAAACTTGACACCAGCGTCGGGGTGCCAGGCCCACACGTCTTGTCCGTCCGCCTCCGGCGCCTCCGTCAGAGACACCATCAGCGTCCATCGCATCCCGCCCCGCGTTGATGACGTTGCGCAACGCCCCTTTTGGTGGGGCGGGATGAATGGCATATAGGATATTCCGAATATTCGGTAAATAGGAATATTTTTTCGGGACAGGCTTGACAAGCGGGTCGAACAAAGACGTTACGACGTTGGTGATTTGCCCGTCGAGGCAGCGAGGGGCCGGTCGTGGCGCCTCACATCAGTGCGTGAAGCAATCAATTTGACGTCGACGGATGTCCGCCACGTTCAATATCGGCGGCTTCCCGCCGAACGAGCGCGAGGCCCGACAACCTGCGCGCGACCTAAAAGTTGGTTGCCATTGGAGCGAACAGAGTCAAAAAAACGAAGGCGCTCTGCGGTGACATCGCGGTGATGCTGTAAACGCCGTTGGTCAATATGGCTTTCGGCACAAGGCTCAAGCTTTGACTGAAAATTGGCGCTTTGACGGTCAGGCTATAGGCGGTGTGTCCGGGGCCGATCGCCGTCAGCGTTAGGTGAGTCTGAAAGGAAAGACTGTTATTTTCGTCGCCTTCCGGACCGGCGAAGCTCGAGCCGGAAAAGAAGGCGGGTTCGTGAGATGTCGCGCGCGTGAATTGCAGGGGCCCCAGTGCCGCAATCTCCTGACCGTTTGGGGAAAACAGATTGGCGACACACTGAGCCGTCACCTGGGTATCTCCCGGCACCGGCGCCGGAAGGGCGTTCGCGGCCTTGAACAAAGCGTCCAGAGGGTTTGCCATCTCACACCCCTTTGCTTCCAACCCGGCCGTGATATTCGCGCTTTTCCGTCCTTCTTACAAGAACAATTCTACCACACGTTGAAGAGCGATGCAGCCGTCGGAAACAAAGGCGCCACCATAAATAAAAATTTAGAGATCGCGCGCTTGCGCCGGTGAATTGCAATTCTCAGTTCCTGCCTCGTGCGCAGAGCGCCGAATGATGGCGTGCCAATTTCTGCTGAGCACAACCATTCTGAGCAAACTGGCATTGGGGGCCAGTGGGACACGGACGGTCAGCGAGGCCGCGTTATGAAGCCATTCTGGTTTGGAGCGGGTTCAGTAAGCAATGCCGGAGTGCTCGTCCGGCTGGGCGCGATCGGCGCGGTATTGCTGGGCGTGGCCGGAGCGTTCGCCTATGTGGGCGGCTGGCTGTCGCCGGCACGGCTGACCCAGGACCGAATGATGGCCGCATTCCAGGACGCCAACGGCCCTCATCCCGGATTCCGTCGCAACCATGCGAAGGGAGTTTGCGTCACCGGGTGGTTCGAGAGCAACGGCGAGGCAGCGGCACTTTCGAAAGCCGCTGTGTTCAGGCCCGGACGTGTCCCGGTCGTAGGCCGCTTCGCGCTCGCCGGCGGCATGCCCTTTCAGCCCGATCAGCCTGCGACAGTGCGCAGCATGGCGCTACGCTTCCTGCCGCCCGGTGGCGAGGAATGGCGCACCGGCATGAACAACATCCCGGTTTTCCCGGTGAATTCGGCGCGCGACTTTTACGATCAATTGCTCGCCGCCAGCCCCGATCCAGCGACCGGAAAGCCTGATCCGGCCAAAATGAAGGCATTCCTGGCTGCCCATCCGGAAGCAGCGCGGGCGCTGGCGTTGATCAAGCAACGCCAGGTGACCTCCGGGTTTGCAAACTCCACCTTCAACAGCCTCGATGCCTTCCGCTTCGTCAACGCAGCCGGCGCTTCAGTCCCGGTTCGCTGGTCCACGGTGCCGGTGCAACCCTCTTCGGCTGACCGCGCGGGACCATCGGCGGAAGCAGACCCCAACTACCTGTTCGATGACCTGGTCGACCAAATCGCGGAGCATCCGCTGCAATGGCGGCTGATGGTAACGATCGGCGGGGTTGATGACCCGACCAACGACGCCACGCTGCCCTGGCCCGCCGACCGCCGACAGGTCGACGCCGGGACGGTGACCATCGATCACGCATCGGGTGAGGACGGCGGGCCTTGCACCGACGTCAACTACGATCCCCTGGTGCTGCCGTCCGGCATCGAGCCGTCCGACGACCCATTGCTGAGTGCCCGCTCGGCGGCCTATGCGCGCTCCTTCACGCTGCGTGCCGGAGAGGAGCATGAGAAGCCGCCCAGCGCGGTCACCACGCAGGAAGTGCAGGCAGGAGGCAAGTCATGAGCACCCAGGCACGCTTCCCGGCTGCGTCCCGGCTTCTGCACTGGCTGATGGCGCCGATGATCGTGGCGATGTTCTTCATCGGCGTCGGCATGGCCGCTACGCTCTCCCCACGCTACGAGCTCCTGGTTGCGATCCACCGGCCGCTTGGAATAGCCATCTTCGTGTTGTGCGTGATCCGTCTCGTCAACCGGTTCATCAACCCGCCGCCGGCGTTGCCCGATACGATTCCGTCCCTGCAGCAGTTCGCCGCCAAGGCGTCGTACATCCTGCTGTATGCCCTGATGTTCATCATGCCGCTGGTCGGCTGGGGCATGCTGTCGGCGGCGCGCTATCCGATCGTGCTCTACGGGCCGCTGCAGTTGCCGCCGATCCTGCCGCATGATTTGACGCTCTATGCGTGGCTCCGCGAGCTGCATACTTACCTTGCCTACCTGTTCTTCGCGACCTTCCTCGTGCATTTCGGGGCGGCGCTTTTCCACGGCCTGATCCGGCGCGATGGCGTGCTCGAGAGCATGGCGTCGTGGCGGTGAGCCGCCGGCCGCCTCGTCTGGCGAGCCATTAAGGCCAGATTTTATACGCCTGCGAGGCACGCCCGTTGTGGGTCAAGACCGGTCCTGACGGCTCCGAAATCCGATTTCAGCTCCACCGCCGAAAGCGGACTCAAGCGAGAGATCGCGCGAGGTCCGCTTCGTGCCAGGAACGGACTCATGCGCCGCAGGAAGTGGCATCGTCATTCGATCACTTCGTCGGCCCGGCCGAGAAGCGTGACCGGGATTTCGAGGCCGAGGACCTTCGCGGTCTGGAGATTGATCACCAACTCGAACTTTGTCGGCTGCTCGACCGGAATGTCGGCAGGCTTTGCACCACTGAGAATCTTACCAAGAAGGGGCACTATTTGGCGATGCATGGCAACGTAATCGACGCCGTAAGACATAACCCCCCCAGCTTCAACATAGCTTTTGAAGGTGAACATGGTGGGCACATGTTGTTGGATCGCGAGCCTCGCGATATCCGGCGCGCTCTTTGTGAAATGAGCGGAGGATAGAACCAGCAACATATCCGGCGAACGCGGTGCCAGGTATCGGAAAGCAGCATCGAAATCGTATGGCGGGTTTTCAAGCTTTATTCCGTTCAATTCCAGACCCAGTCTCTCTGCGGCCTGCTGGGCAGCTTTGAATTGGGCGGCGGACAGCTCATCATAAAGGGCCGTGGCTTGGGTCTTTCCTGGTAAAGCCTGCTTCAGAACTTCGAGCTGCTTTTGCGCAAGTTCTGTTGACTGAAAGACCAGTCCCGTGACATTGCCGCCGGGGTGGGAGAGACTCGATATGTAGTGACGCGCGATCGGGTCAAAGTTGATAGCGATCATTGCGATCGGAATGGTATTGGTCGCGGCAACGGCGGCTTGCAATACGGCCTCGGGTCCGTCGGCGACGAGCACGTCAACACTCGTCTGCACCAGCTCGGCAGCCAGCCTGGAAATATCGACATCCGGAACGTTGAAGTTTCGATACGCGATGGTCAAATTCTGACCTTCGATAAAGCCGAGCCGTCGTAGCTCGCTGGCAATTTCGGAGTAACTTGCGACGATCATTGGATTGTCTGGTTGGGCTCCGAGATAGCCGATCCGGACGGTCCTACCCGGCTGCTGCGCCATCGCGCCCAGTGGCCAAGCCACTGCACCACAGCCGAGAAGTGCGATGAAATCGCGACGCTTCATGCCCGCCACCAAAGGATCAGACCCTGGCAGTGTAGCTGTAAACCCAATATCCGGAAGACGTTGGGGGCAGCCCCACGAAATAAACCTGGTGATCCCCTGTGTCGGCTCCGGGTTAAGCTCGGAAATACTCCCCGGGAGCGGATGTTTTCCGCTCTATGCCTGAAAGCGGACTCAAAAGCCGGACATCGCACCATGTCCGAAACCTGCAGCGGACATAGGGCGCGCGCAGACGCAATGTCCGATCCGCGATTTGACGCGACAAAGGGAGCGGCGCCGCCCAGCTCCGACGAGCCCCCGGCCGCCCCGTCAGGCCAGCCATCGACTCACTGGTTCGTCACCACCACTTTTCCCTTGGCGCGTCCACTTTCGACGTAGTCGAGAGCATCAGCAATTTTCGCCAATGGATAGGTTCTGTCGACGATGGCCTTCAGCTTTCCCTGCTCGATGAGTTCCGCAAGCAGGGCGAGGTCGCTACCGCTTGGATGCATGAAGAGAAAGCGATAACTGACGCCAGCGCGGCGAGCCCGGGATCGGATGCCGTAGCTGATGAGCCAGAAAATGACGGAGAGAGCGCGGCGGCCGCCGAGATCCCTGATCGCGGTTTGCGGCTCCGGAACGGCGGCGACCGAAACGATGCTGGCTCCAGGCTTCATGATGTCGAACATTTCCGCCAGGGTCTTGCCGCCGATCAGGTCAAATCCCGCATCAAATCTGGCTGCCACGCTGGATATATCCTGGACCGTATAATCGATCACCTCATCAGCGCCGAGCGAGCGCACCAGCGCTTCGCCTCGCTTCGAAGCCGTTGTCGTCACATGGGCGCCCAGCCATTTGGCGATCTGGATGGCAAAAGTGCCGACCCCGCCGGCGCCGCCCGAAACGAACAATTTCTGTCCCGGTTTGAGATGGAGTTCGTCCCTCAATGCCTGCAGCGCCGTCAGTCCCGCCAGCGGTATGGCGGCCGCAGCCGTGAAATCCAGATTGCGAGGCATCTGCGCCACGTCGTCCTCGTCGACACAGGCTTGCTCGGCGAAGGCGCCGGCACGCTCCTTCGCGACCCGGGCAAACACCCGGTCACCCACGCGAAACCGTTTGACGTCGCGACCTACAGCAATGACTTCACCCGCGAGTTCGTTGCCGAGCACCAGCGGAAGTTTCGGCCGCAGGATCGCGCGCAGCTTCCCCTGCCGGAACTTGAAATCCACCGGGTTCAGGCCCGCAGCCCGTACCTGGACCAGAATATCGCGCGGCCCCGGCGCTGGTGCCGGCACATCCATCAGCTGCGAGCCTTCGGGACCGCCGTAATGCCTGAGAACGTAAGCGCGCATGAAGTCTCCGGGTTCAGGAAGGGTATCGCCACATCGACCACCGAACGCGAATTAGAAAACAATCGGGTCGTCTCCCCGTACGGTCGTTTCACATTAGAGCGGGATGACTTTTCCTCGAATCGTCATCCCGCTCTAACTTTTTGATTGAGCATGATCTATTCGGAAAACCGGTGTCCACTTTTCCGGATCATGCTCTGGTTACTATTTGGGGGCTCGCGGGTCACTTGGCGACATGGCGGGCTACGACAGCGCGACCCTGCCGCCACGTCACTGAGGAAGCCCTGCCAATCGCAGTCCTTCCAGCACTCTTCCCATCTTGTTGTTGAATGCGGCGTTTCCGATCATCGGCCCGAAATTGTTCAAGGCTGTGTTCGGCCACAGCTTCAAGTAATGGTCCAGCGCATCGCGTGCTTCCTGCTCGCGGCCGACCAAAGCATAGGCCGCGGCCAGATAGGCTGCAGCGTGCCCCGCATTGGGCGCCTCAAGCATCGCCCGCGACAACTGGTCGATGGCCTTCTGATCCTGCCCCTGCATCAGATAGATCAAGCCTATCCCCTGATCCCAGCTCCAGCGCAACCGCGAATCCGGCTCTATTCGATCGGCCTGGAGGAATTCGGCAAGCGCCTTGTCGAACTGGCCCAGCATCAGCCTGTTATATCCGATCTCCTTGTGCAGGAACGGGTACTCCGGAAAGCTCACGGCGGCTTCGCTGCATACCCTGATGGCAGCTTCGTACTGTCGCATCGCACGAAGGACATGGCACTGCGCGCCACGCACAATCTTGCTCTCAGGTGCGATACGGACGGCCTCCTGCTGCGCCAGGTCGGCTGCGTGAAGGTCGCCGGCAACGTCACTCGACCAGTGATTCAGCACGCCGGTCACAATTGCAAACGTCAGATGAGCCAGGGCAGTCGCATTATTGTGGTCGAGGTTGACAGCCCATTGCTCGAGTGCGCGGACCGCTTCATAATCCTCGCGAGAGGTCATGTTGATCTGTCCGGAAATGTGATCAAGTTTTGCGGCGGTCTCGACATTCGCCCTGGTCCGTTGCGATTGTACCGATCGCGCGAAATAGCTCCAGGTTAGAACCGCGAAACATAAAAGGCTGATGGCGGCGATGGCTGCCGCCAGCTGGCGCCGAACAGGGAAGCGGCGCTGCTCGACCGGTGCTGGCACGACCGAGGGCAGCGCTTGTGCATGTCCGTTGATCGTTTCCGTACCGGGCGCCTGCGGCGCAGGCAGCCGCCCATTGGCCTCATGCGTGTCGATGATTTCGAAGGAGCCGCTTTGAGATGGACTCGCGGCTGGCACATCCGACGGCTCCAGCCCCTCCCGCACGTCGCCGACGAAACGCACACCCTTGCGCGGCAAGGTCTTGATCAGGCGCTGCTCGGTTCCGCTGTCACCGATCGCACTGCGCACGGCATTGATGCGGGTACTCAGCGCCGATTCCGACACGATGCGGCCGCCCCAGACCTGTTCGATCATCTCGTCCCGGCTGACGACATGCTCGCGGTGACGGATCAAATATACCAGGAGGTCGAACGCCTGCGGTTCCATGGCGACGGCGGCTTCGCCACAGCGCAGCTCGCGTCGGCCCGGATCGAGAGCGTAGTTTTCAAAAACATAAAGCAATTCAAAGACTCCCGCCCCTGAACGGTCATCCGTCACGCCTTTTGGCGCGGCTTCCCTGAAAAAATAATGAACTTCATGAGCGAAAAATAAGGTGTCCTGAAGGCGCGGCACGGGGCCTTCAGGCACGCTCGGTCGCGATCCCCCGTCGCGGGCCTACTCGACGTACCGGGGAGAGCGTCGATCGTTCAAATCCCGGAAACCGGGCAGGAGGTCACAATGACCGCTATCGCGCACGCGTTGTCCCGTGCCATTCAATCGGCCGGCGAATTCGAAACGCTGAAACTTATCGCCATATTTTGCGGAGTTGGCCTTCTGCTGACGCTGGTCGGCCTGAGCCACGGCCTGGACTTCAGCATGCTGCAGGAAGCCGGCGTGTCGCCCTGATTGCCGCGGCCTCACCCCCCGACCAGCTTCAGCCACTCATCTTCCGTCAGCACCTCGACGCCGTGCTTCTTGGCTTCCGCAAGCTTCGAGCCGGCGCCGGGGCCGGCGACGACATAGTCGGTCTTCTTCGACACCGAGCCCGCGGCCTTCGCGCCGAGCCGTTCGGCCGTCGCCTTGGCTTCGTCGCGCGTCATTTTTTCCAGCGCGCCGGTGAACACCACGGTCTTGCCCGCGATCACCGAATTGCTCTTTGGCTTCTCGGTATCGAGGATGGTGACTTCTCTTGTCAGCCGCTCGACGATGCCGCGGTTGTGGCTCTCGCCGAAATAGGCCTTGATACTGGCGATCACGGTTTCGCCGATCTGGTCGATCGCGTCCATCTCGGCCATCGCTTCCTCGTCGCCGTCTGCGACCCTGAGGCAGGCGTCGTGGAACGCCTGCCATGAGCCGTAGCCGCGCGCCAGCGCCAGCGCCGTGGTCTCGCCGACATGACGCATCCCGAGCGCATAGATGAAACGCTCCAGCGCAATCCGCCGCCGCTCCTCGATCGCCGAAAACAGGTTGCGCACCGAGGTCTCGCCGTAGCCTTCGATCTCCTCCAGCTTCAGCCTGGCGTTGCGCGCCTGCAGCGTGAAGATATCGGCCGGCTCCTTGACCCAGCCTTCATCGAAGAAATATTGCAGCTGTTTCTCGCCAAGCCCGTCGATGTCGAACGCGCGGCGCGAGACGAACAGCTTCAGATGCTCGATCTTCTGGTAGGGACAGGCGAACTCGCCGCTGCAGCGGGCGCGCGAGCCCTCCTCGCCGGTGGCGGTTTCCTCGCGTATCACGTCGGTGTGCAGCGGGCACGGGCATTTCTTCGGAAAATGATACGGTTTTGCGTTGGGCGGCCGCTTGTCGAGCACGACGTCGACGACCTGCGGGATCACGTCGCCGGCGCGCTGGATGATGACGGTGTCGCCGATCCTGATATCGCGGCCGTCGCGCAATGGTTCGCCGTCGCCGCCGATGCCGCGGATGTAATCCTCGTTATGCAGCGTGACGTTCTGCACGATGACGCCGCCGACCCCGATCGGCTCCAGCTTGCCGACCGGCGTAAACGAGCCGGTGCGGCCGACCTGGATCTCGATGTCGCGCAGCACGGTCATGGCGCGCTCGGCCGGGAATTTGTGCGCGATCGCCCAGCGGGGGTTACGCGACACGAAGCCGAGCCGCTCCTGCCAGTCGAGCCGGTCGACCTTGTAGACCACGCCGTCGATGTCGTAATCGAGATGCGAGCGCTGGTCTTCGATCTGGCGATGGAACGCGATCAGCTGTTCGACCGAATGGCAGATTTTCGTCAGTGGATTGGTCTTGAAGCCGCAGCGCTCGAACCAGTGAATCATCCCGGACTGGGTATCTTCCGGCATCGCGCTCATCTGGCCCCAGGCATAGGCGAAGAAGCCCAGGGGACGCGAGGCGGTGATCGACGGGTCCTTCTGGCGCAATGAGCCCGCCGCCGAATTGCGCGGATTGACGAAGATGGTGTCGCCTGCCGCTTTCTGCCGCTCGTTCAGCGCCAGAAACCCCGTCTTGGTCATGTAGACTTCGCCGCGCACCTCGCAGATTTCGGGCACGCCCCGGCCCTTCAGTTTCTTCGGCACGTCCTCGAGCGTGCGGATATTGGCGGTGACGTCCTCGCCCTCGGCGCCGTCGCCACGAGTCGCGGCGGTGACGAGTTCGCCCGCCTCGTAGCGCAGCGACATCGACAGGCCGTCGATCTTCGGCTCGGCTGAAAAATCGATCGGCTCGTCGTCAGCGAGCTTGAGGAAGCGGCGGATGCGGCCGACGAAATCGACGACGTCCGCTTCGGCAAACGCGTTGTCGAGCGACAGCATCGGCACCGCGTGGCGGACCTTCCTGAATCTTCCCGATGGCGCCGCGCCGACCTTTTGCGATGGCGACTCACTGGAAACGAATTCCGGAAACCGCGCCTCGATCGCGTTGAAGCGTCGGCGCAGCACGTCATATTCGGCGTCCGAAATTTTCGGCGCGTCGTCCTGGTAATAGGCCTTGTCGTGCCGCTCGATCTCGAGCGTCAGCCGCTTGTGCTCGGCCCTGGCCTGCGCCTTGGTCAGGGTGGAGACGTCGGGGGCGGATATCTTTGCTGCTTTAGCCATGGCCCAATAGTTACGACGAAGATTGTTCGGAGAAAAGGCGGCGGGGCGCCAATAACCTCGCCCCGCTCTGCGCGGGGAGAGGTCGGCGCAAAGCGCCGGGTGAGGGGCGAGGCACCCTGTTCAATCCATAGAAACCTTACGCGCGGAGAGAGCCCCTCACCCCAACCCTCTCCCCGCGAAGAGCGGGGCGAGGGAGCGGACCTACGCCGTCGCCGCCTTCAGCAGTCGTTCCGCGGCCGCCCTCGCCTCCGCCGTGATCTCGGCGCCGGCCAGCATGCGGGCGATTTCCTCGCGGCGGTGGTCGGCGGCGAGCGCGTTGACACGGGTGGCGACGCGCTTGCCCTTGTCGAGCGCGTCCTTGGAGATCAGCAGATGCTGGCTGGCGCGCGCGGCGACCTGCGGCGCATGCGTCACCGCCATCACCTGCACCTTGGAGGCGAGCCGCGACAGCCGGGCCCCGATGGCGTCCGCCACCGCGCCGCCGACGCCGGTGTCGATTTCGTCGAACACCAGCGTCGGCGCCGAACCGCGATCGGACAACACCACCTTGAGCGCCAGCAGGAAGCGCGACAGCTCGCCGCCGGAGGCGACCTTCATCAGCGGCCCCGGCCTTGTGCCGGGATTGGTCTGGACCCAGAACTCGATGCGATCGAAACCCTGCGGGCCCGGCGACTGCGGATCCGACTCGATCTGCGTCGTGAAGGTGGCGCGTTCGAGCTTCAGCGGCGCCAGTTCGGCATTGACCGCCTTGTCGAGTTTTGCGGCCGATTTTTCCCGCGCGACGGACAGCTTTTTCGCAGCAGTGTTGTAGCGCTGGTCGGCCTCGACCGCCGCCGCCTCCAGCTTCTTCAACTGCTCGGCGCCGGCATCGATCAGCGCCACGTCGGCGGCGTATTTGGTGGCGAGCGCCGCCAGAGCGTCGACCGGCGTCGAGTATTTGCGCGCAGCGGCGCGCAAGGCGAACAGCCGCTCCTCGATGCGTTCGAGTTCGGCCGGGTCGAAGTCGGCGGCGACCAGCGCGGCATTGAGATGCTGGTCGGCCTCCTCCAGCGCGTTGATCGCCGCGTCGATCGCCTTCACCGCGGGCTCGACCAAAGCGGGCGAATTGCCGGCGCGGCGCTCCAAACGCCGCACGGCCGCGGACAACGCCGGAACCGGCGAATGCGCCCCGCCGACCGCTTCCTGCGCCTCGCGCAGGTCGGCTGCGATCTTCTCGCCCTGCATCATCGTGGTGCGGCGTCCGGCAAGTGCTGCCTCCTCGCCGTCAACAGGCGCAAGCTTCTTCAATTCGTCGGCGGCATGGCGCAGATAATCGGCCTCGCGCGCGGCGCGCTCCATGCCGGCGCGATGTTCTCCGAGCACGGCATTGGCGGCGCGCCGTGCGTCCCACAGCGCCTCCAGCGCTGCGACGTCCTTCTCGAGCCCTGCAAAAGCGTCGAGCAGGCGGCGGTGGGTGGAGGCGTCGACCAGCGCGCGCTCGTCATGTTGGCCGTGAATTTCGACCAGCGCGGAGCCGACCGCCTTCAGGGTCTGCACGCTGATCGCCTGGTCGTTGATGAAGGCGCGGGTGCGGCCGTCGGCCAATTGTACGCGGCGCAGGATCATCTCGCCGTCATCATCCAGCCCGTTGTCGCTGAGGATTTTTGCGGCCGGATGATTCTTCGGCACGTCGAATACCGCGGTGACCTGGCCCTGCTCGGCACCGTGGCGGACCAGCCCTTGGTCGCCGCGGCCGCCGAGCGCGAGCGCAAAGGCATCGAGCAGGATGGATTTGCCCGCGCCGGTTTCCCCGGTCAGCACCGCGAGCCCGCGCGAAAACTCGATATCGAGCCGTTCGATCAGGACGATGTCACGGATCGAAAGACGCGCCAGCATGGAAAGACCTTACCCGAGACCCAGTTTCTTGAAGGCTTTGGAGATGTAGGAGCCGGTGTTCTCGCTCGGCTCTACACCGCCCGACTTTACAAGATTATAGGCGTCCTTGTACCAGCGGCTGTCGGGAAAATTATGCCCTAGCACGGCAGCCGCGGTCTGCGCCTCGCCGACGATGCCGATCGCCATATAGGCCTCGGTCAGCCGGGCCAGCGCTTCCTCGACGTGGCGGGTGGTCTGATACTGGGTCACCACGGTCTTGAAGCGGTTGATCGCGCCGATGTAGTTGCGTTTCTGGAGATTTTCGCGGCCGATCTCCATCTCCTTGCCAGCCAGCTGGTCGCGCGCGCCTTCCAGCTTGGCCTTGGCGCTGACGGCATATTCCGAGGTCGGGTATTTGCGGACCACCTCGTTCAGCGCCGAGATCGCCTTCTCGGTGCGGCCCTGATCGCGGCTGACGTCCGGAATCTGGTCGTAATGCGAGGCCGCGATCAGATATTGCGCGTAGGCAGCATCCGGGCTTCCCGGATGCAGGGTGACGTAGCGGGTCGCAGCGCCGATGCAGCTGTCGTAGTCGCCGGCTTGATAGAAGGCGTAGGACGACATCAACAGCGACTTGCGGGCCCAGTCCGAATAGGGATGCTGGCGGTCGACTTCCTCGAATTTCTTCGACGCCGCCTTCGGGTCGTGCTTCTGGTTCATCAGGTACAAGCCCTCATTGTAGAGCTTGTCCGCGGGCTCCTCGACGAAGGTGTCGTCCTTGGCGAAGAACTTGTCCCACAAGGCGCCGGTGCCGCATCCGCTGAGCGGGACGGCGAGTCCGACCAGCGCCAGGGCCAGCCGAATTTGCCGGCCGAATCGCCTGACCGGGCCGAGGCCGCTGCCTGCCGATCCCTTGCGTTGTTCGCGCGTCATCCGCTGTGCCGACATAAGACCTAAGACCTGACGCCTGTGATGCGTTGCCCGCCGCGGCGCGTCCTGGGAGCGGTCATGGACGCAATCATTAACTGTCCCCGGAGCAAACGTTGCGGCCGAGGGCCTGTGTAGCCGAAAAAAGCCCCTCAACCAACCGGATACGCAGCCATTTCGCCCGGATTAAGGCGGCGCGGATCGCTCACGGCCGATCATGGTTACTGCAGTAAAATCGGGGTTTGGCCCTGGTACGGGGCCGAAAGTCAGGACATTTCGAAGACGAAAGTAGGACACGTCGAAGACGACGGTCAGGACATTTCGAAGACGAAAGTCAGGAAACGTCGGGGCCGTAGGCCGGGGCGATCATGGTGCCCACCATTCCGCTGCCGATTTCGGCGTGAGCGCGCGGCCGGCGGGCGTTTTCGGCCTCGATCACCCGATAGGCGCTGCGATCGGCCATCAGCGCCGTGAGCACCGCATGGTTGAGCTTGTGGCCGCCGCGGACCGAGCGATAGGCGCCGAGCAGGGGCAG
This sequence comes from Bradyrhizobium sp., assembly GCF_035484855.1. GTDB lineage: Bacteria > Pseudomonadota > Alphaproteobacteria > Rhizobiales > Xanthobacteraceae > Bradyrhizobium. The sequence continues at coordinate 19,104 of NZ_DATHOP010000265.1, forward strand.
ACCGGCCAGCGCGAGATCGCCGATCGCATCCAGCACCTTGTGGCGGGCGCATTCGTCGCTGAAGCGCAAGCCCTCGGTGTTGAGCAGGCGGGTTTCGTCGAACACCACCGAATTCTCGAAGGAAGCGCCGAGCGCAAAACCGGCGCTCCAGAGTCGCGCCACGTCGTTCATGCAGCCAAAGGTGCGGGCTCGGCAAATCTCGCGGCGGAACCGTTCGGCGCTGAGATCGAGCGTATAACTCTGGCGGCCGATCACCGGATTGGCGAAGTCGATTTCGATCTCGGCGCGGAACCCGCTCGCATGGGGCCGCAACTCGCCGAAGGAGTCGCCGATGGCGACCTGCACCGGTTTCAGCACCTGGATGAAGCGGCGTGACGCCGACTGCGTGACGATACCGGCCTGGTCGATCGCCGCGACGAAGGCCGCAGCGCTGCCATCCATGATCGGAACTTCCGGACCATCGACTTCGATAGTGGCGTTATCGACGCCCATGCCCCGCAGTGCAGCAAGCACATGCTCGGCGGTCGAAACCAGCGGACCCTGGCGGTCGCCCAGCACGGTTGCAAATTCGGTTGATATGACGGCTTCCGCGGTGGCCTGAACCTCGCGGTCGCAACCATCGAGGCCGGTGCGGACAAAAATAAAACCTGCATCGACAGATGCAGGTCCGATTGTCAGATTGACGGGTAAACCGGAATGAACGCCGACGCCCGTCACGGTAGCCTGCGACCGAAGCGTTGTTTGCCGGCTAAATTTCATGCGAAGACCGCCCACTACCGACTCACCAAGAGACTGGAACGCCACGCTTGCGTGCCGATTCTGCTCTAAGTTTCCCCAAGTCACGGCCGACCATAGTCACTGCCCCAAAGCGCGCCAACTCACGCTTTTTTACCGATTGTTACCCAATCTCTGCCGTATTCACGCCAATGGTTGACCAAATTGCGCCACGATCGGCCGCGATTTCAGCTCCGCTATTTGATCACCGAATACATAATTAATGATTTAAAATCAGTTGCTTGCTGAGACCTCAAGAGCTTCTCGCCAGCCAAAAATAAAGGCCCCGGCGCCTTGGCCGGGACCTTTTTGCGTCGCCAAAATGGTAACAAAATTCAGTTGGCTTGCCGGCGCAGGAAGGCCGGAATATCCAAATGATCGTCGCCCTGTGGCGTTGCAGCAACAGGTGCCGGGCGACCGTGGGTGTCCAATCCTTGCGGCGCCGGCCGCCGAGCATACTCCGATACCGGCTCGTTGGCCGCAATCTGCTGGGCGACCGTGCGTGGACCCTTCCGCTCCGGCAGCGGCGGCAGCGGCGCCATCGCCGGGCCGGAGGCGCGGGCCGCGATCGGCGGCTCGGTCTCTTCGTCGCGGCGGCCGAGCCCGACATTGGCAAGCCGCTGCAGCAACGACATCCGGGTCTTCTGCGGATGCTCGTCCTCTGGCTCGCCGCGGGCCTGCCGGATTTCGTTCTGCACGGGCATCGGCAGATCCTCGAATTTCGGCATTCTCGGCGTGCGCGCCGGCGGCCGCTCGGCCGCCTGCGGGATGAAGGTTTCGGGGGTCGCGGGTTCGCTCGCCTCGGTGCGGGCGACCTCATGGTCCGGGAACAAGGTCGGCTTCTGCGCGATCGGCCGAACCGTGACATCGCCGTAGGAGGCGGGCTGCAGCGTCGGCGCGGGCTGCGGGGCGTCAGGCGCGACGGCGGCGGCGATGGCTGCAAGCGCGGCACGTTCGATGCTGCCGGAGGTCCGCTGCGGCGCTGCTGCGGGCGCCACCGGCGCAGGCGCCTGCGCGTCCAGCTTCTGGGCGCGCTCGGCGAGACGGGCATTATCGGCGCGCAGTTTCGCGGTGAGATCGGCGAGCCGGCTTTCCGGCGAGCCGGTCGAGGCCACGGCGCTGGCGAGCGGGACGGGAGGCGCGGTGTGGCGCGACAGCGTCGCCTGCTCGATGCCGGTGGCAACGACGGAGACGCGGATGATGCCATCGAGGCCCTCGTCGAAGGTGGCGCCGACGATGATGTTGGCGTCCTGATCGACTTCCTCGCGAATGCGGGTGGCGGCTTCGTCGACCTCGAACAGCGTCAAATCCTTGCCGCCGGTGATCGAGATCAGAAGACCGCGCGCGCCCTTCATCGATGAGTCGTCGATCAGCGGATTGGCAATCGCTGCTTCCGCCGCGGTCAGGGCGCGCTTGTCGCCCGAGGCCTCGCCGGTGCCCATCATCGCCTTGCCCATCTCGCGCATCACGGCGCGAACGTCGGCGAAGTCGAGATTGATCAGGCCTTCCTTGACCATCAGGTCGGTGATGCAGGCGACGCCGGAATAGAGCACCTGGTCGGCCATCGCAAAGGCGTCGGCGAAGGTGGTCTTTTCGTTGGCGACCCGGAACAGGTTCTGGTTCGGGATGATCAGGAGCGTATCGACCACCTTGTGCAGCTCGGCGATGCCGGCCTCCGCGGTGCGCATGCGGCGCTGGCCCTCGAAGTGGAACGGTTTCGTCACCACGCCGACGGTCAGGATGCCCATCTCGCGCGCGGTCTTGGCGATCACGGGAGCGGCTCCGGTGCCGGTGCCGCCACCCATGCCGGCGGTGACGAACACCATGTTGGCGCCAGAGAGATGATCGCGGATTTCGTCGAGCACCTCTTGCGCTGCGGCCGCGCCGACGTCGGGCTGCGATCCGGCGCCAAGGCCTTGCGTGACCTGGGTGCCCATCTGGATGATGCGCTGCGCCTTCGACATGGTGAGCGCCTGCGCGTCGGTATTGGCGACGACGAAATCGACACCCTGAAGGCCCGCAGTGATCATGTTGTTGACGGCATTGCCGCCAGCTCCGCCAACGCCGAACACGGTAATACGCGGCTTCAGCTCGCTGATATCAGGGGGAGTAAGATTGAGTGCCATGGTTGCCTCTCGATTACGCGCGCGTTGGTTCGCCCCGGCCGACGGCCGCGGGAGTTGGTGAAAGTCCAGGGATTGCGGAAGAGATCATCAGAAGCCCTCGCGAAGCCATCGTCCGACCTTTCCGAAATAGCCGTCAGTCCCTGTCCTGAGCTGCCGCGTATGCCGCGGTTCGACGTGTTCAAGATGAGCGTATTGCGGATAGACCAGGAGACCCGTGGGCACCGCGAAGGACGCGCTCTTGGCCTCGTTGGGCAGCCGGCCGAAGCCGAGCGGACGGCCGATCCGCACCGGGCGGCCGAGGATCTGGGTTGCAAGCTCGGGAAAGCCGGTGAGCTGCGAAGCGCCACCGCTCAGCACCACGCGGGCCTTCGGCTCGGCGGCAAAGGGGGAATCCGCAAGGCGGTCCCGGACCATCTCAAAAATCTCCTCGGCCCGCTGCCGGACGATATTGGCGATCGTGGCACGGGATACGATCTGGGGAACATCCCGCTCGCCATCGCCGGCGGTCGGCACACTCATCAGCTCGCGCGTGTCCGACCCACCGGTCAGCACGGTGCCATATAACGTCTTGATTCGCTCGGCATCCGCAATGCATGCCGAGAGGCCGCGGGCCAGATCCATGGTGATGTGGTGCCCGCCGACGGCAAATCCGCAGGCATGCACGAAGCGCCCGGCGGAATAGATCGCCATCGTGGTGGTGCCGGCGCCCATCTCGACCACGGCGGCGCCGAGGTCGGCCTCGTCGTCGGTCAGGATCGAAAGCCCCGCGACATAGGGGGCCGCGGCCATGGCCTCGACATTGAGATGGCAGCGCTCGACCACCAGCATCAGGTTCTTGGCGACGGAGGCGTCCGCCGTGACCACGTTCATGTCGACCCCGAACTGGCGGGCCACCATGCCCTTCGGATCGCGGATGCCCTTGACGCCATCGAGCGAATAGCCGACCGGCAGCGCGTGCAGCACGGTGCGGCCTTCGCCGGTGGCGTGGCGCATGCCGGTGGAGGTAACGCGGGTGACGTCGGCCGCGGTCACCGCGCCGCCCTTGATGTCGGCGGCGGCCTCGATCAATTGACCCTGCAGCCTGCCCGCCGAAACCGGCAACAGCACGGACTCGACCCGGACCTTGGCCATGCGCTCGGCCAGCGCCACCGCCTGGCGCACCGCCTGCTCGCATTCGGCGAGATCCACGACCGCGCCGGCCTTGACGCCGCGCGACTGGATCTGGCTGTAGCCGATCAACTCCACGGCATGGGTGCGGCCGCGCAGCGCATCGCTCGGCGGGCATGGCTTCAGCCGCGCGATCATGCAGGCGATCTTGCTGGTGCCGATATCGAGGGACGCCACCAGCGCGGTGCGCTTCTGCGGCATCGGGCGCGTCTTCGGGGTCTGGTTGCGATCGAGGCCGGTCATGCGTCACCGGCCTTCTTCTTTTGCAACTGCTGCTGCTTCTTGAAGGCATCCTCGCGGGCTTTGGCCGCATCGTCGGACAATTGCACCGTCAGCCGATCCGGCAGCCGCATGTCGACCGCGACGATGTCGCGCGAAAACAGTTTCTCGTCCTTGTCGAGCTTGCTCAAGGCAGCCAGCGCGTTGCCGACGTCGTTTTCCGGCAAGCGGATGTCGAGACCGTCCTTGAGCCGCAGGTTCCAGCGCCGCTCGCCGACGAAGATGGCGGCCCTGGTCACCGACTTGACCTGCGGATAGCGCGCGAGCAGCGCGAGGAAATCCTTGGCGCGGGTTTCGGCGCCCTTGCCTACCACCAGCGGCAGCGAGACGAAGCGGCGCGACAGATAGGGCTCCAGCACCGCGCCGTCGTCCGATATCACCGAGAGACGGCCATCCTGCTGCCATAGCGCGAACGCCGAGCGCTCGACGATGTCGATCTGCAGCTCGCCGGGATAGAACTTGTGCACGGTGGCGTCCGCGATCCAGGGATTGGCTTTCAGGCGGTCGCGCACGGCGGCGGCATCGAGGAACAGCAGCGAGGAGCGGCCGTTGACGCCGCCGATCGCGAGCACTTCGTCCTGGGTCAATTGCTTGCGGCCGTTGATGCCGACCGAAATGATCCGGAACCCGGCGGAATTGGCGATCGCATTGCGGGTGTCGCTCAGCGCCGAGGTCAATTCGTCGACGTGGCCGCCGCGGACGATGCCGAAGCCGGTGCTGCCCAGCAGGATCAGGACGGTCGCCGCGATCCCGGCGCGGTTCGGCAAATGCTGTTCGATCCAGCCGAGCAGCCGATGCGGCGGTTCGCGCTCGAGCGAGGGTTTTGCGGACGCGCGAGGCAAGCCCAGCCGCTCGCGCAGCAGGATGACCGCGCCGATGGCGGCGGCCTTCAGGTCAGTTTGGGGCCTCAGCGATCGCAGCGATCGGTCGAGGCGTCCTGCACCATGCATTGCACGAGCTCGTCACATGTTGCCCGCAAAGACATTGCGGGTTCTGGCACAAATGACGTCTCGGTCATGCCGGGTTGGGTACTGACCTCAAGCCTGAAGAGGCCACCTGTCCCCTCGATGCGGTCGCAGAAAGCGGAAATCCGCAACAGCTCACGCCCCGGCAGCCAAGCGCCACCTGCGCCGCCAGCGTTAACCTTCGGACTTCCTGGTAAACAAAGCGTAAAGCAGGGGGACAAGCGGCGCGATTTGATCTGCCGTCTGAATAGTTTGCCGGGCAATCGTTCCAATTTTACTTAATGGGGCGATTTCGGTCGGCACCGCCGAATTCCGGGACAATCGACCTATTTCCAGCAATATTATTTCGTTGTCGGGCGGACCCTCGGGGCGGTTATGGTTAAAACGGCTGGGAACTGCGAGCGACGGGGCACTCCCGCTACTTCCCCGCGCGCCTCGCGGCCAGCGCGATCTGATCCCTCAGGAAATCGGCGAATTCGATACCTTGCGCCATCAGCGCCTTCGGATAGAGCGAGGCCTTGGTCAGGCCGGGCAAGGTGTTGGTTTCGAGAAAAACCGGACCCTGCCTGGTCACGATGAAATCCGAACGGGAATAGCCGCTGCAGGACAGCGCCTTGTGGGCGCGTACGGCGCGATCCATGATTTCTGCGTTGACGTCGGCTGCGAACCGGGCGGGACAGATTTCCTGCGTCGCCTTGGCGATGTATTTGGCCACATAATCGAACGCACCCTCGGCCGGGATGATCTCCACCGGCGGCAGCGCGATCACAGAACCATCCACTTGCTCCAGCACGCCGCAGGTCGCTTCCACGCCTGCGATGAACGGTTCGATCACATATTCTTCGGTGCGCGCCGCATTGCGAACGGCGACGAGATCCTGTTTGGCGTTGACGAAGATCAGGCCGTAACTCGATCCATCCCGCGCCGGCTTTGCGATCAGCCGGCCGTGCGCGGCGAGCGCCGTCTCGATGTCTTCCACCGCCACGGCGTCCGGAGCCTTCAACCCTGCAAGCGCGGCGAAGCGCTTGGCGGCCACCTTGTCGAAGGCAAGATGCGACGACGCCGAGCCGGAGCCGGTGAAGGCAAGCCTGCGCATCTCGCACATCGCCTGCAGCTCGCCGTTCTCCGCGGTGCCGCCGTGCAGGCCGAGCACCAGCACGCGGTCCTCGGCGCTCGCTTTGTCGAGTGCCGCTTCGATGTTGCCGAGGCTTGGCGTCGCCGGCTTGAATGGGACCTCGAACGGCCGCATGTGTTTCAGCAGCGCCTCGGAGGCGGCTTCATGCACGGTGTCGTCGGCATCCCAGAACCACAGATCGGCTTCGGGCAACGCCGAACACAGCGCCTGCGCCGAGGCCACCGACACCAGGCGCTCCTTGTTGGTGCCTCCGAACAGAATGGTTGTCCGCATCAGTTCTTTCTTTCGTCATTCCGGGGCGATGCGAAGCATCGAACCCGGAATCTCGAGATTCCCCGATGTGCAACTGCACATCTGAGGTTCGCCCTTCGGGCGCCCCGGAATGACAATTACGGGGCGATCCCGATCCGCTTGATTTCCCAGTGTAGCTCAATTCCGGAATTTTCCTTCACCCGCGTGCGAACCGTCTCGCCAAGGGTCTCGATATCATGGCCGGTGGCGTTGCCGGTATTGATCAGGAAATTGCAGTGCATTTCCGACACCTGCGCGCCGCCGACGATGAGGCCGCGGCAGCCGGCGGCGTCGATCAGCTTCCAGGCGCTCTGGCCGGGCGGATTCTGGAAGGTCGAGCCGCCGGTCTTTTCGCGGATTGGTTGCGCGGTCTCGCGGTGGGTCTGCACCTCGTTCATTCGCGCACGGATCGCTTCGGGTGAAGCGATCCGCCCGCGAAATCGCGCCGCGGTGAAGATGATGGACGAATCGACGCCGCTGTCGCGATAGACGAATTTCATCTCCGCATTTGCAAAGGTATGTCGCCTGCCGTCGCGGCCGATACCGGTGGCCTCGATCAGCACATCTTTGGTCTCGGCGCCGTTGGCGCCGGCATTCATGCGCAGCGCGCCGCCGACGGTGCCGGGAATGCCGAAGAAAAATTCGAGCCCACCGAGATTGGCCGCGGCCGCCGTCTCCGCCACGCGCTTGTCGAGCGCAGCCGCACCGGCGCTGACGACATCGCCCGCAGCGCCGGTCTCGCCAAAGCCGCGCGGCGACAACCGGATCACCACGCCCGGAATGCCGCCGTCGCGCACGATCAGATTGGAGCCGACGCCGACGACATACAGCGGCAGCTCACGCGGCAGATGCTCGAGGAAATAGGCCAGGTCATCCTCATCCGCCGGCGTGCACAGCACCTGCGCCGGACCGCCGACCCGGAACCAGGTCAATTCCGCAAGCGACTGGTTCGCCAGCAGCCGTCCGCGCAAGGAAGGCATCGCGGCCTTGAGGTCGGGCGTGATGTCGGGAAAGGTCACCGCTAGTCCAGCGCCTTCAATTCGCCGGGCAGCGCGTAGGCCCATTGCGTGATGTTGCCGGCGCCGAGGAGGACCACGAGATCGCCGTGGCCGGCGAGGGCCTTGACCACGCCGGCGAGATCGGCGGATTTCTGCAGCGGGATGACTTCGCGATGGCCATGGGCGCGCAGGCCGAGCACGAAATGATCGCGGTCGATGCCCGCGATCGGCGCCTCGCCGGCCGGATAGACTTCGGCGACGACGACGGTATCGGCGTCGTTGAAACAGGTGCAGAATTCCTCGAACAGCGACTGCAGGCGGGTGAAGCGATGCGGCTGCACCACGGCGATGATTTTTCCATTGGTGGATTCCCGCGCGGCCTTCAGCACGGCGGCAATTTCGACGGGGTGATGGCCGTAGTCGTCGATCACGGTGACGCCGTTCCATTCGCCGGTTTTGGTGAAGCGCCGTTTGACGCCGCCGAAACCCGCGATCGCCTTGCGGATCATCGCATCCGACAGGCCGAGTTCATGGGCGACCGCGATCGCCGCGGTGGCGTTGAGCGCGTTGTGGCGCCCCGCCATCGGCAGATGCAGATCGGCGATCTCATGCGACGCGTCGGTCTTGCGGTTGCGAAATGCGACCTTGAATTTCGATCCGCCGCCCATCGGAACCAGATCGATCAGCCGCGCGTCGGCCTGCGGATTTTCGCCGTAGGTGACGATGCGGCGATCCTCGATCTTGCCGACGATGCTCTGCACCACCGGATGATCGATGCACATCACGGCAAAGCCGTAGAACGGCACGTTCTCGACGAAACTGCGGAACGCGTCCTGCACCGCCTCAAACGTCTTGAAGTGATCGAGATGTTCGGGATCGACATTGGTGACGATCGCAACGTCGGCCGGCAATTTTAAAAACGTGCCGTCGCTCTCGTCGGCTTCTACGACCATCCACTCGCCGGCCCCGAGGCGGGCATTGGTGCCGTAGGCGTTGATGATGCCGCCATTGATTACGGTGGGATCGAGGTTGCCGGCGTCGAGCAGGGCCGCCACCATCGAGGTCGTGGTGGTCTTGCCATGGGTGCCGGAGATCGCCACGCAGCTCTTCAGCCGCATCAGTTCGGCCAGCATCTCGGCGCGGCGCACCACGGGAATGCGTTGCGCGCGCGCCGCCATCAATTCGGGATTGTCGCGCTTGATCGCGGTCGAAACCACGACCACGTCGGCGCCGTCGACATTCTCGGCCTTGTGGCCGACCGATATCCTGATGCCCTTGTCGCGCAGCCGGCTGACATTGGCGCCCTCGGAGGCATCGGAGCCCTGCACGGTGTAGCCGAGATTGCACAACACCTCGGCGATGCCGCTCATGCCGATGCCGCCGATCCCGACGAAGTGGATGGGTCCGATCTCGCGCGGCAGTCTCATGAGGCTGTTCCTGTCATTGCGCGTACTGGATGCCCCGCTTTCGCGGGACATGACAAGGGTTTTTTCCGTCATTCCGGGGCGCTCGCAAGACGAGCGAACCCGGAATCTCGAGATTCCGGATCAGCCCGCGGAGCTTGTCATCGGGCCGCGCTTCGCGCGGACCCGTTGGCGGCCTGTCCGGAATGACTTGACGTCAGATTCCGGCGACTTTGACCACCAGATCGGCCAGCCGCTCGGCGGCGTCGAGTCGTCCGGCGCTGCGGGCGGCTGACGCCATCGTGGTCAGACGTGCGGGCTCTGCCGCGAGCGCGGAGATTTCCGCGGCCAGCCGGTCGGGCGTGAATTCGGCTTGCGGAATCCGCAAAGCCCCGCCGGCCTGCGCCAGCACGCCGGCATTGGCGAACTGGTCCTGGTCGATCGAGCCGGGCAGCGGCACCAGGATCGAGGGACGGCCGATGGCGGCGAGTTCGGCCACCGTGCCGGCGCCGGAGCGCGAGACCGCCAGATGGTTGGAGGCGAGCCGTGCCGGCAAATCGGTGAAGAACGGCGCCAACTCGGCATTGATCTTGAGCCGGTCATAGACCGCGCGGACCCGCGCCATGTCCTCCTCGCGCACCTGCTGGGTGAGCATCAATCTGCTCCACAGCGCAGGCTCCAGCCGCTCGATCGCCGATGGCACGATGTCGGCCATCACGCGCGCGCCCTGGCTGCCGCCGACCACCAGCAATCGAAATGGCCCGGCCGGTTCAGGCGCAACATATTTCACCGCGGCCGCGGCGAGGATGGCGGGACGCATCGGCGTGCCGACCGTGGTGGTCTTGCCCGAAAGCTGGGGATCGCGGTCGAGCACGCCCGGCAGCGAGGTCGCGATCGCGCTGACGCGGCCGGCGAGAAACCGGTTGGCGCGGCCGAGCACGGCATTGGCATCGTGGATGATGCCGGGCACGCGCAACAGCCGCGCCGCCAGCAACGGCGGCACCGTCGGGTAGCCGCCGAAGCCGACCACGGCCGCAGGCTTCAGCCGCCGCATCAGGTTGAGCGAGACCGCCATGCCGGCCGCGAGCATCGCAGCCGTATAGGCGAGTTGCCATGGCGTGCGGCCGCGCACGGTCTCGCTCGGCACCACGTCGATCATGTCCTTGGAGAACAACCCGCTGTAGCGCAGCGCGCGCTGGTCGGTCGCGAGCCGCACGCGAAACCCGCGCCGGATCAGTTCGACGCCGAGCGCCTCGGCGGGAAACAGGTGCCCGCCGGTGCCGCCCGCGGCCAGCAGGATGAGAGGAGCGTTTGTTGAAGCGATCATCGCGAGCTAACCCGTCATTGCGAGCGAAGCGAAGCAATCCATCTTGCCGGACGAAGAAAGAATGGATTGCTTCGTCGCTTCGCTTCTCGCAATGACGAAAAGCTACTGCAAGGTCAAGCGTAACTGCCCGCCGCGTTGGCGTCGCCGATCGAATCCATCTCGGTGCGCGGCCGCTGCCTGGTCAGCGCCAGCATCATGCCGACGCCATAGGCCAGCGAAACCATCGAGGAACCGCCATAGGAGATGAACGGCAGGGTCATGCCCTTGGCCGGGATCAGCTGCAGATTGACCGACATGTTGATCGCCGCCTGCACGCCGAACAAAATGGCCAGACCCGAGGCGGCGAACCGCGCGAACATATCCTCGGTCGCATAGGCCCGCGACAGCGCGCGGATAACCACGAAAGCGAACAGCGCCAGCAGCACCAGACAAAGGATGATTCCGAACTCCTCTGCCGCCACCGCGAACACGAAATCGGTGTGGCTGTCCGGCAGACTGCGCTTGGCGATGCCTTCGCCGGGCCCGAGCCCGAGCCAGCCGCCATTGCCGAAGGCCTCCATCGCGGTATCGACCTGAAAGGTGTCGCCGGAAGCGGGATTCATGAAGCGTTTGATGCGCCCCGCCACGTGCGGCACGAACAGATAGGCGCCGAACAGTCCGGCGCTTGCGGCGCCCGCAAGCCCCAGCACCCAGATCATTCGCATGCCGGCGATGAAGAACAAGGCGCCCCACACCATCAGGATCAGCATGGTCTGGCCGAAGTCCGGTTCCATCACCAAGAGCGAAACCAGCATCAGCAGAAGCACCAGCGCCATCGAGGTCGCCGGCATCTCTGGGCGCCGCGCCGATTCCGCAAACAACCATGCCGCCAGCACCACGAAAGCGGGTTTTGCGGATTCGGAGGCCTGGATGTTCACGCCGACGAT
>NZ_DATHOP010000266.1:0-55359 GCF_035484855.1 Bradyrhizobium sp.
GTCGGCGTCGGCAGAATGGCGCGGCCGTTGGTCTCGTTGTAGAGCGAGACATTGCCGGACACGATCGGGAAATCGAGCGAGCGCGCGGCTTCGCCGATGCCGCGAACGCAGCCGACAAATTGCCCCATGATCTCGGGTCGCTCCGGATTGCCGAAATTGAGATTGTCGGTCAGCGCGAGCGGGCGGCCGCCGACGGCACAGATATTTCGCCACGCCTCAGCCACCGCTTGCTTGCCGCCTTCATACGGATCGGCTTCGCAATAGCGCGGCGTCACATCCGAGGTCAGCGCCAGCGCCTTCGGGCCGTCGTGGATGCGCACCACAGCGGCGTCGCCGCCCGGCCGCTGCACCGTGTTGCCGATAATGACGTGGTCGTATTGCTCCCACACCCAGCGCCGCGAGCACAGGTCCGGCAAGCCGATCAGCTTCTGCAGCGCATCCGCAATCGGCATCGGCGGCTTGATCGCATTGGCGTCGATCGCGGCAGGTTTCGGCGTTTCGACGAACGGCCGGTTGTAAAGCGGCGCTTCGTCGCCGAGCTCCTTGATCGGCAGGTCCGCCATCACCGTGCCGCCGTGCCGCACGATGAAGCGTTTGGTCGGCGTGGTCTCGCCGACCACGGCGAAGTCGAGCCCCCACTTGCGGAAGATCGCTTCCGCCTCCTTTTCCTTCTCCGGTTTGAGCACCATGAGCATGCGCTCCTGGCTCTCCGACAGCATCATCTCGTAGGCGCTCATGCCGGTCTCGCGGCATGGCACCTTGTCGAGATCGAGCGTCACGCCGAGATCGCCCTTGGCGCCCATCTCGACCGCCGAGCAGGTCAGGCCCGCCGCGCCCATGTCCTGGATGGCGATGACGCAACCCTCGGCCATGATTTCGAGGCAGGCCTCGAGCAGAAGCTTCTCTGCGAACGGATCGCCGACCTGCACGGTCGGGCGTTTCTCCTCCGCATCGGCGCCGAACTCGGCCGATGCCATGGTGGCGCCGTGGATGCCGTCGCGCCCGGTCTTCGAGCCGAGATAGACGATCGGCATGCCGACGCCGGTCGCCTTGGCATAGAAAATCTTGTCTTTCTCGGCGATGCCCACCGCCATGGCGTTGACCAGGCAATTGCCGTCGTAGCGGCGGTGAAAGCCGACCGAGCCGCCGACCGTCGGCACCCCGAATGAGTTTCCATAGCCGCCGATGCCCGCCACCACGCCGGCCACCAGGTCGCGGGTCCGGGGATGCGCCGGATCGCCGAAGCGCAGGAAGTCGAGGCAGGCGATCGGCCGCGCCCCCATGGTGAACACGTCGCGCAGGATGCCGCCGACCCCGGTGGTGGCGCCCTGATAGGGCTCGATGTAGCTCGGATGATTATGGCTCTCCATCTTGAACACGACGGCCTGCCCGTCGCCGATATCGATAACGCCGGCATTCTCGCCCGGCCCCTGGATCACCCAGGGCGCTTTCGTCGGCAGCGTGCGCAGATGGATTTTTGAGGATTTGTACGAGCAGTGCTCGTTCCACATCGCCGAGAAGATGCCGAGCTCGGTGAAGGTCGGGATCCGACCGATGAGTTTCAGGATGCGCTCATATTCGTCGGGCTTCAGCCCATGGCTGGCAACGAGTTCAGGGGTGATCTGCGGCTGGTTCATGAGGCCTTATTAGGGAGATCGGAAGCTGCGGAAAAGGCCTTTTATGGCGCTATTTCGCCCTGTCCATAGCTTTGCGGGCGCAGAACCCGGCATCGGGGTTTGCGCATCGCCGATGGATCGGATTTAAGGGCTGAACCGCCGAAATGAAGGGCTTGAATCGCGTGGACGACCTCGCCAAATCCGCATTCCTCAACCGACCCGATCTGGATGTCGAAACGTCAGGTGAATTCGCCGGCTGGCGAACCTGGAGCCGGGACAATTTCGAGACCCATAACGGGCCATTCTACCACCGCATGGACGACGACGGGCAGATCCACTGCGCCTTCCGGGTCACGACGAAACATCTCAACGGCTCGGGCAATGTCCACGGCGGCGCCTTCATGTCGTTCGCCGATTATTGCCTGTTTGCCGTGGGAGGGACCGGGCGTGACGGTGTCCTTTGCCTGCGAATTCCTCGACGCCGCGCGCGACGGCGAGTTGATTGAAGGTTTAGTGGAAATCACCCGCGCCGGGCGCTCGATGATCTTCTTGCGCGGAATGTTGAAATCCGGCTCACGTCCACTGTTCTCTTTTTCCGGCACCGTCAAGCGGGTGAAGCGGAAGACGCCGGCGGGCACGGCGGCAGCCAGCTCAGCCTGACAATTGTTTCTCGGCGATCGAGATCCATTCGGCCTGGGCTTGACGCAGATATTTGGGCGCGCGCTTCATCTGAATCAGCAGTTCGGCGAACACGACCTTGGCCTCGGCGGTGCGTCCCACCAATTTGAGCAGCAGCGCGTAACGCGCGCGCGCCTCGGCTCCCGGGAAGTAGACCACGACCGCATGGAATTCTTCGAGCGCTTCATCGGTGCGGCCGGCCTCGGCCAGGGCCCGGGCGTAGAGCAAATGGCCTTCGGCGGATTGAAACCCGGGCCAGCGCGCCTGCAAATCCTCCAGCGTCGCAATCGCATCAGTCGGCTGGTTGCGCGCAAATTGGGCTTTCGCCTTGGACAATGCGTAGAGCGGCTCGCCGCCCATCGGCAGCTTGAGGATGTGATCGTAGTGACGCTCGGCCTCCTCGAACAGCCCGATCTCCATGCACTCGTCGGCAAGCGCCGCGCGGTTGGCGATGCTGTCGCTGACGGCGAGCTGGTCGGATAGTTCGCGGTACTGCTTTTCCGGATCGAGCCGTTTGGCGACACGGCGGCGGGCCTGTCGGGCTTGCGGGCCGCCGACGAATTCCGGCAGCAGTTCGATCAGTATGTAAGCGAGCCCGCCGACCCCGGGGACCATCAGGATGATGAAGGCCCAGGGCTGAACGCGACCGGTCTTGACGGCGTGGTAAACCAGCGTGACGTCGAGCAACACGATGATTAATGCGAGTGGCACGGCGAATTTTCCGGCAAAACTATCAAGTGGTCTCGAATGTTGCCTTCATAGCTTGGCACGCGCGAACGCTCAATCCCCAGTTGCCGAATGGGCTCGCGGGCGGCATTGCTGGGTGTCGCGTCACCCTTTGTCGCATTCGCGCGGAATGCGGTTCAAGCCGCGCGTTCCAGATGCGCCACAAGCCCTGCGAACAGGCCTCTGCCGTCGGTGCAGCCCATGATATCCTCGACGTGGTTTTCCGGGTGCGGCATCATGCCGAGCACATTGCCGCGCTCGTTGACGATACCGGCAATCGAGTGCGCGGCGCCGTTGATGTTGGAGGGCTGGTCGACCGTGCCCTCGGGCGAGCAATAGCGGTAGAGCACCCGGCCCTCGCCTTCCAGCCGCTTCAAGGTCTGTTCATCCGCCTCGTAATTGCCCTCGCCATGGGCGATCGGCACGCGAATGACCTGGCCGGCATTGTAGCCGCGCGTGAACGGCGTATCCGAGCGCTCGACCCGCAGATGCACGTCGTGGCAGATGAATTTCAGCCGCGCATTGCGCATGAGCACGCCCGGCAATAGTCCCGCTTCGCAAAGAATCTGAAAGCCGTTGCAGACGCCGAGCACGAGACCGCCTTGGGCCGCAAACGCGCGCACCGCGTCCATGACAGGCGCGCGCGCGGCGATCGCCCCGCAACGCAGATAATCGCCATAGGAAAACCCGCCGGGCACCACGACGAGATCGGTACCTTTGGGCAGCGCGGCCTCGGCATGCCAGACCATCGCGGCTTCGCGGCCCGAAGCGAGCTTGAGCGCCCGCGCCATGTCGCGCTCGCGATTGATTCCGGGAAAGACGAGGACGGCGGATTTCATGGCGTTCCCAGCTGAAGAAATGAGATTCGCCGGCTATTCACCGGCAGGCCTGACATAGCCGTTTGACTGCAGCTTTTCCAGTGTCCTGACGATTTTCCGGCACGTCGCGGATTTATGAGCGGGAATCATGGCCCGCTCTTTTTCCGTTACACCGGTCCGGCGAGCACGTCGCACTCATTGGCGAATTGTTGTCACCGCCGGCGGCGCAAAATCCTCGATTTCCATGACATCGACAAAATCGCTGCTGTTGCGGCGGGCGACCTCAACGCCGAGCGAGGTCGAAATGACGTCGATCAAGGTATTTCCTGCGAACACCATGTCGCGAACGATATAGATCGGCTTGTCGTTTGTGCCGGTCGCGCGATACTCCCAGTGGACGGTCGGAAAGTCCTTCATCTTCAGCACACGCGAGGAAACTAGCGTCAGGTCTCTCAGGCGTCCGACCGCTTCGGCCGACGCCTGCTCGGTCTGGGCCATCTGGCGTTCAGCATCTTCCTGCGCAAATTTCTGCAAGGCGACCGAGTCGGGACTGCGGGTCGGGCTGGGAGCTGTGCGTATACTGACGATCGAATTCTCGGGACACGCCAGCGGCTTGCAACGGAAAATCGAGCGTTTTTCGCCGAACACCCGGGTTCCGGTCCATTTTTCGGGATCCGGCGACTTGAAGGTAACCTTGGTGCCGGGATGCTCCGGACCAACCGCCGTCGTGACGCAAGCCGTCAGCAACAAGGTGGCAGCCATAACCGCGCACCGAAGAACACCTGAAACCGTCCCCATAGCCCCCACCCGAAACTTGCCCGATCCGGGCATATTCAACCTATAATTCTCCGTCAACAATTTGCGAGCAGTTCCCGCCAGTCCCGCTAGCGCGGGATTGGCGTGTCTTCCACTTCCATCGCCTTGGTGAAGAGTTCCCGGTTGCGCCGCGCAAGTTCCAGCGAGGGCGAATATGACGTGATGCTGACCAGCGCCGATTTGACGAACATGGTCGCCTTGCTCAGATAGGCTGGTCCCTTTTCACCGTCGACTCGCAACTCCTGCACGATTGCCGGATAACCGCGTAGTGTCGTCGCACCGCTGGATAACCGCTCAAGCTTTCTGCCTGTGGCAGCAGCATTGGCGTTGGCCTGCGCGACCGACTCGGGGATTTTGCTGGCCAGCTTTGCCAGCGCTTGTGGATCGGGACTGCGGGTAGGACTGGCCTTTATGCTCGCGGTGACCTTGGCTGCGTCCGGGCAGGCCAGCGGACGGCAGACGAATTCGCCGGTGCTATTGCCGAAGAGGTTGGTCTGCCCGGCCCATTTGGCAGGATCGGGATTTCGGATTGTGACGCGGGTCGTCCCGGGCGCTTGGGCTTCTACGGACTGGCCGCCAATGACAAACAGCATTGCCGTCAAAGCGACGAACCAAATCGTCCTTTGCCTCATCCAAGAACCTCGACCCGGTAATTCTCGATCACGGTATTGGCCAATAATTTGTCGGCGGCATCCTTCAGCGCCGCCTCGGCCTTGGCCCTGTCGGAGCCGGACAGTTCGATATCGAACACCTTGCCCTGGCGCACGCTGGCGACGCCGTCGACGCCGAGCGATTTCAGGGCGCCCTCGATGGCCTTGCCCTGGGGATCGAGAATGCCGGATTTCAGCGTAACGGTAACGCGCGCTTTCACGTTGGCCTCAGCTCTTCACCAGTACCGGCCCTGAGCCCGCGGGCCGCTCGTTTTCCATCAGGATGCCCAGCCGTCTTGCCACTTCGGTATAGGCCTCCAGCAGGCCGCCGAGATCCCGGCGGAAACGGTCCTTGTCGAGCTTCTCGTTCGACTTGATGTCCCACAGCCGGCACGAATCGGGGGAAATCTCGTCGGCGACGATGATTCGCATCATCTCGTTTTCGAACAGCCGGCCGCATTCCATCTTGAAATCGACCAGACGGATGCCGATGCCCAAAAACAGTCCGGTGAGGAAGTCGTTGACGCGAATCGCCAGCGCCATGATGTCGTCGATTTCCTGCGGGGTCGCCCAGCCGAACGCCGTGATGTGCTCTTCCGACACCATGGGGTCGTTGAGCTGGTCGTTCTTGTAGTAGAATTCGATGATCGAGCGCGGCAGCTGGGTACCTTCCTCGATGCCGAGCCGCTGCGACAGCGATCCGGCCGCGACATTCCGCACCACGACCTCCAGCGGCACGATCTCGACCTCGCGAATCAGCTGCTCGCGCATGTTGAGGCGGCGGATGAAATGGGTCGGCACCCCGATATCGTTGAGGTGTTGAAACAGGTACTCCGAAATCCGGTTGTTGAGGACGCCCTTGCCCTCGATCACCTGGTGTTTCTTGGCATTGAACGCGGTCGCATCGTCCTTGAAGTGCTGGATCAGGGTGCCCGGCTCCGGTCCTTCGTAAAGCACCTTGGCCTTGCCTTCATAAATGCGGCGTCGACGGCTCATTGGGATGTACCGTGTGTTGTTGAAATCCATGAATTTGGTGTGCTCCGGATGACCTAGGGATTGCGACCCACGACGGAGCTGCCGTGAAGGCCAGGAACGGGAAACAGAACGAGAACCGGGCCTGGAATCCAACCTATCTGATTGGTCTACCCAGTACAATCGATCCGGTCCCCCGGGGCTTGAGTTTTACCGTGCCGCCTGCGGCTTTCCGGCTGTTGTCTTAACCATTTCGCCCCTCTATTTAAGCATCGAGGCGATCTGCTGCAATGAAGCAGATAGAGCCATTCCGCCCCCGGAATCGGAACCTTTCATCATGACCACATTTGACAGACGCGAGGAAGGTTTCGAGAACAAGTTCGCGCATGACGAGGAAATGAAGTTCAAGGCCGAAGCGCGCCGTAACAAGCTGCTCGGGCTGTGGGTTGCCGAAAAGCTGGGATCGTCGGGCGAGGCCGCCAGCGACTACGCCAAAACCGTGGTTGCCACGGACGTTGACGGTGGCGAAGCCGGCGTGATTCGCAAGGTGATCGCCGATCTGGCCGCCAAGGACGTCGCCATCACGGAAGCGCAGATCCGCGTCAGGATGGACGAATTGATGCCGCAGGCCATCGCGCAGGTGAACGCGGGGACGTAAGCGTCTCGCCCGATCGCCATCCTTCGAGGCTCGCCGAAGAGGCTCGCACCTCAGGATGACGATTTAGAGAGCGTAGCCGTCATCCTGAGGTGCGCGCTCTTGCGCGCCTCGAAGGACGACGGCGAAGCGGCCTCACCCCTCCTTGAACCCATACTCCGGCACATTCCCCGTCGCGCCATAATATTTGTAGGGCAGGAATTTTCCCGACATCGTGATCTTGACGCGGTCGCCCTTGGGATTGGGCAGCCGTTCCATCACCATGTCGAAATCGATCGCCGACATGATGCCGTCGCCATATTCCTCCTCGATCAGCGCCTTCCAGGCCGGACCGTTGACCATCACCAGCTCGTAGAAGCGATAGATCAGCGGATCGGTCGGCGGCATAGGCGTGCCCTCGCCACGCATCGGCACTTCGTTGAGCATCGCGGTCTCGGATTTGGACAGGGCGAACAATTCGCCGGCGTTGGCGGCCTGCGGCTTCGTCAGCTTCATCTGGCCGAGGATGGCGCCGACGATCAGCACTTCGGAATAGCCGCCGATCTTTTCGCAGATATGCTTCCAGCTCCAGCCCTTCTCGCGCTTGATGTCGAGCAGCTTTTCGGTGAGGTCGGATCGTTTCATGGTCTCTCCCTTTCTCGTCATGCCCGCGCTTGTCGCGGGCATCCACGTCTTTCTTGCCGAAACCTACGAAGACGTGGATGGCCGGGACAAGCCCGGCCATGACGCCTGCTTTGATTCTTCATGCGGTGCATTAGACACCGACGCGATCACCAATTCCGGCTTGCCGATCCGCACCAACGGCACATGGCGCGGATCGTGATCGGGCATATCGGCTGCAAAAGTCTTGCTGCGGCTGACCAGAAAATCAACGATGTGGTTGCGCACCGCATAGTAGAGCGGATGCCGGTGCAGATCGGTGCGGCCGCGGTCCTTCGGCAGCGGATTTTCCACGACCTCGGCCAGCACCGCGCCGGGGCCGTTGGTCATCAGGAAAATCCTGTCGGCGAGATAGATCGCCTCATCGACGTCGTGGGTGATCATGAACGCGGTCTGGCCGGTTTCCAGGCAGATGCGGCGCACCTCGTCCTGCAGCGTGCCGCGCGTCAGCGCATCCAGCGCCGAGAACGGCTCGTCCATCAGCATGATCTTGGGCGTGATCGAAAGCGCGCGCGCAATGCCGACGCGCTGCTTCATGCCGCCGGACAGTTCCGACGGCCGCTTGTGCTCGGCGCCGGTCAGGCCCACGAGATCGATGAACTTCTGCGTATGCGCCTTGACCCTGGCGCGGTCCCAGTTGCGCCATTTCGAGGTCACGGCATAGGCGACGTTGCCGAGCACCGTGCGCCACGGCAACAGCGCATGACTCTGGAAGATCACGGCGCGGTCGAGGCTGGTGCCCTCGATCGCCTGCCCATCGACGATCACGGTGCCTTCGCTCGGCTCATCGAGGCCGGCGAGGATGTTCAGCACCGTGGTCTTGCCGCAGCCGGAATGGCCGATCACGCAGCCGAATTCCCCGCGCGCCATCGACAGCCAGAGATTCTCGAACACCGCGATCTCGCCACCGTCGGCGCCGGGATAGCGCTTGGCGATGCCCTCGATGGAGATGAACTTGCTTGAGTTCATGCGCGCCGTTTCCCTGCGGGAAGTGCGCTCCCTCGCCCCGCCCTTCGCGGGGAGAGGGTTGGGGTGAGGGGCTGCCTCAACGAGCTCAGTTCGCGGAGAGTCCCCCTCACCCGGATCATCGCTTCGCGATGATCCGACCTCTCCCCGCAAGCGGGGCGAGGTGAAGAAGCGCCGATGCCTGGATGCTCCATCTCGATCACTCCGGAAACGTGACCATGGCGGTGCAGCGCGCGAGAATCTGGTCGAGCAGCATGCCGACCACGCCGATCAGCAGAATCGCAATGATGACATTGGTGATCGAGAGGTTGTTCCACTCGTTCCAGACGAAGTAGCCGATGCCGGTGCCGCCGACCAGCATCTCGGCGGCGACGATCACGAGCCAGGCAATCCCGATCGAGATCCGCATACCCGTCAGAATCGTCGGCGCAGCCGCCGGCAGGATCACGGTAAAGGCGCGCCTGACGGTGCCGACCTCCAGCGTCCGCGCCACGTTGATCCATTCCTTGCGCACCGCGGCGACGCCGAACGCGGTATTGAGCAGCATCGGCCATACCGAGCAGATGAAAATGACGAAGATCGCCGACAGTCCGGAATCCTTGATGGTGTAGAGCGCGAGCGGCATCCAGGCCAGCGGCGAGATCGGTTTCAAAATCTGGATGAAGGGATCGAGCGCCTTGTTGATCAGGGGCGACATCCCGATCAAAAAGCCGAGCGGGATCGCGACGATGACGGCGAGAAGGTAGCCGAGGCCCACCCGCGCGATGGAATAACCGAGCTGGATGCCCAGCCCCTTGTCGTTCGGCCCGTTATCGTAGAACGGCCGCTTCAGGTGCTGCCACAGCTTCGCACCGACATCCAGCGGACCCGGCATCACCGACTTGCCCTGCGTCGCGGTCGCGCCCATCAGCCTGGCGTATTCCGGGCTCATCGTCGCCACCGCGCCGGTGCCGCGGGTGGCGATATGCCAGACGCCGATGAAGGCCAGGAAAAGCGCGACGGAGACGACGCCTGCGCGGAAACGGAGGGAGGCGGTCATAGCGCGCGACCCCTCACCGAGTCGTCCCGGCGAAGGCCGGTACGCCGTGACTTTTCGTTTGGCACGGTCGCAGACACCTTCCGCATCAAGCCACGCCTGTGGTTATGGGTCCCGGCCCCCGTGCGCAATTGCGCACTAGGCCGGGACGACGGGTGCAAACTCACGACGCCTTCCTGATCTTGAAGCTTGCGAGATAATCGTCGGGCTTTTGCGGATCGAAGGTCTTGCCCATCACCGCGAACGACTTGTACGAAGTCGAAGGCGGGCTCAGCCCCATCTCGGTCATCAGCTTGGCGGTGTCGGTGGCGAGATAGACCTGCTCGGCGACCTGCTTGTAATCGACATCGCCCTTGATCTGGCCCCAGCGCTTCATTTGCGTGAGCATCCAGACCGCGAAGGATTGCCAGGGGAACGGATCGAAATCGACGCGCTTGGCGTCGGTCTTGACACCGCCGAGCCCGTCCGCATACGTCCCCGTCAACACCTGCTCCAGCACCGTGACAGGAGCGTTGATATAGTTCGCCGGCGCGATGGCTTCCGCGATCTCCTTGCGGTTCTCGGCTTTGGAAGCATAGGCGGTGGCGTCGACGATCGCCCGCGTCAGCGCGGCAAAACTGTTCGGCGAGGTCGTGATGAATTCCCGGCTGGCCGCGAAACTGCAGCAGGGATGGCCGTCCCAGATCTCCTTGGACAGGATGTGCATGAAGCCGGCCCCGTCATAGATCGCGCGCTGGCAGATGTTGTCGGGCGCAAGGAAGCCGTCGATGTTCTCGGCTCGCAGATTGGCGACCATTTCCGGCGGCGGCACCGAGCGCAATTGCACGTCGGTATCGGGATCGAGCCCGTGCTCGGCGAGATAATAGCGCAGCAGGTAATTGTGCATCGAATAGTCGAACGGAATGGCGAACTTCATGCCCTTCCAGTCCGCAGGATTCCGCTTGTCCTTGTGCTTGATGGCGAGCGTAATGCCCTGGCCGTTGATGTTCTCGATCGCCGGCACCGTGAAGGGGATGGCGGTAGCGCCGAGGCCAAGCGTGATCGCAATCGGCATCGGCGCCAGCATGTGGGCGGCGTCATATTCCTTGTTCAGGGTCTTGTCGCGGATCACGGCCCAGCCGGCGGTCTTCACCACTTCGACGTTGAGACCATGTTTGGCATAGAAGCCGAGCGGGGCGGCCATGATGATCGGCGTTGCGCAGGTGATCGGAATGAAGCCGACCTTGAGGTCTTTCTTCTCCGGTACGCCCTCGGCAAAGGCCTCGGTCGCGGTCCGAAGCGGGAAGAATTGCGAGACCGCGGCGAGCGCGGTCGATGCGCCGACCGACTTGAGGAACGCCCGGCGCGCCGCGTCTTTCGGAAACACCGCGCGCATGACGGCGGAGGCTACCACCCCCTCGTAACGCTTTTGCTCCGACGGCGCCGGCTCGCAGCGCAACGCCGGCGCCACGGCATCGTGCTCGGCCGGCGAGCCGTGCCGGCCGCACACGCAGGTGCCGCGTGACAGCTTGCGGTCGGCGTCAAACGGATCGTCGAAGGTGGACATGCCCCATTCCTTTGCGTGGTGCCGAAAAAACCAAAGGGCAGACCCGCCACTTCCAGCGGATTCACCGCCCGACCGCGGCAACGCGGCCAGACGGTGAAAAAGCATGCAGTTTTTATGCCGCCTTTTCGGTCAGCCTGACGTCCGTCGGCAGGCCTTCCTCGATCGGCAGCGAGGGATCGCGCGACCATTCGTTCCACGAGCCGAAGTACATCCGCACGTCCTTGACCCCGGCATTCTTGAGCGCGAGGAAGGTGTTCGACGCCCGCGCGCCCTTGAAGCAATAGAGATAGACCGGCGTGTTCTGCGAAATGCCGACGGTCGCGCACTCCGCCAGGATCTCGTCTTTCGACTTGAAGCGCGGTCCTTCCGCGGTCGGCTTCATCATGCGGTACCATTCGAGCCAGACCGCGCCGGGGATGCGCCCCTTGCGCGGACAGAAATCCTTGCCGTAGGGCGAAGAGCTGTCGCCGATCCATTCATCGACATCGCGCACGTCGAGCAGCG
Organism: Bradyrhizobium sp.; assembly: GCF_035484855.1. Taxonomy (GTDB): domain Bacteria; phylum Pseudomonadota; class Alphaproteobacteria; order Rhizobiales; family Xanthobacteraceae; genus Bradyrhizobium. The sequence goes on from NZ_DATHOP010000266.1 coordinate 11,644, forward strand.
CGATGCCGGGCTTGCCGACCGCCGCCAGCATGGTTTTCGCATCGATCAGGATGTCGCCGGCCTCGGGCACGATCGAGAACGACGCGGCTGCCGGCTTCGGCAGGTCGGTCGTGACCGGCAGGCCCTTGGCCGCCCAGGCGTCGAATCCGCCGTGCAGCACCTTGACCTTGGGATAGCCGAGCATGGCCAGGAGATAATAGCCGCGGCAGGACTGGCCGAAGCCGGAGTTCATCGACTGCTCGTAGATGACAGCGGTTTCCTTGCCCGACAGCCCGGCCTTGCCGAACGCATCGGCGAATTTCGTCTTCAGCTCAGTCATGCCCTCCGGCGTCGAGGTCGCCAGATAGGTGAAGATTTCGTGCACGTTCACGGCGTTCGGGATGTGCCCGGCGCCATAGGCATTGGGATTTCGCGTGTCGATGATCACGCAGGGTTCCTTGGCGGTGAGATCGGCGAGTTCGCCGGCAGTAATCAGAACGTCCGTCATGGCAGGCCTCTCCTGTTTTGTGGTTGAAGGTTAGGGTCGATCTGAAAATCCCTTTGGTGCGAAACTCAGACGTCGTGCAGCATCTTGCGAAGCTGCTTGGTGGCGGGAGTGACGATGGCGACGAAATAGGCCTCGCGCAGCCGGCGCTGGGCGCGATGGCTCTTCAGGTAACCGCGCGCGCCGCAATGAAGCATCGCCGCATGCGCGGCGGCGACGGCGGCATCGCCGGCCTGCAGGCGAAGGTCGACGACCGCGCGCCAATAGCCGTCGTCGGCATTGTAGGGATCGCGCGCCAGCGTCATCGTGTGCGATTCAAGGTCCGACAGCAGGCCCTGAAAATCGGCCGGCTGTTGCGGCAGATAGCGATTGACGTGACCGAGCGAACCCTCGACCTCGTTCATGATCGCGATGCAGTCGCGGATCAGGCCGATCGCCATGCCGGCCTGCAGCAGTACGAAACCGGCGCGGATTTTCTTCACATAGGGGGCGGCCGCCTCCGCCAGGATCAAACCGTCGGGGACGAAGGCGTCACGGAATTGCACGCCATAGGTGCCGGTGCCGTCCATCGCGAGGAACGGCTTGCACGGCTGCAGCGTGATCGAAGGGTCCGAACAATCGGCGAGAAACATCACGATCTCGCCAGGCCGGTCCTCGACCTCGAAGATCGTGCCGAAGAAATGATCGCGGCCGAGGTTCGAGACCCAGGGCAGCGCGCCGCGCACGATATAACCGCCTTCGGTCCGGCCTCCCTTCAATTTGAGTTTCTCGATGCCGAAAAAACTCTTCATCGGATTGGAAAGCCCGGTGCCGCCGAGGATCTTTCCGCTCGCAACGTCATCGGCAAATCCGGCAAGCGCCGGATTGCTCGAATTCATCGCATACCAGGCGAGCGTGTTCTGGCACCACGCCATGAAGGCGGTGGCGCCGCAGACCTCGCCAAGGGCTGCGATCGAGGCAATGGCGCAACGCAGATCGGCCGCGCCACGGCTGTCCGGACGATGGCTGCCCCAGGCGCCGGCACCGCCCAGACGCCGCAGCAAATCCGCCGGATAGAGGGCGCCGCTGTCGATGTCGGCGGCAAGCGGCGCCAGCTCGTTCCGCGCGATGGAAGCGACCGCATCGGCGATCGATGCCGGCGGAAGATCGCTGTCTTCCACCACCGATAATCGCGATGCGGCTACTCTGTTCATCACTGGCTCCGAGCGAGCAGTTTCGAAAAAGGACGGTTAAGCGCTGACTTCGAGATTCACCGGGCGGGTAAAAGTGTTGGCGACCGGCGACCATTTCTTGACATGGGCCACCAGCGCGTCGATCTCGCTGTGCGGGACGCCCTCGCACTCCATGTCGACCTTGATCCGCACGTCGGTGAAGCCGACCGGCTTCTCGCTGACGTCGCCGGTGCCCCAGACCGCGGTGATGTTGAGGTCGCCCTCGAGCTGCAGTTCGAGCTTGTTGACGATCCAGCCGCGATGCACGGCATTGGCGTGCAACCCGACCGCGAGGCAGGAGCCGAGCGCGGCCAATGAGGCCTCCGACGGATTCGGCGCGGTGTCGTCGCCGAGCAGCCCCGGCGGCTCGTCGACGATGTAGGGCGGCAGGTTGCGGATGTAGTTGGCGTGGCGGAACTTGCCCTCGGCCACCGTCTTGCATTTCAAGGTCTTGATGACCTTCGGATTGGCCTTGCCGTTCGCAATGAGCTGCTCCAGCCCCTGTCTGTCGATCGGGGCGAGGCAGCCTGTAAGCACCGTTTTTTGAGCGACCGCGGTCATCTGTTTTCTCCCTAGGGGGTAGGATACCGAACGGTCTGTTTCCTGCATGAAGCGTGCCAGATGAGGCGCGGGGGAAAACGCGAAGTGTTGAAGTCCCTTAGCGTCCCCTGCCCAGGAATCGATCAGCGGGGGCTTGCTCAATCGCAATGCAATCGACGCTTCGCCGCGTTTTTTTTGGGCAGATCAAGATGCGTCTTGATGATTCCGCCGCGGTCCGATTAACTGCAGCGCATGGGCAAATCAGTTTCGAGGAAGAAGGTGGCCGCGGCGCACGCCGCAGGCGATGAAGAATCCGCGCGCGGGCGCTTGCTCAGCGCCGCGACGCATCTGTTCTGCAAGAACGGCATCAATGCCACCGGCATCGACGCCATCATCGACGAGGCCGGCACCGCGAAGACCACGCTCTACAAGCTGTTCGGCTCGAAGACCAATCTCGTGCACGCGGTGCTCGAAAGCGAGGGCAAGCAGTGGCGCGAATGGTTCATCGGCGCGATCGAGGCCGGCGGCGGCGATCCGCAGACCAAGCTTGCGCGGATCTTTCCGGCGCTGAAGATCTGGTTCGGCGAGGAACGTTTTTACGGCTGCCCCTTCATCAATGCAGTGGCCGAACACGACAAGGACCAGAAGCAGTTTCGCAACATCGCGCTGCGCCACAAGAAGGTGGTTCTCGCCCACATCGAAAAACTCGCCGGCGAGATGGGCGCGGCGGAGCCGGAAGTGCTGGCGCATCAGCTCGCGCTATTGATCGACGGCGCCATCGTCGCGGCGATGGTGTCGGGCGATCCCGGCGTCGCGGATACCGCGGGACTTGCCGCGTGCTCGCTGCTGCCGCCGGCCAAGACCAGGAAACCGAAACGTGCGGCCGCCGCATCCGCGCAGCTGATGGCGGTGTGAGGCTGACCGACAAGACCGTCATTGCGAGCGAAGCGAAGCAATCCATGTTGGGTCACGCGACAGTGGATTGCTTCGTCGCTTCGCTCCTCGCAATGACGGTGAACTGACTAGACAGTAGGGTGGGCAAAGCGAAGCGTGCCCACCATTCAATGCAACGATCGAAAAAGATGGTGGGCACGGCGCAGGGCGCCTCTACCCACCCCACTTCTTCTTATCTGGTGCCCTGGCCGGAATCGAACCAGCACTCCTTTCGGAGCTCGATTTTGAGTCGAGGCTTCTACTTTGCATGGGGTTGTTTTGCGATTTTTTGGTAAGGCCCTGCGGCACCCGCCGCGCCGCACCCGGAGCGCCAGATCGCTGGTGCTTCCCTAGCGGGCTTCCAGAAGACCCGCCTCCAGCCGGTCGAGCTGCCCGGCGAGATCACCCTCGACATCGGCGACCTTCATGTCGATCACCCGGTAGTCGCGCGCCTCCAGCCACGCCCGCCGCGCCGCGCGGTCGCCCGCGATGCCGTCAGTCTCGTCCGGATTGATCAGTTCGATCGCGATCCGGTGAACGAACGAGACAAAATCCGGAATGTGCCGGCCGACGGGCGTCTGGCGCTTGAACTTTCCGGCGAAGCGCCGATCGCTCCGCAGCGCCTGCCACAGGATGCGTTCCGCATCGGTCGGATTTCGGCGCAACAGCCGCGCCAGCCCGCGCACCGTGCCGCTTTCCGAGGGTGCGGCGCCCTGCCCGTGCTCGGCGAGCAGCGCGCGCAGGCGCGTCGCCTGTTCGCCATCGAGCACGCCGCCCTTGGCCGGACCTTTGCGTCCCTCCGCGATCGCCATCACCACGCCGTGCAGGGTGTGCATGTCCTGCTTGGTCGGGTCCATGCGGATAAAGATGTTGCGCAAGTTCACCAGCATGGTCTCGCGCTTCTCGGCCGGGCGCAGGAATTCGACCCGGTCGAGTTCGCGCACCAGATTGTCGAAGAAGGCCTGCATCTGGTGCTGCGAGGCGGGCTCGGAACGCTCGGGCATCGCAAACGGCAGCGCGCCCTTAGTCTGCAGCTTGAACCATTCATAGCCGATCAACAGCACCGCCTGCGCCAGGTTGAGCGAGGCAAAACCCGGATTGACCGGAAAGGTGATGATGCGGTTGGCGAGCGCCACCTCCTCGTTCTGCAAGCCATAGCGCTCGCGGCCGAACAGGATGCCGACCACCCCGCCCGCCTCGATCCGGCCGGCCATCTCGCGGGCCGCCACCTCGGGCGACACCACCGGCTTGGCCTGGTCGTGGGCGCGGGCGGTAGTGGCGAACAGCAGCGTGCAATCGGCGACCGCCTGCCCGACGGTGTCGAACAGCTCCGCCCAATCCAGGATATGGTCGGCGCCGGCAGCCGCCCGCTGCGCGCTGAGGTTGGGCCAGCCATCGCGCGGGTTGACGATGCGCAGCCGCGTCAGCGCGAAATTGCCCATCGCGCGCGCGGCCATGCCGATGTTCTCGCCGAGCTGCGGCTCAACCAGGATCACAACGGGGCCGGCCAATGCGAGGCCTGATTTGGTCTTGTCGGTGCCCGAGCCGGACATCTCACTTCACTTTCTGGTTCGATCTCCAGGTTTGAATCGAGCTCCGAGGAAGCCGATTTCGCACCATGAGCGCGGCCGCCATCCGATCGCCGGTCCGCCAGCTTTTCTCAAGCTATATTATCAGCTTAGGCGGACTTTCTGATTTTCACTCAAAACCTCAACTGCGCCGCCTGCCGCAGGCCTGCTTGCGGGCATTCGTCGTTCGGTTACGGTATCAATCACAAACAAAACAAAGCTGCAAAACGAACCCACGGGCCGGATCAAGGCTCGGGGACAGGGAGGCCACCATGCGCCGAAGATGGTCGTTGGCGATTGCCGGCGTGATCCTGGTTCTGGCCGGCGGCGTGCTGGCCTACCTGACGCAGACAGCGGGCGGCATCCGGATCGAGGATATTCGCTTCAAGGGCGCCAAGGGCAACACCATGAGCGCCCTGCTCTACATTCCGCCGAATGCGACCGCCCAGACCCCGGCCCCCGGTATCCTCGCGGTCCACGGCTACATCAATTCACGCGAAACCCAGGACGGCTTTGCCATCGAATTCGCCCGCCGCGGCTATGTGGTGCTCGCGATCGACCAGACCGGCCACGGCTACAGCGACCCGCCCGCCTTCGCCAATGGCTTTGGCGGGCCCGACGGATTGGCGCATCTGCGCAGCCTCGATTTCGTCGACAAGAACAATATCGGGATGGAGGGCCACTCGATGGGCGGCTGGACCATCCTGGCGGCCGCGACGGCCATGCCCAATGACTACAAATCGATGGTGCTGGAGGGCTCGTCCACCGGCAAGCCGTTCGCCGCCGAGGGCACCGCCAGCTGGCCGAAAAATGTCGCGCTCGTGTTCGCGCAATACGAGGAATTTTCCAACCTGATGTGGGGCGTGGAGCGGGCCCGCGACGTCACCCAAAGTCCAAAGCTCTGGGCGCTGTTCGGCACCCAAGGGCCGGTCGTACCCGGCAAGGTCTATGGCGACATCGCGCAAGGCACCGCACGGGTGCTCTACACGCCCGCGATGACGCATCCGGCCGAGCACATTTCGCCGAAGGCGATCGGCTACAGCCTCGACTGGTTCGCCAGGACCTTGCAGGGCGGCACCCCGAAACCATCCGACGACCAGATCTGGTACCGAAAGGAAATCGGCACGCTGATCGCGCTGATCGGCTTTGTCGTGCTGCTGCTCGGGGTATTCGACGGGCTGCTCGAGGCGCCCTTGTTTTCGCATCTGAGATTGCCCGAGATCGCCGATGGCTCCGTGCCGGCGCCGCCGGCCGCGTCCGGCGGACACTGGACCGCGGCATTCCTGCTGACGGCCGCAATTCCCGCGCTAACCTATTATCCTGCCTTCGCGCTGGCCGGCACATTCGTAAAGCCGTCCGCCTACCTGCCCCAGGGCATCACCAACCAGATCATGATCTGGGCGATCATCAACGGGCTGATCACATTGGCCCTGATGCCGTTCGCGCCCAAGCGCGCCAGCCGGGGCGGCATTGTCGTGCCATCGATCCTGATCGCGATCGCAACCATCATCGTCGGCTATGCCGCGTTGTGGCTGGCCGATCTCGCCTTCAAGATCGATTTCCGGTTCTGGATCGTCGCACTCAAGCTGATGAACGCAAACCAGTTCCTGATCTTCCTGATCTATCTCCTGCCGTTCACGGCGTTTTTCGCGATCGCCCTGCATGTGCTGCACCGGAATTTCTCGACCTTGGGCGCGGGCCGCGCCACGCTCTATCTGACCAACGTCCTGGCGCTGACCCTGGGCTTCATCGCGCTATTGGTCCTGCAATACGGCACGCTGTTTCTATCCGGAAAGCTGTTCAACCCGCTGCCCGATCCCGGCTTCGTGCCGCTTTCCACCATCGTGGCGATCCAGTTCTTACCGCTGCTCGCGATCTGCGCCGTGATCGCGACCTTCACCTGGCGGCGCACCGGCTCCAGCCTGCCGGGCGCGCTGATCTGCGGCCTGTTCGTCACCTGGTATGTGGTGGCGGGCACCGCCACCCAGGCGGCGTTCTAAAGCGTTTTCGAGCGAAGTGGGCACCGGTTCGCGTGAAGAAAACGCGTCAAAAATTAAAGAGATAGAGCCTCGGTTCTGCTCCATCAGAACCGAGGCTCTGAGCTAAAAGATGGGCTGAAAGTGCATAACGGCTCGGCTTTCGCCGCAGCTTCGGCAGTGCTATAGCGCGGGCAGCACCCTCCGTCCCAACGCGCTATTCCCAAAAAGGCCCTCCTCCCCATGGCAAAAATCAAGGTGACCAACCCCGTCGTCGAACTCGATGGCGACGAGATGACCCGGATCATCTGGCAATACATCAAGGACAAGCTGATCACCCCGTTTCTCGACATCAACCTGATGTATTTCGACCTCGGGATGGAAAACCGAGACAAGACCAACGACCAGGTCACGGTGGATGCCGCCAACGCCATCAAGAAGGTCGGCGTCGGCGTCAAATGCGCCACCATCACCCCCGACGAGGGCCGGGTGAAGGAATTCGGCCTGAAGGAGATGTGGAAATCGCCGAACGGCACCATCCGCAACATCCTCGGCGGCGTGGTGTTCCGCGAGCCGATCATCTGCCGCAACGTGCCGCGGCTGGTGCCGGGCTGGACCAAGCCGATCATCATCGGCCGCCACGCCTTCGGCGACCAGTACCGCGCCACCGACTTCAAATTCCCGGGCAAGGGTACGCTAACGATGAAATTCGTCGGCGAGGACGGCCAGGTGATCGAGCGGGAGGTCTACAAGTCCCCGAGCGCCGGGATTGCGATGGGGATGTACAATCTCGACGATTCGATCGCCGATTTCGCGCGCGCCTCGCTCAACATGGGCCTCTCGAAAGGCTATTCGGTCTATCTGTCGACCAAGAACACCATCCTCAAGGTCTATGACGGGCGCTTCAAGGACATCTTCCAGGACATTTTCGACAAGGAATTCAAGGCCCAGTTCGACGCCAAGAAGATCACCTACGAACATCGCCTGATCGACGACATGGTCGCCGCCGCCATGAAATGGTCGGGCGGCTACGTCTGGGCCTGCAAGAATTATGACGGCGACGTGCAGTCGGATACGGTTGCGCAAGGCTACGGCTCGCTCGGCCTGATGACTTCGGTGCTGATGACGCCGGACGGCAAGACGGTGGAAGCCGAGGCCGCCCACGGCACCGTGACGCGGCATTACCGCGAGCATCAGAAGGGCAAGGAGACCTCGACCAATTCGGTCGCCTCGATCTTCGCCTGGACCCGCGGCCTAGCGCATCGCGCCAAGCTCGACAACAACGCGGCGCTGGCCAAATTTGCGGCTACGCTGGAAAAGGTCTGTGTCGAGACCGTCGAGGCCGGCTACATGACCAAGGATCTTGCGCTCCTGGTCGGCGCCGACCAGCGCTGGCTCTCTACCACCGGCTTCCTCGACAAGGTCGCGGAAAACCTCACCAAAGCGATGGCGCCGGAAAATGTCTGACGCCGCAGCGCTCGATCTCGCGACGAAGCCGAAAGGCGCCGCCGTGTCACCGTTCCGGAGTTGCGCGCTTGCCCTGCTGCTGGCGGGGTCACTCTTCGGCGCATGCGCCGCCGAGACCCTGCCCGACGCCATCACGGCGCCGGGAGAAACCGTCTTGCTCAGCGTGCACGCCGAGGGCGCGCAGGTGTACGAATGCAAGGCCGGCACTGACGGCAAGCTGGCGTGGTCGTTCCGCGAACCCATCGCGACACTGCTTTCCGACGGCAAGACTGTCGGCCGCCACTATGCCGGCCCGAGCTGGGAGGACAGCGACGGCAGCGCCGTGGTCGGCAAGGTCGCAGCCAGCGTTCCGGGCGCGACACCGGCCGATATTCCCTGGCTCAGGCTCGATGTGGCTTCGCATCGTGGCAGCGGCATCCTCAGCGGCGTCACGACCGTGCAGCGGATCCATACCGAGGGCGGCAACCTGAAGGGCGGGTGCGACACCGCCGGCGCCTTCCGCAGCGCGCCCTACTCCACGGACTATGTGTTCCTGCGCAAGGGGTGAGGCCGCCCATGCTGTTCATGGTCATCGAGCGCTTTAAAGACCGCGACCCGATCCCGGTCTACCGGCGCGTGCGCGACGAGGGGATCGAATTTCCTGAGGGGCTGACATATCTCGGCAGCTGGATCGAGCCCAATTTCGACCGCTGCTTCCAGCTGATGGAATGCGACGACGCGCGTAAGCTGCAGGAATGGGTCCTGAACTGCCGGGGTTTTGGCATGAGCTTCGAGATCGTGCCGGTGGTCCCGAGCAAGGAGACCCGGGAAGTGGTCGCCCCGTTCCTGGAACCGAAATAGCTTTTCCGATTCGGCAACCATCTTTTGCGGTGCCGGCTGGCGGGAATCACCGCGCCGGTGCAATCTCGTCCGGCAAGATGGCGGTGAACAGGCGTCGCCGGGATGCGCCGTGGCGCAGAGATATCGAACATTGACAGGAGGGGTTCGTGAAACGCTTCGCTGTTTTGATCGCCGCGGCCTTGTTGATGATGTCCTGCTCCGGCGACGACGAGGTGACGGGCTCGGTCTCGAGCAAATGCGCGGCCGAGCTTTATCCCTCCTTCAATCCCAAAGTCATGGATCAATGCATGGGCGCCTGCATCAAATGCGACCATGGAACCCGGGCGACCTGCTCGACCTCCTGCACGCTGAAGGGCGCGCGTTGAGGTAATCGTCAGGCGCCGGCCATCGCCTTTTCGATGGCGGAAAGCGCCGCATCCGCCTTGGCGCCGTCGGGCCCGCCGGCCTGCGCCATGTCGGGACGTCCACCGCCGCCCTTGCCGCCGAGCACGACGGAAGCAACCCGCGCCAGGTGGACGGCGTTATAGCGCGAGGTGAGATCGGCGGTGACGCCGACCACGACGCCAGCCTTGCCGTCCGCGGTGACGCCGACGATGGCGACCACGCCGGAGCCGAGCTGCTTCTTGCCGTCATCGGCGAGGCTCTTGAGATCCTTCATCTCGATGCCTTCGACCGCGCGCGCCATCAGCTTGACGTCGCCGACTTCGCGCACGCCGGCTGTGCCCACCGCCGATCCGTTCGCGCCTTGCGCGCCGCCGCCCATCGCAAGCCTCTTGCGCGCATCCGACAGGTCGCGCTCCTGTCGCTTGCGCTCCTCCATCAGCGCCGTGATCCGCGCCGGCACCTCCTCTACCGTGGTGCGCAATTCCGCGGCGGCGGTTTTCGCCAGCGCCATGGTCTCGTTGGCGTGCTTGCGCGCATGGCGTCCGGTCAGCGCCTCGATCCGGCGTACGCCGGAGGCGACCGCACTTTCACCGGTCACCGAAATCAGGCCGATGTCGCCCGTCCGCCGCACATGGGTGCCGCCGCACAATTCCACCGACCAGCCGAGCGCATTGGCCCCGTGCTCGCGCGCCGTCTTGCCCATTGAAACCACGCGCACCTCGTCGCCGTATTTTTCCCCGAACAGCGCGCGTGCCCCCGCCTCGCGGGCGTCATCCACCGCCATCAGGCGCGTGGTGACCTCGTCATTCTCCAGCACCACGTCGTTGGCGATATCCTCGATCCGGCTCAGTTCCTCCGCCGTGATCGGCTTGGGATGAACGAAGTCGAAGCGCAGGCGGTCCGGCGCCACCAGCGAGCCACGCTGGGCGATGTGATCGCCGAGCACCTGCCGCAGCGCCTCGTGCAGCAGATGCGTCGCCGAATGATTGCGGCGGATCGAAGAACGGCGCGCATGGTCGACTTCGAGCAGCAGCGCCGCGCCCGGCTTCAAGATGCCCTGCTCCAGCGTGCCGAGATGCACGAACAGGTCGCCGGCTTTCTTCTGGGTTTCGGTGACACGGAAGCGGACGCCCTCGCCGGTCATCACGCCGGAATCGCCGACCTGGCCGCCCGACTCTGCATAGAACGGTGTCTGGTTCATAACGATCGCGCCGGTCTCGCCGGGCTTGAGGCTTTCGACCTCGTGACCTTCCTTTACCAGCGCGCCGACCACGCCCTCGGCGGTCTCGGTCTCGTAGCCCAGGAATTCGGTGGCGCCGAGTTTTTCGCGCAACGGAAACCAGATATTCTCGGTGGCGGTATCGCCGCTTCCCGCCCATGCCGCGCGCGCCTTTTCGCGCTGCCGGTCCATGGCGTCGGTGAAGGAGGCGATATCGACGCCGATGCCGCGCGATTTCAGCGCATCCTGCGTGAGGTCGAGCGGAAAGCCATAGGTGTCGTACAGCGTAAACGCCGTATCACCGTCGAACATGTCGCCCTTCTTCAGGCCCGCGCTCTTCTCGTCGAGGATCGACAGTCCCCGTTCCAGCGTCTTGCGGAAGCGGGCTTCTTCCAGATTCAGCGTTTCCTCGATCAGTTTCTCTGCGCGCACCAGCTCCGGAAAAGCCTGGCCCATCTCGCGCACCAGTGCCCACACCAGCCGATGCATCAGCGGCTCTTGCGCACCGAGCAGCTGCGCATGGCGCATCGCGCGGCGCATGATCCGGCGTAAAACATAGCCGCGGCCTTCGTTCGACGGCAATACGCCGTCGGCGATAAGGAAGGCCGATGAGCGCAAATGGTCGGCGATGACCCGGAACGAGCCGACGGTCTGCTCCTGCGGGCCGGTCCCGAGGGCAGACGCGGTCGCATCGATCAAATGACGGAAAAGGTCGGTCTCGAAGACGCTGTCGACGCTCTGCAGAATGCAGGCCATGCGTTCCAGTCCCATGCCGGTGTCGATCGAGGGACGCGGCAGCGGCAGGCGCTCCTCCTTCGTCACTTGCTCGTACTGCATGAATACAAGGTTCCAGAATTCGAGGAAGCGATCGCCGTCCTCCTCCGGGCTGCCCGGAGGTCCGCCCCAGATGCGTTCGCCGCGATCGATGAAGATCTCGGAGCACGGACCGCACGGCCCCGTGTCTCCCATCGCCCAGAAATTGTCCGAGGTCGAAATGCGGATGATGCGGTCATCCGGCAGACCAGCGATTTTCTTCCAGTGACCCGCCGCCTCGTCGTCATCGTAATAGATGGTGACGAGCAGCTTGTCCTTTTTCAGACCGAATTCCCTGGTGATCAGGTTCCAGGCGAGCTCGATCGCGCGCTCCTTGAAGTAGTCGCCGAACGAGAAATTGCCGAGCATCTCGAAGAAGGTGAGATGCCGCGCGGTGTAGCCGACATTGTCGAGGTCGTTGTGCTTGCCCCCCGCCCGCACGCATTTCTGCGAGGTGGTGGCGCGCAGATAGGGCCGCTTCTCGACACCGGTGAAGACATTCTTGAACTGCACCATGCCGGCATTGGTGAACATCAGGGTCGGGTCGTTGCGCGGCACGAGCGGAGACGACGGCACGATCTCGTGGCCGTTCGCCTTGAAGAAGTTCAGGAAAGCCGACCTGATCTCGTTAACGCCGCTCATATCGGTCCAATCGCAAAATCACCGGGGATTCGCCTGAAAACAGGTCATTTGTCCCCGCACGCTTTTAGACAAGGGGGACCGTGGTGTCCAGAAAGTGTGCACGGGATCAGCGGCTTGCCGCAGCAGCACAACAGCCGTTGATACCGCTGGCAGCCGCGTTGACAGGCTTGGTTGAGCCGTGTTCTCTTCCTATCTGTAGATAGTCACGTCGGGAGAGATCGGCTACGTGCCGGCGCCGAAGGAGCAACCGCCCCGGAAACTCTCAGGCAAACGGACCGCGTGACTTGCTAGCATCTGGAAAGAGGCGCCAAGGGCCTTGCCGCCCAAAGCGTCCGCCGACGGGATAATACTCTCAGGCACAGCGACAGATGGGGCTTCGACAGGTTTTCGAGGGATTGTCCTCGGGAACCGCGAGGGCCTCATGATGCTTGCGCGCGAAGACCAATCCAGGTTGAAACATACCCCCCTGCACGCGCTGCATGTGGCCAGCGGCGGCAAGATGGTGCCGTTCGCCGGCTATGACATGCCGGTGCAATACGCCACGGGCGTGCTGCGGGAACACCTGCATACCCGTGAGCGCGCCGGCCTGTTCGACGTCTCGCATATGGGTCAGATCGAGCTGCGTCCGAAATCCGGCAAGCTCGAAGATGCGGCGCTGGCGCTGGAGCGGCTGGTGCCGCAGGACATTGTTGGCGTGGCGCCGGGGCGGCAGCGCTACGCGCAGTTCACCAACGATGCGGGAGGCATCCTCGACGACCTGATGGTGGCCAATTTCGGCAGCCACCTGTTCCTGGTGGTCAATGCCGCCTGCAAGGCCGACGACGAGGCGCATCTGCGCGCGCATTTGTCGGATGTTTGCGAGGTCGAGCCGCTCTCCGACCGCGCGCTGATCGCGCTACAGGGGCCGAAGGCTGAAGCGGTGCTGGCGAAATATTGCCCGGATGCGCGGGCCATGCGGTTCATGGATGCAGGTCCCCGCCGCGTCGACGGCGTCGACTGTTTCGTCTCGCGCTCCGGCTACACCGGCGAGGACGGCTTTGAGATTTCGGTTCCCGCCGCACAGGCCGAGCAGCTTGCCAAGGCGCTGCTGGCCGATGGCGACGTGTTGCCGGTCGGGCTCGGCGCCCGCGACAGCCTGCGGCTCGAGGCTGGCCTTTGCCTCTACGGTCACGACATCGACACCACGACCACGCCGGTCGAGGGCGCGCTGGAATGGTCCATTCAAAAGAGCCGCCGCGCTGGCGGCGCACGCGCCGGCGGGTTTCCCGGTTCGGATATCGTTCTGGCGCGGCTTCAAACCGGCGCTCCTCGCCGCCGCGTCGGCTTGCGGCCGGAGGGGCGCGCTCCGGTGCGCGAAGGCGCGCGGCTATTTGCCGATGCGGCTTCAACCGAACCGATCGGCGCGGTCACCTCGGGCGGTTTCGGCCCGAGCCTGAATGCGCCGGTGGCCATGGGCTATCTGCCGTCGGCGCAGGCCACAATCGGCACCACCGTGTTTGCCGAACTGCGCGGGCAGCGTCTGCCGCTGCGGACAGCGACGATGCCGTTCGTCGCCAACACCTACAAACGCTGAACCCGAAAAATGCCGAAGGAATTGTCATGACCACGCTTTTCACGCCAGACCACGAATGGCTCCGCATCGAGGGTGACACAGCCACCATCGGCGTCACCGACTACGCGCAGTCGCAGCTCGGCGACGTCGTGTTCGTCGAACTGCCGAAGACGGGCCGCAGCCTGAAGAAGGGAGAAGCCGCCGCCGTGGTCGAGTCGGTCAAGGCCGCCTCCGACGTCTACGCACCGATTTCCGGTGAAGTCCTCGAGGTCAACGAGGCGGTCGTCGGCGAACCCGCGCTGATCAATTCGGATGCGGCCGGCAAGGCCTGGTTCTTCAAGATGAGGATCGCTGACAAAAGTGAACTCGACGGCCTGATGGACGAGGCCGCCTACGCCAAGCACACCGCCTGAGGTATGAGATGACCGCGCACCGCAAAGCCTTCGTCGAGCCCGCCACCAGCTTCGTCCGCCGCCACATCGGCCCCTCGCCGCGCGACGTCGCCGGCATGCTGGAGACCGTCGGCGCAACAAGCCTCGAGGCGCTGATGGCGCAGACGCTGCCGTCGTCGATCCGCCAGCACGCGCCGCTCGACCTCGGCGGCGCCTTGAGCGAAACCGAGGCGCTGGCTCACATGCGCGAACTGGCCGCGCAGAACCAGGTTTTCACCTCGCTGATCGGCCAAGGCTATTCCGGCACGGTCCTGCCGGCGGTGATCCAGCGCAACATCCTGGAAAACCCCGCCTGGTACACGGCCTATACGCCATATCAGCCGGAGATCAGCCAGGGCCGGCTGGAAGCCTTGTTCAATTTCCAGACCATGATCTGCGATCTCACCGGGCTCGACGTCGCCAATGCCTCGTTGCTCGATGAGGCGACGGCGGCCGCCGAGGCCATGGCGCTCGCCGAACGCGCCGCGCCTTCAAAGCCAAAATCGTTCTTCGTCGATGCCGGGGTGCATCCGCAGACGCTGGCGGTGCTGCGCACCCGCGCCGAGCCGCTGGGCTGGAATCTGATCGTCGGCGATCCCCTAGCCGATCTCGACAAATCAGACGTGTTCGGCGCCCTGCTGCAATATCCGGATACGTCAGGCGCGGTGCGCGATCCTCGCGCGGCGATCGCAGCGCTGCACGCCAGGGGCGCGCTGGCGGTCGTGTCAGCCGATTTGCTGGCGCTGACGCTATTGGCCTCGCCGGGCGATCTCGGCGCCGATATCGCGATCGGATCGGCGCAGCGCTTTGGCGTGCCGATGGGTTTTGGCGGCCCACACGCGGCTTACATGGCGGTGCGCGATGAACTGAAACGTTCGCTGCCCGGGCGTATTGTCGGCCTGTCGATCGACTCGCGGGGACAGCCCGCCTACCGGCTGGCGCTGCAGACCCGCGAACAGCATATCCGCCGCGAAAAGGCGACCTCCAATATCTGCACCGCACAGGTGCTGCTCGCCGTGATCGCCTCGATGTATGCGGTCTATCACGGGCCGGAGGGGCTGACGGAGATCGCGCGCGCGGTGCATCGCCGCACGGCCGTGCTGGCGGCCGGATTGCGCAAGCTTGGTTTTGTCCTGCGATCGGAAGCATTTTTCGACACCGTGACCGTGAACGTCGGCGCCAAGCAAGGCGAGATCGTCGACCGGGCACTCGCTGAACGGATCAACCTGCGGATCGGCGAACGCGCGCTCGGCATCGCGCTGGACGAGACCACGACGCCTGCCGTGGTCGAGGCGGTATGGCGGGCGTTCGGCGGCGCGCTCAACTATGCTGATATCGAGGCCGGCGCACGGGAAGCGCTGCCGGCCGAGTTGAAGCGAACAGCAGCGTTCCTCACCCATCCGGTGTTTCATGCTCATCGCTCTGAGACGGAATTGCTGCGCTACATGCGCAAGCTCAGCGATCGCGACCTCGCGCTCGACCGCGCGATGATTCCGCTGGGCTCCTGCACCATGAAGCTCAACGCGACGAGCGAGATGATCCCGCTGACCTGGCCCGAATTCGGTTCGCTTCATCCATTCGCGCCGCGCGAGCAGGCGGCAGGCTATCACGCGCTGTTCGCCCGGCTGGAAAAATGGCTGTGCGACATCACGGGCTATGACGCGATCTCGCTGCAGCCGAATTCGGGCGCGCAGGGCGAATATGCCGGCCTGCTTGCGATCCGCGCCTATCACGCGGCTCGCGGCGAGCCCCATCGAAAGGTGTGCCTGATCCCCTCCTCGGCGCATGGCACCAATCCGGCCTCCGCCCATATGGCCGGGATGGAGGTGGTGGTGGTGGCCTGCGATATCAACGGCGACGTCGATGTCGGCGATCTCCGCGCCAGGGCCGAAAAACATTCGAAAAACCTCGCCGCCGTGATGATCACCTATCCCTCCACCCACGGCGTGTTCGAGGAACATATCCGCGAGATCTGCGACATCGTTCACGGCCATGGCGGGCAGGTCTATCTCGACGGCGCCAACATGAACGCGCAGGTCGGGCTGTCGCGGCCCGGTGACTACGGCGCCGACGTCAGCCACCTCAATTTGCACAAGACCTTCTGCATTCCCCATGGCGGCGGCGGCCCGGGCATGGGGCCGATCGGCGTCAAGGTGCATCTGGCGCCGTATTTGCCCGGCCATCCCGCGACCGATGGTGCCAAGCCATCGGCGGTCGGACCCGTGTCGGCGGCGCCGTTCGGCTCGGCGTCGATCCTGACCATCTCTTACATCTACATTCTGATGATGGGCGGCGAAGGTCTTGCGCGCGCGACCGAAATCGCGATCCTCAACGCCAACTACATCGCGACAAAACTCGATCCGCATTTCCCGGTGCTGTATCGCAACGCCAAGGGCCGCGTCGCGCATGAATGCATCATCGATCCCCGCGCGCTGAAGCAAACCAGCGGCGTCACCGTCGACGACATCGCCAAACGGCTGATTGATTACGGCTTTCATGCGCCGACCATGAGTTTTCCGGTGCCGGGCACGCTGATGATCGAGCCGACCGAATCCGAATCGAAGGCGGAGCTCGACCGCTTCTGCGACGCCATGATCGCGATCCGGCAGGAGATATCAGAGATCGAAACCGGACGCTGGAAGATCGAGGCCTCGCCGCTGCGCTACGCGCCGCACACGGTGCATGACATCGCCGATGACTCCTGGGCCCGGGCTTATTCTCGCGTCGAGGGCTGCTTCCCGGCGGGCACCTCGCGCTCGGACAAATACTGGAGCCCGGTCGGACGCGTCGACAACGTCTATGGCGACCGCAACCTGGTCTGCTCGTGCCCGCCGATCGAGGACTATGCGCAGGCGGCGGAGTGAGGTCAGGGAGCGACTAAAACTCGTTGCCGCGGGTCCCAGCGCCACAGGCTGTCATTGTTCAGTTCGGTGCCGCCCCACCAGCGATGCACAGGATTGTGTCGGCTGAAATCGTCGGTCTGCGCAAGGATCGCCTTTCCCAGACCGGTCAATGAAAGCGTGCTGTTCCTGTACCGATCGTGACGCTCCCTCGCGTCGCGCAACTCTTCATCGAAGGGGCCTTCGTCGAGGCCCGCGATGGCGGGCGCGGGGCAATGGGCCATTCCATCCAGCAACTCGCCCACCTCCCAAAAGCCGAAGGTTCGGCGATCATTAGGCCTTTGGTGCCCGGGAAACAGGTCGTACGGATGCACGTGGCCTGCGGCCAACAGCTCCAGCATCCGCATTTCCGTCGTGCCGAGCCCGGTGGCGCGCGCCGGAAGCTCTTCGAGCAGTGCGATGACAGTGTTTCGTAGTTGTGGAAGCGCAGTCAAATTCCGCGCCAACAGACCGAACCACGCGACCGGCGTCGGCGCGCGCCAGGACGACCAGGCCGCACAGGCGGCTTCGAGATGATCGTTGCGGACCGGAACAGCGGTGAACCGCTGCTCGACCCAATCCGTTGGCGGATGATCGCCGATCCTCGTATCCGTCCGGACCAAAACAGTTTTGGAAGCGACATCCGCATGCAGCCGAAGTTGGTCGAGCAGCCAGACCAACTGTAGTTGCGCATTCGGCTCGGGATCAGCCCATAGTTCGACCGTCTCGAAGCGCTCGCAGAATTCGATCAATCCAGCACCCCGCTTCCGCGCTTCCTCAAGGTGAGCGCCGTTGAGATTGTCGAGCCAATGGAAATCCGCGGCTGCAGGCTTGGCCGCTCGCGGCGACAGGAATGTCTTGAGCTCGTTCGCAGGCCGCAACCGACCCCAGACGAAGCACAACCCGAAAGGCACCACGCAATCGGCGAGACCCGCACCCCTGAGGGCACCCGCAGCGCTGTCGTCAAAGGTCAGAATCAGTCGCTTCATGGGACGCCCTACTTCGAGCCGACGACTTGCGGCTTCATCAGCGTCGGATTCCAACGCCACAGGCAATCGTTGGTCAAATGAGTGCCGCCCCACCAGCGATCGATCGGGTTATGCCGGCTGAAGTCTTCCTTGTGCGCGACGACTGCCTTGCCGAATTCGGTCAGCGACAGCCGGCTTCGCCTGTATGCATCGTGACGGCCCCGATGGTTGCTCTTTTCGAGTGTGCGCAGTTCATCGTCGAGACCAGTCACCGCCGGCGTCGGGCCATGCGCCAGTCCCTCAAGCAGGTACCCAAGTTCCGACTCATCGAATACGCGCTTCCCGCGCAGCGTGCGGAAATGGAAAAGCGGGTTCGTTTTCGCAAATCCGCAGGCAATCATCTCCAGCATTCGCATTTCCGTTGCGCCGAGCCCTGTTGTGCTGGATGGAAGCTCGGCGAGCAGATTAAGCAAGGCCGGTTTTAACAGCAGCAACGGGCTCAAATCAGTGGCCAGCAGCGCGAGGCAGGCTTCCGGCGTCGTCGCCCGATAGGCCTGCCACGCCATGCTGGCCGTCTCAAGCTCGGCGCCGGTGACGCCGATGTCCTGCACCTTCCGCTTGCCAAGTCCTGTTGACGGAACGCTGATCAAGTCGAAGTCGACAAGGCGCAATCGCAGCCGGGCCACGACATCCGGGTGAAAATGAAAAAAATCGAGCAGCCAAACCAGTTGCAACTGGTCGTTCGGGTTGGGATCAAACCATAACTCGACCACCTCGCACAGCCGGCAGAGCTCGACCAGTTCGATCTCCCTGCCGGCGGCGCCTTGAGGCCAGCGGTAGGCGAAAATCGACCAGTGTTCCCCAGGACCGTGCTGGTCCGAAAGGGCGCCGAGGTAGGTCGCAATCTTGTCCGGAGACGGCAGCGGCCCCCACACGAAGCGAAAGAAAGGGAAACAAACCACCGCGTCCGCGAGGTCCGTACGGTAAAGGCTTGTGCCAGACATGCTGGTCAAAATCAGGCGTCTCATGGCCCTCGCCGACTACGCACATCACAAAAGGGGCGCTGAGAACGTCGGCAACTCACGTTCGCAGCGCCCGTTGATGTCGGACCTCAAGTCGACCCGATCATGATCCGATACTTCGGATCACGACCTCATCTTCTTGGTTGAACACCATCTTTTGGGAAAACGATTCCCGCCATTTTCCCGACCATGCCCGACGGTCCGAAAACCTCACTCCTCGACCGGCTCTTCTTCACCCTCGGCATCGCGCTCGGGGGAGCCCGCGAGAATCTGCTCCGCGATCAGGCCGGAGTTCTGTCGGATCGCAGCCTCGATTTTCGCGGTCATGTCCGGATTGGCCTTGAGGAAGGCTTTTGAGTTTTCGCGGCCCTGGCCGAGCCGCTGGCTGTCATAGGAGAACCAGGCGCCGGATTTTTCCACGATGCCGGCCTTGACGCCGAGATCGAGGATTTCGCCCATCTTGGAGACACCCTCGCCATACATGATGTCGAACTCGACCTGCTTGAACGGCGGCGCCAGCTTGTTCTTCACCACCTTGACGCGGGTCTGGTTGCCGACCACCTCGTCGCGTTCCTTGATCGCGCCGATGCGGCGGATATCGAGCCGGACGGAAGCGTAGAATTTCAGCGCGTTGCCGCCGGTGGTGGTTTCCGGCGAGCCGTACATCACGCCGATCTTCATCCGGATCTGGTTGATGAAAATCACCATGGTGTTGGATTTGTTGATCGAGGCGGTGAGTTTGCGCAGCGCCTGGCTCATCAGGCGGGCCTGAAGGCCCGGCAGCGCATCGCCCATCTCGCCTTCGAGCTCGGCCTTCGGCACCAAGGCCGCCACCGAATCGATCACCAGCACATCGACCGCGCCTGAGCGCACCAGGGTGTCGCAGATTTCCAGCGCCTGCTCGCCGGTGTCGGGCTGCGAGATCAGGAGATCGTCGATGTTGACGCCGAGCTTTCGGGCATAGACCGGGTCGAGCGCGTGTTCGGCGTCGATGAAGGCGCAGATGCCGCCCTTCTTCTGCCCTTCGGCGACCGTATGCAGCGCCAGCGTGGTTTTCCCGGAGGATTCCGGCCCGTAGATTTCGACCACCCGTCCGCGCGGCAGGCCGCCGACGCCGAGCGCGATGTCGAGCCCGAGCGAGCCGGAGGAAATCGTCTCGATGTCCATCGAGCGGTCGTTCTTGCCGAGCCGCATCACCGAGCCCTTGCCGAACTGGCGCTCGATTTGGGAGAGCGCAGCGGACAGGGCCTTGGTCTTGTCCATGGAGGATCCTTCGACGATACGCAGGGCAGTGGCGGACATAGGTCGTGCTCCTTATGGCGGGGATTCGCTAGCGGGACAAACGGGCGGAGATGAAGGTTTCAAGAACCCTGATCGGTGGAACAATGTACCCTATTTGTTCTAAGTTCGCAATATGTTCTTTTTCTAGCGTGTAGTTAGCACCTTCCGCTCTTATAAGTTGCGTAATTTCAATCTGTTAGACGGTTAAAGTAGAGAGATGAACCCTTAAGTTGCAGCGCATTCAAAATCCGTAGAACTACGGATTTTATTCAAATCGGCGAAAACGAGGTCGGACGAAGCGCAGAATCGGGCCGATAGGCCGCCTTTTTTTCAATAGCCTGCAGAGCAAGCAGGAATCACCATTAGACGCGAGCAAAATTGAACAGATGCAACCAAGGAGATGTGGTTAAAATGCTCAATTCGAGTCGCGGCGGAGATTTCCCATGAATCACAAGGGCGTGGACTATATGGTGACAACCACGGCGACGCCGGGGGTCTGGAAATGGCAGTTCCGGATCGGCGACGAGGTCAAGACGGGCAGAACGGAAACCAGGATCAACCTATTGGCGATTCGGCGCGTCCAGCTGCGCATCGACCGCGAGCTGAAGAAGTCTGAACGCGAACAAGCCTTCTAATTCCGCGGATTCCCGAACCGACAGCATTGTACGGATGGCGACGTTATGCCGTATTCAAACGGATAGCGCCCGGCTGAAGATGAGAATCTCATCAAGGTGGATGCGACCGATGCGCCGCTGTTTCGAATCCGGCTGGTGGCGGAGACGATGGCTTGGCCATTCGTGCTGGCCTACCTCCTCCCGCTGATCAGCGATTCGCAGCCCTTGATCTGACTCGATGCGGTTGCTGCGACCTGTGCCAGAATTTATATCGTCATTGCCGAACTGCGCACGGCGGGAGCTGCGATGTTGCCCCGGATCCGCGCGGTTCGGGGCCCGGTTGGGGCCGGTTTTGTTTCGATGTTAGTGGCCGCAGCGCATCCCGGCCCAAGGTTCAGGAATGCAGGGTTCAGGAATGACGGTTCACGCGCCAAAGCTGTTGACGCCCGAAGAGTTCGCCTCGCTGATCGAAGTTGCGGTCACGGCGCCCAATCCCAGGATACCCGCCCCTCATCTGGCAAAGCTCTTGACCCTCGGCTACGTCACCCTCACCGCCAAAGGCCCGGTCGTGACCGGCGACGGCCTGATCCGGATCACCGAGAGCGAGTGAGCGCGGCACCAAACCGACTTGGCTGCGCCGCGGCGCGGGAGCGTACTTATCTCCGTAAAAGCCCGGAGTTGATCAATCCGGGGATTGAGAACTCCGAGTGGCAAATGGAGCTTCTCGACGAGTCCAAGCGGCCGTTGTTTCGAATCCGCATCGTCGCAGAGTCGCTGGATTGAAGCCTGCGAGGCTCTACTCGACCAGCGTCTTCCGTTTCGGATCGGCGTCGTCAGGCTCAAAACCCTCCCGAAGCTGTTTGGCGGTGACGAAGCGGGCGCCGACCAGTTCGCCTTGGCGCCAAACCAGCGCGCATACCCGCAGCACCTCGCCGCGCTCCGTGAAGGCCAATCCGAACAGCTTCGGCACCGCCAGCGCGCCGACATCGAGGCGAACGCCGTTGTCGGAGACATCGACGATCTGGCACTCGATCCAGGGCGCGTCCGGCGCCGGGATCAGGAATCCCGGCTTGTACAGCTCGACCCGCATGTGCTTGCGCGCGCCGAGGTCTTTGCGATGTCTCGCCATCGGATTCTCTCAAGCCTGAGGCTCGGGCGAAAACCAGCTATGCCGCAAAAATGTTAACAATCCTATGGGGTTGGAGGCGAAACCGGACGCGATCAGGGTTCCCCTTGCGCAACCTCAGTCGGCGCTCGGCAGTCGTCGCATCGTAAATTCGATGTCGCCGCCCGGCAATTCGCGCCAGCTTTCGACGGAACTCATATAGGCGGCCTTGGGATAGCGGGCGAAGTAATCGCGCGCCCTGGTGCGTGCCTTGTCGCGCGGCAAGGTGAAGGTCTCGCGCAGATAGCCATCGTCCGACTTCCGCCGGCCGGCCATGCGGCTTGCCAGATCGCGGGGGCGCAAGGCCATGTCGCTACTCCAACACAGGACGACCGACTGAATATAGCGCGTGTGCCGGCCAATCCGAGTCCTCGGAACTCAACGAATTGAGTCGCTTACCCGACATAATCTCGATACTATCGCGGCATTGCCGGCAGGAC
Source organism: Bradyrhizobium sp. (assembly GCF_035484855.1). Taxonomy (GTDB): domain Bacteria; phylum Pseudomonadota; class Alphaproteobacteria; order Rhizobiales; family Xanthobacteraceae; genus Bradyrhizobium. Next base: position 34,073 of record NZ_DATHOP010000266.1, read on the forward strand.
CCCAACGGCGCCGGCGACCGAGAGCCCGATGGGACCTCCCGCCGCGTTGCGAGTGAGTCGGATGGCGCAGCTCTTCCATCTCCGCGAACAGGCCGAGCTCCGTGAACAGGCCGAGCGTTGCCGTCGGCTTGCCGGCGATTCTACCGACCCGGCTCTACGTGATAGTTTGCTCAGGCTCGCCGAGGAATATGCCGCACGGGTCGATGCCGGGGAAAATGACGACCGGGCGGTCTGGCGGGCAGGTTCGGACGACCGACAGCGCTGACCAAGCGGCCTGCAGCCATTGGCGTTGGATGCAGCCGTCAAACACTGGAAATAACAGGGCATGTACCACCGACGGACCAACCGGCTGCTCTCGCTGTTGTCGGACAATGATTACGAGCGGCTGCGGCCGCATTTGTCGCAGGTCATTCTCGAATACAGAAAAAGCCTCTACGAGGCTTCACGCCCGATCGAACATGTCTACTTCCCCGTCGACGGCGTCGCGTCGCTGGTGATCACGACGGCTGAGGGCGCGAGCGCCGAGGTCGGCACCATCGGCAGCGAGGGAATGGTGGGACTGCCGATTTGCTTCGGCGACCGCGACGCGCCGTCCGCGGTCTATGTGCAGGTACCGGGAACAGCCCTGGTGATGGACTCTCGCGCGTTCCGCGGCGAACTCGAGCGCAGCCCGAGTCTGAACCTGATGATGCTGCGCTACGCCCATGCCTTCTTCAACCAGGTCGCGCAATCGGCCGCCTGCGCCCATCTGCACCGGGTCGAACAACGCTGTTGCCGCTGGCTGTTGATGACACGCGACCGGATGCCCGAGGGCGACTTCCTGCTCACCCATGAATTCCTCGGCATGATGCTGGGCGTGCGGCGAACCACGGTCACCGACGTGATGGGTAACCTGCAGAAAGCGGGGCTGGTCCGCTATCGGCGCGGCCATGTCACCATCCTCGATGTCGAGGCACTGCGGCTGCGCGCCTGCGAATGCTACGACATATCGCGGCTGGAGTTCGATCGCCTGCTCGGCGATACGCCGCTCGCGCCGCGGACCGACAAGAAGCATCGGCTGGTCACCGAAGTCGGTTAAAAAGACGCCGCGCCCTCACCTGTGTCGGATTTCGGACCCTTGAATTCCATCGGTGGAAGGCGCCGAGGCAAGCCATTGCGATTAAAGGCCGGCCCGGAATGTACGCTATGACGGCTACCGGACCGACACCCCCCTTCGCGGTCCCTATAAACAAGCTTTCCGCGGATCGCCCTCTCGGAGCGTCCTTTCACCTCCTGCGGTAAATCGGCCCGACCGACCGGGCAGGATATCGCAGTGGCATTGACACAGGTTGCAAACGCCGGTCTTCCCTTGGACAATAAACTGCTGGCCTCCCTTCCCCGCGATCATTTCGATCGGCTGCTGCCGCATCTCGTGACGCTCTCCCTGCCGCAGGGAGACGTGCTGACCGAAGCCGGCGACGAGGTCGATCAGGTCTACTTCCCGCATTACGGCATGCTCTCGCTGCTCGCGGTGCTGCGCGACGGCAAGGCGATCGAGACCGCGACCGTCGGCCGCGAAGGCGTGGTCGGCGCGATGGCCGGCCTTGGTCTCTACAAGTCGCTGGTCCGCGTCGTCGTGCAGATGCCGATGGCCTGCAGCCGTATCGCCGCCACGCATTTCCGCACCGTGGCCGCCACCAGCGATCCCGTTCGCAATCTCGCCATCCGCTACAACGAGGTGCTGCTGTCGCAGGCGCGGGTGACGGCCGCCTGCAACGCGCTGCACTCGATCGAGGCGCGGTTCTGCCGCTGGCTGTTACAAAGCGCGGACCGGGCCGCCAGCGACACCGTTGCCTTGACGCAGGAATTCCTTGCCGAAATGCTGGGAGTGCGGCGCACCTCGGTGACCGAGGTCGCCAGCAAGATCCAGGGCGCCGGCGTCATCACCTATTCACGTGGGGTGATCAGGATCCTCGACCGGGCGACGCTGCTGCGGATGTCGTGCGAGTGCTACGAAACGCTGGTGGACCAGTCGGTCGCGCTTTCCTGACGCGCCGCGCACGGCCCAGATAGCCTGGCACTCAGCGGGTTTCCGTCTTGGTCTGCGCGCTGCCGGTTTTCGTCTTCGGCTTTGCCGGCGCCACCGTTTTGGGCGCATCGCTGCGCACATTGCCCCACGGATCGGTAGAGGTTTTGGCGTCCGGAATTTTCCTCAGGGATTCCTTGTAGGCCTTGTCACGCGCCTCCTGGGCTTCCTTCTCCTCCGGCGTCACGGTTTTGTCCGCGGGGAGTAAATTGATGTTGGGCATCTGGGCGTAAGCCGGCCCGGCCAGCACCGCGAACACCGCCGCTATGCGGAAAACCCTCATGGAATGCTCCCTGCATTTTCTCATGTCATATATCACCGCGCGGAACGCCACACCAAGTACCGCGGCCCAAGCGCTAAAAATGGTCCGACTTGCAGGATTTCGGGGCCATCCAGTCGTCCCAGATCGGACCGCATTTGGTGCAGCCACTGAGCGCGAGTCCGACCGCTACGACGCCCAAAATCAGTGCCCATCGCCTGAACATGGTCCACCTGCTCCCCAAGTCCCCAGCATACGGCCGCAAGCTGGGCATTTTCAAGCCATGCCGCGCCACTGTTCCCTTCCGCCAGATGCCCTCTACAATACCGTCCAAACCGGGCGAGGAACCGCATGCAGAGCGAACAACCGACAGCAGAATTCGACATCGAGGAAGCCCGCCGCGTGCTCGCCGAGGTGTTCGCACCCTGGGTGCAGGACCTCAAGCTCTCGATCAGCGGCATCGAATGCGCCCCGCCGGAGGGGGCTGATGCCGACTGGCAGCCAGGGGCGATCCTGCGCATGCCGTTTTCGGAACGCCTGTGCCGCAATGGCGGCATCGTCTGTGGCCAGGCGCTGATGGCGTTCGCCGACACCGCGATGGTGATCGCCAATCTCGTGGCCAACCGCGGCTACCGGCCGATGACGACCGTCGATCAGACCACGCATTTCATGCGCGCGGCGACGCGATCCGATGTCGTGGCGGATGCGCGGGTGGTTCGGCTCGGACGCACCATGAGCTTCGGCCGCGTCACCCTGTCGAGCGCCGGCGACAACAAGCCGGTGGCGATGGTCTCCAGCGCGTTTGCGATGCTGTAGAGCGTTTTCGAGCGAAGTGCCCACCGGTTCGCGTGAAGAAAACGCGTCAAAACAAGAATCTAGAGCCCCGTTTCGATTCCATCGAAACGGAAAGGGCTTTAGGCGCATCCCAAAGCGGCGCGCCGGCATTTATCGTAAACCAATCCTAAACTTGTATGCATCGTGGGAACGATGCGGATTTATCAGCCCGCAAGTCCGGTGTGCCAAAGTCCGGCAGGACAACGACTGCGGACCACGGCGATGAACGCGCAGACGAGCGAGAGAAGGGCAGCCCCGCGGCACAGGGTGCTCAAACACGGCATGCTCGCCTTCGGCGGCGGCGGCGGCGTCGATTGCACCGTACGAAACATTTCGGCCAACGGCGCGCGGGTCGATATCGTCAGCCCGATCGGCCTGCCGCAGGCTTTCACACTGGTGATCGAGACCGATCAGTTCCTGCGCCGCTGTCACGCGGTCTGGAACGACGCACAGCGGGTCGGTGTCGTGTTCGATTGATCGGCTGGAACGGGAGCCGTCTCAGCCCTGCCCGTCCCCGATGCCGTACTCGTCATAGATGGTCAGCGGATCGCGGTCGGGAAACAGCCTGCACTTGGCCTGGGCGAGGTGCAGTTTGACGGTTTCGGGCGCGGAACCCGCGGCCAACAGCTTGCGGATTTCCTCCATATGGGTGCGCGGCTGGTGTTTCGACGGCAGTTGCTCCAGCGCGACCAGCGCGGTCGCCAGCGCTTCCGTGATCACCCATCCGTCGTGGCCCGTGACTCCCTTTCTCGGCATCGGACCATCCTCCCGTGCTGCGTGTCCTCACTGCGACGCAGGCAATCAGCTTACCCGGAACAGCCTGACGCGCAACGTGGCAGTCACCCTCCGACAAGGTGAGGCAATTCACGATTGATTGCGCCGGGAGATGCATCGGCAGCCCCTAGACGCCGGCTCTGCGCAATTTGACGCGTCGCCGCCAGCGCCACGCCGCGACCGCGATCAGCACGATTGCAATCGCAACCGAGAGCGCCCCGCTCCAGAACCTGCCGCCGGGCCGGTCGATGGTGCGCGACCACAGCGATGGCGCTTCGCCCGGCCGCGCCAGCCGAAACGCCACCACGCTGTCGCCGATCGTGGCACCCGATTCGGAATGGCCGCCGGCGGCGATCAGGACATATTGTTCGCCCTTCCACAGATAGGTCATGGGATTGGCGATGCCGGGCACCGGCAGCCGGCCCTGCCACAACTCCTCGCCGGATTTGGCGTCGAAGGCGCGCAGATACGCGTCCATGGCGCCAGTGAAAACCAGGCCGCCCGCCGTGACCGCCACGCCATTGACCAGCGGCGTGCCCCATTGGAATGCCAGGCCGAGCGGCGCGCGATCTTCCGTGGTGCCGACGCTGGAGCGCCACAGAATCTTGCCCGCCTTCAGATCGACGGCGACCATCGCGCCCCACGGCGGCTTGTTGCACAAAAGGCCCAGTCCCGAGAGAGCGACGACGCGCGACAGCGCAAAGGGCGCGCCGCGCTGCGGTCCGAAATCGGAACCCGGCGGTGGCTTGAAACCTTCCGCTTCCGCTCTCGGAATCAATTTGATGATGTGGATCGCGTAGGAAGTGTTGGCGTAGAGGATCTGGTTGACCGGATCGAACGCCGCACCGCCCCAGTTCACGCCGCCGCCGGTCATCGGAAATACGACTGTGCCCTGTGTCGATGGCGGCGTGAAAAGGCCCTCGTTGCGCAAGCCGCCGAGCTTCTCCTCGCAGGACGGACGGCCGAAGCTGGGAAACGGCTCGGACACGTCGGCCATCGAAAATTGTTGCGGCATCAAGGCCGGCACATGGGTGGGAAACGGCTGCGTCGGCGACAGCGTTTCACCTTCCGCGCCGCCTTGCGGCACGGCGCGTTCCTCGACCGGCCATACCGGCTTGCCGGTGTCGCGGTCGAGCACGAACACAAACCCGTGCTTGGTCGGCTGGATCACGACGTCGCGCATGCCCTCCCCGGTATCGATCCGCGCCAAAGTCGGCTGCGCCGGCAGGTCATAATCCCAGACGTCGTGGTGCACGGTCTGGAACGACCACACCAGTTCGCCGGTCTCGGTGCGCAGCGCCACGACCGAATTGGCATGCTCGTTGTTGCCGGGCCGCTTGCCGCCGAAGAAATCCGGGCTTGGCGAGGTCGTCGGCAGGAACACCAGGCCGCGTTCTTCATCCGTGGACATCGGCGCCCAGACATTGGCGTGGCCCGCGCTGATGCCACCGTGAATCAGCGGATCGAAGCTCCAGCGTGCCGCACCGGTTCGCGCATCGAACGCGCGCACGGTGCCGGGCGGCGCGTCGACCCGCACATTGTCCGCGATCGAGGAGCCGACCACGACCACGCCGCGGCTCACCACCGGCGCGGAGGTGATCTGGAATTCGCCCGGCCACAGCAGCGGCTTGCCGATCTCGATTTTCACCTCGCCGTTGGAACCGAAATCAGCGCAGGGAACGCCGGACTTCGCATCGAGCGCGATCACGCGGTAGTCGTTGGTGCCCATGAAAATACGCGAGCGACAGGCCGCGCCTTCGGCCGCCCGATCATCGACCCAATAGGCGACGCCGCGGCAGTTGTAGCGGTTTGCCGGACGCTGGGCGGTACTGATTTTGGGATCGTAACGCCACTTCTGCTCGCCGTTGGCCGGATCCAGCGCGATCACTTCATTAAAGGGCGTGCAGAAGATCAGGCTGTCTTCGACCAACAATGGGGTTGCTTCGAATTTCGTGCGCGCCATCAGCGCAGGCGCCCGGGCTTCGAGATCGCCGGTATGGAACTGCCACGCCCGTACCAGATTGCCGACATTGACCGGCGTGAGCTGCGCCAATGGCGAGAATCGCTGTCCGCCGCTATCGCCGCCCCAATAATCCCAGGCGCATGCCGGTGGAGCGGCCAGCAGCAGGAGCGCGAGCAATAACCCGGACATTCCAGCGACATGGGCGAGCGCGAATGTGAAAGACCTGTGACGCTTTCCAGCGCCGAGGGCGCGATATAGGATGGCCGGCATTGTCTCACTGGCCCCCGTGTTTGTCGTCATGAGGAAGTCCCCGTGATCAAGTCCCTCATCCAACTTGGTGCCCGAACCTCTGTCCAGCCGGCGCGGGACGGATGGTTTGGCCGGTGTGACGAGCCGCACGCCGTCATGACAAGCGGCGGAATTTCGTGGACCGGCGGAATAGATGCGCAGATCTCGATTCGCACGGTCTATGTCGTCGTTGTAGCGCTGATCGCGGCATCCTGCATCGTCGGGGCACTCTCGACCGCGCATGACATCGCCTGGCGTCTGGGAGCACGGGGCAATCTCTGGGAGCCGGCGCTCTGGTACGGCACCAGCGGTATCGTGACGGTGGCATTGTTGCCGCTGGTCCGGCGCAACGCGATGCTGGTCAGAGCCGGCGGCAACCGGCCACTGCTGATGGGAACTGCCGTCATCGCGCTGGCATTGGCCTATTCCACACTGCACATCATCGGCATGGGCCTGTTGCGCGAACTCGCCTACGGGCTGGCCGGCTGGAGTTACACCTTTCCGTGGTCTCAGCAATTTGTCTACGAATTGCGGAAGGACCTGTTCAGCTTCCTCGCATTGGCCGCCATCTTCTGGCTCGCAGAGCGGCCGGCCCGCGCCGCGCCGGTGTTATCAGCCGAAGCCGAGCCGAGGGGTGCAGGCGGCAGGCCGGCCCGGCGGGAAGTGTGGCTGCGCGACGGCCGTGCCAGCCTGCTGATCGATGCAAGCGAAATCGTCTCCGTGAGTTCGGCCGGCAATTATGTCGAATACGAATTGACAGGGCTGCGCAGGCACCTGATCCGCACGACGCTGCAGGCCGAGGAAGCGCGGCTTGCGCCGTTCGGCATCGTGCGCGTGCACCGCTCGCGGCTGATCAACCTGAAACGGATCGTCGCATTGCAGCGGCGGCCGTCCGGCGACTTCGCGGTCCGCCTCGATACCGGCGAAACCGTTCCAGGCAGCCGTCGCTTCAGGGCCGTCGTGGCAGGGATGGCCGACTGACCCGGTGAGCGACCGAGACTTGCCTCAGTATCCGCCCCTCGACCTGCCGCCGCCGCCATAGCCGCCTCCGCCTCCATAGCCACCGATACCTATGCCGATCGACGGCCCTGGCGATGGTTCGTAATAGCCGCGCGGCGGCGGACCGCCGTAGATCACGGCATCGTCGTCTCCCGCGCGCGACCGTCGCGGCGGCTTGGCGCTGGCGCGCTTGGGCGCATCCGGTTCGGCTTTCTTCTTCGGCAGATCGGCCTTCTTGAGCGGCTCCGGCGGCGCACTGCAAGGACAAGTCGGCGCGACCAGCGAGGCAGCGGTCGGCTGACTGGACCCGGCCCCCGGGCTTGGCGCAGCCGCGGCGGTTGGCGCGCCGCCGACCACGGCAGCCACGGCCGCAACGGTGTTCGGGCGATTGCGCAGGCGCTCTTCCAGCTTGCGGGCGGTCGCGGTCAGATCGCTGTCGGGATATTCCGCAAGAAATGCGCGATAGCCGGCAGCCGTATTGGTGATGACGGCAATGTTCCACGCCGCCATCCGGCGATGGCGATCGAGCCATTCCCGCGCCTGCGGCCCGAACGGCGGTTGCGCGTATAATGCAACGAACGCCTCGTAGGCCTCCTCGGTGCCGTCGGCGACGATCATCTCATTGGCCACCTCGACCGGCTTGCCCTGCAGTTCGTGGCGCCACTCTTCGACCGTGCGCCTGGAATCGACCTGCTTCGGCGCGGCGGGACCGGTCCCCGGCGTGAATCTGAAATCCTCGGTCAGCGAGGAGCTGTCCCAAGGGGTCTGCCGTCCCTCGGTCACCTTGTTCACCGAAACACGGACGCGTTTGAAGGTATCCTCGATCGGAAGCCCGGGCTCCTTGGCCGCGGCGAGCAATGCGACCGCATAGGGGCTGTCGGCGCCGTCGCCATCCTCCGCCACCGCGCCCGGTGACGTCGAAAACGAGACGAAGGTGCCGGGGACGCCGGTCCTGGCGTCAACGATCGCGAGCCCATGGCCGGCGGTCTTTTCGATCTCGGCGAACGGGTCGTTGCGGCAGGCGTCGAGCAGCACGATGCGCATCTTGCTCGGCACCGATGTCAGCGTATTCAGCAGGTCGTTGAGGCGGACGCCCTGCAGTGGGATGTCGGCTTCCCGCTTCGGGTCGACGTCGACAGGCAACAGAAAATTCTCGCCATCGATCTGCAGGCCATGGCCGGCATAAAACACCAGGGCGACGGTGTCGGGTCCTTTGGCCGCCAGCTGGGCTGCGAAATCGCCGACCGCCTCCCGGATCTGGTTCTGGGTAAGATTGGTCGCGGTCATGACCTCGAAACCGGAGTCGGTCAGTAATTTCGCCACCAGTCTGGCGTCGTTGGCCGGATTAGGCAGCGCCGGGACGGACCGATAGGCCGATTGCCCGATCACCAGTGCAACGCGATTCTCGGCCAGCGCAGCCTTGGTTCCCAAAGGGATCGTCGAGAGGATCGCCGTGGCGATGATCGCATTGCGAAGCAAATGACGAAACATAGACCGACCTCCCGACATTGCCACCCGTAGATAGGTCGCTTGATCGGCGCAGCGGTTCAAGCCGCGTCGTCGGTTAATTCTTGGGCTTTTCCTTCGACTTGTTCGCGGGGTCCGCGGGCCGCGCGACGCCCCATGGATCATACTTTTCCTTGGGCTCCGGGATCCGCTCGAGCGCGGCCTTGTAGGCCTTGTCGTCGACTTGCGGCTTCTTCGTTTCCGTCTTGCTGTCGTCGCCCTTGTGCCGCTTGCCGCCCATCTGGGCGTGCGCGGGCATTGCGATCAACGCCAGCAACACCGCTGCAACCGTGAACGTCTTCATCGCCTCGGTCTCCCTGTGAGGATGGCAGAGCCTACTCTCAGGCTCGATCATGGCAACAAGGGGTTTGGCATATTTCCGAAGATTGCCGGGGCCGTGACCGGGCTTCAGCATTTGTTGATGGCCGGGGGCGTGCGGATTGACCGCCGCTGTGCGTAGTCTTAACCCGGCGCGGGGTGAAGGGCGGATGCGGCGAAGGATCGTTCAGGCGGCATTGATGGCAGGCGCAGCGCTGATGCTGGCGGGCTGCGGCTTCGCCGACAGCCGCTCGCCGGTGCCGGCATTCATGCGTGGCAAACCGCTCGACCCGCCGCCGCCCGAAGCGCCGCCCGACGTCAGGCAGATGCTCCGCAACAACCTGGAATCGGTGTTCGTCGCCACCTCCTATCCGCGCCGGGTACGGGTCTCTCCGCCGCACCATGTGCTCAACGGCCTGGGCTGGATGGCCTGCGTCAGGGCCGAACTGACTTCGGCCACCGGCAGGCCGCTCGGCACCCAAACCTACCGCATCACGATCAGCGGGGGCGTCATCCTCGACCGGCTCCGCGTCGAGGACGATGACACCTGCGCTTCCGAAAGCTACGAGCCGATCTAGCGCCGTCCAAACGGTAAACGCCGGGTTAACATTACCGCTCGAATTCAACGCCCCCGCCAACCTTATTTTCCAATCTTTGCGCTAGGCTTTCCCGACGACGCGGTGGAAACGGCGGCGCTGCGAGGCACCGCCGGTTCTCCGCGAACGGGGAAAACGGGGACGTGGTCGAGATTGCTGACATAACCGCGGTCCGTCGCGCATCGACGAAGGATGTCGCAACGCGCAAGCAGACGGCAGCGACTTCGCCTGCTGTCGAAGCATACACACCGCTTGCAGCCGTGGCCGTCAGCCAATGGCGCGCGCTGGCCGAGCGCGCGGTCGAGCCGAACGGCTACCATTTGCCGGACTGGGCGCTTGCGGTGAACGCCTCGGGGCGCGGCCGCACCGGCGTGTCCGCGCTGATCGCGACGGGCGATGCCGCGCCGGACGGCGCGCTGATCGGCCTGATGCCGATGGTCACGCTGGCGCGCGCCTATAAAATTCCCCTGCCGGCGCTGGTCAGCGCGCAACCCTATGGCACGCTTTGTACGCCTCTGCTCGATCGCGCGATGGCGCGCGACGCAGCAGTGGGCTTGCTGCGAGCGGCGCGTAAAGCCGGCGCGCATGCGCTGGTGCTGCGCGACGTGCCGCTCGACGGCGCCGCCATGCAAGCCGTCGGCGAAGCGCTGCGGCAAGAGGGCTTGCGTCCGCGCGTGCTGCATTCCCGACTGCGCGCCGCGCTCGACGCCACGCGCGACGCCGACCGATTGCTGCGCGACGCGCTGGGCAACAAGAAGCTGAAGGAATTGCGGCGCCAGCGGCATCGGCTCGCCGACCACGGCGCCGTCCGCTTCGACGTCGCGCGCAGCCGCGTGGACGTCGCGGCCGCGCTCGAAACCTTCCTGCGGCTTGAGGCCAGCGGCTGGAAAGGTCGGCGCGGCACCGCGCTGATCCAGCACGATGGCGATGCCGCCTTCATCCGGCGCGCCGCGCCCGCGCTCGCCGAGCGCGGCCAATGCGAGATCGTGAGCCTGCGGGCCGGCACCACGCCGGTCGCCGCCGGCATCGTGCTGCGGCACCAGGACCGCGCCTTCTTCTTCAAGCTCGGCATCGACGAACGTTTTGCGAAATTCTCGCCCGGCGTGCAGCTGACGCTCGACCTGACCCGGCATCTCTGCGCCGATCCGGCCATTGCCGTGGCCGATTCCACCGCGAGCGCGGATCATCCGATGATCAATCCGATCTGGCGCGGGCGCTTTGCGATCGGCGACGTGCTGATTCCGCTGCGAAAGAACGACCCCGTCGTGCCGCTGATCCATGCGGCGCTGCGCTTGCGCATGTGGGGCCGTGACGCCGCGCGGCGTGCGTTGCGGGTGATCCGGTAAAAATCTCAACCCTGGTCGGCGTCCGGGATTTCCGCGAGCTTCGCCAGGTGCCGCAGCAAACCTGTCTTCAACGGCTTATTGCCGTGAATTGGAATTGAAAGCCGCACAACGCTTCCACTCTTACCATAGATATGATGGCTACCGTTGATGCGAAGCAGGGTCCAGCCACGACGCTCGACGATTCGAGCGAAGTCGCGACCGGATATCGGCCTCACGCAGGCAATTCCAGCATCCGTTCGCTGCCGCCCGGCTCGGGCTGGGCAACTTCAACGGAGAGACAGCCTTCGATCGCTTCGCGAAGATTTTGCATCAGCTCGTCCATGCTGTCGCCCTGACTGGCGCAGCCCGGAATAGCAGGGACTTCGGCCCAGAACCCCCCCTCCTCCGCCTCATGCACTACGATCTTGATCTTCATTTTCCCAATCTCCGCGTGGATTGTTGCGCCTATGGCGGGCCAATTCAAGCCGCATCCTACTCTGCCGCCTGCGCGTTGACTTCCGCCGAGACCTGACGGATGGCGCGGGCGAGTTGTTCGGCGGGCTGCGCGCCGGAGACCGCATATTTCTGCGCAAATACAAAAGTCGGCACGCCGGAGATGCCCTTGTCGGAGGCTTCCTGCGCCTGCGCCGAGATCGATGCTACGTCCTCGTCGGTGGCAAGACGCCGGCGCACGTCATCGGCATCGAGCCCGACATCGGCCGCCGCCTGCACCAGCACGTCGGTGTCGGTGAGATCGCCGCCGTCGCGGAAATACAATTCCATCAGCCGCTGCTTCATCTCGGCCGATTTGCCGTGGGCTTCGGCCCAGTGAATCAGCCGATGGGAGTCGATCGTATTGGGCTGGCGGCGGACCAGATCGGGCCGGTAGGTGAGGCCCGCTTCGTTGGCGGCCTCGACCACGCGCCCGGCGATACCCTTATAGGCCTCGGGCGAGCCGAACTTCGCCGTGAGATATTCGTCGCGGCTGATGCCCTCGCGCGGCACCCACGAATTGAGAAAGAACGGCCGCCAGTGGATCTCGACCGGCACATCCGGCGTCAGCGCCAATGCATTCTCGATGCGGCGCTTGCCGATATAGCACCAGGGGCAGACGACGTCGGAGACGATATCGATCTGAAGCGGTTTTAGGGTGTTCATGAGTACGCCTCCTCGCTGCGACGGTGCAAACGAAAATAGGCCGAATGGCCTGCGAAACAAGTGGGCAGGCCGCATGTCTCGCCCGCGATATAGCCTCCGGGGCGAGCCTATCTGTCTTCCGTGAGTTCGATTTCTGCCATAGCGCGCAACGCGGGCAAAAACTCGTGCACGGTGCCCCATACAAGGCGATGGGCGACCTCCTCGTAATCGTGCCGGTAAGTGTTGCCGGAGCCGGAAACCTGGCGCCATGGAATGTCGGGATGGCGCGCCTTCAATTCAGGCGACAGGCGACAGGCGGCGCGAAGCTTCCGAGATGATCTCGAGGCAACGCGTAATCGCGTAAAACGTCCGCATATCCTCCAGGAAGCGCTGGTAGTCGAACCCCTCGGCAAACGAATTTGCAAGGTCGATATTGAAGAGAATATCCGACAGGCTGTCGCGTTCGGTTTCAGAAAGCATAGATCGCGTCGGCAGCAGCTTTGGGTCGGAGACGCGGCTTCAGACTTTCGCGGCTGACCACGTCGACCGGACGATCGAACATGTCGGCGATAAAATCCTTTACGCCGGCATAGTCGAAAATCGTCACGACGATTGCGGGATCGAGATCAACCAGGATGTCGATATCGCTGTCAGGGCGGTCATCCCCACGCGCGACGGAGCCGAACAGCGCGGCATGGGCGACGCCCTGCGCCCGCAAATCGGCCTCGCGCTCTTTCAATTTCTGTATGATCTGGTCGCGTGTCATGCGCCACATTGTAAGGCAGGGAACGTTAAAAAACACGTCCTCTTTTGCACGTCACTTATGGATCGACGGGATTGACGGCCCTATCCGGCTAGCGCGGCGCCATCGCCCGCATCCGCTCCGCGGTCAAATCGTCGGCAGGAAAGAACGTCTCCAGCGCCAGCTCCGACAGCGTGATGTCGACCGGCGTGCCGAAGATCATGGTGGTCGACATGAAGCTCAAGACCTCGCCGCCGAACCGCATCTTGAAGGGGATCACGACATTGTCCGATGACAAGGGCGCCGAGCGCGCCGGGATCGGATAGGCCTTCAGATCGGCATAGAGCTTTATGAGCTCGGGATCGGCGGTGGCCTCGCATTGGCGGTGCAGCCGCTCCAGCAGATGGCTGCACCATTCGGCGAGGTTGACGGTGCGCGCCGCCAGCGCTTCCGGATGAAAGGCAAGGCGCAGGATGTTGAAGGGCTGGCCGAGCAACCGCTCCGGGATGCCCTCGAGCAATGGCGCGACCATGCGATTGGCCGAGACCAGGTTCCAGTGCCGGTCGTAGGCCAACGCCGGATTGGGCTCATGCGCCCGCAGCACCAGATCGATCGCCGCGCGCGCCGATTTCAGCGCGGGATCGTCGAGCGGGCGCTGCGGAAACGCCGGCGCAAATCCCGTCGCCACCAGCAGTACGTTGCGCTCGCGCAAGGGCACGTCGAGCCGTTCCGCCAGCCTCAAGACCATGTCGCGCGATGGCGTCGCGCGGCCGGTTTCCACGAAACTCAGGTGACGCGCGGAGATTTCGGCATCGCCGGCGAGATCGAGCTGGCTGAGATGGCGGCGCTGCCGCCATTGCCGCAGATGATCGCCGACATGGGCAGGTTTGATGCGATCGGCGCGCGCCGTGGCGATCTGTGGGTTCATGGGGAAAACCTAGCATGCGGATTTCACCCGTTCCATTACGTCGGAGGTAATCGATTTGCTTTCGGGAGGCGACCATCCTCGCGGCCGTCCATCTAGCAAACGACGGAGAAACACCATGATCCAGCCCTCCCTGTTCCTGCGCCGCGCCTTCCTTGCCGACGCCAGCGCCAGCGGCGCGATGGCCGTATTGTTGACGCTTGGCGCCGGGCCGCTTGCCTCCCTGCTTGATTTACCCGAGACGCTGCTGCGCGGGACCGGACTGTTTCTGATCGCCTATACCGTGCTGGTCGGCTGGCTCGCCACGCGACAATCGATGCCGAAGCTGTTGGTGATCATCGTGATCGCCGGCAACGCGGCCTGGACGGTTGTCAGCATCGGGCTGTTGTTCTCCGACGCGCTGACACCGAACCTGCTTGGCCAGGTCTTCATCGCGGCGCAAGCGCTCGTACCCGGCGTCCTCGCTGAGCTGCAATATATCGGGTTGCGCCGGAGCGGCGGCGTAGTCGCTGCCTAAAATCGTCGTTGCGAGCGCGAGCGAAGCAATTCAGACTCAGTGTCCCGTGCTATGGATTGCTTGGTCGCGTTGCTCCCTTGCGCAAACGCTTCGCATTTGTCGCAGGCAACGGCGAGAACTAACGAGAACTACGGAGACTCGCGTGACCACGGTGAGCGGCACGGAGGGATACGCCGACGAGGCCGAGGAGCTTTTCAGGCTCTACGAGAGCATCCCGGCCGCCGATGCGCACCGGGCGGTGCTGCATTTGATCCCACAAGCGCCCGGCTGGGTGCTGGATATCGGTTCCGGAACCGGGCGCGATGCGGCGTGGTTCGCTGCCCAAGGCCATCGCGTGGTCGCGGTCGAGCCGACCGACGCCATGCGCATCCCCGCGATGGCGCTGCACCCGCAGCCGCAAATCGAATGGCTCGACGACAGCTTGCCCGATCTCACCGTGCTGCGCCGACGCAGCGAGACCTTCGACCTGGTGATGCTGACCGCGGTCTGGATGCACCTCGACGAAACGCAGCGGCGGCGGGCGATGCCAAGTCTCGCCGCGCTACTGCGGCCGGGCGGCACGCTGATCATGAAGATCCGGCACGGGCCGGTGCCTGTGGGACGTCGGATGTTCGACATCCCGGCGGAGGAGACGATCGAACTGGCCCGGATGCAGGACCTGCATGCGGTTTTGAACGGTCGCACCGAATCCAGCCAGGAACGCAACCGCCTCGCCGGCGTCATCTGGACCAACCTGGCGTTTGTGAGAGCGGGCAGTTGAATCCACATTCGTCATGGCCGGGCTTGTCCCGGCCATCCACGTCTTTTTTCTTGTTGCCCGGCTAAGAAAGACGTGGAAGCCCTGGACAACTGGCGCGAAGACGCGCTTCGCGGTTTTGCCCAGGCATGACGACTCTACCGTCAAGGGGCCCTAGGCCGAGGCCTGGTTTTCCTGGTCCTGCCTGCCCTCCGGCTTGGCAAATATCCGAGATTTCGCGGCGGCCATTTTGTGGGCGTTGGATTTTCCGCCATGACCGTTCAACAGCTTGCCGTTCGCTTTCGAACCGTTCAGCTTTACGTTCTGCTTCCTGGCCTTCGCCTGCTTCTCGGCTTGCTTCAAAGCCTTTCTTTCGGCCTTTCTCTCTTCCCTAGCTTTGGCGCGCAGCCGCTCGGCCCGCGCCTCGGCGCGCTTTTTCTTGCGCTTTTTCTCGCAAGCCGCGCATTTGCAGCCGATCGGCTTGAGGTAGGCCTTGAAGTAATCGGTGCCGTAGTCGTAATTGATCTCCTCGCCCGGCTCGATGTTCTTGACGGCGCGGATCACCACCTTGCGCTTGCGCGGCATCACGTCGGATTCGGCGTTGGGCCGGCAGGAATGATTGATGTAACGGGCGATGTTCTTGCGCACCGAGCCGTCGATGGTCCAGCGGCCGTTGAGCTCGAACAGATATTTGTTCTCGATCGCGTCGTCCTTCTTCTTCCTGGAATCCAGCAGCGGACCAAAATAGCGGACGATCTTGGCGCCCTTCTTGATCGGCTTGGTGGCGAAGAGGCCGAGCCCGGTACGGGAACGGCCGACGCGATAGGGTTTTTTCGACGAAATGGCAGGCATGATCGATGAAGCTACTGCACGCTGGCGAGACAGGGACGATGAGGCCGCTGTTCTAAAACGATTCCGGACCAATGTCAGGCTTTTCACGCTCATTGGCTGAACCTTCCCCAGATTGCGGGCGTCGAAGCTGGTGCTTCGCACCGAGGATAGCGGGATGAAACGCGTTCCCAATTTGCATCTCACACTGGGATTTGCCATTGCGGCGCTATTGTGCGGGGCCATTCCGCCGGCCAGCGCCCAAACAATTGGCAGCACGTATAGTTCCACCGCAGCAAAGGACTGCCATGTCATCGGCAAGCCCGGCGAACTCGATGGCAGCACCACGCGCCTCTGCCCCGGCAAGGCCGGCCTTGTGGTGCTGGTGAGCGAGGACGATCTGCGCGAAACCGTCTCGGTCGGCCGCAATCGCACGGCTGCCGCGAAGCAGCCGGCCGCACAGACCTGGTTCGGCCCATTCAACTCGACCACGGCGACGGTCGAATGGCGCGAGGCCAATGGCGAGCCGTTTGCGATCATCCAGCGCTGGCACCTCGCCGACAACGCCGATGAGGACAGGAATGGCCGGCCGATCGCAAAACCGATGCTGGTGGTGACGCGGTTGCCGCCCGGTCCGGTGTGCCACGTGGCCTATGTCGACGTTGCGGCCAATCCGGACGCCCGCGAACTCGCCCGCAGGGCCGCCGATGAATCGGCGCGCGGCTTCAGATGCGGCAAGGACGAGGTGAAGGTGATCGGCGCAAGCGGCCGCGCGGTCGAACTGGCGACACGGCGTTGACTACATTGCCGGCGGCCGGCCGATGGTCGCCTTCAGCATGGCCTCCAGCAGGGTTTCGGCGTCGGTGTCCTTGGGCAGCCGCCGCAGGATGTCGGACAGCCGGTCATCGAGCAGCAGCATGGTGAAACCGTGGACCAGCGACCAGGCGCGCGCGATCGCGGCCCCCTGTTCCAGCGACAGCGCCTGCTCGTGGATTTTCTCCTGGCGGCTGGCGCCGATCGAGCCCGCCAATCCTGCGAACGCGGCCTCGGCCGCCTCGCGCAGCGCGGGCCGGGAATGATCGAGGCGCTCGGTGCGGAACATCAGCCCGTACATGCCGGGATGCGCCTGGGCGTAGCCGACATAGGCCCGGGCCCGGGCCAGCCCCTTTTCCGCCAGCGAATCGCCGGCGCAGACGCCAGCCTCTACCATGGCCGCATTGAATTGCCGGAAGCCGATCGCGGCAAGCTCGCTGACGAGGCCGGTGAGGTCGCCGAAATGATGCGTTGGAGCTGCATGCGACACGCCGGCCTCGCGCGCCACGGCGCGCAGCGTCAGACCCGCCAGCCCGTCGCGCTCCAGCACCCGCTCGGCCGCCTCGAGCAGCGCGTCGCGCAGCGCGCCGTGATGATACGGCGTCTCGTGCGAGCCGGCAGCCCGGGGCACGCTTCGCTTTCGCCCCGCGCGCACCGGCGCTGATTTGCCGGGCGCGCGTCGGGCGCGGGTTCGGCCGAAATTCGATTTTGTCACCATCGCTGCCTTATATGCCCCGATTTTGACACTGTAAAGATTTGGCTTGACGGACGCTATCTGTATCTTTACGATGTAAAGATAAATCATGGGAGCGACCCGATGCAACAGGATGTGGCGACCAAGCCGGCGCGGACCAATCTGGCGCCGATACCGATGGAATGCGACGCACCGTTCCTCAAGGTCGTGGGCGAATTGCCGCGCGAGCTCAACGGCACGCTCTACCGCAACGGCCCCAATCCGCAGTTCGACGCGCCGGACGCGCACTGGTTCGTCGGCGACGGCATGCTGCACGCCTTCCACCTCGAGAATGGCCGGGCCAGTTACCGCAACCGCTGGGTCCGCACCGCGAAATGGCAGGCCGAGCATGACGCTGGCCGCGCGCTGTTCGGCGGTTTCGGCCGCAAGCTGCCGGATGTGCCGGCCTCTGTCACGCAGGACAGCGGCGTCGCCAATACCAACATCATCTTTCATGCCGGCCGGCTGCTCGCGCTGGAGGAAGCGCATCTGCCAATCGAGATCGAGCCTGGCACGCTGAAAACGCGCGGCCCCTGCAATTACGGCGGCGGCATTGCCGGCCCGTTCACCGCGCATCCCAAGATCGATCCGGTCACCGGCGAGATGGTGTTCTTCGGCTACAATGCCGCCGGTCCCCTGACCCCTGCCCTTTCCTTCGGGTCCATCAACGCGTCCGGCATCGTAACGCGGTTCGAGCGCTTCGAGGCGCCCTATGCCAGCATGGTGCACGACTTCATCGTCACCGAAAATCATCTGCTGTTTCCGGTGCTGCCGATCACCGGCAGCCTGGAGCGGGCGATGCGCGGACAAGCACCCTACGCCTGGGAGCCGGAGAAAGGCGCCTATGTCGGCGTCATGAAACGCAACGGCGCCGCCAGCGACATCGTCTGGTTCCGCGCGGAAAGCTGTTACGTCTTCCACGTCATGAATGCGTGGGAGGAAGGCAGCCGCATCGTCGCCGACGTCATGCAGTTCGAGGAAGCCCCGCTGTTCAATCACCCCGACGGCTCGCCGACCGATCCTGCGAAATCGCGCGCGCGGCTGTGCCGCTGGATCTTCGATCTCGCCGGCAATACCGACCGCTTCACGCAAACCTATCTCGACGACGTCACCGGCGAATTCCCGCGCATCGACGATCGCCACGCCGGTTTTGCGAGCCAGCATGGCTGGTACGGCTGTGCCAATCCGGATGCGCCGGCCGGAACCTGGCTATCCGGCATCGTCCATGTCGACGGCGCCGGCTCGCGTCTCGGCAAATATCTGCTCCCCGCCGGCGACACCATCTCCGAGCCGGTATTCGTCGCCCGCCGCGACGATGCCGCCGAGGGCGATGGCTGGCTCCTGGCCGCGGTCTGGCGCGCGCGCGAAAACCGCAGCGATCTGGCGGTCTTCAACGCCACCGACGTCGAGGCAGGCCCGGTCGCGCTGGTGCAACTCGGGCATCGCGTGCCCGACGGCTTTCACGGCAACTGGGTCGGGGCGGCGTAACGCCGCCGCCTCCTAGTGTCATTCCGGGGCATCGCCAACGGGTCGGCGCCTCGCGCCGCCCCATTGGTGATGAACCCGGAATCTCGCTCCCGTTAGCTCCAGATTCCCCGATGCGCAATTGCGCATCTGAGGTTCGCGCTGGTGCGTGCCCCGGAATGACAGCGCCTTTGGGAGGCCGACACGCAATTGCCCGTCCGGCGCGCTTCTGGCGGAGCCGCCAATCCCCTCGGTCACTTTATGTTGACACTGTAAAGATTTGGCTTGACGGCAGCTTGGCGCGTCCCTAGCATCTTTACATTGTAAAGATAGCCCCATGAGGCTGCCATGATGATTTTCCTGATCCTTGCCCCCTACGGCGTGTTCGCCGTTCTGATGCTGCTGACTTCGGCGGTGACCAGCCTGTTTGCGGCGGCCACGCTTTGCCTGATGGTAATTGCCGCGGACGCCTGGCGCGGACGCTCGATCAAGATGCTCGGCACCGGCTCCGCGATCGTGTTCCTTGCGCTGGGCGGCTACCTCGTGCTGGTCGATTCCAGCCTGAGCGGTTCGGAAGTAAAACTAATGGTCGACGCCGGCATGCTCGCCATCGCGCTGCTGTCGATGGCGATCCGCAAGCCCTTCACGCAGCAATATGCCCTCGAATCGGTCGACGCGGAGACCGCGCAATTGCCGGAGTTTCGCAGGGCGAACTATGTCATCACCTCTGTATGGTCAGCGGCCTTCGTGCTGATGCTGCTGGCCAATGCGCTGCTGATCTATCTGCCGGGCCTGCCGCTGTGGTGCGGCCTGGCCATCGCGCTTGCCGCCCGCAACTCCGCGCTGTTGTTTACCAAATGGTATCCGGAACGCCAGCGGGCAAAGTTCGCGACCTCGGCCACAAGCACGCCATAGAGATCGTCATCGCCAACCGCCTAAGGAAATGTACCACGATGAAAGACGTCTTCGCCAAGCTCCTGACCGACTTCCTTTCGACCATCGTGTTCCTGGTCGTGTATCTCGTCACCGACAATGTGGTGCTGGCGACATCGGTCGCGATCGTGGGCGCCGTCGCGCAGGTCATCTACAGCCATATCAAGGGCCAGCCGCTCGGCTTCATGACCTATGCGTCTCTTGCGCTGGTGATCGTGCTCGGCGGCGCGACGCTTTTGACCAACGATCCCCGCTTCGTGCTGGCAAAGCCCTCGATCGCGCATTTCGCGATCGGCGCGATCATGCTCAAGCGCGGCTGGATGCTGCGCTACATGCCCCCGATCGTGGCGGAGACCATTCCGGAATATGTCACGTTCGCCGGCTACGCCTGGGCGGCGCTGATGTTCGTGCTTGGGCTCGGCACCATCGCAACGGCCTTGTCCGGCGATCTCAAGCTGTGGGCGATCTATGTCTCGGTGGTGCTGCTCGGGGCAAAGCTCGCCGCCTTCGCCGTGCAATATGTTGCGTTTCGCCTCCTCGTCACCAACCGGATCAGAGCTGCCCGCGCCGCGGCCATTTGACACGATTGGGTTTGGGCGGCGAGATGCGCTATACCGCCGACCGAGCACCCCCGGATCCCAGAACCATTTGCGGTTTTGCGACCAAACGACGCGAGGAGACACTGATGGCCGTGGACGGAAACTGGAACATCGTCATGAGCACGCCGATGGGCGAGCGCAACGCGACACTGACGGTGAAGAGCGCGGGTGGCACGTTGACGGGCACGCAGGGCGCCGAAGGCCAATCGATCGAGATCTTCGACGGCACGGTTGCCGGCGACGACGTGGCCTGGAAAGTCTCCATCACCAACCCGATGCCGCTGACGCTCGCCTTCACCGGCAAGGTTGCCGGCGACAGCATGTCCGGCGAAATGGGCATCGGCCCGATGGGCAGTTTTCCGTTCAAGGGAACGAAGGCGTAAGGTTTCGTCGTGCCGGCGAACGCGGCTTCAACATATTCGATCGTCATACGCGGGCTTGACCCGCGTATCCATCATTCTTCGGAAGAGTCTTGCGAAGCGGATGGATTGCCGGGTCAAGCCCGGCACTGACGAGGTGAAATCCCCTCACCCCAGATTCAATTCCTTGAAGAAGTCATTGCCCTTGTCGTCGATGATGATGAAGGCGGGAAAATCCTCGACCTCGATGCGCCAGATCGCTTCCATGCCGAGTTCGGGATATTCCACCACTTCCACCTTCTTGATGCAGTGTTCGGCGAGGTTTGCCGCAGCGCCCCCGATCGAGCCGAGATAGAAGCCGCCGTGCTTCTTGCAGGCTTCGCGCACGGCCGGCGCGCGATTGCCCTTGGCCAGCATCACCATCGAGCCGCCGGCCGCCTGAAACTGGTCGACAAAGGAATCCATCCGCCCCGCCGTGGTCGGACCGAACGCGCCGGAGGCATAGCCCTCTGGCGTCTTGGCCGGCCCCGCGTAATAGATCGGATGGTTCTTGAAATAATCCGGCAACGGCTCG
>NZ_DATHOP010000267.1:0-5856 GCF_035484855.1 Bradyrhizobium sp.
GCACGCGCCGAAATCGGCGGTCCGCGATTTTCGCACCGACTATCTGCTGAAGGTGTTCGACTACAATGCGAAGTCGGGGACGTTCGACGAATCGCCGCTGGAAAACCAGATCGATCGCGACCGCCTTTTGAAGGATGCAGAGCTCGGGCGCGAGTTCAAGGCGTGGCTGCTCGATCCCGCCCATTTCAGCGAGCTTGATCGCGGCACCGTCCTGATCCCCGAAAAATTTCTCGCTACTGGCGCGATCGCGCCCACCCCGGTCGGCTTTTCAAACTCGAGCCTGCAGCCGGCCTTCGGCCTCGTGCAAGGCGATGACGCAAAGGCTGGGCCTCTATTCTCCGACAATGATGTCGTCGCGGCCCTGAAGAAGGCCGCGGAGGACGGCATCAATTTGCAAAATATCCGCTCGGTCGCGGGCTTCGAGCGCCGGCTCAACGATATGACCTGCGCGGGCTGCCATCAAACCCGCGGCATCGGCGGCTTTCACTTCCCCGGCGTCGACTGGATGGCGGCCAAGCCCGACAATTCGACCGTGGTGCCGGCATCGCCGCATTTCTTCGGCGACCAGGTCCGGCGCCGCGATATCCTGACCGCGTTGCGCGACGGCAAACGCCCGGATTACTCGCGCGGCTTTTCCAGCCGGCCGCAATTGCGCGGCAGTTCGGAACTCGCCGGAACCGAATATGGAGACGGCTGGGGCGCGCATTGCTATGTCCGGCATGCCAACGCCGCCGACGAGGACAAAAGCTTCAAGTCATGGAGCTGCGCCGAGGGGCTGGCGTGCCAGCCGCAAGGCGGCGCGTCGCGAATCGGGATGTGCTTTGTCAAATAGCGCCTGCAACGGCCCGTTCGGCCAGATTGACAGTGGGCTGACCAATCGTGTTTCATCGCCGCAATCGCCTGATAAAAAATGCCGGGAGAGAACATGGACGACGTCATCATCGTCGGCGCCGGCATTGGCGGATTGACGCTCGGGCTTGCGCTGCATGCCGCCGGAATCCCCTGCTGGATTTTCGAGTCGGCGGCCGAGATCAAAGCGGTCGGCGTCGGCATCAACCTGCTTCCCCATGCCACCAAGGAACTCGCCGCGCTTGGACTCGAGGCTGATCTGGCGAAGGTCGCGATTGCGACCAGGGACGCGACCTTCTTCAATCGTTTCGGTCAGCTGATCTATCAGGAGCCGCTGGGACGCGCGGCGGGCTATGAGCATCCGCAATTCTCGATCCATCGCGGCGATCTGCAGATGGTCTTGCTCGATGCCTTCCGCGCGCGCGCAGGGCACGACCGGCTGGTCACCGATCATCATTGCACCGGCGTCGAACAGGACGAGACCGGCGTCAGCGTCCATTTCTCCGACGGACCGGGCGGCGCTGCCGGCAGCACCATTCGCGGCCGCGTCGCGATCGCCTGCGACGGCATCAATTCCGCCGTCCGCAAGCAGTTTTTTCCCGAAGAGGGCGAGCCGCGCTATTCCGGCGTCAACATGTGGCGCGGCGTGACGCGGTGGCAACCGATATTGTCCGGCGCCAGCATGGTGCGGGCGGGCTGGCTGTCGCACGGCAAGATGGTGATCTATCCGATCCGCCCCGCCGGCGCGGACGGGCTGCAGCTTATCAACTGGGTCGCCGAAATCGAAACACCTGTCTATCGCAAGCGCGACTGGAACCGGCCGGGCTCGATCGGGGATTTCATCGGCGCGTTCGCCGACTGGCACTTCGACTGGCTCGATGTTCCCGCCTTCATCCATGCCGCCGACAGCGTGCTGGAATTTCCGATGGTCGATCAGGATCCGCTGCCGCGCTGGAGCTTTGGCCGGGTGACGCTACTTGGCGACGCCGCCCACCCGATGGTGCCGCGCGGCTCCAATGGCGCCGGGCAGGCGATCCTGGATGCGCGCGCGCTGGTCTCGGCGCTAACTGAAAACGACGATCCGGTTGCCGCGCTCGCCGTTTACGAGAAACAGCGGCTTGAGGCGACCACGCGCATCGTCCTGACCAACCGCACCAATCCGCCCGACGCGATCCTGCGCGAGGTGTTCCAGCGCACCAGGGACAGGCCGTTCGCCGCGATCGGCGACGTCATCAGCCGCGATGAGCTGCTGGCATTGTCGGAAGGCTACAAGAAGATCGCCGGCTATTCGAAGGAAGCATTGCGGACGCGGTGAAGCGGAGTACCGTGCCGCCTTGCTATTGAGGCCGTCATTGCGAGCGCAGCGAAGCAATTCATTTCACAACAACAAGAAAGAATGGATTGCTTCGTCGCTTTCGCTCCTCGCAATGACGATAAGAGGGGGAAGACCATGATGACGAATTCTCAAGTTCCAGTTGGCGGTGCACCGCAGATCGACGTCGCCGATTTCATCGACCAGCAGCCGGTCGGCTCCTTTCAGCTCAAACTGCTCGCAACCTGCGCGGCCGTGTTGTTCCTCGATGGCTTCGACACCCAGGCGATCGGCTATGTCGCGCCCGTCCTGGCCAAGGAATGGGGACTGACCAAGGGCGCGCTCGGCCCGGTGTTCTCCGCCGGCCTGTTCGGATTGATGATCGGCGCGCTGCTGTTCGGACCGCTGGCTGACCGTATCGGCCGCAAGAAGATCATCGTCCTCTCCACGCTGGCATTCGGCATCGGCGCGCTCGTCACCGCTTTGGTCCAGGACGTCAACGCGCTGCTCGCGATTCGTTTTCTGACCGGGCTCGGGCTTGGCGGCGCGATGCCGAATGCGATTGCCACCACGTCGGAGTTCAATCCGCGCCGCCGCCGCGCCACCATGGTGATGATCATGTTCTGCGGCTTCTCGGTCGGCGCGGCGCTCGGCGGCCTGCTCGCCGCGGTGCTGATTCCGCATTTCGGCTGGCGTTCGGTATTCGTCGTCGGCGGCCTTGCGCCGCTGCTGCTGGTTCCGATCCTGGCGCTGCGGCTGCCGGAATCGGTGCGGTTCCTCGCGCTGACCGGACGCGCCAATGCGCGCGTCGCCGAGTTGCTCTCCGCGATCAATCCGAAGGCAGCATTTGCGCCGGCAACGCAATTCGTCGTGCACGAGCCGCATCTGGCGGGGATTCCGGTGCTGCACCTGTTCCGGGAGGGCCGCACCCTGGTGACGCTGCTGTTGTGGGTGGTGTTCTTCATGAGCCTGCTCGACATCTATTTCCTGGCGAACTGGCTGCCTACGGTTTTGAACGACCTCGGCGCCTCGGTCTCGGAAGCCGCTGTCATCGGATCGATGCTGCAAGTCGGCGGCGTGGTCGGCACCTTTGCGCTCGGCAGTATCATCGACCGCTTCTCGTTCCGCGCGCTGGCGCTGGTGTATTTCATCGCCGTGTTCGCCGTCGGCGCGATCGGTCAGCTCGGTCATTCCACCGCCTTGGTCACCCTAGCCATCTTCGCCTCGGGCTTCTGCGTCGTCGGCGGCCAGATCGCCGCCAATGCATTGGCTGCGGCGTACTATCCGACCTCGGTCAGGTCATCGGGCGTCGGCTGGGCGCTCGGGATCGGGCGGGTCGGCTCGATCGTCGGGCCCCTGGTCGGGGGCGCGCTGATGACCATGAAATGGAGCACGGCAGATGTCTTCATGGCGGCAGCGGGTGCGGCGCTCTGCGCGGCGCTGGCCACATTCTGCCTGAGCCGGCTCGCCGGGATGGGCGGCAGCGGCAGGGACGCTCTCGATGCACCGGCATCGCTCGGGGCCGGCTTGCGTCCATCGACGACGGCAGGCGTCTAGGCTAGGTTACGCGGGCGGCAGATCGACCTTCTGGCACGGGGAGGCAGGCGATGAGCGATAGCGAGAACAAAGAGCGGAATCGTGAAATCGCCGAGAACGAAGCCGAACGGCAAACCACCGGCGACATCCGCGTCAGCACCTGGGCGATCGCGGTCGCCGTCGTCATCGGGCTCGCCGCCGTCGGCTGGGTGCTTCTCCACAACAACTAGAGTTTGATGACTTTGAGGTGACTGACCCAAGGCCGGCACAGTTTTTTCCCACCTCTCCCCGCTTGCGGGGAGAGGTCGGATTGCATGAAATGCAATCCGGGTGAGGGGGACTCTCCGCGAGTCGCGCTCGCCGAGACAGCCCCTCACCCCAGCCCTCTCCCCGCGAAAGAGCGGGGAGAGGGAGAAGTTCGGCTCTTGCGCCTTGCCCGCTCAAGCCACCGCGCCCGACGCCCGCAACTGCCGGATAGCGGCCTCGTCGTAGCCGGCCTGCCGCAGAATCTCGTCGCTGTGCTCGCCGATTTCAGGCGCGCGCCGCGGTTTTACTTTCGGGCTGCCGTCGACCCAGATCGGGCTGTTGACCGTCAGCATGGTGCCGCCGTCATAGGGCACCAGCACATCGTTCTCGATCATCTGCCGGTCGTTCGGGATGTCGTCGAGGATGCCGATCACGCCGAACACCAGACCGTTACCGTCGAGGATCTTGCGCCACTCGGCGAGATTCTTGCCGGCAAAAATCTCGTCGAACAATTTGATCAGCTCCAGCGAGCGCGCGTGGCGGTCGGGTTTGGTGGCAAAGCGGGGGTCGGTCACGAGATCCTCGCGGCCGAGGCAGCGCGCCAGCGTCGGCCATTGCCGCTCCTCGTTGAGCAGCGACAGGATCAGCCAGCGCCCGTCCTTGCATTGGTAGTGGTTGGTCACCGCGTTCAGCGCGCGTTCGCGCGGACGCCGCGCGGAAAATTTCGCGCCGCATAGTTTGGCCTGCGCCAGCACGGAAGCCGCCCAGACGCCGTTGGCCATCAGGTTGGAGCTGACATGCGATCCCTTGCCGGTGTGCTCGCGCTTGTAGAGCGCGGTCACGATCGCGCCGTAGAAAGCCATCGCGCAGGGGTGGTCGCCCATGCCGGCGATCGAGCGCGCCGGCGTGGTGTTCTCGTCGGCGCGCACCAGATCCATCAGGCCCGAACGCGCCCAATAGGCGTTGCTGTCGAAGCCGGGCTTGTTGGCCTCGTCGCCTTTTTCACCGTAGCCGGTGAATGACGCATAGATCAGGCGTTCGTTGAGGGGGCTAAGCGTGGCGTAAGTCAGCCCGAGCCGGGCGCGCACGGCCGGCGGAAAATTCGTGATAAAGACGTCGGCCTCGGCCGCGAGCCGATGCAGCACCGCCTGGCCTTCCGGCTTGGAGAGATCGAGCGCCAGGCTGCGCTTGTTGCGGGACTCCAGCAGCCAGGCGAAATTGTGGGTGCTGGCAGGATAGCCCGGCAAGTTCGGCAGGTTGCGATAGGGATCGCCCGATCCGGGCGGCTCGATCTTGATCACTTCGGCGCCGAAATCCGACAGCACGGTAGCGGCCGCGGGTGCTGCGATGAAACTCGCGCAGTCCAGGACCTTGAGGCCTTCGAAGATGCCGTCGTCCATGGCGAGGTCGCTCCCGTGATGGTTGTTGGTTTTGTCCGTGCGCTGGAATAATCGCTGTGACCGCTCAGGATCATCCGGCATTTGACAGATGTTGCAGGCGAGATGCAACGGCACTTTCTTACCCTCCCCCTCCAGGGGAGGGTGAGGAGTTCAGCTGACTTTCAATCGCTGTCCGACAGCAGCGCGGCATTGCCGCCGGCGGCGGCCGTATTGATCGTCACGGTCTGTTCGGTGGCAAAGCGCGCCAGATAATGCGGGCCGCCGGCCTTGGGGCCGGTGCCCGATAATCCGTGGCCGCCGAACGGCTGCACGCCGACCACGGCGCCGATCATGTTGCGGTTGACATAGACGTTGCCGATCGGAAGCCGGTCAATCACGGCCTCGATGGTGTCGTCGATGCGCGAATGAATGCCGAGCGTCAGCCCGTAGCCGCTGCGTTCGATCGATTGCAGCACGCGGTCAAATTCGCCCGCGCGGTAGCGCACCACATGCAGGATCGGCCCGAATACTTCC
>NZ_DATHOP010000268.1:0-40537 GCF_035484855.1 Bradyrhizobium sp.
TGATCGCCTACAACCTGATCCGCATCCCCAAACTGGCTGCAGCCTAGCCAACAGACCTCAAACTCCCCAATACGCCATCCCAACAACCGAACCCCAACAGAAAAAACGCCTCATTCTTTACGTTTTTCAGCGGACTGTTAGAGCGTTTTCGAGCGAAAGCCTGTCCCGCACTTGATGCGGGATGGTCACCGGTTCGCGTGAAGAGAACGCGTCAAAACAAGAATCTAGAGCCCCGTTTCGATTCCATCGAAACGGAAAAGGCTCCAGGCAGGCTGAGCGGCGATCCGGTTTTCGCGCTTGTGGATGTTAAGCCGTTATAAACATCGAATGGCAGGCGGTCGCCTGGCCTCGCCTGGCCGGTAATAGCCTCTTAAGCAAAGCTGCCTAGTCTGCCGACCCGACGCACGCTCGGCCCTCCTTGAAAGCTTAGGTCACGAGCAATCTCGTGATGTTTCACGGGGCCGACGCGGGAGCGCACCGTTTCTCCAACGCTCCCGGTCCGTTTCATGATCAATTCCGCCCACAATCCCAATCGCAGCCTGGTTCGCATCTTCTGCCTGTCGCTGAGCGGGCTTTTGTCGGTCTATACCGCGATTGCGGTCTACGGCATGTTCCAACTGGAGACGGTGACGGCGATGCAATTGGCCACCGGCCTGTTGCGGATCGCGCTCGGGCTCGCCGCGGTGGCCGTCCTGTTCCGCTGGGGATGGCTCGACGAGCCGCTCGACAGCCAGATCAGGTTGATGGCTGCAAGCTTCGAAATCGACTACGCGAATATGAGTACGCAAAAGAAGATCAGATTGATCGTTCTGGTGACGATGCTCAGCCTGCTGTTGGAACTGGTGATGATCCGCTGGCTGGCCTCGGTCTTCCCGGTCTATTCGTTCTACAAGAATTTCACCATGCTGGCCTGCTTCCTTGGCCTCGGCGCAGGCTACGCGGTCGCGGAAAAGCAGCCCTGCGCGCCGGCGCTGGTGCTGCCGATGCTGGCGCTGTTCGTCGGCGTCATCACGCTGCTGCGCTACGACACCGGCACCACCTATCTGATTTTCTCGATCGGCTGGCTCTCGACCTTCGACATGCCGGTCTATTTCCTGCTCGGCGCAAGTTTTATTATCTGCGCCTGCATCTGCTACCCGGTCGGCCAGCTCTGCGGCAAGCTGCTGCATTCCTCCAACTCGCTGAATGCCTACAGCCTCAACCTCACCGGCAGCATTTTGGGCGTGATCGCGCTGTTCGTGATGAGCCTGTACTGGACGCCGCCGGTGATCTGGTTCGCGGCGACCGGCGGCATCCTCTTGCTGTTCGTGCTGTCGCGCGACGAATTCCTGAGCGTCGGGATCGCGAGCTTCTGCGTGCTGCTGGCGATCCTGGCCTGGCCGGTGCAGCCGGAGACCCAGCGGATCTATTCGCCGTACCAGTTGCTGGAGCGCACCGCCAAGGCCGACGGATTGATGCAGATCCTCTCGGGCGGCAGCTACTACCAGAAGGTCTATAATTTCGCCGACAACAGGCGGGCCGTAGAAGACGACGCCGACCGCTTCGTCCGCGCCTATTACGAATTCCCGTACAACTTCAAGAAAGCGCCGGAGCGGGTGGCCATCGTCGGCGCCGGCAGCGGCAATGACGTGGCGACCGCGCTGCGGATGGGTGCAGCGCACGTCGACGCCATTGAGATCGATCCGGCGATCGCTTTCCTTGGCAAGAAATATCATCCCGAGCGGCCCTATGACGATCCGCGCGTCAACCTGGAAATCAACGACGCGCGCAACTTCTTCCGCACCGCCAATCAGCAATACGATCTGATCGTCTATGGCGTCTTGGACTCGCACACCGCGCTCAGCCATGCCTCCAATTTGCGGGTGGATTCCTACGTCTATACCCGCGAGGGCATTGCGGAAGCCTACCGGCTGCTAAAGCCGGGCGGGGTGATGTCGATCTCGTTCACGCTGGTCAACGACGCGCTGGGATTCAAGCTGTCAAAAATCCTCAGCGAGCTGCCGGGCGCGGCCAAGCCGCTCGCCGTGCGGGTGCGCTATGACTACATCCGCACCACCGCCTTCATCGCCAGGAAGGGCGGCGCGGTGACGATGCCGGACAAGAACGCCTTCGCCTCGATGGGATTTACCGACGTCTCCGATTATTTCTCGCAACCCTATCCGGAATCCGCCGTGCCGACCGACGACTGGCCGTTCTTCTACATGGTCGAGCGCTCTTTCCCCGTCACCTACATGATCGCGCTCGGCATGGTGCTGCTGCTCAGCTATTATTTCGTGCGCAAGACCATCGGCTTCACCGACCCGATCGACCGCAGCTACGTGCCGTTCTTCTTTCTGGGGTCGGGCTTCATGCTGGTGGAGACCAAGGCCATCACCGAGCTTGGGCTACATCTCGGCGGCACTTGGTTCGTGATCGCGGCCGCGATCCTCTTGGTGCTGATCATGGCGTTCCTCGCCAATCTGATCGTAACCCGGACGGCGCGAAACTGGGCCGGGCCGGCCTATGTCGGATTGGCCGTGAGCCTTTTGGTCGGCTACATGATCGCGACCAGCCACGGTGAGTGGACGTTCGGGCCGCCCTGGATGCAGCTCGTGCTGAGCTGTCTGGTGCTGACGATCCCGCTGTTCTTTGCCGGCATCATCTTCTCCAGCCTGATCGGCGAGGCCAGGATCAACATCTCGACCGCGTTCGCCTACAATCTGATGGGCGCGCTGTTCGGGGGCGTGATGGAATACAATTCGATGTATTTCGGGTTCGCCTTCCTCTATCTGCTCGCGCTCGGCTTCTACGCGTTGGCCTGGGCATTCTCGTGGAAGCCCGGTCTGGCGCTGCAGCCGGCGGAGTGAGTGCCGCCGTCGCGCATCGAGGCCCTAGCTGTTCGTACCGAGCAGGTGATCCAGGTCGACATCGACCTGGCCGGGTGCGCGGACGTTGCGCACCTCGAAGCTGTCGGGTGCAAATCGATATTCCACCAATCCGACCTGTTTGATCCCGATCACCTCCTGCCGCTTGTCCGAGATGACAAAGCCGGCCGACGGCGCCCAGACGTGCCGGACATGGCCGTAGGTAAAATCCCTGCGCTGGTGGACGTGGCCGCTGGCGATGACCCGCAAATCGACGCCGCCGAGCATCTCGAGCAGGCGGCTGCGCGCCGGCATCGGGACGTAGCGGATCGCGGTTGCCGCCAGTTCGGGATCGTCGGGCGCGTTGAGAAAAAGCGGCTTGTGAATGAACAGCGCCACCGGCTTGCCGCCGGCCGCGGCAAGCGCTGAGGCCAGCCAATCGAACTGCTCGGGCTCGCTCGCAAGTCCGCTGTTCATGATGAGGGAATTGAGCCCGATAAAGCACCAGCCTGCGGCCTCGAAGCGCCAGTAATCGTCGCCAAAGGCGATGCGAAAATTCTGCCGGGCCGCTTCGGTCGCGGGATGCGGCGGGACGGGTCCGACGGCGGTCGGGTTGTCGCCGATGTCGTGATTGCCGGGCAGAAAGCGGCAGGCCACGGGGAGGCCGGCGTGCAAGTCCCGCGCAAATTCGAGATCGTCGCCATTGGTCGGCGCGTCGAAGGCGAGGTCGCCGGAGTTGACGACGAGATCGGGTCGGCTGGTGTCGATGTACTCGCTGACCCGGTGAAAATTGTCGGTCAGCGCCTGATGGCGGCGGGCGAGGTGGGTATCGGAAATTTGCGTCAGGCGAAATTCGGGCATGCGATGTTCCTTCCGGCCCGAGGATAGCCCGGCCGGAAGTCGGAATCATGAAATTCGGCTGGCCGCCTACAGCACCCGATAGCGGATCGCGAACGCGTCGTTCTGCTCGGCGCGGGTCTCTTCGCCCTTGCTGGGGGAGGCGACGCGGTCGGCCAGGTGCCAGGGGCCGAACGCGTCGGAATGGGAGGGGTTGGCTGCGAGCCGCAGCTTGAACTCGCAGCTACCCTGGCCCGGCAAATTCAGGATCACGACGCGGTCGCTGGTGCGATAGTCCAGCGGCACCGAACCCCTGATGATGCCGAGGCCGCTGCCATCGGCGGGAAGTTCGCCCTGCACCTGGGCGAGCGTCTGGTTGCGGTCGGTGTGCAGCTCGATCTGGGTGTCGGCGATCGCGGTCATCGCGGCTTTCGGCAGCCGGATTTCGAATTCCACCGCGGGTTTCGTGGCGTTGATGCCGAGATAGGCGAGCGCGGCATGCCGCATGTCGTAGGCGACGAACGCCAGCAGCCCGAGCGCCAGCGCGGTGGCGAGGCCATGCCTGAGGACATCGCGCGCGCTGCGATAGCGGCTGCGGAAATAAACCGACAGCACGATGGCGACCGCCAGCGCCGCGGCGACGCCTGAGAGGGCCGACATCACCATGCCGAGCGCGCCGTCCGGGCCGTCGTCGGCGAACAGGCCGGTGATGTCGCCGACCATTTTCAACAGCGACGTCACGGAATCGCCGGGGATTTCGACCACCTGGGCCACGCCGTGCATGATCGGGGAGGTGATGTTCATCGCGGCATCTCTAACGGTCGCGTGGCGGGCTGTCTGGAATGAAATTGCTGCAATTATCACCGATTGGTCACGCCGGCGGCGATTGTGGTTCAAAGTGCCGGCGCCTTGTTGTCAGGGGGCGGCATGGCCGCTATAGCCGGCTTTCCAGCGTTCAACCGCCTCGCGGAGGATTTGCGATGTCACTTCAAATGGTTTTGCTGCCGGTCTTTGTCCTGATCGGGCTCACCTTTGCGCTGCTGCTGGGGATGGTGGGCACGCGCCGGCAGGCGCTGGTCGCAGGCGGCACCAGGATCCCCGACATTGCGCTGGGGCAGCCGAACTGGCCGGCGCGGGCCACCCAAATTGCCAATTGCTATGCCAACCAGTTCGAGCTGCCGCTGTTGTTCTACATCCTGATCGCGATCGCGCTGCCGATCCGTCACGCCGATCTGTTCATCGTGCTGATGTCCTGGGTGTTCGTGGTCACGCGCTTCGCCCATGCCGGGATTTTCGTCAGCTCGAACGACCTCGGGCAGCGCTCGATGGCGTGGCTCGCCGGTGTCCTGGTGCTGTTCGCGATGTGGATCTACTTCGCGTTGAAGATTCTCCTGTTGATCTAAGCTATTCCATAACCGAAAGTTTTCATGACCCCCGCCGCGCGGCTCTCCGCCGCCATCGAACTGATCGGCACCATCGACAGCGAGCGCATTCCGGCTGCGAAAGCGCTGAAGGAATGGGGCACGGCGCATCGCTATGCCGGTTCCGGCGACCGCGCCGCGATCTCCGGTCTCGTCTGGGACGTGCTGCGCCGGCGCGCCTCCAGCGCCTGGTTGATGGAGGAGGATACCCCGCGTGGGCGGCTGCTCGGGATGCTGAAGCTCGAGCGCGGCATGGACGTCGAGACCATCGCCGCGCTGTGCGACGGCGGCCGTTTCGCGCCCGAGCCATTGACCGAGCGCGAGCGCGCAGCGCTCACCACGCGGACGCTCGACGATGCGCCGGCGCCGATCGCCGGCGACTATCCCGAATGGCTCGACGGCTACCTGGCGCAGATGTTCGGCGAGGATCGTGTCGCGGAGGCGGTAGCGATGGCGAGCCGGGCGCCGCTCGATTTGCGCGTCAACACCCTGAAGGCCAAGCGCGAGAAGATCCTCTCGTCGCTCGCCCATCTCGGCGCAAGACCTGCGCCGTGGTCGCCGATGGGCTTGCGCATCGAGCTTTCCGCCGACGCGCGCAATCCCGGCATCCATGCCGAGGAAGCTTTCATCAAGGGCGCGGTTGAAGTGCAGGATGAAGGTTCGCAAGTAGCGGCCTTGTTATCGGCGGCAAAACCCGGCGAGCAGGTGATCGACCTCTGCGCCGGCGCCGGCGGCAAGACCCTGGCGCTGGCGGCGATGATGCAGGGCAAGGGCAGGCTGATCGCCACCGACCACGACAAGCGCCAGCTCGCGCCGATCCATGAACGGCTGTCGCGCGCCGGCATCCACAATGCCGATGTGCGGTCGCCCAAGGGCGATGCCGATCCGCTTGCCGATATCCGCAGCACCGCTGATCTGGTGCTGATCGACGCGCCCTGCACGGGAACCGGCACCTGGCGCCGCAACCCCGACGCCAAATGGCGCATGCGCCCCGGTGCGCTGGAGGTGCGGCTGAAGGATCAGGCGACGGTGCTCGATCGTGCCGCGGCGCTGGTCAAACCGGGCGGCCGGATCGCCTACATCACCTGCTCGGTGCTGCCGCCGGAAAACGGCGAGCAGGTCCGCGCCTTTATCGGCCGCCATCCGGAATTCGCGGTGGTGCCGTCGGAGCAGACCGTGACGGTGCTGTGGGACAAGGCGGAGGAATTCTTGGCCGCGACGCTGCAATCGCCGGAAGGGCTGCTGATGACCCCGCGCCGCACCGGCACGGACGGGTTTTTCGTGTCGGTGCTGAAGCGACAGTAGGGTGGGCAAAGGCGCTCTTCGCGCCGTGCCCACCATCCCCGGCGCCGGTCTGAGAATGGTGGGCATGCTCCGCTTTGCCCACCCTACGGACTGGGTCGTCATTGCGAGGAGCCCTCTTGTCCGCCGAAGGCCGCCTTCGGGCGAAGGCGGATGCGACGAAGCAATCCATTTTTTGGCACAAAAAGGCGTGGATTGCTTCGCTACGCTCGCAATGACGGGTGTTGGACGGCCCTCCCGGGGTTGCAGCCCCGCCCCCCGTCGCGTATCTGCTTGCCATGACAGCCCCACAGCCCGCCCGCGAGTCGGCCGCCCCCGTGGCGCCGGCGCATGACAAGATTCTGATCGTCGATTTCGGCAGCCAGGTGACGCAGCTGATCGCGCGGAGGGTGCGGGAAGAGGGCGTCTATTCCGAAATCGTGCCGTTCCAGAAGGCGGAAGCCGCCTTTCTGGCCATGAAGCCAAAGGCCGTGATCCTCTCCGGCGGCCCGGAATCCGTGCACGAGGAAGGCTCGCCGCGCGCGCCGCAGGCGATCTTCGATTCCGGCGTGCCCGTGCTCGGCATCTGCTACGGCCAGATGGTGATGGCGGAACAACTTGGCGGCCATGTCGAAGGCGGCCATCACCGCGAATACGGCCGTGCCGACGTCGAGGTCACCGGCGCGAGCAAGCTGTTCGATTCCGCCTGGGACATGGGCGAAAAACATCCGGTCTGGATGAGCCATGGCGACCGCATCACCCGGATGCCGCCGGGCTTTGCCGTGGCCGGCACCAGCACGAATGCGCCCTTTGCCGTGATCCAGGACGAGAAGCGGAAGTATTACGGCCTGATGTTCCATCCCGAGGTGGTGCACACGCCCGACGGCGCCAAGCTGATCCGCAATTTCGTCCGCAAGGTCGCAGGGCTTGCCGGCGACTGGACCATGCGCGCCTTCCGCGAGGAGGCGATCGAGAAGATTCGCGCCCAGGTCGGCCGGGCCAGGGTGATCTGCGGCCTCTCCGGCGGCGTCGATTCGGCCGTCGCCGCCGTGCTGATCCACGAGGCGATTGGCGACCAGCTCACCTGCGTGTTCGTCGACCATGGCCTGTTGCGGCTCAACGAGGCCGAGACCGTGGTCGAGCTGTTCCGGCATCACTACAACATTCCGCTGGTTCACGTTGATGCCTCCAAGATTTTCCTCGGCGAACTCGCAGGGGTCACCGACCCCGAACACAAGCGCAAGACCATCGGCCGGCTCTTCATCGACGTGTTCGATGCGGAAGCCAAGAAGATCGGCGGCGCCGAATTTCTGGCGCAAGGCACACTCTATCCCGACGTGATCGAGAGCGTCTCCTTCACCGGCGGCCCCTCGGTGACAATCAAATCGCACCACAATGTCGGCGGCCTGCCGGCGCGCATGAACATGAAGCTGGTCGAACCCTTGCGCGAACTGTTCAAGGACGAGGTGCGCGTGTTGGGGCGCGAACTCGGCCTGCCCGAAATCTTCGTCGGCCGCCACCCGTTCCCCGGCCCCGGTCTCGCCATCCGCTGCCCCGGCGAGATCACGCGAGAAAAACTCGACATCCTGCGCAATGCGGACGCCGTCTACATCGACCAGATTCGAAAGGCCGGCCTCTACGACCAGATCTGGCAGGCTTTTGCGGTGCTGCTGCCGGTGAAAACCGTCGGCGTGATGGGCGACGGCCGCACCTACGAATACGTCGTCGGCCTGCGCGCCGTGACCTCGACCGACGGCATGACCGCGGACTTCTATCCCTTCGAGATGAAATTTCTGGGCGAGACCGCGACGCGGATCATCAATGAGGTGAAGGGCGTCAACCGGGTGGTGTATGACGTGACGAGCAAGCCGCCGGGGACGATCGAGTGGGAGTAGGGGGCGTGGATGGTCTAGGATACTGTAGAGGGCAGCTGTGAAGAGGCATGTCCGATAGGAAAAAAGAGACGCCGAAGGCGACGTCGGGCGGCAGCGCAACGACCGGCGGAATCAACTTTCAGGCTGTAGTCACCGCAATTGCGGCCGTGCATCTCGCGCGCGGTATCGCCCTCAACTGGTTGCCCGGACTTATGCTGGACGTCCCGGTATCGCTCCTGGCGGAGACCGGAGGTTCGGGCGACGACATTCGTCTAGTCTTAAAAGGCGGCCAGTTTGTCGAAGCGCAAGTGAAGCGCGGCCTTGCGGCCGGTGCGCGCCTTTGGGAGCCTATGGAATCGATGGCCAAGGCCATCGTGAACGGGGATATCGCTTACGGTATTCTGGTCGTATCCCCTGATAGCAGCAATACCGTACGCACGCATCTCGCGCATGACCTGACGCGGATCGGCGACGGTCGGGACGACGACCTCAAGGATCTGGCGGTCGAATTCAAGGCCCGATTGAAGCCGCTCGGCCTCAACGCGCAGCAGGTCTGTTCGCGGCTGCGGGTCGTCGTCTGCCGATGCGACGACGGGGACGACGCCGACGTGAAGGCGGCTTGTGCCGAACTCACCCATCTAGTCGAGAAACAATCCGAGGTGCGCCCGGCTTGGAACGAACTCTATCGAGATGCTGAGCGACTGATGCGCTTGCGCGGTCAGCGCGAAGCCTCTGCCGTGCTGAATGTCCTTGCTGGTGCCAATATCGCGCTGAGGAAAGGCAGCCAGTCTCCCTCGGCCCTGATTGCGCAGCTCTCCGAATGGGTGCTCGCTGTGAACGAGCGCTACAGTGTGTTCGGTATCGACCAGCCCTTCCCGATAGACGAGGGGTGGATACCGATCAATATCGTCAAGCGCGGCACTGATGAGAAGGTGCCCAAAGCGCTCGCGGAGGCGATCCAATTCTATCACGATTGGGATAAGCGAACGCCGAGCCCGACGGGCGAGGGGATGGCGCCCGAAGCGCTCGGGCGGTTCTATCGCAAAGGCGTCGTCGTTGCCGGCCCTGGCATGGGCAAAAGCACGCTCATGAGGAAGCTTGCGCGAATCTACGCTAGCGAGAATCGGCCTGTTCTTAAGGTGCGCCTGCCATTGATTGCGGCACGTATGAAGCATGGAGCTGGATTCGAGGAAGCGCTCTTTACCCATGGCCTCGATGGCTCCGACCTGAACACGCAATCCCTTATTGATGCCGCGATCTCGAACTGGGTTCTGCTTTGCGACGGCCTCGACGAGTGTGGCCACTCCCAGGAAGAACTTGCGCAAAGTTTGGTCGCTTTCGCGTCGGGTCATCCACAATGTTCCATCGTCGTAGCTACCCGGCCTATCGGCTACACCACAGCGCTCCTGCACGACTGGCGCCACTACGAACTTCTGCCGCTCGCTGTGGATAGGGAGCGCGAGCATATGGGTATCATGCTTAAGAGCATCTACCCGGACGACGAGCGGAAGTGTGAGGCGATCCTTAGTTTCGCGCTTGAGGAAATCCACGCCAGCGAATCTGGCAAGGCCGTCGCACGAAGCCCGCTCCTTCTCGGGCTGGTCCTTTATCTGGCGATGCGGAACGTGTGCTTCGGCAAGAGTAAGGAGCAACTCTACGAGAAGATATTCGATATCATCGACAATATCCCGAATAGCCGAGACAAATCGCAACCACCGTCCAAGGCTGTACTACTTCGTTTCCTGGAGATACTTGCATGGGATAGCGTGCAGCACCCCATCAGTGGCATCGAACAGACGCTCGATCGCTGCGCCAAAATCCTCGCGAGCGAACTTAATCAGCCGCTGCTCAGTGCCAAGGGAACGGCGCAAGATTGCTCGGAATATTGGCAGAGGGTCGGCCTGCTCGAACGCGTCAGTCATGCGGGCGACGAGACGCTAACCTTCATCCATAAGACGTTCGGCGAGTACGCAGCGGCCCGCTTCCTTGCGCGCGCGGATAAGACCCTCCAGGCTGAAGTCATCCCGAAGTTCCTCGGAACGGATGCGGTGGATGAGATATTGAGCTTTGCCGGCGCTCTCGGCGCGGCCGATGTTCTGTGCCGGGAGTTGTTAGATAAAAAGGCCGGCGAGTTGCAGCACGCGATGAACGTCGGGAGAGCCTTGACGCTTATCGCTGAGGCCAATCCAGCCCCCGTGCAGCCTCTACGCCGCGAAATCTACGCCGCTGCTATCGCGTGTGCACTGTCTGAGCATGAGCTGGTGGCCTATGCGGTGGCGTCGCCATTACGAGAATGCGCGAAGCGCTTCCCCGATGAAGTGGCCCCGCCGGTAGAAGAGCTGCTCGTTTGCCCGCAGCCATGGGCGCTGCTGACGGCCTGGGCGGTGAAATTGGCCGCCGGACCGGTCTATTATGCTCTGCCGGAGCTAGAGGTCGCGTTCGCCACGGTACCGCCGGCGAATAAACCGCGGTTGAGCAGCTCGTTGGGCGGTGGGATGATCTTGGGGGCGACACGCGATGCCGATCTACTTGAAAGCTTCGTGCTTGACGCGATGAGCGTGCTTTTAGCGCAAGGGGACGCGGAGCGGATCGATGCTCTCATCCGATCCACATTCGAACTTAAAGTATTGCAGGGATGGCAACTGGTCACCCGGGCGCAACGGCTGCTTACGAAGTTCGGCAGGGACTACTCCGTGCTCGATCTATCGGAGGCCGTATCGAAGCTAGCCACCACCGGACTTAACCCTGAAGGTTATAAGGCAGCGAGCGACCATGCGTTCACGAAAATGATCGAACCTCTGACTGAGGCGCTCGACCAGGTACCCCCGCGCAAGGCCGGTCGGTTGGTCTGGCTAAGCGCCTTCTTCGAGCTGACCGATATCTGGGAAATGGGTGCTAGCGACATCTGGGGCTGGAGGAATGACAAATATGGAGAAGAGGCTGAAACGGTCGTCAGGTATGTCGGACAGTTGGTGGATATCGATAGGAGCCGTCTCGCCGCTGAGGCTCTGGAGGCCATCACCTATGTCTCCGAGACCGCTGAGAACCAACTGCACGGCTTCTTCGAGCGTGTCGCGCACGTCGATACGCCGCCCATCGATTGGAGCAGGGCACGGGGGCGGGGTTTCGACCTTACCGTTCTTGAGAAAGCTCTCTATCACCAAAGCGACTGGTTGATGCAGCTCGCGGCACGATTGCTGGACGGCGCCGCGACGTCGACCGAATTGGAGCCCATCGTCGAGCGTGTTCTCGCTATTGGGCGCCATACGGCACTTTGGGCGGCTGCATCGCTGGCGGCAACATTGGCCGACGAAGTCTGCGAGAGATTATTGCGGGCAGCATTGAAGCAGGAGAGCCGCAACGGCTTCGAATATCTGTTCGATCAGCTATCGAAGATGAATCCGAGGGTTGACGAAGACCTGCTGAGCATTGTTCGCAGTGGCCTGAACGCCAAGCATCCACTGACGGCGAAGGCTGCGGCCAAACTCGCGGTATTGATCGCGCAACCTGCAATGGAAGAGCTCAGTGACATGCTGCGGCGCGCTTACGCGCATTGGCGGGTCCATGAGGAGCCCTATCCTCGCGAGGGCGGCGTAGTTCCTCACAGCCCCCGCGACGAGATCGTCAAGGCTCTGCTGAAGTCATCGGTCCTTACCGATGACGAACTGTTCCAGATGGCGGCCGACCCTCGTTGGGACGTGCAAGGCGTCGTCAAGGCAGAGATACTGGAGCGGCTCAAGACGAACGACAGCTTCCGTAAGGACGTTCTCGCGCGCACCGTCGATGATTCGATCCCGAATCGTCTCCTCATCGAGGCGCTCCGGGAAAAGCAGCCTTTTCCGGCGGAAGATGTCCAAACGATACTGGCGATGACAGGCGCAGCCTCGCCCAAAGCCCGGTACGCGTCCCTTGGCGTCCTGGATAGCGCGTATCTTGGGGCGGATGTCATTTCGGAGCATCTCGCCAAGCTCGCGCAGGACAGCCATGCTGAAATCCGCGAGCGCGCGGCGTCCATTCGGCGAGGAAAGCCAACCTGATCCAGTCGGAGCAAGCGTAGCCCGGGTGAGCGCAGCGATACCCGGGACTTGACTATGAAATGATGACCGCGGGTATCGCTGCTCACCCGGGCTACTAGCTAAATTGAAAGTGCGAAGCCGCGCAGCGACCGCCACTAATTGATGCAGCGTCACTATCCAGCCGGGCCTTCGCCGCGATGATTGATGTCGGTTCTGGCGAAGTCATCCCCCTTGAACAGCAGCGGCTCCCCGCGGATCAGCGCCAGCGCATAGGCAAAGCAATCGCCGTAATTCAACGCAGCGGGATGGCGCCCCTTGCCATATCGGCGCCAGGCGCGCCGCGCGGCGTCCGTCTGTTCGGCATCGACAGCGACGACCTCCGCTCCAACCTTGAGCAGCCAAAGATCGAACTCACGTCCGCCCGCGTCCCCCAGTCGTGTTTCGATCACGATGGTGGCTTCGAGCACGGTCGCCGTCGAGACCAGCCGGATCGGATCATCGGCAATCCGTTCCTCGAACTCCGCCGCATCCGCCTCGTTCAGTGCGATCGCCACGATGGCGGATGTGTCGATCACCATCAGCGTGGCAACCCATGCTCGTCATAGCCGAGAATTTCTTCGGACGTCCGCTCGTCCAGCACCGGCAAAGCGCTCCAGCGCCGGCGGATATCCGCGAGATCCTCCAGCAGCGCGGCTTTGCGGGAATGACCACGAAGGCGGCGCAGCCGCTCCTCGAGGGCGCGTTTGGTCGCCGTCGTGATGTTCTCTCCGGTGAGTTGCGCGAGATTCCGTGCCAATTGCTCGGTTTCAGGGTCCTTGATGCTCAATGCCATTGGTGAGGCTCCTTGGTTCCTTGGAAGGTATCTTCTACCTGGCGAGTCTTCAAGAACCATAGCGCGTAGGGCGGGTTGTAGACGACTTATCCGCCGTAGCTCAAAGAGCGAAGGCGGAAGCCGTAACCCGCCTTTTTTAATCGACGGCGAACGGAGGATTACGCCGGAGCCTGTCAGCGGCCCGCGCCTCTGCCTCACACCCAATCCTCGACCCTCACCTCCGGCATCCGGCTGAACTCGCGCAGATTGTTGATGACGACGATCAGTCCGCCGCTGCGGGCATGGCCGGCGACCTGCATGTCGTGTGGGCCGCAGGGCGTGCCCGCGCGCTCGAGTTCTGCGCGAAGCTGGCCGTAATGCGCGGCCGCCCTGGCGTCGAACGGCAAGACGTCGAGGCGCGCAACGCGGCGGAAGGATGCTGATAAGTCAGCTTCTTCCGATGGGGACAGATCCCCTTCATCAAGCCAAGCATGCATTACCTGCGTCGCTTTAGTTCGGCGACCTTGAACTTGCGGCCGGCGGACAGGCTAGTGCAATACCACCAGGCTCTATTTCGATCCCAGCCCGTGAACATTTTGGTCCCGATGCACCCCGTATAATTCGAGTGGGTGAGGGTGTCTGTGCACGTTGCCGAGAAGGTTGAAGAATACCCCGCCGACTCGCTACATCCAATCCAAGGCTCCTTGCCGGTTGGCATGCTCGTTTGGCAACCACCGTTGCAATTGCTGGAGATACTCTCAAGCTTGGCAAGCTTCTCCAATGTTGAACTTGGCCCCGCTATGATTGCTTCTGCTGGCGAAGCCGATGATGTTTGAGCGGTTCGCGTGTGAGCGGTCGACGATGCCGGCCGAGATGCCACCCGTGCCGGCCTATGTGGCCTTACCACCTGCTTCGGCGCTTCGACCGTGACGGTGGGAAGCGTCGTCGACGAGCCTCCGGTCTGCGACATGGCCGTGCCGCCGGGAGCGCACAGCAACACGATTGACAGGATAGCGACAGCTGAGGGCGCGATGAGGCTTGATGACACTCTCATGACGCGTTCTCCCAATCCGGACATAAATGCCGTCCCGGTGCGGACACCCGCGTATCTAAGCCAATACATCAGCCATATGCAAGACGCGGGGAATAAGCGCGTAGGGTGGGTTGCAGGCGAAGCCGTAACCCGCTTCTTCAACGTCAGCGATGGCGGATTACGCCGGAGCTGTCATCGGGCCGCGCTTTGCGCGGACCCGTTGGGTTCGAATCCGCTTGGGGACTTGCCGTAATGTCGTTTTCGGGGTATAACCTGGTACAGGTTATATCCTGCTTCAAGACGCTTTCTTTGGGTGACCTGCCATGAATTTCAACCTCTATCTCGACGACAAAACCGGCAAGGAATTGGATAAAACTGCCAGAAAGCTGGGGGAGACGCGCAGCGGATTGATCCGCAAGGCGCTGCGCGAATGGCTGGACAAGAAAAACCTTGGCAGCCCGGGCTGGCCGACGTCGATCCTGGAATGGCAGGGCGTTCCCGACATGCCGTCGTTTGAGTCCTATCGCGGTGAATTGCTGCCGCCACGTGAAGATGCATTTTCGTGAAGTATCTTCTCGATACCAACGTACTGAGCGATTTCGCGCGCGGCGAGCAGAGCGTGATGGCGCGGCTCCGTCAGGAAGCGCCCCCGCAGGTGGCGGTTTCGGTGGTCACGGAGATGGAAGTCGAGTATGGGCTGGCGCGCAATCCCAAGCTTGCCCCGCGTGTGCGGGAAGCCATGCGGATGCTTCTGAACACGATCTCGGTCTTGCCATTCGAACGCGAAGATGCCCGTGTGGCGGCGCAATTGCGCGCGAGTCTGAACACTCAGGGGACGCCCATCGGCGCCTATGATGTGTTGCTCGCAGCCTGTGCCTTGCGGCGAGGGCTCAAGATCGTAACCCACAATGCGCGCGAATTTGCGCGCGTCGGAGGACTCGGACTCGAGGATTGGCACAGCCGGTAAACGCGATTCCCTCAGGTCCAATGGCCGGGTATTGGCCGCGCATTTTGGGCTGGAGGATTGCCATGGCCAACACAGCTTGGAAATCAACGCACGGTCGCGCCGGTGCGCAACGCCTCGCTGGGCTTCAATCCGCCCCACGAGCTTAATCATCGGGATTTGCTTCACGGCATTATCTCCGATCCTGCGCCGTCAATGCGTTCCAGGCCGCAAGAGAGTCCATGTAGTCTCGCCAGTGCGCGATTTTCCGGTCTTCGATTCTGATGATCGAGCAGAACCGGTTGTTGTATTCCGCACCTGTCGCGAGGATCCTCCCGTGGACCTCGTATTCGAGGACGACGGAACGACCGTCGTCTGTCTTGTGGGTGATCAGCTTGTCGGCGGACTGGATCGCGATGTTGCCGACATAGCCCCTGAATTGGGCCATCAGGCCGGCCCGACCCTGGATCACGCGCGGCCAACCGGGAAAATCGTAGAGCACCTCGTAGCTGACGTCGTCGGTGACGATGTCGAAGAAGTGTTCGCCATCGACAAGGTCGCCCAGCGCCCCTCGAACCAGGCTGAAGTAGGGGGCGGCGCCCTCGTAGGCAGCGTATTTCGGATTCGGCATTCTGGACTCTCCGGCCCGTTTCGCGGCACATGAACTGATGCGGCTGGCCCGTCGGGCAAACCGCCGCCCCGACGGGCAAATCACCCCTGACAGCAACGTGCCTGCCGGCGGCTTGTCAAGCCCCGCCCGCAAAAATATTCTGTTTGTCAGAATATTCGGAATATCCTATATTCGCATCCGTCCCGCCCCACCGAAAGGGGCGTATCATGATCGTCGCGAAATGCGGGGCGGGATGTGGTGGACGCTGGAGGCGCCAAAGACGAGGGCGTTTTTCAGCGGACGGCAAAACCGTGTGGTCCTGTCACCCCGACGCTGGTGTCAAGTCTGCGTGAAGGCGCGCAGGCGACGGTGGCCAACAAGCCCGGAGCACCGGGGAGAGCGCGGTATAAGCCGTAAACCATTGCGTGGGGAATGCCGGGTGATTCCGGTGTGACCTGCTAACACGTGTGCATTCTACCCACTACGTCAGCACACGTGGCTATTGGGCGCATCGAGCGCCCGGCATTCCCTGCTCCCTCGGGTTTCCGGAGGGGCAAAAGTCAGGCATGCCTCGGGCGCACGACGCCGCGAGAACGCCGACGCATGTTTGGATTGGAATTTGCCCCACACCGATGTCTGGCATAACAATGCCGTTCCAAAAAAACGTCAACAGGGAGGGAGCAATTTCATGCGCGCGATCGTGATCGCAATGACAACGGCCATGATGACGGCGACGCCGGCTGCGGCCGACTATCTCGTCAAGGAGGTCGGCAGCTTCCATATCGGCGGGCATACGGAGACGCTAAGCGGACTTGCTTCGAAGGAAATCGTGTTCTCGCCGGGCGCGCCGGCGATCAAGGTCGATCCGAACGGCGAGTTCGAGGTCGAGCAGATGTATGTCCAGTTCGTGAAACTGGCGCAACCGAAGTCGAAACTGCCGCTGCTGCTGTGGCATGGCGGCGGCCTGTCGGGCGTCACCTGGGAGACCAAGCCCGACGGCAAGCCGGGCTGGCAGCAATTCTTCCTCAATGCAGGGTATGACGTGTACGTCTCGGATGCGGTCGAACGCGGCCGTGCGTCCTGGGCGCGCTATCCGGAGATCTTCAAGAGCGAGCCGTTCTTCCGGCCGAAGAAGGAAGCCTGGGAGTTGTTCCGGATCGGGCCTGCTTACGAGGTCGGCGGCAAACGCGAGGCGTTCGAAGGCGAGCAATTCCCGGTCGAGGCGTTCGACCAGTTCGCCAAGCAGGGTATCCCGCGCTGGGCCACCAACGACGC
The DNA here is from genome assembly GCF_035484855.1 of Bradyrhizobium sp. Classification (GTDB taxonomy): domain Bacteria; phylum Pseudomonadota; class Alphaproteobacteria; order Rhizobiales; family Xanthobacteraceae; genus Bradyrhizobium. The sequence goes on from NZ_DATHOP010000268.1 coordinate 16,945, forward strand.
CGCCACGCAAAAAGCCTATGACGCGCTGGTGCAGAAAGTCTGCCCGTGCATCATCGTGGTGCATAGCCAGGGCGGTAATTTCGGCTTCACGGCCGCGCTCAATGCGCCCGACAAGGTGAAGGCGCTGATCGCGCTCGAGCCGTCGGGTGCGCCGGATCCCGCCAAAGCCGACGCCGCCAGATTGAAGGGCGTGCCGCATCTGATCGTGTGGGGCGATTTCCTCGATAAGGTTCCGGTGTGGTCGAAGCTCGTGGTCAATCCGACCAAATGGAGCCAGGCGATCGCGGCCGCGGGCGGCAAGATCGATACGTTCGATCTGCCCAAGATGGGGATCAAGGGCAACACCCACATGATGATGATGGACCGCAACTCGGACGACATCGCCAAACTGGTCAACGACTGGATTGAAAAGCAGGGGTTGGCGAATTGAGCGCGTAGCAGATCGCATCAGGAAACGGCGCGCGCGATGAAATTGCGCACCACCGGCGACGTCTCTCCCCGCCGGTAGACAAGCGCAAGGCGGGTCGTCGGCGACTGGCCGGCAATTGGCCGGTAGGCGATGCCCGTTACGCGGACTTGCATCATCGATGCCGGAACGATCGATACGCCGAGTTCAGCGGCCACGAAATTCACGATCGTGGAAAAGTGTGGCGCGAGCTGGCTGATGACCGGCTCGAAGCCGGCCTTTCGACAGGCGCCGACAACCGTGTCGTAGACCGTCGGAGCGATTTCCCGCGGGACCAGCAGAAACGTATCGTCCTTTAACATTGCCAGATCGATTTTTTTGAGAGCGGCAGCAGGGTGACGCTGGGGAAGGGCGACCACCATCGGTTCCTCCAGGAGCAGCCGCAGCTGCAGCTCTTCGGTACCGGGCGTGCCTGGCCGCAGGAACACGGCATCGAGCCTTCCCTCCTGCAAGCCGATAACGAGCTGCGTCGTATTGGCCTCCTCAAGCGTGAGATGGATTTCGGGGTAGGCGCGGCGAAAGGCGCGGATGGTGGACGGTGCCACGACGTTGAACGTCGCCGATGGGGTGAAGCCGACACGCAGCGATCCCGTCTCGCCGCGCGCCGCGCGTCGCGCCGCCATGGTCGCTCTCGCGGCCATCGACGGCATCTCCTTCACCCCGGCCAGGAACGCCTTGCCGGCCTCGGTTAGCTCCGCGCCGTGGGCCAGGCGACGGAACAACGTCGCACCAACCTCGCCTTCCAGATCCTTGATCTGCTGGCTGAGCGGCGGCTGGCCGATGCCGACCTTGGCCGCGGCCCGCGTGAAATGCCGCTCCTCGGCGACAGCCAGGAAATATCGGATGTGACGCAGCTCCATGGTCCATCTCCAAAACAGATCAGATGAGCCTGCAGCATATATTGGACCAATGAGATGCGCACCCCTAGGTTTTGGGGCAAGGACAATCCGTCCGAGGCAAGGTCGAGCAACAGGTTGCTCGCATATATGCAGGAGGCGCTTATGATTACCGAAGACTACGTCCAAGGGGTTTTCAAGGGTCTTGAGCAAGGCGACGGCGCGAGCTTTTTCAAGCATGTCAACGACAAGGTCGACTGGATCGTCGAAGGCACGCATCCGCTGGCCGGCCACTACAAGTCGAAGTCTGATTTCCTGGCCGGGACCTTCGCGAAGCTCGGCAAGGTTCTGCCCAACGGGGCTCAACTCGTCGTCGAGCATCTGCTCGTGAAGGATGACCAGGCGGTCGTGGAGCTTCACTCCCTGGCGACGGCGAAGAACGGAATGAGGTTCGACAACAGATACTGCTGGGTGGTCCACTTCGCCGACGGCGTCATCGACAGAGTGAGGGCATATCTCGACTCGGCGATGGTCGCGCGTCTCTTCGAGGAAAACCCGATCTAGCGATCGGCGCAGGGCGCGTGCGCCGCGCGACTATGGATAAACGGACGTGGTCCGTCGTTCGCGTCCATCTTTCCGCGGTTGACGAAGATGACCAATGAGGCGGCGTAACTGAACGCTCCAACGATAAAGAGGATTGCATCATGACCCAGATTGAAGTTGTTAAGCCGGAGCCGGTCATTTCGGGCCCCAGCCAGGCCGACGGCATCGCACGTTTTGCCTTGCGCGCGAAGTACGACGACCTGACTGCCGAGCGGCGCGAGCGACTCAAGGTGAGCATCCTCGACGCAGTGGCCTGCGCCATCAACGCGCTCGGCGCGCCACCGATCGAGGCGTGCCGCGAGCTAGCTGATGAACTCGGTGGTCCAGGGGGCCGTTGCACGCTGGTCGGCGGTGGCCGCGCCAACCCCGTCTATGCGGCGTTCTACAATACGGCGCTGATCCGATACGTCGACTTCATGGACAGCTATCTCGCCCGCGGCGGGCTGTGCCACCCCTCGGACAATACAGCGGCGATCCTCGCCGCCGGCGAGTACGCCGATCTATCGGGCAAGGACTTCCTGACCGCATTGGCGGTGGCCTATCAAGTCGAAGCGCAACTCACCGCATCGGTGCCGTTCATGGTCCACGGGTTCGACCTCACCACGCAACTTTCGTATTCGCTCGCAGCCGGTCTGTCCAAAGCGCTCGGCCTCGACGAGCAAAACACGGCGGCGGCCATCGGGATCTGTGGCGACTTCATTCCACTGCTGGTCGCGCGAACGACGCCGATCTCGCAATGGAAGGGTCTCTCGTCTTCCCAGCTGGCACTGGGATGTTTCCATGGAGTCTTGTTGGCGTCGCGTGGCGTGACGGGCCCGAGATACGTCGTCGAAGGAACGCATGGCCTGGCTCAGGCACTCGGGGAGCAGATCCGAATCGATTGGGACCGCGTGAAGCTCGACGCCTTCGACCGGCTCGCCCTGAAGAGCTACAACACTGCGGTCCCTGGCCAGGCGTCGATCCATTGCATGCTCGAGTTGCGTAAGGCCCACGCCATCGATCCGGCGCAGGTCGAGAGCATCGAGAATGACGCCTTCCAAGACGCCTATGATTTCATGGGCGGCGGAAGATTCGGTCCGAAGACCGACGTTCACACCAAGGAGGAGGGGGACCACAGCCTCCCGTACCTTCTGGCCGTCGCGCTGCTCGACGGGAACGTCCAGCCGGCGCAACTCGCACCCGAGCGCATCGCGAAACCGGACGTCCAGGAGCTGCTCCGAAAGGTCAAAGTCAGACCGGACGAGAGTTTCACCACTCGCTACCCGGGCGAGACGCCGAGCAGGGTCACCGTCCGGCTCATGAATGGCCAGTCGTACACCCATGAGGTGAACGACTATCCTGGGTTCGCGACGCGGCCGTTCACGTGGGACGAAATCATGGCGAAGCTCGATAATCTGGCGGCAGACCGCGCTGACGAAGCACTGCGCAAGGAAATCGCGGCTGCGGTACGCTCGCTGGAGAGCATTCGCGTGAAGGAACTGATGGGCCTGCTCGCCCGTGTCGACGGACGCCCGCGTCAAGCGTCAAGTTGACGCCGCGCTGCACGACTTCCGCCAGATATGCCTCAACCCCGCAGCCCCTTCTCAAACCTCTTGATCAGCCGCTGCCGCCTCAGCCGCGACAGCCGCATGATCCAGAACATCCCGTTCAGCTGATCGATCTCGTGCTGGTGGCACACGGCGCGCAGGCCGTCCGATTCCTCGGTCTGCGGGTTGCCGTCGAGGTCGCAATAGCCGATCCGGACGCGGGCGTGACGCTGGACGTCGTCATTGACGCCGGGCATCGAGACGCTGCCTTCCTGATGCATGATCATCTCGGGTGACGCCCATGTGATCTCCGGATTGACAAAGGTCCGCGCGCCATTGACGGGATCGAGGTCGAGCACCACGACCCGGAGCGAGATGCCGATATGCGGCGCGGTGATCCCGATTCCGGGCGCGGCGTGCATCGTGTCGAGCAGGTCTTGCGCCAGGTCGCGCAGCGCGCCGTCGAACACGGTGACGGGCTGCGCCGGGAGCGCAAGCCGCGGGTCGGGATAGCGGATGATGGTGCGGATGGGCATGATCTCAGTCGCCCTACGGGCTCTCAACCGTTCGACCGGGCATGCAAACCGCGAGCGCTGCGATCATCGCGACGCGTACCGCGACGTTGAGGCCAACGACGGCGCCGGCTCCTTCGGTCACCGCGGCAGTGCCCGCCACCGCCGATCCGGCATGGAAGACGATGAGGACGCCGACCGCTATTCTCTGCACTTCCGTGCTTGGCGAGCGCATGGCGAGCGCCGCCAGTGCCGCAATCGCCAACTCCGCGGCCGCGAGCAGCCAGGGTATCAGATTTTGTGATGGATCGATCGCAATGCCCGCCAGCGATGGAATCGCACCGGGCGCCACCGCCAATACGATCGCCGCGGCGGCAGCGGCTACCGCGTTGATCACATAAAGCGCAACAAGCGCGCGTCGCGCGACATCAGCTGAAAGCACGCTCATGGTCGGCGATCTCCGAAGCCGTTCTGCGAGTCGAGATTTAGAAGATAGCTCGTAGATGGGGGCTGGGAGTGCCGTCGTTCCTGCGACTCACTGCCATTTCCGTGCGCGAGGCGATGGACCCTCAGGGCTGCTGCTCGTTCCAGGCGGTACCACGCACCTCGGCGCCACAAAACGTGCCGACGGCTTTGGCGATGCCCTCATAATTGTCGCCCACGCCCAATAATGGCGGCAGGGTGAACGCCTGGTCGTCCATCAGCGACGTCACCGTGAACGAGGCCTCGAATGAGGGTATCTCGAGTTTGAATTCCAGGAAGAACGTCCCGCCGGAATTGGGGGCGGGCCATGTACGCCCCACGGGCGTGAGGGTGCAGTTGCCGTCGAAATAGGTCGTTCCGTCGGGAAACTGAATCGTCGCTCCGCTCTTCACCGGAGTATTCAGCTGAGGCGGCGCGTTGGGGAACGTAACGGAGTTCGAGATATGAACGCCATTGTCCAGCTGGAGGTCTTGCAGGAACCATTTCACGGGGTGGCCGGATGTTCCGAACAGGCCATATTCGTGGTCCATCCAGGTCAAGCCCTCGACGGGAATGACTTCGCTGCCGATAGTGATTTCGCCGGAAGTATGTATCCGCGTCAGGGAATAATAATAGTTGTTGGTCTTCACGCCCCCTGGGTTAGGGGGCGTCGGGGCCACCCCCGAGCCCCACACGATGAAGGCGGGTCCCTGCTGGGACATCCTGAGGTCGAAGGCAATGAGTGCACCGGTGACCGTATCCTGCATCGCGGCCTTCACGGCCATGTCCTTGGTCGGATCGCTTTGCGGCGCGTTCATCGTAATCCAGTCGGGCCCCAGATTGGGTCCACCGAGTTTCACGTACCAATTTTTCGACGGATCGGCTTCCGCCCAGCCGTCACCCCCGGCTGAAGCGCCGTCTTTTGATAGTGGATCTTCTTGTGAACGTCCGTCAGCATGACCTGACTGAATGCAACCGCGGTAAAATTGGCCGCATTGATTTCGAAACCGAACACCCGGTCACGCGCCACACCACCACTCGGTCGGAGCGCCAACGTGGCGGTATTGGTCGGCGGGCAGTCGGATCACCGAATCTGCTGGTGGAACTGGCTTGAGCTTGGATACCGACATAATGTCCTCCGAGACGCTGAATCAAGTCATGACGCTTTTCGAATGAGATTGCCAGCGTTAGTTGCCACCTCTGCGGGAGTCCAAGAACGCGCCGGGAGATCGACTACTGAGGGCGGAGACGGGCGATAATTCGCGAATTGCCCGTCAGGCAAACGACGGCCCGACCCACCGCCCTCCGGGTCTGCCGAACTGACCAGGGCGGCCGAACCAAGAATCGCGCCACACTTGTCACTCCCACCTTTCGACGTCTTTCGGCAAAGCTGCCGCATGACCAACAGCGGGCGATCGGTAGGGCACGCTGTCGCGCTCCACCCCGTTAAAGACGGGAGATTGCCCCGAGTCAGGAGGTTGCGATGAAACAAGGACAACACGCCATGAAAACCCCGCCGATCGTATCGCCGCAGCAATGGGAAGCCGCGCGCGAAAAACTTCTCGTCAAGGAAAAGGCCGTGATGCGCGCCCGCGATGCGCTCTCCGCCGAGCGGCGGCGGATGCCGTGGATGGCGGTAGAGAAGACCTATGCGTTCGACGGGCCCGCCGGCAAGGCGAGCCTGCTCGATTTGTTCGCGGGCCGCCGTCAGCTGATCGTCTACCGCGCCTTCTTCGAGCCGGGCGTGCACGGCTGGCCTGAGCATGCCTGCATCGGCTGTTCGCTCGGAGCCGACCAGGTCTCCCATCTCGCGCACCTGAACGCGCGCGACACGACGCTGGTCTATGCCTCGCGCGCGCCGCAGGCCGACATCGCGCGCCTGAAGGCGCAGATGGGCTGGGAAATCCCGTGGGTCACCATCACCGACAGTTTTGATGCCGACTTCGGCGTGGATGAATGGCACGGCCACAACGCGTTCATCCGCGACGGCAGCAAAGTGTTCCGCACCTACCTCATCAATAGCCGCGGTGACGAGGCGATGGGCACCGTCTGGAGCTACCTCGACATGACCGCGCTCGGCCGGCAGGAGGCGTGGGAGGATTCGCCGGAAGGCTATCCCCAGAGCCGGCCCTACAAATGGTGGAACTGGCACGAGCTTTACGTCCCCGATGCCGCGCCCGATCCGAAATGGATCGAGGTGTCGGACGCCGGCGAGGCCGCCTTCAAGCGCAACGCAGAGAACCCAAGGCCCCTGTAGCAAGGGAGAGAACGATGACGGAAATCATGAGCGATAAATTGGCGGCGCCCAAGCTTGTCGATCGGGCGACGTTTCAAGCCGAACTCGACGCCTTGCGCGTCAGCGAAAAAGCCCACATGAAACAAAGCGACGCCATTGCCGCCGCCCGCCGGCGGCTGCCCATGGTCGAGGTCGATGCTACGACACGGCTGATCGGCGAGGGCGGGGCGGTGACGCTGCTGGACGCGTTCGAGGGCCGCCGGATGCTGATCGCCTATTACTTCATGTGGCACGCCGGCCAGCCAGCGCCGGAGCAATGCGAGGGCTGCACTTTCTATACGTCGCAGGTCCGCGAGCTCTCCTTCATTCATTCCCGCGATGTCTGCCAGGGCCCGTATGAAGAGGGCGCGCGCTACCGCGACTTCATGGGCTGGGAGATGCCCTGGTATTCGGCCCCGCGTGAATCGCTCGAGACCCTGCTGGTCGGGCGCCGGGTCGGCATGATGCACATCGTTTGCTACCTGCGGCGGGGATCAAAAGTCTTCGAGACCTACTGGACGACGCGGCGCGGCGTCGAGGCGATGGACAACAGCTACCGGCTGCTCGACCTGACCGTCTATGGCCGGCAGGAGAGGTGGGAGGATTCGCCACCCGGCTGGCCGCGACGGCCGAAAGGCGAGCACAGTTACCGCATCGATGGACGACCGATCCCCCAGTGGCCCCGCCTGGGGGCCGGGTATTCGGACGATTTGGGTACCGGCAAGCGCTGAGATGATGGCGGTCGATTTCTCGACCTTCGTTTGTGAGCGGACGCTGCCCTTCTTGCCGCCTCGTTCAATCGTAGAACGGGTTGACGATGCGGAGTCGACCGTCGATCACCATCCCGTGCTGCATGTCCTCCGACCAAAGCGTATCGCAACCGGCTTGAAGCGCTGATGCTGCGATCATCGAATCATAGATCGAGAGTTGGTAGCGCTCGGCGAGGGCCAGTCCCGTCTCGTGTGTTTCGACCGACACCGGATGGACGTTCAACAGACCGCGCAGCAACGAAAGAAACGCGTGCGTGTCCTGCCATGACATCCCAATCTTGCGGCGCGCGACATTGGCCAGCTCGTTGAGGTTCTGCACGCTGATGCCACCGCCGCCAGCGATCATCGCTTCCGCGCGGTCGGCTTTCGCTGGATCGCCCGAGGCAAGGTAGACGAGAACATTGGTATCGAAAAAACTACCGGGCATTCGCCTCGTCCCGTTCGAACTTGAAATCGGCGGGAAGACGTCCGCGGAAAGCACGCAGCCGCTTCAACAGCTCGGAGCGGCCGGGTTTGCGCGCGACGGCGAATTGTCGTTCGCCAGCGATCTGGATTTCGATCTCGTCGCCTTCCTTGAGCTTGAGGGCCGCGACCACCGCGGCGGGAAGACGGATGGCGAGACTGTTGCCCCATCTGGCGACCTGCATGGCGCACCTCCGATAGATATACAATTTTTATAATGTATATCCAACGACTCGAAAAACGCAAATGAGGCGCCTGTGTCTTCCGTCTTGACTCGTATATCTGGTTGGTTATATGTCTGTCCTATAACCAATGAGTTATCGATCAAAATGTCGAGCGGCCACGATATCCTCCTCAGAACGCTAGCTGATCCGACGCGCCGGGCTCTGTTCGAACGGCTGTGCCGCGACGGAGAGCAGACGGTCGGCGCGCTGACGGCGCAGTCCGGGGTCTCGCAACCGGCCGTCTCGAAGCATCTGGGAGTGCTACGGCGGGCCGGGCTGGTGCGCGACCGCCACGAGGGCCGACAGACGCATTATAGCGCGCAAGCAGGCGCGCTGGCTCCGCTGATCGACTGGACCAGCCGGATGAGCGGCTTTTGGCAGGGCCGGTTCGATCACCTCGAAGATCTCCTCAAAAGGATGGACCAATGAGCGAACCCGCGACCGAAACGCTTTCCGTCATCGTCGAACGCGAGATGCCCCATCCGCCGGAAAAGATCTGGCGCGCGCTCACCCAACCGCACCTGATCGAGGAGTGGCTGATGAAGAACGATTTCGAGCCCGCGGTGGACCATCGCTTCACGCTTCGCGGCGATTGGGGCTCCGTCGACTGTCAGGTGCTGGCCATCGAACCGAACAAGACGCTGTCCTACACGTGGGGAGCGATGGGACTCGAGAGTGTCGTTACCTGGACTCTCACGCCGACAGGCACGGGCACGCATCTGCGCATGGAGCAGGCGGGCTTCCGGCCGGATCAGCAGCAGGCCTACCAGGGCGCCAAGTTCGGCTGGCAGAGATTCTTCGGTAGCCTCGAACGCGTGGTCGGAAATCTATCATGAGCGCCGTCCTCGTCTCGCGCTACCAGCCCGTGCTCGTCGCGCTGCACTGGCTGCTCGCTCTCATGATCATTGGGCTACTGTGCCTCGGCTTCTTCGTGCTTGCCAACATGCCGAACGACGATCCCGGGAAGCTTGAGATCCTGGTGTGGCACATGGCGGGCGGCATGTTCGTGCTGGTATTGACGATCCTGCGTCTCATCATTCGCCTGGCGAGCGCCCGTCCGGCGGCAGTGACACGTTCGCTGCTGCTCGACCGGCTGGCCTTGATCGCGCATTATGGCCTCTACGTGATCGTGTTCCTGATGATCGCGACCGGCTGGTACACCGGGTGGCTCATCAGCGGCGTGTTCGCGCACAAGGGTGAAGTGCTGCCCAACAGTTTCGCGGTGTTCCCGAGCTTCCAGGCCCATGCGGTTCTTGCAACGCTGCTGGCCAGCCTGATCGCTGTCCACATCGCGGCCGCGCTCTACCATCAGTTCGTGCTGAAAGACGGCATTTTCCGCCGCATCTGGTTCGGTCAGCGCATGGTCGTTGCTGCAGAAAAATGAGTCATGAGAAAAATGCAATGCATGCATCGGAAAAAGTCGACCGGCTGATCGCAGGACTCACGGACTGGCGCGGCAAGACCTTCGCCGGCATTCGCAAGTGCATCCTGGAGACCGATCCCGAGATCATCGAGGAATGGAAGTGGATGGGAAGCCCGCTGTGGTCTCTTGGTGGCATGATCGCGGTCGCCAATGCCCACAAGGGCAAGGTGAAGCTCACCTTCGCCTACGGGGCTGAACTGTCGGATCCCGACAAGCTCTTCAACGCCGGCCTCGAAGGCAATGCCAGGCGAGCGATCGATTTTTTCGAGGGCGACAAGATCAATGCGCGCGCCCTGAAAAATCTCGTCCGTGCCGCGATTGATCGCAACCAGGCCAAATCGAAGAAGAAAGCGCCTGCGGCTAAGCGAGCGAAAGCAGACAAAAGCAAGAAAGCATGACGCCCGCGGGTGACCTACACACCCGCCGCGGCGGCTCGCTTCGGCCGGCGCACGGCGCGCACCTTGCCGCTGTGGGCGCCGCCGCCGCAGAAGAAGCGATCGCCGCCATCGGATTCCAATCCGGACACGCCTTCGCCGGGCGGCATATCGAGCCGCTCCAGGACTTCGCCGGTTTGCGGATCGATCCGCCTCACGTCGCTCTCGTCACCTTCCCAGGTGCCGTGCCAGAGTTCGCCGTCGACCCAGGTGACACCGGTGACGAAGCGCTTGGTCTCGATGGTGCGAAGGATGGCCCCGGTGCCGGGATCGATCTGATGAATCTTGCGGTCCCGGTACTGTCCCACCCACAGCGTCCCCTCGGCCCAGGTGAGCCCGGAATCACGGCCGCCGCCGGGCGCGGGGATCGTGGCGAGCACGCGGCCGCTCGCCGGATCGACCTTCTGGATGCGATCCTCGGCGATCTGAAACAGATGCTGGCCGTCGAAGGCCGTTCCGGCATGCGCGGCGACGTCGATCGACCGCAGCGTCTTGCCGCTCGCCGGATCGAAAGCGATCAATTTATCTCCGGCGGCAAACCAGACCCGCTGGCCATCATAGGTGACCCCGCCCACGTTCTCGACATCCTCGAAAGGTCCATACTCCCGGATGATTTCGGCCGCTGATCGTTTCATGCACCGCTCCTGATCGCTTGGGACAGGCTTCCACCCTAGCCATCCGGCAGCGGGGCAGGGAGTAACAAGGTTGTCGTGAATCCGCCGATTGGCGGGGTCATCCAGCGCCGCGCGCGGGCGCGCCCGAACGACTGCACCTTGCCGGTTGCCGAGAGTTCGTCGAGCGCGCGTTGCACGGTGCGCTGGCTGGCGCCGAGTGCGAGCGCCAGCGCCGAACTCGACCAGGACTCGCCATCGGCCAGGAAGGCGAGCACCGCCGCATGCTCCTCCTCGACAGGGCGCGCCAGCACCACGACCTCGCTTGCGCCGCGCGGCACCAGCGCAAACCCGCCGCCCGTCGCACTCACATCGGCCAGCTTCCGAAGCGCCCGGCGCAGCCGCCCGATCTCGACGCGCAGCCGCGCGCGATGGGATTCATCGGCTTCCTTGCCGCGGAAGGCCAGCGCGACCAGCGTCGTCCTCGACACGTCTTCGGGCCAGGCTTCGGCGAGCGCGCGGGCGAGCGCGAACAACACCGGACGCGTCGCGAGCGAGACCACGGTGTTCCCGCGCCGCACGACATGGCGGCAGGCGTCGACGATGAAGGTTTTCGAGGCCAGCAATTGTTCGACTTCCTCGAGCAGGAGCGGCCGCTCCTCGCCGCGCGCCAACAACCGCGCCGCCGGCGTGTTGAGGATGATGGCAGCGCTCTCGACCTCCGCGGTCAGCGCCGGGATGCCGGCGTGGCGCGCGGCTTGCGCGGCGGACGTGAGTGCTGCGCGCGCCGTTTTGGTCCGCAGCCGTCGCATCGCGATGCCGGCGACGACGAGTTGGTGGGCGGCGCGCAGCGCAGGCGGGAACGGTGCGGGGTCAAATTCCCCGAGCTTGCTCTCGGCTTCCCCGAGGCGCCCGATCAGGAGCAGGCGGCGGACTTCGAGATAGCGCGCATGCGCGGCGTTCAGGCGGTCGCCATGGGCTTCCAGCGTCGCCCGCGCGGCGTCGAGGGATTTGGCGGGCCAGGTGAGGTCGCGGGAGACCAGCGCGATCTCGGCTTCCGCAACCACGCACCGCGCCCGCGCCACCGCCTCGCGCGGGCCGAAGGCGCGCGCGGCGCTCTTCAATAGCGCTTTCGCGCGAACGAGGTCGCCCAGCTGCGCCATCGCGATGCCGCGCAGCGCGAGCGCCGGCGCGTCCTCGCGCAGGGCCACGCGTTTCAGCGCGCCGAGGGGGTCACCGGCTGCGAGCGCACGTGCAGCCGCCGTGATCAGCGAGTCCATTGAAATCCCGACACACTTGTCACTCTCACCATCGCAAGCCCGGTCCTATTCTATCATACGACGACAAACCAGTGCGTCGGAGCGAGAAAGCCATGGTTGACTGGACGATCCTATCCCCAACGTATCTCACCGCCGTGGTCGAGTGGGCTGGCGCCGTGGTGACGGTGCTTGCGATGGGCCATTCGACCAACGACACCCACGGGAGCGACGAACGATGACGCGACACCTCACCGGAACGCATGAGCAATGGCTGGCCCAGGGCCTATCGCTCGCGGCCGCGCCGATCTTTGCTACGATGGCGCTGCTGACGCATGTGTCTGGCGGCGCGCCGGACATGATCTGCTCGGCCGCGGGCGCGTCGCCGTTGAGCGGAATGGTCCCGATGTACCTGCTGATGAGCGCCTTCCATCTGGCGCCCTGGCTGAAGCTGATCCGCGGCCGACGAGGCTAGCTGGTGGAGGCCTGGATAGCCTAGATGCGAACGCCCGATTGGTACGGCGCGTCCACGGGCTCGCCCTCGTCGATCGTGAAGCGAACGCGCCCGGCATCGAGCCGCACGCTCAAGCTGCGATATTTCACGAGATAATGGATGCCGACGATGGCCGCGGCAAAACCGGACGCAGCCGCAAGGCTGAGCGCCCAGCGCGCGCCGAAGCGGTCGGCGACAAGGCCAACGATCGGCGCGCCGATCGGGGTGCAGCCGAGCGCGATCGCAAGCCTGATCGCCATCACCCGTCCGCGCATGGCGGGCGCGGTCGAGAGTTGCATCAGGCTGTTGGTCGAATTGGTCAGCGTGAGGGCCGACACGCCGATCACGACCAGCGCCATGCCGAACAACGCGGCGTTGGGCGCGAGCGCCGCCAGCGTACAGCCGAGCCCGAACAGGGCGGCGCCGATCAACAGCAGCGTGAAGTGGGGTTTCTCCCGGTTGGCGGCCAATAGCGCGCCCGCCACGGTGCCGATCGCCATGATCGAGGTCAGGAATCCGTATTGGCTGGCGCCGCCATGAAAGACGGTCACCGACATGGTCGAGATGAAGATCTGGAAGTTGAGTCCGAAGGTCGCGATCAGGAACAGCATCAGGAGAATGGCCCGCAGATCAGGCCGCCGCCAGACATAGCGGAAACCGTCGACGAAGCTGCCGCGCGTGCGGACCGCCCGGTGCTGCGGATGAAGCTGATCGATGCGAAGCAGCATCAATGAACACAGCACCGCGACAAAGGAAAGTCCGTTGATCAGAAACACCCAGCCGGAGCCGACGGAGGCGATCAGCGTGCCGGCAATCGCCGGGCCGATCATCCGCGCCGCGTTGAAGGAGGTGGAATTGAGCGCCACCGCATTCGCCAGGTCGTTCTCGCCGACCAGTTCGGCGACGAACGTATGGCGCGCCGGCGAGTCGAAGGCGGTGACGCAGCCCAGCAGGAACGCGAACACATAGACATGCCACAGCTCGACCAAGCCGGTGATGGTGAGGATGCCGAGCCCGAAGGCGAGCGCGCCCATTCCCGCCTGCGTCGCGAGCAGCAGCTTGCGCCGATCGAGATGGTCGGCGGCGAAACCGGTCAGCGGCAATAGCAGCAGATGCGGGCCGAACTGCAGCGCCATCACGACGCCCATCGCGGTCGCATTGTTGTGGGTCAGTTGGGTCAGCACCAGCCAGCCTTGGGCGATGCGCTGCATCCATGTTCCGACGTTGGAGACCAGCGCGCCGCAGGCCCACACCCGGTAATTGAATCCCCTCAGCGAACGGAACATGCCTTCAACGTGCCTCCCAAAAAATCGATTCGTGTGCCCGCATCACGACTCCGCCAGTTGCTTGATCAGCGCGGCGGCGGCGAGCAGCGTCTGCCGGTCGGCCGGGTCCAGCCGGTCCATCGCGGCCAGCAGCCATTCGCGCCTTGCGAGGCTGCGCTTCCGCCGCGCGTCGATACCCGCAGCCGTCAGCGCAAACAGCACCTGCCGGCCGTCGGTCGGATGCGGGCGGCGCTGCACCAGCCCGGCCTGCTCGAGATCGGCGAGCGTGGTACCCATCGATTGAGGTTTGACGAATTCGGAGCGGGCAAGGTCGGCCGTCGTCATCGCGCCCGCTCGTTCGAGCCGGGCCAGTACCGTGTTCTGCGACCACGACAGTTCGCCTGGGTTCACTTCGATGCGCAGCCGCCGCGCTAATTGCCCGATCGCCAGCGAAAGCTCGGCGGCGGCGGTTTCCAGCAGCAGGTGCGAATCGGACGGGACATCCATGATCCGCACCATAGCGATTGCCAGTGTAACTTGCAAGTCAAACTGGCAAGTTTATCTGTTTATATATTCCTTATACAAACCAATGCCTTCGTCGTCTCCTTACCGTGATCGAGCTTGAGGGGCAGGGCTTTGAGGATATATGACTACAGTAGACATATTCGTAGGAGGCCACTATGCGCGAGATTCAGCTCCGCGATGCAAAGGCGAGCCTGTCCGCGGTCATGGATGAGGCGATGCGTGGAAAGCCGGCGGTCATCACCCGTCACGGCAAGCGGCAAGCCGTTGTCGTGGGCTACGAAGAGTGGCAGCGGCTATCGACCGTTCCGAGCTTCGGCCGTCTCTTGATGATGGCGCCGTTGTCGGCTGACGATCTGCCGGAGCGGGACGGCACGGGTTTGCGGACGCCCGATCTCTGATCCGCCTGTGTATCTCGTCGATACCAATGTCATTTCAGCGGCGGTTCCATCACGACTCGCGCCGCCGCTTCTCATCGATTGGATGGATTTGCAGTCGGCCTCGTTGTTCCTATCGGCCGTAACGCTTGCGGAAATCGAAGGTGGAATCGCAAAGTTGCGGCGCAAAGGCGCTGCGCGCAAGAGTGCCGATTTGACGGAATGGTGGGAAACGGTGCTCCACCTCTATGGTGATCGTGTTCTTGCCTTCGACGCGTCAACCGCGCGGATCGCAGGTGCCATGGCCGATCGGGCGCGCGGCCAGGGCCACTCTCCGGGACTTGCCGATATCATCATCGCCGCCACGGCGAGGCATCACGGACTGACGATCCTGTCACGCAACCCTGGGCATCTCGAGCCTTTGGGCGTTGCCGCCCTTGATCCCTTCGCGGAATTGCCGCCTACTCCGTCCAAACCATAGCAGGAACTCTTCATGACACGCGTGCGCTGTATCACCGAAATGGGCATGGGCGTCGACGTGCATGGCAAGGACGCCACGAAAGCGGCGAAGCGCGCGGTGTCGGATGCCATCCGCCACTCCAGCCTCAGCTTCGTGCGCATGCTGGGCAAGACGGCGCACGACATGCTGGTCGATGTCACCATCGCCGTGCCGAACCCCGAGGCCGTCGACACCGCGGCGGTCGCGAAGGAACTGCCTTACGGAACCGTGACGGTGACCGCGGTCAAGGGCGGGCTCGAGGTGCCGGCCGAGCGCGGCAACGATTCCATCCTCATCGCCAATGCGGCTGTGGTCGTCAGTCTGGATGACGGCACCCCGGGCTAGACACTTGAGCGTCCATCATCCAAGTTGTCGGGGCTATTCGCGTTCGGCGATGACATCGATATTCGGCGACCACGGAGCTTTGCTGCCATGAACCCATTCACGAGATCGCTGCTCGGCTGCGTCGCGCTATGCGCGGCGGCGAGCCTTTCGCCGGTTCACGCCGAGCTCGACGTCGCCAAGCTCAAGGCCGGAATCGAAAAATCGGTCGAGGCCGACTATCCGAAGCTCGATGCGCTCTACAAGGATATCCACGCCCATCCGGAAATCGCCTTCCAGGAGGTGAAGACCGCGAGCAGGCTCGCCGCCGAAATGCGCAGCCTCGGCTTCGACGTCACCGAGCAGGTCGGCAAGACCGGGCTGGTCGCCATCTACAAGAACGGCGACGGCCCGACCATCATGGTGCGCACCGAACTCGACGCGCTGCCGATGGAGGAGAAAACCGGTCTTCCCTATGCGAGCCACGACAAGACCATCTGGAATGGGCGGGAAACGTACGTCGCCCACAGCTGCGGCCACGACATTCACATGGCGAGTTGGGTCGGAACGGCGAAAACGCTGGTCGGCCTGAAGGACCAGTGGCAGGGCACGCTGATGTTCATCGCCCAGCCGGCGGAAGAGACGGTGTCGGGCGCCAAGGCGATGCTGGCGGACGGCCTGTTCACGCGCTTCAAGAAACCCGACTTCGGCTTTGCGCTGCATGACGGCGCCTTCGCCTATGGCAGCATCAACTATCGCGTCGGCATTGGCTCCTCCAATTCCGATGGCCTGTTCATCAAATTCCACGGCCGCGGCGGCCACGGCGCGGTGCCGCAAACGACCATCGATCCCGTGATGATGGCGGCACGCTTCATCGTCGACGTGCAGAGCGTCATCAGCCGCGAAAAGGGCCCGACCGAATTCGGCGTGGTGAGCATCGGCGCGATCCATGCCGGCACCGCCGAGAACATCATTCCCGATGATGCGATCCTGCTCGGCACCATCAGGACCTTCAAGCCGGAAGTGCGTGCGAAGATGCTGGCGGGGATCGAGCGCACGGCGAAGGCCGTGGCTGCGATGTCGGACGCGCCCGCGCCCGAGATCAGGATCACCGAGGGCGCCAAGGCCGTGATGAACGACGAGGCCGTGGTGGAGACCGCGGCGAAGGTGATGAAGGTGGCCTTTGGCGACAGGTTCAGGCCGTCGCCGCCGGGCACGCCGAGCGAGGATTTTTCCGAGTTCGTCAACGCCGGCGTGCCCAGCATGTTTTTCAACATCGGGGTCTATGAGCCGCAGCGCGTCGCCGCCGCACGCGACGGGACCGGGCCGCAATTGCCGTCGAACCATTCGCCGCTGTTCGCGCCGGTGCCGAAGCCGACCATCGAAACCGGCGTCGAGGCCATGACGCTCGCCGTGCTCAGCGCGTTCGACGAGCATGCGCGGGGCAAATGAGCGCGCGACGATGCCTGCTCAGGGTTCATCGATGCATCCGCTCGATCATCCAATCTGGACGGCGCTGACCTCCCGGCAACAGGGATTGGCAGAAGGCGGCGCGCTGGCGCGGCGCTATCCGCCTGACATCGGGCCATTCGCGGCCGTGGCGGACACCTCGCCGCAAAGCTTTGCCGCGCTGGGCGCGCTGATGTCACGGTCCGAGCAGGCGGTGCTGTTCACGCCCGATCCCGTGAGCCCGCCGGAGGAATTCAAAATTCGCTTTGCCGCGACCGGCGAACAGATGATCGGCACACCCGCCGCAACCGCGGGCAGGGCGGCCGACATCGTCAAGCTGGGCACGGGCGACGTTCCGGCGATGCTGGAATTGACAAAACTCACCAACCCCGGTCCCTTCACGGCGCGCACCCATGAATTGGGAACGTTTTTGGGCATCAAGGTCGATGGACGGCTGGTCGCAATGGCGGGGGAGCGGATGAAACCCGCCGACTATACCGAGATCACCGCGGTCTGCGTGCATCCCGATCATCGCGGCCGCGGCTACGCGCAGATCCTGCTCGCCGCGGTGGCGCGCCAGATTTTGGCGCGCGGCGAGATTCCGTTCCTGCACGTATTTTCCAATAATGACGGCGCGATCGCGCTGTACCGGCGGCAGGGCATGGAAATCCGCCGCCGCCTGCATGTGACGGTGTTGGGGAGGACTGACTAATGCGTTCGATCACGATCTACGGCATCAAGAACTGCGACACCATGAAGAAGGCGCGCGCCTGGCTCGACGGCCACGGCGTCGCCTACGGCTTTCACGATTACAAGACCGAAGGCATCGCGAAAGACAAGCTGAAGGACTGGAGCGAGAAACTCGGCTGGGAAACGCTGCTCAACCGCGCCGGCACCACGTTCCGCAAATTGCCCGACGCCGACAAGGAGGGCCTGAACGAACGCAAGGCACTGGCGCTGATGCTGGCGCAGCCCTCGATGATCAAGCGTCCGGTGCTCGATCTCGGCGGCAAGCTTGTGGTCGGCTTCAAGCCGGAAATCTATGCGAAGGAAGTGCCGGCGCGCGGCCGACAAGCTTAGCTGAATTCGATCACGTCGCCGGCGGCAATCCGGCCCGGTGCGCGGTGGAAGAGATCGCGATCGATGACGGCGCGAAGTTTCGGCGTCGGCAAGGCGTCATTTCCCCGCATCAGATTCTTGATTTCAAATCCGCCGTCTTCGCAAATGGTCTTCAGCGATGCGATCACATGGGTGACGCCGACGCCGTCCGAGAACGGCAACAGCAGCCGCTCGTAGGCGACGATTCGTCCATAGATGTCGTCGATGTTGGCGATGGTGTAGATCGGCAAGCTGCAATCGATGCATTTATAATAGACCGGCATCACGACGGGCGCGAGACGGGCGCCGATATATTCGTCGAGATGGCGGCCCTTGCCGGTATGGCCATAGGCCGATGCCATCCGCGTGCCGTCGCTCTCGATCGTCAGCCGTGGCGGCTGCGCGGCGCTGTCGACGGTGTAGAAGACGAGGTCGGGCAGTTCGTCGGCAAGCCGTGTCGGCTGGTACTCCTCGACGCGCGGCATCGACTGCTCGCGGGCGTAGAGCCGCAGCCAGGTGTTCAGGAGATCCCGCTGCTTGATCGATTTGACGACCGACGGGTTGGCGCTTTCGAATTCCAAGGCTGCGATCCGCTTTCAATGCCAAACACCGGATCATCGGTTTGGGAGAGAAATTTTCCATGAAACCCGAAAAATGCATTCAAACAACGTTAATGCCGGCTTTCCGCGCCGGCCTCGACAGCGGCCGACAACGTTGGCCGATCGCCAAATCCCACCGCCTGAGCAATTGGACTTGAGGCGCGCATCCCGGAACGCGGCGCGCGCCGCCGGCTGCCCAGCTTTGCACCTTGCGCAAACCCCGCCCTTGACGGCATATTCCGGCCGGAGGCGGCCGGTCCGGGACGGGATTTTCGAGGGAATCCTTAAGTACCAACCGGAGAGGTAGAATTGGCCACGCGCGAGGGAATTCGCGGCGACGGCTGACGGGGGAAATTTGATTGGCCGATGAGTTCATTCTCGAGACCCGCGGATTGACCAAGGAATTCGCGGGATTCTTTGCCGTTCGCGACGTCGACCTTCGGGTCCGCCGTGGCAGCATCCATGCCTTGATCGGTCCGAACGGGGCTGGCAAGACCACCTGCTTCAACCTCCTGACCAAGTTCCTGAAGCCGTCGGCCGGCCAGATTCTCTACAAGGGCGCCGATATCACGGCGATGGCGCCGGCCGACGTGGCTCGCCTCGGTCTTGCCCGTTCGTTCCAGATTTCGGCGGTGTTTCCGCATCTGACTGCGCTGGAAAATGTCAGGGTCGCGCTGCAGCGCCAGCACGGGCACTCCTTCGACTTCTGGCGTTCCAAAACGGTGCTCGACCGCTTCAATGGCCGGGCGCTGGAATTGCTGGACGATGTCGGCCTAAGCGAGTTCGCCAAAACACCGGCAGTCGAGATGCCCTACGGCCGCAAGCGCGCGCTCGAGATCGCGACCACGCTGGCGCTCGATCCGGAGATGATGTTGCTCGACGAGCCGATGGCCGGCATGGGACACGAGGACATCGACAAGATCTCCGCCCTGATCAAGCGCATCTCGGCGAAATACACGATCCTGATGGTCGAACACAATCTGAGCGTGGTGGCCAACCTGTCCGACATCATCACCGTGCTGACGCGCGGTCACGTGCTGGCGGAAGGCAATTATGCCGAGCTCAGCAAGGACGAGCGTGTCAAGGAAGCCTATCTGGGGGCAGGGCATGCCTGAGCTGAAAATGGCTGACGCCGCCAGGCCCGTGGCTGATTCACCCGCGGCCGCGCCGGTGCTCGCGGTTTCCGACCTGCAGGCCTGGTACGGCGAATCCCATATCCTTCACGGTGTCAATTTCAATGTGAATGCCGGCGAGGTGGTGACGCTGCTCGGGCGCAACGGCGCCGGCAAGACCACCACGCTGAAATCGGTGATGGGAATCATCGGCAAGCGTACCGGCTCGGTCACCTTCAACGGCCAGCAGATCATCCGTGCCTCCTCGGACCGGATCGCCCGCATGGGGGTTGCCTTCTGCCCCGAGGAGCGCGGGATTTTTGCCAGCCTCGACGTCCGCGAAAACCTGCTGTTGCCGCCGATCGTCCGCTCCGGCGGGCTGTCGCTCGACCAGATCTTCGACCTGTTTCCGAACCTGAAGGAGCGGCTCAACAGCCAGGGCACCAAATTGTCCGGCGGCGAGCAGCAGATGCTGGCGATCGCCCGCATCCTGCGCACCGGGGCGCGGTTCCTGATGCTGGACGAGCCGACCGAGGGGCTGGCACCCGTCATCATCCAGCAGATCGGCCACACCATCGCCCGCCTCAAGAAGGAGGGTTTTACCATCCTTCTGGTCGAACAGAATTTTCGCTTCGCATCCACCGTGGCGGACCGCTATTACATCGTCGAACATGGCAAGGTGATCGACGGTTTTGCGAATGCCGATCTGCAAGCGAATATGGACAAGCTGCACACCTATCTGGGCGTCTGAAGGACAACCAGCCAACAAGAGGCCAACATGAAAAACAGAAATCGAATCCTCGCATCGCTATTGATCGGCACCGCGCTCAGCCTCGCCTCGGTCGGTTTGGCGGCCGCCCAGGACAAGACCGTCAAGATCGGCGCGCTGTCGGATCAATCCGGCCTCTACGCCGATTTGGGCGGGCCGGGCTCGACCCTTGCCGCGCAAATGGCGATCGAGGATTCCGGCCTCACCGCCAAGGGCTGGAAGATCGACCTGATCTCCGGCGATCACCAGAACAAGCCGGACATCGGCACTGCGATCGCGCGGCAATGGTTCGACGTCGACAAGGTCGACGTCATCGTCGACGTGCCGAACTCGGGCGTGGCGCTCGCCGTCAACAACGTCATCAAGGAAAAGAACGGCGTCTACATCAATTCGGGGGCGGCGACTTCCGACCTCACCAACGCGCAGTGTTCGCCCAACACCGTGCACTGGACCTACGACACTTACATGCTCGCCCACACCACCGGGCAGGCGCTGGTCAAGGCCGGCGGCGACACCTGGTTCTTCCTCACCGCCGACTACGCCTTCGGCGCCGCGCTGGAGCGCGATACTACCGCGGTCATTCTCGCCAATGGCGGCAAGGTCGTCGGCGGCGTCAAGCATCCCCTCAATACGTCGGACTTCTCCTCGTTCCTGCTGCAGGCGCAGTCGTCGAAGGCCAAGATCATCGGGCTTGCCAATGCCGGCGGCGACACTACCAACGCCATCAAGCAGGCGGCCGAATTCGGCATCGTCAAAAGCGGGCAGAAGCTCGCGGCGCTGCTGTTGTTCCTCACCGACGTCAAGGCGATCGGGCTCGAGACCGCGCAAGGCCTGAACTTCACCGAAACCTTCTATTGGGACATGAACGACCAGACCCGCGAATTTTCCAAGAAATTCGCCGCGCGGATGAAGAACGGCGCGCCGCCGACCATGGTGCAGGCCGGCGTCTATGCCGGGCTGATCCACTATTTCAAGGCGCTGGAAGCGCTCGGCGGCAATCCGCATGACGGCATCAAGGTCGTGGACAAGATGAAGTCGATGCCGACGGACGATCCGCTGTTCGGCAAGGGCGAGATCCAGCCCAACGGCCGCACCCTCCATTCGGCCTATCTGTTCGAGGTCAAGAAGCCCTCGGAATCCAAGGCGCCCTGGGACTTCTACAAGCTGATCGGCACGGTTCCCGGCGACCAGGCGTTCACGCCGCTGTCGGAAAGCAAGTGCGCGCTGTTGAAGAAATAGCCGCAATCGGCTGGCCGGCCCTGCGCCGGCCGGCCGGCTTCGGTGTTAAACAGGATTTGGGTCCTCGAAAGATCGATCGATGCAGGCTCTTTACGCGCAGCTACTGGTGGGACTGATCAACGGCTCGTTTTACGCGCTGCTCAGCCTTGGGCTCGCCGTGATCTTCGGCATGCTCAACATCATCAATTTCGCCCATGGCGCGCTCTACATGATGGGCGCCTTCGTCGCCTATTTCCTGCTCAACGTCATGGGCATCGGCTACTGGCCGGCGCTGATCATCGCGCCGATCGCGGTCGGCATTTTCGGCATGATCCTGGAACGCACCATGCTGCAATGGCTGGCCGGCCTCGATCATCTCTACGGGCTGCTCCTGACCTTCGGGCTGGCGCTGATCATCCAGGGCGTGTTCCAGAATTACTTCGGCTCCTCCGGTTTGCCCTATTCGATCCCCGACGAACTCAAGGGCGGCATGAATCTCGGCTTCATGTACCTGCCGATCTATCGCGGCTGGGTTGTGATCTTCTCGCTGATCGTCTGCCTCGGGACCTGGTACCTGATCGAGCGCACCCGGCTCGGCGCCTATCTGCGCGCCGCGACTGAAAATCCGACCCTGGTGCGCGCCTTCGGTGTCAACGTGCCACGCATGATCACGCTGACCTACGGGCTCGGCGTCGGGCTTGCCGCGCTCGCCGGCGTGCTGTCGGCGCCGATCAACCAGGTGCGGCCGCTGATGGGCGAGAACGTCATCATCGTGGTGTTCGCGGTGGTGGTGATCGGCGGCATGGGGTCGATCATGGGATCGATCATCACCGGCTTTGCGCTCGGGGTGATCGAGGGCCTGACCAAATATTTCTACCCCGAGGCCTCCAACACCGTGGTGTTCGTGCTGATGGTGCTGGTGCTCTTGGTGAAGCCAACGGGACTGACGGGACGGGCGGCCTGACATGACGGCGATGACTGACGATTCAATTCCGGTGACCCCACGCGCCATCCACGACGAGATGATCGCGTTCGGCATCATGACCGCGGCGCTCCTGATCGTACCGCTGACCGGCATCTACCCGTTCTTCGTCATGCAGGCGCTGTGCTTTGCGCTGCTCGCCTGCGCCTTCAACCTCCTGATCGGCTATGGCGGGCTATTGTCGTTCGGCCACGCCATGTTCCTGGGGACCGCGGGTTACGTTTCGGGCCACGCCTTGAAAGTATGGGGGCTGCCGCCCGAGCTTGGCATTCTCGCCGGTACCGGCGCCGCCGCCGGGCTTGCCGTCATCACCGGGCTCGTCGCCATCCGCCGTCAGGGCATCTATTTCGCGATGATCACGCTGGCGCTGTCCCAGCTCCTGTATTTCATCTATCTGCAGGTGCCCTTCACCCATGGCGAGGACGGTATCCAGGGCATTCCGCAGGGCCATCTGTTCGGGATCTTCAATCTCGCCAATCCGACGATCCTTTATTACGTCGTCCTCGCCGGCTTCCTGTTCGGTTTTCTGCTGATCTTTCGCACCATCAACTCGCCGTTCGGCGAGGTGCTGAAAGCCATTCGTGAGAATGAGCCGCGCGCGATATCGCTCGGTTACAAGACCGATCAGTACAAGCTGCTCGCCTATATCCTGTCGGGAACGCTGGCCGGATTTGCCGGCTCGCTGAAGGTATTCGTCGCGCAGAACGCTTCGTTGTCCGATGTCGAAGTGGCGATGTCCGGGCTCATCGTGCTGATGACGCTGGTGGGGGGGCTCGGTACGGTATTCGGCCCGGTGGTCGGAGCCTTCATCATCGTCGCGACACAGCAATATCTGGCCGGGTTCGGCCAGTGGGTGACGGTGATCCAGGGCACGATCTTCGTCGTCTGCGTGCTGACGTTCCGCCGCGGCATCATCGGCGAGATCGCGCACCACTTGAAGCGATCGCTCTAAGCCCAAACGCTTGCTCTGGGTCCGAAGCTCGACAAAGCGGTGGATGACCCGGTTTGGGCGCCTCCACTTGTGGGCTT
>NZ_DATHOP010000269.1:0-27657 GCF_035484855.1 Bradyrhizobium sp.
GAATGGAGCGAACCGCTATGCGGTTCGCTTCGCGCCGGACCAATTGCCGCCCGTCAACGCGTTCTGGTCAATGACCATGTACGATTTCCCCGCGCAACTGATGGTAGCCAATCCTCTCAATCGGTATCTGCTGAACTCGCCAATGATCCCGCAATTCAAAAAGGATGCCGACGGTGGGTTTACGCTCTACTTCCAAAACAAATCCCCCGGTGCCGATAAGGAGACCAACTGGCTGCCTGCGCCGGAGGGGCCGTTCCTCGTTGTCATGCGACTCTATTGGCCGAAGCCCGAAGCGTTGGAAGGAAAGTGGATCGCGCCGCCAATGAAACGTGTCACGTAGGGACGTGCGATGCCGCAACGCTAGCCTCCAGGGGATTTCGCCATGGTTATTGTGGCCTTACTCTACGCAATCCTGGTCTGGCTGCTTTTCTTCACGCTGAGATGGCTGCGCTGGGGTTGGGGCACGACGCCCTCGAAATCGGTGATGTCGTTCATCCTGGCCGACGCGACGCGGCTGGTCGGAATCTTCTCCCAGAACGGATTCCAGACCATCAAACCGGGCGCGCGGATTCAATTCGCACTCTCGAACAATCCAGGCCATCTCTATAATTCGACGATTGCGGAAATCGCGGCCGGCGTCGGCGAAGGCCAGATCGCCTCCTCCGGGACGCTGGCGCGGGTCACTTCGCTGCCGATGACCGCGGAATATCCGGTCGTGATCGAACGGCCGAAGGACATCGAACCTTCCGCGCTGCGGCCCGGCATGTCGGGAACGGCGACCGTTTACGCGCCCAAGTCGGCGCCGCTGGATACGATCGGCTGGCTGCTGCTCTGCGGCAGGGCGCTGACGCTGTATCTTTGAGAGATCGCCCGTGAAGCCGGAAAAGGATCAGCCGAAAACCATCGTTTACCTGCTGTTCCTTGCCGTTCAAATAGCAGGTGCGATTTTCGTCATGTGGAACGAGTTGCCGGCCTTCAGACAGTTGGTGCGCAATCCAGGCGAACAAATTCCATATGACGCCAACGAATATTCCTGGACGATCGCTGCCCTGGTCGTGATGCAAGCCGCCTATTGGTATCGCCTCTCGCGAATTCCGATTCCATTTCAAGGTTCGAGCGTGGTTTTGAGTCACCTGTTCCTGTTCCTCGGCCGTCTCAGCTTCATTTTCGGCGGGGCATTGTTCTCGGTCGTGTTTTTTCGACACCTTCCCGCGCTCGACTCAGATATCGACATTTTGCTGCTGGCACGACGAGGACTGCTGCTTGCCGGCACCCTGTTCGCGTTGTTTTGCATCGCGCTTGAACTGGAACGATTGGGAAATGCGCTAGGCGGAAACCGCCAGAGTTAGGCAGACGCCTCTTTTCAAACCGGGCAGTTCAGCGCCGGCGCCGCGCGCGGACATGGCAAGTCCTGCGCCAAAATGACGCCGCCTGGCTGCCGCCGGATCGTTGAACGCCGCAGGCGATGAGCGCGACAAAGGCATGCAACAGTCCGTGTTTTTCCGAATGCGGTGCCGTTGGCAGATCATGATGCCGATCAGGCGGGTAGGATGCCTGGGCGACCATGATTTCCGCGGGCTGCATCGATCCGGACATGCTGCGGAGGGGCGGCCATGCGCTTCAGTTGGACCGGCCTCGTTTTAGCACCCTTGCCGGTGCCGCTGCTGTTTTCTGCCCTGATGCTGGGTTCTCTCCAGACCAACGGCGCGGTACTACCGTTCCTGATCCTGGCGGTCCCGGGCTGTATCGTCTCCTATGGCACGACGATATTCCTGTTCCTGCCCTCGCTGTTTCTGCTTTCCTTGTCGCGGCCGATGACGGGCCTGAAGGCCTGCCTGCTGGGCGCGATACTGGGCGCGGCGGCTTTCCTGCCGCTGACACTGATGATGTGGAAGGGCAGCGGCCAGGATTCGGGACCGCCCACCGAAAGCTTCCTTGTATTCTTCCTGCGCTGGGTGGCCGATCCGACGACGGTCATATTTCCCCTGGCCGGACTGGTGACGGCGGGACTTTACTGGTGGCTGGGAACATGGCGCAACCATTCACGGTTACGCGATTTGCGGGCGGATTCATCATGAAGCGCGCGACCGACGCCATCCACATGGGATTGATGTTCGCGGCGCTCGGAATCACCTACCTTGTTCCGTTCGAACTGCTGTTGCTGTCCTATGTGGTGCTCGGTCCGGCGCATTATTTCACTGAAATCTCGTGGCTGCACGACCGCAAATATTTCCTGCCCCATCGCAGCATCCCGATCGCGCTCGCCGTCATTGCCGTCATCGCTGCCCTGATCGACAACGCATCCTGGTTCGGCTTCGTGATGTGGATGGCGTTCGTGGTGTGCGTACTGCTTGCGGCGGCAACGACACCCTTGCAAAGCACCGCGCTGGTGATGATCGCGATCGGGTTGACCGCCGCGATGGCGATGAACGGATCGTCGCTTGCGGTGCTTGGAATATTGCTTCCGACCCTGATTCACGTGTCGCTGTTTACGCTGGTCTTCATGGTGCTGGGCGCGGTGCGGTCGGGCAGCAAGCTGCAGGCGCTGCTGGTCGTGCTCTATCTGGCGGCGATCCTGATCCTGCTGGTGGCGCCGCCATCGGCGGAGACGCAGATTCCGGCTTTCGCCAGGGTGACGCAGGAATATTTCGGAAACGTGGCGCCGGCGCTCGGCAGGCTGCTCGGGATCGCAGGCGTGAAGCTCGATACCAAGCTGACGAGCCTGCTCGCCTTCGTCTACACCTATCACTACCTGAACTGGTTCATCAAAGCGGAGGTGATCCGCTGGGCCGACATCTCAAGGACGCGGCTGGCGCTGCTTGCTGCCGCGAGCGCGGCATCCACCGCGCTGTATTTTTACGATTATACCTTCGGCTTCACCGTGCTGCTTGCCTTGAGCCTGGTGCATGTGGTGCTGGAATTCCCGCTCAACGCTCTCGCCTTGCGGCAGCTCGGCACCGCGATCGGCCAGGGCGTCTGGCAGCGGACTCGGCGCGCGTGAGGTGCGCTCGACTTGCCTGGGTCGATCCGACGTCCGAGATGGATCCCAAGCGCGGCTTTGACGCTTGAACAGCCACTTCCGGTCTACCCCGATCAACGGACATCGTCAGGCCGCGCCGGCATGTCCGTTTGGGGCCAACACTCATGCGCGGCAGCAAATAAGACGCTGTGAGCCGATGAAACAGGCGGGGCAAATCAAATTTGGCTCGCGCGCGGCAAGACGATCTTGAACTCCGTGAACACTCCCGGCTCCGTCTCGACATCGATGCTGCCGCCGTGTTGTTTCACGATGATGTCGTGGCTTATCGACAGGCCAAGCCCGGTACCTTCGCCGGAAGGCTTGGTCGTGAAGAACGGGTTGAAAATTTTCTCCTTGACCCCTGCCGGGATGCCGGTCCCGTTGTCGCGAATGCGGATTTCAACCTTGTCTCCCAGGTTCTTCGTCGCAGCGGAAAGCATTGACTCGAAGCCGTCACCGACTTCCGCTCTACGTTTCGTGATGGCGTAGAATCCGTTCGATATCAGATTGAGTAGTACTCGCGTGATCTCTTGCGGATAGATATCAGCCATGCCGACAGACGGATCAAGATCGCGTTGGAAGCCGATACTGAAGCCTGCCTTCTCTGCTCGCGCGCCGTGATAGGCCAGGTTCAGGCTGTCATCGACTATCGCGTTGATGTCAGTAGGACGATGCTCGCCAGAACCTTCACGGGAATGCTGCAGCATGTTTTTCACAATGGAGTCGGCGCGCTTGCCGTGCTGAACAACCTTTTCGAGGTTGTTCTTCAGCGTTTCCGCCAGCTCGTCCAGTTCACCGCGTGTTTTCCTGTCGAGCGTAGCCCCCGCGAGCACGTCGTTCATTTCTCCGACCAATTCAGACGACAGCGCAGCAAAGTTGTTGACAAAATTAAGCGGGTTCTTGATTTCGTGGGCAATACCCGCGGTAACCTGGCCAAGCGATGCAAGTTTCTCGGTCTGCACCAGACGATCCTGCGCCCTGCGCAGGTCAACCAGCGCAGCTTCGGCAGCAAGCCGAGCCACCTGCAATTCGTGTTCTCGACGCTTCACATCGGTGATATCGGTGTAGATCGCAACCAATCCCTTATCGTGGGTCGGTTCTTCGGTTACGTAGAGCCATGTACCATCGCGCAGCTGTAATTCGAAACCGCCTCCCGGCGTGCGGCGTCGCGCCAGTCGAACTCGCATGTATGCCTCGATATCGGAGCCGGCGTCAGGGTACATTCCGCTTTCAAAGGCTTTGCGAGCGTAGTCCTCAAAGCTCATGCCGGGTACCACCATGGCGGCGACCTCGGGATCGGCGCCTTCCGTGAAGAAACGGCGATAGGGGCTATTGCACATCACGAGCCGATCTTCGGCGTCAAACAATGCGAAACCCTGCGACATGGATTCCAGCGCCACGGACAAGCGAGTTCGAGCTTCATCGCGCTCACGTTCGAGGGTCTTCTCGGCGCTGATATCGCCGGTCGAGCCGACCACGCGAACGACGCGGCCATTGCTATCCCGAATTCCGGTGCCATGCTGACGCGCCCAGTGAATTGAGCCATCTACATGGCGATACCGCATTTCGCAGAGAAACCGTCGCGTTTCGCCGCGGAAATGCGCCGCCCATGCGGCCCGATAGGCCGGCAGGTCCTCCGGATGGATACGCTGGATCCAGTCCTTCGGCGTCCTCAACTCCTCCTCGGTGAACCCCATCACCTCCCTCACATTGGGCGAGTAGAAAATCTCATCGCGAGCTACATCCCAGTCGTAGACACCTTCATTGATTGCACTCATGGCAAGCGAATAGCGCTCTTCGCTATTCCTCAAGGCTCGCTCGGCATTCTTCCGGATCGCAATATCACTGACCGCACCGACCAACCGGACGGCACGTCCAGCGAGGTTACGCGTGGCTATGCCGCGATCCTGGACCCAGCGATAGACATCGGCTTTGTCGCGAATCCGATATTCGGTATCGAGTACCGACGTTGCGCCCGTCAGGTGCGCACGCAGCGCGGCACGGTATGATGCGAAGTCGTCCGGGTGCAGCCGGGCGATCCAATCTGACGCGTTCAGTTCGCCTTCTGCGAAATCAAACAGAGCATTCAAATGCTCGGAGACCTGGAGGTCATTCGATTCGATGTTCCAGTCGTAGAGTCCCTCGCTAATGGCCTTGGTGACTTGCTCGTAGCGGGCCTGGTCGCGCCGCAGCGTTAGTTCAGCGCGGCGCATCTCCGTGACATCTTCATACGTCGTCATCAGGCCACCCGCGGCCAGGGGGCGGTAGCTTGCCGCGAGGATGCGGCCATCGCTCAACGCTTGATCGACCATGACATCTTCGTTGCGCCGGATTTGAGCGATGCGTTCTGCAACCTGCAGCTCGGCGTCGCCATTTCCGTAGTCTCCGCGCGCTGCGTTGTACCGGAACAGCTCCGCCAGCGTGACGCCCGGCGTGCAAAGTTCGATCGGATAGCCACGTATCAGCGGGTAACGCGAGTTGCAAAAGACAAGCCGCAGGTTTTCGTCGAAGACTGCAAATCCTGCGTTGATTTTATCCAGTCCGGCAGAAAGTCTGGCGTCTACAACCATGGTGTGGCCCCGGGTCCCGGCAACTTTCGAAGGGAGCATGACAGTAAATCATACCGAAGTGGCAGATTTATCCAGGTGCACGCTCGGCGGACCGCCACGTGGCGGCCTTGCTGTCGCTGTTGCACAACTTATGACCCGACTCCGAAGAATCCATCTTTTTGTGCAATGCATGAAGGGTAGGGAGGCGCTCCGGTGTAACCGCTGCGCTAACGTCCATTTTGGGTCAAAAGCGATCCTCACAACCCTGAAAGGCCACTTCCGGTCTACCCCGAGGAACGGACATCGTCAGGCCGCGCCGGCATGTCGGTTTTGGGGCCAAGAGCGGAAAATCGTCCAGGCGTCGAATTCGTTTCCTGCCCGCAATTTCACAAATACAAAAACGTCGCAAATATTCGACGTGTGACTTGATCAAGGCTGAGCCGCGGAGCTTGCTGCAGCAAGCTTGCATTTGACCTGTGGAGCGTGAATACAGCTTATGGAAATCTGGATTGGAAGTCTTTTGGATGGGGCCGCCCAAGCGACGGGAGCGGTAGCCATCATCGACGTTTTCCGCGCCTTCACAACCGCTGCCGTCGTATTGGCTAACGGAGCTTCGCAAATTACCATGGTCGGTACCGTGGAAGAGGCCTTGGCGCTCAGGGAAAGCGGTCTTGCCGACATCTGTATGGGAGAGGTTGGCGGCCGGGCGCCAGCCGGGTTCGATTTCGGAAATTCGCCGTTCGAGGTTTCCAACGTCGATTTTGGCGGAAAGTCCATTGTTCAAAGAACAAGCGCCGGCACTCAGGGCATCGTCGCTGCGCGACACGCTGAGCGGCTTTACGCGACCTCACTGGTGACGGCCAGCGCAACGGCACGTGCGCTGTTGTCGTCCGGGTCAGGTCGTATCTCGTTGGTGGCCATGGGCAACAATGCAATGGTCAGAACGGACGAAGATGAGTTGTGCGCTCTTCATCTACGTAACCTTCTTGAAGGTCGCCGCGGTGATGCACATGCTGTGCGTCAGGTTATCCTGGCTGGCGGCGACGCTCTACGGTTTCACGATCCGAGCCGGCCACATTTGGATCGACGTGATTTGGACATCGCGCTGGACGTCGACCGTTATGATTTCGCTATTCGGACGGTGTTAGAGGGCGGACGACCGGTCGCCCGAGCAGAAATCATGAAATTATAGTGTGAGACCGGGATCGGGCCCGGTAGGATGGCCTGCGCCCTATCGATGTCAGGTTCGCCGTGGCGTCAGGGCTGTGGAAGCACGGGGCTCGTTCGTGTGGGCAGTTGATGCGCTGAAGGAATGGCACGACTTCTACGTGCTGGTAGGAACGGCAGGCGCGACCTTACTCGCCTTGCTGTTCGTCGCTGTCTCGCTCGGCGTCGGTCTTTTGACCGATGAGCCCCACTCGGCGACGCACACATTCATGAGCCCGGTCGTCGTCCATTTCACGACCGTGTTCTTCCTGTCTGCCGTCGCTTTGTGCCCGTGGCATCAGGCCAAATACTTCGCCGCGCTGATTGGCGTCACCGCTTTGATCGGCGCCATCCTCTCGACGTACATCACGGTCCGGGTCGTGCGTACCGACATGACCAACTATCTGGAGGACTATCTGGCCTACGGCTTGTTGCCCGGCCTCGGTTACCTCGCGCTGCTGGCGGCCGCCGTGTCGATCTTCCTGGAAAGGGATTTTGGGCTGCATGCACTGGCAGGAGCTCTCTTGTTGTTGGCGATCGTCAACATCCGCAACGCCTGGGACCTCACGCTCACCATGGTCCGCCGGCACCGCCGGGTGGAATAGCCGAGCGGACTATCGTTGTCATTCCGGGTTCGCCACTTCGCGTCGCCCCGTCATAACGGCGCGTCAATTCCCCGTCTCCAGCGCGCCGAACCGCTCCCAGCTCTTGCCGTTGAAGCGCATGAACTGCATCTGGTCGACCGGGACGTGATCGGTCGCGGACGTATTGACCTTGATGCCGGGCAGCAGCATCGGCAGTTCGAGATCCCTGATCGAATAGGCATGCTTCAAAATGTTCTCGGTCGACAGATCGTCGCCGCAGGCCTTCAGCACGTATTCCAGCGTCATCGCGCTGTTGTAGGCGTTGACGTAGTTGGCATCATGCAGGTCGCCGTCAGGGGCGTATTTGACCATGAATTCACGCCAGGCCTTGACGCCGGCATCGTCCTTCCAGGCGGGATCGTCGGGGTCCTTGATATAGGCGGTGGAGAGGATGCCGATACCGGCTTCCAGCCCCGCGGGCTGCATCACGGTGTTGATCCAGACCGCGACGTTGGACAGGAAGGTCATCGGGCGCCAGCCGATCTCGAAGGCCTTGCGGATCGACTGCGCGGCGAATTTCGGCGTCGCCGCAATCACGAACACGTCGGCGCCGGAGGCCTTCAGCTTGACGATCTGGCTGTCGATGGTCGGATCCTGGACCTCGTAGGTCACGCCCGTCACGAGGGAATCATATTTGTCGCCGAGCACGTCCTTCAGGCCCAGCAGATAGTCGCGCCCGAAATCGTCGTTCTGCGAGATCACCGCGAATTTGGCGTTCGGATTTTTCGCGAGCGCATAGCGCGCGTAAAGCCGCGCCTCGTAACGGAACGGCCCCTGCACGCCGAGGGTGGCCTGCGGATATTGCGCGATGTCGGCGAATTTCGAGGCGCCGGAGCCGACGAACAGCTGCGGGATGTTCTTGCCCTGCAGGTATTTCGCGATCGCGGTGTTGTGGGCGGTGCCGATCGGGGAAAAGATCAGCGCCACCTCGTCGCTCTCCACCAGCCGCCGGGTCTGCTCGACGGTTTTCGGCGGCGCGTAGCCGTCATCCAGCGAAATCAGGTTGACCTTGCGGCCGTTGATGCCGCCGTGCTCGTTGAGCATCTTGAAATAGGCGACCTCGCCCTTGCCGAGCGCGCCGAACGCCGAAACCGGGCCGCTGTAGGGCATGGTCTGGCCGATCTTGATCTCGGTCGGCGTGACCCCGCGCATCTCGGCCGCCGGCGCGACCACCGGACAAGCCAGCGCAACCAACGCGCCCACACGGCAAATCGTGGAAACAAGGCGCATCAATCCCCTCCCCCGGCCTGTTCTTGATGTTCGATGGCAGCTGCGCGACCGGCCGCGATCTCATTGTCATCAAAACATGCCATGTTGGCGGAATGGACGCCATTCATAATTGCGGCCGGCCCCTCGCCGGAGATGGCTGGCAGGAGTTGGCAAAATTGCGTAACCTGCCGGCGGTTCAAAGACCATTGCCGATCACAGTTTTAGCCGCGCGACACATCATGCGTACCAAAATCCTTTCCCGTCTCTCGAAATTGCTCTGCGCCGCGATCGCGGTCGCCTCGGCCGTGCTGCCGCTCGAGGCTGCCGCCAGCGGCGGCGGCGCCGCGTTTCTCGAAAAGCTCTCGCTCAATCCGCAGCCTTCGCAAATCCTCGTCGTCTGCCACGGCTTTGGCTGCGCCTATCGCAACCAGTTCGTCCTGACGCCGGCCAGGGTCGCCAATCTGAGGGCGATGCTTGGCGCCGCGCATTCGGCGAAGGAGGAGCGACGGGTTCTGGCCAAAGCGGTTGCCTGGTTCGATCGCGAGGGCGGCCGCGCCGCCGGCACCGTGGGGCGGATCGCGCGCGCCGGCGCCGCCACTAAATCCGGTCCCTCGCAGATGGATTGCATCGACCTGACCGCGAACATCACCGAACTGCTGATCGTGCTCGATCGCAACAAGCTGCTGCGGTATCACCGGGTCGGCGAACCGGTCTCGCGCGGCCTGTTCGTCGACGGCAAGCAGCCGCACACCACGCCGGTGATCGTGGAGACCGCAACCGGCACCGAATGGTCGGTGGATTCCTGGACCAAGGCCTACGGCCAGGCACCTGACATCATGACCATCAGCGATTGGCAGAGCAGAAGTTGAGCCGGGGATTCTTTCGGCATTTTGAATTTTTTGACGGCCATTTCGATCGAGGTTTCCATGCGTGCCTCCGGTTACACTGATAGACTTGGTTTTCGTTTCATCCTCCTGGTCTTGAGCCTCGCCGTTCTGGCGCTGATGGTCCCGATGCAAGACGCTTACGCGCAACGCGATCTGGCGGAAAAGAACCAGCAGGTCATCCGGCTCTACCAGTCCGGCCAAAAGACCGAGGCGATTGCGCTCGCCGAACAGACGGTTGCCATCGCCAGATCGAGGGGCGACGACAAGGTGACGGCCATCCTGATGTCGCAGCTCGGCAATTTCTATCGCGACGTCGGACGGTTTGGGGATGCGGAAAACACCCTGAAGACCGTGGTCGCCATGCTCGAGCGCGGCGGGCAAGGCTCGAATTTCGCGCTGGCGCAGGCGTTGAACAATCTCGGCGGCGTCTATCTCAACCAGAACATGTTTGCCGACGCCGAGAAACTGTTCCAGCGTTCGCTCGAGCTCTACAAAAAGCTGCCGCCGGGCAAGGAGCACAACATCTGGACCGGCAACGGCATCAACAATCTCGCCGTCCTCCACGGTATGGAGGCGAACGCGAAGGCGGAGAACGGCCAGCTGGAGGAGGCCAACCAGGCCTACGACAAGATGATCGCGGAGATCACCGACGTCATCCCGCTGTGGTCGAAGGAGTTCGGGCCGACCCATCAGAACATTTCGGTGCTGTACCAGAATCGCGGCGAGGCCTACGCCAAGAGGAAGCAGTACGACCTGGCGGAAGCGGATTTGCGCCAGGCGCTCGCACTCCGGCTGAAATATCTGCCGCCGAAGCATTGGGTGATCGCCACCACGCAGAACAGCCTCGCCAATGTGCTGGTGCAGGAAAGCAAATTCCCCGAAGCCGAGCAGCTCCTGCAGAGCGCGCTCGTGATCCGCACCGAGGCGCTCGGTCCCAGCCATCCGAGCGTGGCAAGGAACCTGATCGCGCTGTCGCAGCTCTCAGCTGCGAGCGGCAACACCACGGCCGCGGTCGACTATTCCCGCAAGGCCACCGCCGCCGTCATCGAGCACGCCAGGACCGAGACGCTCGCGGTGCGGCAGCAACAGGGCGCGGGCGGGCTGGTGGAGCAAAGCGCCAGCTATTTCATCCAGCATGTCGACAATCTCGCCGCTGCCCAGGCCGCTAGCCCCGCGCCGCAGCTCGGCGACGAGGCCCTGCAGGCGGCGCAATGGGCGGTGCAATCCGTCACCGCAGGCGCCGTGCAGCAATTGGGCGTTCGCCTCGCCGCCGGAGGCGACGCGGTCGCAGCACTGGTGCGCGAGAGCCAGGACACCTCCGTGCAGTGGCGCGAGCGCGACAAGGCGCTGATCGCGGAAGTCTCGAAGCCGATAGGCCAGCAGAACCGCGCCGCCATCGAGGCGCTGCGCCGGCAAATCGTGCAGCTGGAGGACAAGCAGAAGACACTGGAAGCCAGGATCGACAAGGATTTCCCGGATTATGCCGCGCTTTCCAATCCGAAACCGCTCACCGTGGCGGACGCGCAAAAGCTGCTCGCACCCGACGAAGCGCTGGTGTTCTTCCTGCCGGGCGACAAGGCGTCCTACGTTTTCGCGCTGACGCATGACGCCTTCGAATGGCACACGATTGCGTTGTCCAGGAAAGACCTCGGCGAGAAAGTCGTGGCCTTCCGCCGCGGGCTCGATGTCGACGAGCTGGACGCCTCGATCAAGGCCGGAAGGCCGATCATCTATTTCAATCTCGAGCTCGCCCACGAGCTCTATTCCGGATTGTTCGGGCCGGTCGAGGCGACCATCAAGGACAAGCACAACCTCGCCGTGGTGCCATCGGGCGCGCTGACCTCGCTGCCGTTTCATCTGCTGGTCACCGGCCGGCCGCCGGCAGCGCCAGTCGAGCCCAACGCCCAGCCGGCCTATCGCGATGCGCCCTGGCTGTTCCAGCGCCAGGCGGTGTCGGTATTGCCGTCGGTTGCGAGCCTGAAGGCGCTGCGATCGACCGCCCGCACCGACCATGGGACAAAGCCCTTCATCGGTTTCGGCAATCCGTTGTTCCAGAACAACGCGCCTGCCGGCAATCAGCGCGGCATGGCGAGAAGTCGCGGCTACAATGAATTCTGGACCGCGCGCGGGTCGGTCGACCGCGGCAGGCTGGCGACGCTGGACCCGCTGCCGGAAACCGCCGAAGAGATCAGGGATATCGCCGACCGGCTCGGCGCCGCACCGGAAGATATCCATCTCGGCAAGGACGCCAGCGAGACCATCGTCAAGCAGGCGCAGCTGTCGAACTATCGCGTGATTTATTTCGCCACCCACGGCCTGGTCGCGGGCCAGATCACGGGCATAGGCGAACCTTCGCTGGTGCTTTCGATTCCGCCCAACCCCACCGCCGCCGACGACGGCCTGTTGACCTCGAGCGAGGTAGCCGAGCTCAAGCTCAACGCGGACTGGGTGGTGCTGTCGGCCTGCAACACGATGGCGGGCAACGCGCCGGGCGCGGACGCGCTGTCGGGGCTGGCGCGGGCGTTCTTCTATGCCGGCAGCCGCGCGCTATTGGTC
This sequence comes from Bradyrhizobium sp., assembly GCF_035484855.1. Lineage (GTDB taxonomy): Bacteria > Pseudomonadota > Alphaproteobacteria > Rhizobiales > Xanthobacteraceae > Bradyrhizobium. The sequence goes on from NZ_DATHOP010000269.1 coordinate 12,071, forward strand.
TCGCACTGGGCGGTCGCATCGGACGCGGCAACGCAGCTGACGATTTCGACATTCGATTTCCTCGGCAAGGATCCGGCCATCGGCCGCGCCGGGGCGCTAAGCCGCGCCATGGGGGCCTATCTGAACGACGCCCCGGATGAGAAACATGCCAATCCAGCCTATTGGGGGCCGTTCTCGGTGGTCGGAGAGGGCTCGGTGAAGTGAAGTGACGAAGCAGCGCGAGGATCACTTCACCCGCGCGATCCCGGCAGGCAATCGGCCGACGATGTCGCCGTAAGCCGCTGATACGCCGTCCGCAAAAATGCGAAAGCCCGGCATGATGCCGGGCTTTGCACAATGGGTTTGCCGGAATAACCGGGGCTTACCTCACGCCTGCGGTTGCGGCTCCAGGCCCGGATCGGGGTCGGGACGCGGGCGCGGCTTGCCGGCCGGCGGCACTGCGGAAGTACGCGGGCCGATCGGCTCCAGAATGGATTCGCGGTTCGGCCGCTTGCCGATCAAGAGATCCTTGATTTCGTCGCCCGACAGGGTTTCGAACTCGAGCAATGCTTTCGCCAGCGTTTCGAATTCGTTCTTCTTCTCGGTCAGGATGCGCCGCGCCGTCTCATAGCCTTCGTCGACCAGCCGCCGGACTTCCATGTCGATCTTCTGGGCGGTGGATTCCGACAGGTTCTGGGTGCGCCCCATCGACATGCCCAGAAACACCTCTTCCTGGTTGTCGCCATAGGCCACCGTGCCGAGCTCTTCCGAGTAGCCGAACTGCGTCACCATGGCCTTGGCCATCTTGGTCGCCTGCCGGATGTCCTGCGAGGCGCCGGAGGTGATGTTCTCCTTGCCGAAGGTGATCTCCTCCGCCACGCGTCCGCCCATCGCGACCGCGAGCTGCGAGGTGAATTCCTTGTACTTCATCGAATAGCGGTCGCCCTCGGGCAGGAAGTTCACCATGCCCATGGCGCGGCCGCGCGGAATGATGGTGGCCTTGTGGATCGGGATGCCGGCGGTGACGTTGAGGCCGACGATGGCGTGGCCGGCCTCATGATAGGCGGTCAGCATCTTCTCCTCTTCGCTCATCACCAGCGACTTGCGCTCGGCGCCCATCATCACCTTGTCTTTGGCTTCCTCGAACTCGGCTTGCGTCACCATGCGCTTGTTGCGGCGCGCGGCGGTGAGCGCCGCCTCGTTGACGAGGTTCATCAGGTCGGCGCCCGAAAAGCCGGGAGTGCCGCGGGCGATGGTCTTCAGGTTGATGTCCGGCGCCAGCGGCACCTTGCGGACGTGAACCTTCAGGATCTGTTCGCGGCCGACGACGTCGGGGTTCGGGACCACCACCTGGCGGTCGAAACGGCCCGGGCGCAGCAGCGCCGGATCGAGCACGTCCGGCCGGTTGGTCGCGGCAACCAGGATCACGCCTTCATTGGCCTCGAAGCCGTCCATCTCGACCAGCAACTGGTTCAGCGTCTGCTCGCGCTCGTCATTGCCGCCGCCGAGGCCGGCGCCGCGATGGCGGCCGACCGCGTCGATTTCGTCGATGAAAATGATGCAGGGCGCGTTCTTCTTGGCCTGCTCGAACATGTCGCGGACGCGGGATGCGCCGACGCCGACGAACATCTCGACGAAGTCCGAGCCCGAAATCGTGAAGAACGGCACATTGGCTTCGCCGGCGACCGCGCGCGCGATCAGCGTCTTGCCGGTGCCGGGCGGGCCGATCAACAGCACGCCGCGCGGAATCCGGCCGCCCAGCCGTTGATATTTTCCGGGATCGCGCAGGAATTCGACGATCTCCTGCAAATCCTGCTTGGCCTCGTCGACGCCGGCGACGTCCTCGAAGGTGACGCGGCCATGCGCTTCCGTCAGCATCTTGGCGCGCGACTTGCCGAAGCCCATCGCCTTGCCGGCGCCGCCCTGCATCTGCCGCGACAGGAAAATCCAGACCCCGATCAGCGCGATGAACGGCAGCCACGAGACCAGGAGCGACACGAACCACGGCACGTTGTCGCCGGGCGGCTTCGCGGTGATCTGGACCTTGCCGTTATACAGCCGCGAGACCAGGGTCGGGTCGTTCGGCGCATAGGTCTGGAAGCTCGAGCCGTTGTTGAAGGTGCCGTGGATTTCCGGCCCCTGGATGACGACGTCGCGCACGTGGCCCTGATCGACCTCGGTCAACAGCTGCGAGAAGGAAATGTCCTGGGAAGAGGCGCGCTGACCCGGGTTCTGGAAGAGCGTGAACAGTGCCAACAGCAATAGAACAATGATGACCCAGAGGGCGAAATTGCGCAGATTGGCGTTCATCGAACTTCCTTCGTGGTCGCGCGGATCGCGGCCTTATGTCCTTGGGCAGGCACGAGGGAATCCCTCGCCGGACTGCAATACAATCTAGGTGCCGCCCCGGTCGCTGCCAAGGGAACCAGATAGGACTATTTAGCCCATCCTAGCGTGATTCCCGTTCAAATAATGGCGGCAAAAGCCGCCGTATTTCGGGGGTGGTTAAGACTCTCGCAGTGAACTGGCCGGATGACGCCGGCAATTCGGCCCGATCGCCGGCTTGCGCGGCTACCCCCGCCGGCCGCGGGGCGGCGCCGCCTCGACGCGGATTCGGCCGTCGATCAGGCTGACCAGCGCACCCGCCAGCGTCTGTTTCAGCCGCGGCCGGGCTCCTTTCGCAAAAGCCCGGTCCAGCGCCGCCAGCAAGGCTTCGACCTTACCGAGTTCCGCCGGGCCCTCATGACCGAACCGGTTGATGGCGCGCAGCAACAGCCGCAGCCGGATTTCCTCTGGCATCGCGGCAAACGCTTTGGCGTCGAATCCGGGCCGCGGCGTCTCGCCACCCCGGAGTGCGAGGTAGCGCTCGGCGCCATCGACCAGCACCTCCACCGCCGCGTTGGCCCGGGCCAGCCGCGAGGCCAGCCGCGCCAGATTGCGCGCATCGCCCCCTTCGGCGGCGAGCGCCGGCATCAGCGCGCGCAGCCGTGGACGCGTGAAGCTCACATCGCGATTGGTCGGATCGTCGGCGAAGGCGATTTTGGCCTTTTCGAGCGTCGCGACCAGCTGCGCTTTCGAAACGTTCAGGAACGGGCGAGCCAGCCCCACACCGTCGCGCTGGCTCTCGCGCGCCATCGCCGAAAGACCGGCGATGCCGCTGCCGCGCAACAGCCGCATCAACAGCGTCTCGGCCTGATCGTCGCGGGTATGCGCGGTGAGGATATGCGTCGCGCCGCTCTCGCGCGCCGCTTGCGCCAATAGCCGGTATCGCACCTCGCGCGCCGCGGCCGGCAATCCGGTTTTCGGTTTCGTGCCACGCCAGCGCAGCGTGCGGTGGGGCAGATCGAGCGTGCGCGCCAGCCGCTTGACGTCGCGCGCTTCGGTTGCTGCCTCGGTGCGCAGGCCGTGGTCGACGGTGACCGCGATCAGCCGTGGGCCGCGCACCAAGGCGCCGCGCCAGCGCGCCGCCAGCCACATCAGCGCGATCGAATCCGGGCCGCCGGACACCGCCAGCACGATCGCGGGCGCGGCCTTCCATTCCGCGAACAGGCGTTTCGCCTCGCTTGCCGAAATCGGGGATTGATCGTCGTCGGGCATGGCGCTGCCGGCTGATATGCGAGCCCGTTTAATATGCGCGCGCGGCGATCCGGCCACAATGCCAACATCGCTTGATCGCGACGGGCCGGTCAAGCAGGCTCAGCACTTCACCCGCTTCTGCTCGCGATCGACGGTGGCCTTGACGCCGCTGGAGGCGCGGGGATATTTCCGCAGCACCTCGCCGAACGCGGCGCAGGCGGCCTCCTTCTCCTTCAGCGCCGCCAGCGACTGACCGAGCCGCAGCAGGGCGTCCGGGGCCTTCGCCGATTTGTCGAATTTGGTGGTCACCCCGAGGAAGGTTTCCGCGGCGTCGCGATATTGCTGGCGCTGGAAGAAACTCTCGCCGAGCCAGTATTGCGAATCCGCGACCAGGGGATCGCTGGGGTATTTTTGCGCGAAGTTGCGCATGGTTTTTTCGGCCAGCTCATAGTCCCTGTGCTGCATGTAGCCGATGCCGAGATCGAACTCGTCCCGCGGGGTTGCCGACGGCGGCAGGGTGGCCAGCTCAGCGCCCGTGCCAGCGCCCCGGGGCGCAGCTGCCGCCGGGTAACCCGCACCTCCGGTATTAGAGAGGTCCAGCGGCTCGCCTGGGCCACGCCCGCCCGGCGCGCCGACGGCCGTCTCGGCCGGAACCGGAAGCTGGCCGCCGCCGAGCGCATGCGGCGCGCCCGGGGCGTTCGGATTCTGGCTCGGATCGAACGCATCGCCGCGTCGCCGGCCCGGCGACGGCGGCACTGCGGCCTCCTCCTGGACGATCGGCGGCGGTGCGGCAATCTGCGGGTCATAGCCGGGCTGCCGCACAGGCGGCCCGAGTTGCGCCGGAGGCACCGCGGCGACACTGGGTTGGGCGACGGGAGGCGGGCCGCCTGGGGCCACCGCCTGCGCGCCGCCCTGAAGCTGCCTCAGGCGATCCTCGAGCTGCCGGTTGCGATATTGCAGCTCCTCGTTCTGGCCGGTGAGCTGGCGCAGCTGGTTCTCCAGCTGCTGAACCCGCATTTCAGGGTCGGTATCGTCGGATTGCGCGATCGCGCGAGAAGACAGGCCCGGCGATACCAGCATCAGCATCGTGATGGCGGCCACGGCGCGCGTAAGTTGAGAAAATCTGGATGACATCTGGGCCTGACGACGAAATCGAACGTGACCTCGAAAGCGGGAACACATTGAGAGAGGGAGTACGCCAAAAATGTGACTGCGGTGCCAAATCAGGGCGCTGGTCTCAAGGTATGGTTTAGTGTCAGCTTCAGAACAAGCAAGCGGCTTGAGCCGATCAAACACCAGCAACCGGAGCGGACGCCGGGCCATGCACATCCTCGTCAACGGCGTGCGGCTGTTCTTCGACGTCGAGGGCGCCAAGCTGGTCCCGGACGGCCCGATCATGCGGGAGAAGCCGACGCTAGTGATGCTGCATGGCGGCCCGGGCTTCGACCATTCGATTTACAAGCCCGCCTACTCGGCGCTCGCCGATGTCGCCCAGATCGTCTATCTCGACCACCGCGGCAACGGCCGAAGCGAGGACGGGCCCCGCGCGGGCTGGAATCTGGCGCAATGGGGTGACGACGTGCGCGCGTTTTGCGACGCGCTCGGCATCGTCAGCCCGATCGTGCTTGGCGCGTCATTCGGCGGCATGGTGGCGCTGGCTTACGCCACCCGTCATCCGGCCCACCCGTCGAAACTGGTGCTGATCTCAACCGAGGCGGCAGGCGACACCCACCTTGACCGGCGCGTGGCGCTGTTCGAGCGCTTCGGCGGCCCCGAGGTGGGCGAGCTCGCGCGCCGCAGGTTCCTGGACGCCGACAGCCCGCGGGATCAGGCGTCAGTCGACGCCTGGCGAAAGCTCGCCTTCCCCGTCTATACGCGAACGCCGCGTGACCCTCATATCGGAAGCCGGACCGTCGGAAGACCTGCGGTCGGGCTGCACTTCTTCGCGAACCCGGCCGGCGAGAGCCACAGCTTCAACATGTTCCCCGATCTGCATCGCATCCAGTGCCCCACGCTCGTGCTCGGCGGCGAAGACGATCCGATGCATCCGATCGAAAGTCAGGCGGACATCGCGGCCGCGCTGCCTTCGCATCTGGTGCGGTTCGAACGCTTCGCCGGCTGCGGCCACGGCGTGGTTCCCGACGCGCCTGAACGCGCCATGGCGGTGATCCGGGATTTTATCGCGGGGCGTTAGCGCGCAGGGCATCGCCCAAAACAAAACCGGCGCCCGAAGGCGCCGGCAAAGAAACTGTCCTGCGAACAACTCAGGAGCTGGCGTTCAGCACCGTGACCGCACGGCGGTTCTGCGACCAGCAGGAGATGTCGTTGCAGACCGCGACCGGGCGCTCCTTGCCGTAGGAGATGGTCCGCATCCGCGAGGCGTCGATGCCGCGCGAGGCCAGGAAGGTGCGCACCGACTGGGCGCGCCGCGCGCCGAGTGCGATGTTGTATTCGCGGGTGCCGCGCTCGTCGGCATGGCCTTCGATGGTGAAGGCGTAGCGGGGATAGGTCTGCAGCCAGCGCGCCTGCTTCTCCAGCGTGGCGATCGCCTGCGGCGACAGGTCGGTCTGGTCGCTTTCGAAGAACACGCGGTCCCCGACATTGACCACGAAGTCCTGCTGGCTGCCCGGGGTTGCCATGTTGGCCATCGCGCCGTCGGCGCCGAGGTTCTTGTTGGCGCAGGCACCCATCGACAGCGCGACCGCGAGTACCGCGGCCAGCTTGAATCCCTGGAGGATACGCATTTGATATTTCATTCCGGAGCCTCCACGCTCACGTAGTTCGACCCTGTCCGGTCTACAGGTCGTTGGTTAAGCGAACGTTCCGTCAACCTTGATGGGATGTTGCCGGACCCGATCAAATGCCGACAATTCGCGAAAAGCAACCGCGATGGTTAATGGGTTGTAAATGTGGCGCGAGGGTGAAAGCAAGCAGGGATAGCGCGGGGATGGCCCATTTTAGGGTCGATCCGAGGCCGATGCGCAACAGCTGTCCGCAAAATGGGCACCTAGGGCGGGAACCCAAAGCTTGATGCTAGAGCATGATCCGGAAAAGTGGACACCGGTCTTCCGAAAAGATCATGCTCAATCAAAAAGCTAGAGCGGGATGACGATTCGAAGAAAAATCATCCCGCTCTAGGACTGCGGAACGATCGAGGGCTGCTCGAACGCAGGGACGGCCGGGTTCGCCGCTGCGGTGGACTCAGTCGGCCGGTCGAACAACATCCGCCGTTCGAACGCGCTCGAACGCAGGAACGGATAGCGGACCAGAACCCTCTCGCGCACCGTCGGCAAATGCGACGCCATCAACCCGACCGGTTTGACCAGACCCGGATATAACCGCGGCTCGCACCAGGTTTCGTGCAGGAACACCCGGCGGTAGAACGCCTGATGCTCGGGACGAACGATGGCCAGTCCGAAGTCGGCATTGAAATGAACGCCGGCCATCGAGCCAAGCCTCACCGTCACGTAGGGAAGCTCCGGGAAACTGCGCGCCTTGTCGGGATCGGCGACAAAGCGGGTGGAATCGATGATGATTTGTCCCTGATCGAGCCTCGGGTGCAGGACCTCGCCGAACAGTTCCATCGACGGCGACATCCGCCATTCCGACGTCAGCACGCTCACGCGAATTGAACTGTAGAGCTCGCCCTGAAAATAGACGCCGAAGGTCCAGGCGTTGGGGGCATCCTCGAATTGATCGACCACGCGCTGGTCGGCCGAGGGCCGGATCGCGCCCTCGCGCAGATAGGCGCGGTAGCGCAGATTGTAGATGGCTTCTTTCTCTTCCGGCGTTTGCGCCAGTCGATAATCGACTTGATCCAGCGGGTCCACACTTCGTCCAAAAGCCGCGTTGGTCGATTCGGCCGCGGACCTCATTAGATACTCCTTACGACTTCCAAACAACTTATGCGCGTGGATCAAAAGATTAACATCTTCTTAACGAAAAGGCAAAGCAATCGCTGGGTTAGGGTTAACCGCCCGCTACAGTGCATACGCCGTGCCGTAGCGTCGATTGAGGGAAGAAAATTTCCCGGCCGGCTCCATCAGACTGATTATGCGATCGATCGCGAGACCACGGTCAGCACCGGCTCGTCCGGCATCCGGCGGCCGTGCGAGGCGTTCAGCAACTGGCGGACCCGCACCGCGGGCACCGGCCGGCTGAACAGATAGCCCTGCGCCTCGGACACCGTGCCGTCGACGCTGATCAGCTCCAGTTGCTCGTTGGTCTCGATGCCCTCGACCACGACAGACATTCCGAGATCGGCCGACAGCCGCGCCACGCCGCGCAGCAGCGTCAGCGGACGATCGGTGTCGATGCCTTCCAGGAAGGAGCGGTCGATCTTCACCTTCTGCAGCGGGAAATTGTGCAGATAGCTCAGGCTCGAATAGCCGGTGCCGAAATCGTCGAGCGAAATCCGCACGCCGATGGCGCGCAGCTGCGACAGCACGTCGTGGGTCAGCTGGGTATTGCGCAACAGCGACGATTCGGTGATCTCGATCTCGAGACGGTTCGCGGGCAGGCCGGAAACCTCGAGCGCGTAGCGAACCTCGCTCAAGACGTCGCGCTGGTGGAACTGCTGCGGCGAAAAATTGACCGCGACGCTGACGCCTTCGGGCCACTTCATGCATTCCATGCAGGCCTTGCGCAGGATCCAGCGGCCGAGATCGACGATCAGGCCCATGTCTTCGGCGACCGGAATGATATCGACCGGGGAAACCGTGCCGCGCATCGGGTGATTCCATCGCAGCAGCGCTTCACAGGTCGCGATCCGCCCCGATTTGAGGTTGACCAGCGGCTGATAGAACAGCTCGAATTCCTCGTTGGCCAGCGCCTTGCGCAGGTCGAGTTCCAGGATGCGCCGCGCCTCGACGATCTGCGCCAGTTCGTCGCGGAAGAAGCAGAAGGTGCCGCGGCCGTCCGCCTTGGCACGATAGAGCGCCATGTCCGCGTTCTTCAGCAGGGTGTCGGCGCTGATGGCCGCCGAGGCCATCGCGATGCCGACGCTGGCGCCGATTTCGACCAGATGATTGTCGATCTTGTAGCGCTCGCTCAGGTGATCGACAATTCGCCGGGCCAGCGTGGCGGCCTGCTCGGCGGATTCGATATTCTGCTGGAACACCACGAATTCGTCGCCGCCGAAGCGCGCGACGAAGTCCTCCGGGCGCAGCATCGCGCGCAGCCGGTCGGCGACGGCGCACAGCAACTGGTCGCCGCAGGGATGACCGAGCGTATCGTTGACCTGCTTGAATTGATCGAGATCGACGAACAATAGCGCCGACAATTGCTTGGCATCGTGCGGAACCGCCAGCAGGCGCTCGATCTCGTCGCGGAAATTGACGCGGTTGGGAAGCGCCGTCAGTTCGTCATAGCGCGCCAGATGGGCAATCCTGGCTTCGGCGTTGCGCCGTTCGGTGACGTCTTCCAGCAACACGACGGCACCGCCGCCGGCCATCGGCTGGAATGTCCATGACAGCGATCGGCCTCTGACGATGTCGGGATCGGTGGTGGTGATGTCGCGGGCCTGCGAATTCTCGATCTCGGACAGGATCATCCTTCCGCTTGCCGCCGAGATCGACCCGGCAGTGACGCAGGCGTCGACGATTTCCGGCGCGTTGGCGCCGCGATGCACGACATCGTCCGACAGGTTCATGAGCTCGCTGAAACGGTGGTTCATGACCGCGAGATGGCCATCGGCGGCGAACATGCACAGCCCGTGCGGCATGTTGTTCAGCGCGGTATCGAACTGGCTCGCCAGCGCCGCCTCGCGCTCGCTCGCCACCAGCGCCTGAACGAAGATCCGCTGCAGATTGGTCGAGATCTGCTTCAGCGCCAGGAAGAACACGGCGCTGACGACCCCCATCGCGATATAATAGGGCGTGCCACGCAGCATCAGCGCGACCGCGCACGGGCCGCAGGCCAGCGCAATCTGGACATGGAAGATCCACGGCCTGCCATAGGTGCGGCCCGCGCCGGCCGCGACATAGCCGGTGGTGACGGAAACGCAGATCATGTGAACCACGGCATCGTCGCTGCACAACAGCGCGACCGCGCACCAGGTCCCGAGCGCCAGCGCATAGACCATCGCCCCGATCTGGTAGCGGACCTCCCAACGCGCGGCCGCGCTGGCCGTCAGGGCGGATTTCCGCGCCTTGTACCAGTGCATGTCGAACGCGCGGGCGGCGCCGCTCACGGCGAGAAACAGCGCGCACGGCCAGAGCAGAACCAGCCCGGTCTTGATGGCCGTCATGGCCGCCGCGATGGCCACCATGGCGGCGCCCGCCAGCAGCGGCGCCGGAGTTTGAAAAAGCGAATCGACCAGCGCCGCGTAAATCGACGGCGATATTTTCTGATCGGTCTCGTCGCTCTGACCTGCGAGCTGCATTTGGGTGGTACGCGTCCTGTTCGGTCCGTACTTCTACCCGTCGCAGATGAAGTCTTTCTGAGGGAACATCGTTACCGAGACGTTGTTTTCCGCCACGGCTCACAAAAATCTGCCCCACAAATCAGCAGGGTAGGCAAGGCTTGCCGGCCGCGGCGGAAGGCCTTGGACGGAGCGGGAGTGTTGCGGACCGGCAGACGACGCCGGACCGCCCGTCCCTTCGCAGTCCGCCCGACCTTTAGGACAACAGCGGCGACCATGCCGGGTCGGACGCAAAGCCCGGGGTCGGCACCTTCTGTTCGTTGCGGCCCGAAATGTCCACGGTGAACAGCGAGGGTCCGCTGGTGCCGCCGGGGTCGCGGAAGAACATGATGACGCGGCCGTTCGGCGCAAAGGTCGGTCCCTCGTTATGGAACCCGCTTGTCAGAATCCGTTCGCCCGTGCCATCCGGCTTGATGATGCCGATGGAAAACTGCCCGCCGCCCTGCTTGGTGAAGGCGATGTAGTCGCCGCGCGGCGACCATACCGGGGTCGAATAGCTGGCGTTGGTGTCATCCTTGCCGAAGGAGATGCGCTGCGCGGCTCCGCCGGTCGCCGCCATCACATAGATCTGCGGCTTGCCGCCGCGGTCGGATTCGAAACAGATGCGGCTGCCGTCGGGCGCATAGGAGGGCGAGGTATCGATCGCCGGCGTGTCGGTCAGCCGCGTGGTCAATGTCGAGCGCAGATCCATCACGAACAGGTTGGAATTGCCGCCCTGCTGCAGGCTCATGATCACGCGCTGGCCGTCCGGCGAGAACCGCGGCGAGAACGACATGCCCGGAAACTTGCCGACGATCTCGCGCTGCCCGGTCTCGATGTTGAGCAGGTAGACCTTCGGGTCGCCCTGGCCGAATTCCATATAGGTGATTTCCTGGCTCGACGGCGAGAACCGCGGCGTCAGCACCAGGTCGGTGCCGCGCGTCAGATAGCGCACATTGGCGCCGTCCTGATCCATCAGCGCCAGCCGCTTGATGCGCCGCTCGGCGGCGCCCTGTTCGTCGACGAACACCACGCGACTGTCGAAATAGCCTTTCTCTCCGGTCAGCTTCTCGTAGATCCGGTCGGAAATGATGTGCGCGATCCTGCGCCAGTATTCCGGCGAGGTGAAATATTGCTGGCCGTCGAGTGGCTGACCGGTGGTCACGTCCCACAGGCGGAATTCAGCCTTCAGACGCCCGTCACCCTGTCGGGTCATGCGGCCAATGACGAGGGCCTGGGCGTTGATGGTCTTCCAGTTCTGGAATTGCGGCGCGGCGTCGACGTTGACGATCCTGTCGATGAAGGCGGCCGGATCGATCGGCGCGAACAAGCCGCTGCGCCTGAGGTTGTTGGTGATGACACCCGCAACGCCGGCGCCGACCTCCGCGTCCGCCGGCGTGCCGGCGACAAAATCCGGGATCGCGATCGGCAGCGGCGCGACGGTGCCCTCGGTAATTTGCAGATGGGTTTGAGCCCCGGCCTGCTTCGGCAACAGCAAGCCGGCGGCGGCTCCCGCACCGCCGATCAGGGCGGCGCGTCGGGTCAGCGGCGGCGGCGCAAGCGAAAGCGATGTCACGGACATTGCTGGCTCAATTTCAAAATCATCCATTGCCGAACATTTCTTTGGGATCAAAATCGATGTCCATGTATTTCCACTGCTCGTAGGTCTCGTCTCGCAGCATCGTGAACGGCTGACCTCGCAGGACGGCCCGGACCGCGGCATCCGCCGCAGCTTGATAGCGCGGCGAGGTTCCGGTGGAGACCACCTCGGGGGGTGCCGCGAGGCGGCGATCCGGAGTCAGTCGGATTCGGACCGTGACGAATAATTCCTCCGGATGATCGATGCCCGGCTGGACATTCCACAGGCTCGCCAGGCGCGCCCTCAAGGCGTCAAGTTCGGACTGCGAAATGCTTGCCGCAGTACCGCGCGTGGTCCCGAGCGACGCCGATGAGTTCAGCACCGCGCCGGTGATGGCTTGCCGGCTCGGATCGCGCTTGTCGATCTGGGCCGCGATGGTTTCAGCGTCGAATTTGTATTCGCGCTTTTTGACCGGCGGAGGCGGCGAGGCCTTGGCTTCCGGCTTCGGCGCGGGCTTCTTGGCCTCGTCTTTCTTCAAGGCCTCGGCGATCGGATCGACCTTGGCCGGATCAGGCTTCTTCTCGACCGGCTTCGGCTCTTCCTTCGGCTTGCTTTCGGCGACCGGCTTCGGCGGGTCCGGTTTCTTCTCGACCGGCTTTTCCACCGGCGGCGTCGGATCGGGCGCGGCGTTGGTCTTGATGGCTTCCTTCTTGGTGATCTTGCCGACATTGTCGTCGACCGGCGTGGCGTCGGCGACCTTTTCGACCAGCGGCTTCGGCTTGTCCTTTTCCCCGGTCTTGATGCCGGCGGTGATCTTCGAAAGCTGATCGGCCGAAATGATGTCGACCGGCATCGATTCCGGCGGCGGCGCCTCCAGCGAACGCGTCGAAAAGGATACCAGTCCCCATCCGATCACGAGGACGTGGAGCGCGACGGACGCAATGAATGTCTTGTCGACCTTCACATTCACCTCTAGTGCCCCTGATCGACTTCGGTGACCAGTGCCAGCCGCTTGAAGCCTGCGCCGGACAATTGTCCCATCACCCTCGCCACGGTTCCATAGTCCGCCTTCTTGTCCGCCCGCATGTAGATACGCTCGTCCAGGCCGCCGCGGGCATCGGTGATCGCCTTTAATTTGGGGATCAACTCATTCATGGGAACTTCGGTATCGTTGATGAATACCTTGCCGCTGACATCGACCGAAAGCTGCAGCGGCGTCTTGTCCTGCTCCAGGCTCTTGGCCTGGGTCTGCGGCAGGTCGAGCGGCACGCCGACCGTCAACAGCGGCGCCGACACCATGAAGATGATCAGAAGCACCAGCATGACGTCCACCATCGGGGTGACGTTGATCTCCGACATCACGGCGCGACGCCGGCCGCGGCGTCCGCCACCGGACGAACCTGCCATGTTCATCGCCATGATCGGGTGCTCATGCTGCGCTCACACTATACCGCCGCTCAATACCGCCGCCTACGCCCGTTCGTCGATCTGGCGCGACAAAATGGCCGAGAATTCATCGGCAAAGCCCTCCAGGCGCTGGGCCTGCCGGTTCACCTCGGAAGTGAACTTATTGTAGAAAATTGTCGCCGGAATTGCGGCGATCAGGCCGATCGCGGTGGCAAACAGCGCTTCCGCGATGCCGGGAGCCACCACCGCCAGCGAGGTATTTTTCGAGGCCGCGATCGACTGGAAGCTGGACATGATGCCCCAGACGGTCCCGAATAGGCCGACAAAGGGGCCGGCCGAGCCGACGGTGGCCAGCACCAAGAGCCGGCGCTCCAGCCGCTCGATTTCCCGGGCGATCGAGACGTTCATGACCTTCTCGATCCGCATCTGCAGGCCGGCGAAGGACCGCGCCTGGCTCTCGAACGAGCGTTTCCACTCGCGCATCGCCGCCACGAAACAGGCCGCCATCGACTGCGTCGGCTTGGCCGACAGCGCGCGGTAGAGTTCCTCGATCGACTGGCCCGACCAGAACGCCTGCTCGAAACGGTCCATGGCCCGTTTGGTGCGCGAATACAGGATCATCTTGTCGATCGCGATCGCCCAGACCCAGACCGAGCAGGCCAGCAAGCCCAGCATGACGCCTTTCACGATCCAGGCCGCCTGCAGGAACAGGGTGATCAGCGAGACGTCGGCGGATGCAATCGGCAGGGCTGACTGAGCCACGTCGGCCGGATTCATAAGCGGTGTCCTCTCAACGCAAGTGTCCCAAATCCTCGGAGCGCAAATGGCTGCCGGTTCCACAGACGCGCGTCCGGCGCGGCTGTCATCGCCAGCGCGGGAGCCTTGTTTTGTGTCGCATGGGAGGCCCGTCCAAAGCCGAGGCCTGCATCCCCTGCCAACATGTCAAAACGAGGGCTTTTCGCGCGTCATAACGCCTCCAACCAGACGCTAGGCATGGTTAATACCCGGTTACCAAGGGGGATTTGGGATGCCGGAAATGGGGCGGCGGCAGCTCGATCGGGACCGTTTGACGCGGCTCGCCCGTGCCGCACGCGGCATAACGCTCCTGCCGGAGGGCTTGGACAAAAAATCGCGAAAACAACCCCATGCAAAGTAGAATGGACCCGGCTTGCCGCGGTCTTGCCTTGCTGCGCCTGGGCAACGAGGTTATCCCGCCCTAAGCGGATTTGTGGTATTTAGATACCATCTTGGTTGCCGCCCAAACCTCGGAGGATTAGACATGGCCAAGGTTTTCATCACCGGCTCGTCCGACGGTCTTGGACTGGCGGCCGCCAGAATCCTGATCCGGCAGGGTCATCAGGTGCTCCTGCATGGCCGCAAGCCGGAGCGCGCCAAGGCGGCTTTGGCCGCGGCTAAAGGCGCCGAGCACGCGGTCGCCGGCGACCTGTCCGACGTGGAAGCGACCAAACGGGTTGCCGCACAGGTCAATGCGCTGGGGCGCTTCGACGCGGTGATCCACAATGCCGGCGTCGGCTATCGCGAGCCCCGGCGGATCGACACCCAAAGCGGCGCATCGCACGTGTTCGCCATCAATGTGCTCGCGCCCTATATCCTCACGGCCCTGATCGAGCGGCCGGACCGGCTCGTCTATCTCAGCTCGGGCATGCATCACGGGATAAGCCCGCGCCTCGACGACATGCTCTGGACCGCGCGGCGGTGGGAAGGCTCCTCGGCCTACGCCGAGAGCAAGTTCTACGATGTGGCGCTCGCCTTCGCCGTCGCCAGGCGTTGGCCGGAGGTGCTGTCCAATGCGCTGGAGCCCGGATGGGTGCCGACCAAAATGGGCGGGCCGGGCGCTCCGGACGACATGCGCAAGGCCCCGGTCACCCAAGCCTGGCTCGCGGTCAGCGACGACAAGCTAGCGCTGTCGACAGGAGCGTATTTCTATCACCAGAAACTCCGCGAGCCGAATGCGGCCGCCCGCGATGCGAAGGTTCAGAATGCCCTGCTCGAAACCTGCGGCCGACTCTCGGGAGTGCATCTGAGCTAGTCGGCGCGCTGCGAACGCCATCGGCTTTTGATCACCTGCCAGTGTCGGCTTTCTGGTCGCAATCCAATGTCCGTTGGCGCAAAGCGGAAATTCGCTGTTGTGCCGAAAAATGCGGACCGCTGCCCTGTTCGAAACATTTGCAGTTCCCATTTTAGGGGCTGTCCTTCCATTGGATTGCCCACCATGAAAGAGGAAGTTTTGCTGCAGCTTGCGCTTGCCAAGCAGTACGCACACCACGCGAAGTTTTCTGGAACGCCGCGCCAAGCGGTGGCCGACGGCTATTCGGCTGTGGATGCCATGCTCTCGGCGCTTTTGATCCACGGCGGGCAAGAACCACCGCGAAACCACAAGACAAAACTCGAAACCGCCCGCAAGGCTTTCCCGAACGCCTTCGCCGCTGAAAGCGTGCAGCACGCCCATGGGTGGACTTACGCGCCTGGCGCGGATTGGAACAGCCTAGCAGTCCGCTGAAAAACGTAAAGAATGAGGCGTTTTTTCTGTTGGGGTTCGGTTGTTGGGATGGCGTATTGGGGAGTTTGAGGTCTGTTGGCTAGGCTGCAGCCAGTTTGGGGATGCGGATCAGGTTGTAGGCGATC
>NZ_DATHOP010000270.1:0-5110 GCF_035484855.1 Bradyrhizobium sp.
AACGTCATGCCGCTCGGCAACATGCCGATCGGCACCATCATCCACAATGTGGAATTGAAGATCGGCAAGGGCGGCCAGCTCGCCCGCTCCGCCGGCACCTACGCCCAGCTGGTCGGCCGCGACCAGGACTACGTCATCATCCGCCTGAACTCCGGCGAACAGCGCCTGGTTCACGGCCGCTGCACCGGCACCATCGGCGCGGTCTCCAATCCGGACCACATGAACATCTCGATCGGCAAGGCCGGTCGCAATCGCTGGCTCGGCCGCAAGCCTCACAACCGCGGCGTCTCCATGAACCCGGTCGACCATCCGCACGGCGGCGGCGAAGGCCGCACCTCTGGCGGCCGTCATCCGGTCACCCCCTGGGGCAAGCCCACCAAGGGCAAGAAGACCCGCTCCAACAAGTCCACCAATCGATTCATTCTCATCAGCCGCCACAAGCGGAAGAAGTAAGGAACGCCGGACATGGTTCGTGCAGTCTGGAAAGGCCCGTTCGTCGAAGGCTCTCTGCTCAAGAAGGCAGATGCCGCGCGTGCGTCCGGCCGTCATGACGTGATCAAGATCTGGAGCCGCCGCTCGACCATCCTGCCGCAGTTCGTCGGCCTGGTGTTCGGCGTCTACAACGGCCAGAAACATGTGCCGGTGTCGGTCAATGAGGAAATGGTCGGTCACAAGTTCGGCGAGTTCTCGCCGACCCGGACCTTCCACGGCCATTCTGGCGACAAGAAAGCCAAGAAGGCTTGAGGAATATGCGATGAGCAAACCAAAGCGCGAACGGGTCCTCCCGGATAACGAGGCCAAGGCGGTTGCCCGGATGCTGCGGGTCAGCCCGCAGAAGCTCAATCTTGTCGCGCAGCTGATCCGCGGCCGGAAGGCTGCGGCGGCACTCGCCGACCTGCAGTTTTCGCGCAAGCGGATCGCGGTCGACGTCAAGAAGTGCCTGGAATCGGCGATTGCGAACGCCGAGAACAACCATGACCTCGACGTCGACGATTTGATCGTCTCCGAGGCCCATGTCGGCAATGGCATCGTGATGAAACGTTTCGCCCCGCGCGGCCGTGGCCGCTCGGGCCGTGTATTCAAACCATTCTCGCAGCTGACGATCGTGGTTCGTCAGGTCGAGGCGAGCGCTTAACGGCGCGGGAGAGAACGATGGGTCAGAAGATCAATCCAATCGGGCTGCGTCTCGGCATCAACCGGACGTGGGATTCGCGTTGGTTCGCCGGCAAGAACGAATACGGCAAGCTGCTGCACGAGGACGTGAAAATCCGCGAGATCCTGCACAAGGAACTCAAGCAGGCAGCGGTGGCGCGAATCGTGATCGAACGTCCGCACAAGAAGTGCCGGGTGACGATCCATTCGGCGCGGCCCGGCGTCGTGATCGGCAAGAAGGGCGCCGACATCGACAAGCTGCGCAAGAAGGTCGCCGACATCACCGATTCCGACGTCGTCATCAACATCGTCGAAATCCGCAAGCCCGAACTCGACGCTACCCTGGTCGCCGAATCGATCGCCCAGCAGCTCGAGCGCCGCGTCGCGTTCCGCCGCGCCATGAAGCGCGCGGTGCAGTCGGCGATGCGTCTGGGCGCGGAAGGCATCCGCATCAACTGCTCGGGTCGCCTGGGCGGCGCCGAAATCGCGCGCATGGAATGGTATCGCGAGGGACGCGTGCCGCTGCATACGTTGCGCGCCGACATCGATTACGGGGTTGCCACCGCGTTCACCACCTTCGGCACCTGCGGCGTCAAGGTCTGGATCTTCAAGGGCGAGATCCTCGAGCACGATCCGATGGCCCAGGACAAGAAGATGGCCGAGGGCGAAACCTCGCGGCCGCGCCGTGACGCGGCTTAAGAGAAGGTTTGAGGGCTTAACGCCATGATGCAACCGAAGAAGACAAAATTCCGCAAGGCGCACAAGGGCCGCATCCACGGCACCGCGACTTCGGGCGCGACCTTGTCGTTCGGCCAGTTCGGCCTGAAGGCGATGGCGCCCGAGCGCATCACCGCGCGCCAGATCGAGGCCGCCCGCCGCGCGCTGACCCGTCACATGAAGCGGGCGGGGCGGGTCTGGATCCGCATCTTCCCGGACGTGCCGGTGTCGAAGAAGCCGGCTGAAGTCCGCATGGGCTCCGGCAAGGGCACGCCGGAATTGTGGGTGGCTCGCGTCAAGCCGGGCCGGGTGATTTTCGAAATCGACGGCGTCACCGTGCAGACCGCCAAGGAGGCGCTTTCGCTCGCCGCCGCCAAGCTGCCGATCAAGACGCGCTTCGTCGCGCGCATCGCGGAATAGGGAAGTGGCCATGGCCCAGATGAAGCCTGAGGATATCCGCGCGATGAGCCCCGATCAGATGGAGGACGCCGTCCTCAATCTGAAGAAAGAGCGTTTCAACCTGCGATTCCAGCGCGCCACCGGGCAACTGGAGAACACCTCGCGGCTGCGCGAAGCCCGCCGCGACATCGCCCGTATCAAGACCATCGCCGCGCAGAAGCGCGACGCGAAGAAGTAAGGGGTCGACATGCCAAAACGTACGCTTCAGGGCGTGGTCGTCAGCGACAAGCAGGCCAAGACGGTGGTGGTGCGTGTCGATCGGCGCTTCACCCACCCGATCTACAAGAAGACGATCCGCCGCTCGAAAAACTACCACGCCCACGACGAGAACAACGAGTTCAAGCCGGGCGATCAGGTGTGGATCGAGGAGAGCAAGCCGATCTCGAAATTGAAGCGCTGGACCGTGGTCCGGGGCGAACAGAAGAAAACGGCCTAAAGGCCGCTCCGGCTCGGCCGGGCGGCTTTCGGGAAAAATTTGAGCGCGACTTCGCGCAGAAAGAGGACGAGGTGCATCAATGATTCAGATGCAGACCAACCTCGACGTGGCCGATAATTCAGGCGCACGCCGTGTCATGTGCATCAAGGTGCTTGGGGGCTCCAAGCGCCGCTATGCCACCGTGGGCGACGTCATCGTGGTGTCGATCAAGGAAGCGATCCCGCGCGGCAAGGTGAAAAAGGGCGACGTCATGAAGGCCGTGGTGGTGCGGGTTCGCAAGGACATCCGCCGGCCCGACGGTTCCGTGATCCGCTTCGACCGCAACGCCGCCGTCCTGATCAACAACCAGTCGGAGCCGGTCGGCACCCGCATCTTCGGGCCGGTGCCGCGCGAGCTGCGCGCCAAGAACCACATGAAGATCATCTCGCTTGCGCCGGAGGTGCTGTGATGGCCGCCAAGATCCGGAAGGGCGACAAGGTCGTCGTGTTGAGCGGTCGCGACAAGGGCCGCACCGGCGAAGTGTTCGAGGTGCGTCCCGACGACAACAAGGCGCTGGTGCGCGGGGTCAACCTCGTCAAGCGCCACCAGAAGCAGAGCCAGACCCAGGAAGGCGGCATCATCTCCAAGGAGTCGCCGATCCATCTGTCCAATATCGCGATCGTCGGCAAGGACGGCAAGCCGACACGGGTAGGGTTCAAGATTCATGCGGATGGCAAGAAGGTGCGCTTTGCCAAACGCTCGGGAGCAGAGATCGATGGCTGAGACCGCATACGTTCCGCGTTTACGCGAACAATTCGACAAGGAAATCCGTCCCAAGCTGACGGAGCAGTTCGGCTATGCCAACCTCATGCAGGTGCCGCGGCTGGACAAGGTCGTGCTCAACATGGGCGTCGGCGAAGCCGTCAACGACCGCAAGAAGGCGGAGCTGGCGGCGGCCGACCTGTCGCTGATCGCCGGCCAAAAGGCGGTCGTGACCTATTCACGCGTGGCGATCGCGACCTTCAAGCTGCGCGAGAACCAGCCGATCGGCTGCAAGGTGACGCTGCGGAAAACCAAGATGTACGAGTTCATCGATCGCCTGGTCAACGTCGCGCTGCCGCGCGTGCGCGATTTCCGCGGGCTGAACCCGAAGAGTTTCGATGGCCGCGGCAACTATTCGCTCGGCATCAAGGAGCACATCATTTTCCCCGAAATCGACTTCGACAAGGCGGGCGAAACGTGGGGCATGGACGTCACGGTGTGCACCACGGCGCGCACCGACGACGAGGCGCGCGCTTTGTTGACCGCATTCAATTTCCCGTTCCGGCAGTGAGACGCTAGTCAGCCTCTCAAACGCGGAAACCCAGGAGCCAAAGATGGCAAAGAAGAGTTCGATCGAGAAGAACGACCGGCGCAAGCGGATGACCAAGAACGCAGCCGCCAAGCGCGCCAAGCTGAAGGCGATCATCGCCGACAAGAAGAAGCCGATGGAAGAGCGGTTCGCGGCAACCCTGAAGCTCGCCGAGATGCCGCGCAATTCGTCGGCAACCCGGATCCGCAACCGCTGCGAGATCACCGGCCGTCCCCGCTCGGTCTATCGCAAGAACAAGATGAGCCGCATCGCGATGCGTGAATACGGCTCCAAGGGCCTTATTCCCGGGCTCGTGAAGTCGAGCTGGTAAGGAGGGTCGTCAGATGTCAACGCACGATCCAATCAGCGATCTCATCACCCGCATCCGCAACGCGCAAATGCGCGCCAAGCCCAAGGTTTCGACCCCGGGTTCGAAGATGCGCGCCAACGTGCTCGAAGTGCTGAAGGCCGAGGGCTACATCCGCGGCTATGCCAGCATCGATCATGCCTCGGGGCGCAGCGAGCTCGAGATCGAGCTGAAATATTTCGACGGCGAGCCGGTGATTCGCGAGATCGAGCGGGTTTCCAAGCCGGGGCGGCGGGTTTACGCCTCGGTGAAGAACCTGCCGCGCGTCAACAACGGGCTCGGCATTTCGGTGTTGTCGACGCCGAAGGGAATCATGGCCGACCACCAGGCGCGCGACGCCAATGTGGGCGGCGAAATTCTCTTCACGGTGTTCTGAGGAAGGATCGAGTTATGTCACGTATCGGCAAACGGCCTGTGACGGTCCCTTCGGGCGTTACCGCGACCGTCGATGGACAGACCGTCAAGATGAAGGGTCCGAAGGGCCAGCTTCAGTTCGTCGTCCATGACGACGTCGAGGTGAAGTTCGAAAACGGCGCGGTCAAGGTTGCGCCCAGGGTCGAGACCAACCGCGCCCAGGCGCTGTACGGCACCGCGCGTGCGCAGATCGCCAACCTGGTGGCCGGCGTCACCAAGGGTTTCGAGAAGAAGC
>NZ_DATHOP010000271.1:0-3692 GCF_035484855.1 Bradyrhizobium sp.
CACGTGCCTTGACCGCGCCGCGTGTAATTTCGAAAGCTTCCGCGAACAATGAGCGTGTTCGGAGCGCTGGCGATCTCAGCCGGCGCCTTTTCCGTCGCATGCTCTCACCGCTTGGGAGTAACCGATGGCCACTGCTGCCACTGCCACCGCTGCCACTGCCGCCGCCAAAGACGAGCAAACCGCCCACCGTTTCGCCAAAGACCAGCTCAAGGCCTTTGTCGAACGCGTCGAGCGCCTCGAAGAAGAAAAGAAGGCGATCGCCGACGACATTCGCGACGTCTATGCCGAGGCCAAGGGCAACGGCTTCGACGTCAAGGCGCTGCGTACCATCGTCCGCCTGCGCAAGCAGGATGCCAACGAGCGCGCCGAAGCGGAAACCATCCTGGAGACCTACATGCAGGCGCTGGGGATGCTGTAATCAGCCCGCGTCAGCGCAGCGAGGCGGTGCGCAGCGTGAGGGATTGCGTCGAGAGCATCGCGGTCGACGATCCGGTGAAGCGGTCGCAGCTCAGCCCCATCATCGGATCGTCCGAGAACGCCATGGCGATCGCGGCCTGCGGCTTGACGAAATAGACCCGCATCGCGGTCATGTCGGCGTCGCCGAGCAGGGTGACGTTCATCGAGCTGGAGGCACTTGGCGCCAGCATCATGACCCGCATCCACGCATCGTTGCCGGCCGAGGCGGTGAGCCGCGTCGAGGTCGCAACCACGCCACCCTGGCCCTGCGGTCCCTTGGCAATGACGGTGTCGATTCCGGTGGCGACCGCCGGGTTGCGCGGGGCATTGGCGGGGTGGATGCTGCGGGGGATCGGCGCGCTGGCCGCGACGATATTGGCGCGGTCCGCCGGCGAATTGGCCGGTGGCGCATAGGCCAGCGCCTGGAATGCGGCGGAAACGCTCGATGTCGGCTGCGGGTCCGCGGCCGCCAGTGCCTGGCGGGCGTTGATGGCGGCGACCTGCGCCGGCGTTGCTTGTTTCGGCGTCGCCGGGACGTCGTCCCAGAAGCCGCGGGCATTGATGATGTCAGCGGCCGTCTGCGGTCCGGCTTCTGCCTTCGGACTCGCAGCCGGCTTGGGTTTTGCGGGCTGAACGACCTGCACGTCGGCCGAAGCCAGCTGCAGGGCCGCGGTGATCCGAGGTTTCGCGCGCGGCATCGGCACGGCATCGGCAGACTTGGCGGGAACGGCCGATGCCGTCACGTCCACGGAGGCCGGCTTTTCGCTGACGGGTGCAGCGCTTGCGCCTTCATCCTCGTCGTCACTCGACTTGCCCTTGAATAACGCTGCGAACAGGCCCGGCTTGGTCCTGGTCAAGGCCTCGTCGCCATTGTCGCGCTTTTCGATGTCGGCGCGGGCCAGTTCATATCCCTTCAACGGCGTGCCGTCGGTGGGGATATGCACGGTGCGGCCGTCGGGGAAGACGCGGGCGAGTTGGTCGTGAGTCATGCGCGGCCAGTGGCGGATGCTCCCGGTGTCGAGGTGGACGAAAGGCGAGCCCGAGGTCGGATAGAAGCCGACGCCGCCACGCTGCAGCCGAAGGCCTGCGAAGCGGATTTGCTCGAGCGGCACGTCCGGAATGAAAAAGTCCATGGCGTGGCCGAGCATATGCTGGCTGAAGCGCGCCACCCCCGACGAACGGCGGCGGAGCATGGCGTTGGTGGCGGGGGAGCGGTAGGAGGAGATGATCTGGATCGGCTTCTTGCCGTCGACGTCGCGGTAGACTTCCCAGATGATGTCGAACAAATGACGATCCATCACGGTCTGGTCCTGGGTGCGCCAGTCGCGCAGATAGTGATTGAGCTCTTTCAGCGCTTCCTCGTCATAGCGTCCGTCGCGCTTGAAGGTGACGGTGAGGTCTTCGCCGGAATGGGTGTGGTGGAACGAAAGCGTGCGGGTGTCGTTCAGCGCCGTCGCGTCGTGGACCGACCCGGCTCCCATCAGGAGCAACAACGAGGCGAGGCCGAGTTGAACCCCGGCTTTCGGCAACGATAGCGAGTTGAATTGGCGTGCGAAACCAGTCAGCACGGATTGAGCCCACCCAGAGGACGACCGATCAATGAACTCTTCCGCTACCCCGTGTGGCGAAAGAGGGTTAACGCAGTCTTAACGCTGGGTGGGTTAATCGAGAATTAAGCCCCACCCCCCAAGTCGCCTTAACCTAACCCGCCGAGTGTGGCGAAAAAGTGCCCTGGTTAAATCGCGGTGGACAATGGTTAATGCGAACGGCCCCGCCGGAGGGCGGGGCCGTTGATTTCACTGGGAGATTCAATCAGGCCGCTTGAATATGGTGAACGATCAGCGGGTGATCACCCGCCGAGGCGGCGGCTGCCGGCGGCCCACCGGGGCGGGCGGCGGCGTCGGCGGCCCGAACAGCCGCTCGAAGAATGACGGCCCCGAAGAGAAGCTGGAATTGTCGCTGGCGAAGCTGACGCCGGGCGGCAGGCTGCCGACCGGATGCGAATAGCCCGGCTGCGAATGCGCAATGACGTTCTCCAGATCCCTGCTTCTGCCGCCCTTGAGCAGCGACAGCATGGTGGCGTCGCGGCCATAGACGTCCTTGCGGAATTGCAGCTTGCCCGCGTCGTCCACGAACGCCGTCTGGTAGGTGATGTTGACCGGGATCGGCGTCGGGAATTTCAGGTCGATCTCGCTTTGGCCATACATGCTGCGGATCTTTTCGGGCGTGTAGTGCTCGTTCGGCTCGGTGATGTTGAGCAGCGTCGCCGCATATTGATCGGGATTCTGCACCCGCATGCAGCCATGGCTGAACGCGCGATCTTCCTTGGCGAACAGCTCCTTGTTCGGGGTGTCGTGCTGGTAGACCAGGAACTTGTTCGGGAAATTGAAGCGGATACGGCCGAGCGCATTGGCTTCGCCCGGCGGCTGCGAAATGTGGATGGAGCCGTCGCGGGCGCGATCGAGCCTCAGCCCCATGCGCGTCAGCACGGTGGGATCCTGCTGCAGCGCCGGCAGGTACTCGTTATAGATGATCGAGGGCGGCACGTTCCAGGTCGGATTGACGGTGATGAACTTCATGGTCTCGGTCAGAAGCGGCGTGGCGTGAACGCCGGGCTGTCCGGTGACCACCTTGGTGGTCCAGACCTGCGCGCCATGCTGCATCACCTTGAGCGTGTAGTCCGGGATGTTGAGAATGACATAAGCGTCGCCGATCGCCGCTGCTCCGAGGTCGCGCGGCAGCCAGCGCCAGCGCTCCATGTTCACCAGGATCGTATCGATCTGGCGGTCGCGCTTCGGGCTGTTGATGGCCTTGATGGTCCGATCGTCGAGCACGCCGGTCGGTTTCAGTTCGGCCGTTGCCTGGAACTTGCGCACGGCTTCGGCGACCTTGGCGTCGTAGTGAGGGTCGTCGGGATTTTCGAGGCCAAGCTTGGCGCGTAGTTGCGGCACGCGTTCATCTTCCACTTCGATCGCGGGCTGGTTCTTGGTGCGCGCCGGCGTGTACTTCAGCGCCGGTCCGTCGGCGATCCGGACCATCGGTCCGTCGCCCTGGCCGCGCAATTCGGCAAGCTTCTTCCTCAGCGCCAGATAGAGCTTGTGTGGAGGGTTATAGCTGTCGAGAGCAATTGAAGCGTCCTTTGCCGACGTGATGTTGGCGAGCACCTCGGTCGGATCGGTCGGGTGTTCCGGATATTGAATATCGCCCGATACCTGCGACCAGTGCATCCGGCCGCT
>NZ_DATHOP010000272.1:0-9158 GCF_035484855.1 Bradyrhizobium sp.
GCAGCCGGCGCCGATAGCAGGCGGCCGCGCCGATGAAGGTGACGACGATGGTGAGCAGGACCGCGGCCGGTTCCGGCCAGGATGCGGCGCTGTTGAGCACATAGCGGGTGAACACCGCCCAGGGAATGACGGCCGAAATCAAAACCAGCGCCGTGCCGGCAACAACGATGCAAGCCGAATAAAGCGCGTCCATCAGCGTGCGATAGAGATGCGCCATCATTCAATTCCGGAGCGGGAAGGGCGGTGACCGCGTTATGCAACGTCCTGGATGCGCTTGATCATCGCGGCATATTTCGGCCCGTACTTGTCCCAGACCGGTTTCACCGCATCCTGGAACGGTTTCTTGTCGGCGACCTCGATGATCTCGTTGCCGGCGGCCTTAGCTTTTTCCATCGCCGAAGCTTCGTATTTATTCCAGAGGTCGCGTTCTTCGAGCTGTGCCTCGCGGCCGAGTTTTTTCAACAACGCCTGATCGTCTTTGCTCAAGCCGTCCCAGGTCTTGCGCGAGAACACCAGGATTTCCGGCACGATCAGGTGCTGGGTCAGGGTGTAATACTTGGCGACGGTGTAGTGATTGTCGAAGACGTAGCTTGGCGGATTGTTTTCGGCGCCGTCGACGACGCCGGTTTGCAGCGCGCTGAACACCTGATCGTAGCCCATGGCGACGCCATTGCCGCCAAGCGCATTCATCATGTCGATGAAAATCGGATTGCCGATGACGCGGAATTTCAGGCCCTTGACGTCGTCGATGGTCTTGATCGGCCGCTTGGTGTTGTAGAGGCTGCGCGCGCCGGCATCCATCCAGCACAGCGCGACCAGCCCGGCATTGGGGCTTGCGGTGATCTTGTCGAGCAATTCCTGGCCGATCGGCCCATCCATCATCTTTTCGGCATGCGCGGTATTCTTGAACAGGAACGGCATGTTGACGACGTTGATGTCGTCGACGATCGGACCCATCGATCCGACGCTGACCCGCAGCATCTGGATGGCGCCGATCTGGGTCTGCTCGATGGTCTCCTTCTCGCCGCCGAGCTGCATCGACGGATACATCTGGACCGAGAGCCGACCTTGCGTGGCGGCCTCGAGCTTCTTGCCCAGATTCTCGGTCGCCACCACCGTGGGATAGCCGGGCGGCTGCACGTCGGAAGCCTTGAAGACCGTTTTGGTCTGCGCTCTTGCAGACGACAGCGGCGGCAGGCTCGCCATCGCGGCCCCAAAACCTGCGCCCAGTTTCATGAAATCACGGCGTTTCATCCGATTCCTCCCTCACGTACTGTTCGTTTTGCTCCAACGGTCATCCGCCGGAGGACAGACGGCCCGGCTTTTTTTCAGCCGCGTTCGTTCTTTTTGTTGGTTTCGTTGTCGAAAAACTCCGGATTAACATTCTGGGTTGCGGAGATATTGTCGCGAAGACTCTCGAGGTGGAATTCCATCGCGGTCCTTGCGGCCGCGGGATCGCGACCCTCGATCGCATTCAGCACGGCCTCATGTTCCGCGATCACGCGACCCATCCTTCCCGCCTGCGGCAGCGTCAGGCGGCGATAACGATCGACGTGGACCTTCACCTGCTGGATCAAGGTCCAGATCCCCGGATATCCCGCGATCTCCGCGATCGTAGCATGAAACATCTCGTCCGCCTGGTGAAAGGCCTCACGGTCCCTGGCGGCATTCGCCTCTCGCTGACGCTGCAGGATCGAATGCAGCACCAGAATCTGACTCGCGGTGGCCCGCTCGGTGGCGAGTTGCGCGGTGGTCGCCTCCAGCGCCTTGCGGATGATGATGGCCTCGGGGAGCGCCGCGAGCGGAATCCGCGAAACGAAAATGCCCGACTGCGGAAATATCTCGAGCAGGCCTTCGTCCGATAATTTCAGGATGGCTTCGCGAACCGGCGTCCGGCTGACACCGTAGGCGAGCGCGATTTCCGCTTCCGAGACGGCTTCGCCGGGGCGCCGCCGCAGCGACACCAGCTCGGCGCGAAGGTCCGAATAGATGCTGGCCGAGGCGGTCGCCGTGCGCGGCCGGCCGCCGCGGCGAGCGCCGGCGGCGGTGCGAACCGCGGTCTCGGTCTTTTTCCTGGCACGCGCGGGCATCGTTACTCCCAGACGAATTGATATATTAGTATATGAACCGGCTTTGGCAACGACGAAATCGCCCGCGCGGCTATTTGGTTGGGAGATCCCCCACGCAAGCGCGGAGATTCCGGGCTGCTATCTGGCGCCACCGAGAAAGCCCGCGCGCTCGCGAACGTCGCGCTGACTGGGCGCCGTCAACAGATCGATCAGCGTCCGTGCCTGCTCGGCGTGAGCGGCTCGGGCCGTCACTACCGCCGTGTACATGGTGGCAAGCTCGCATCCCGGCGGCAGCGGACCCGACAACAGCACGCCCGGCGTAGAGATGATTTCGGTCGACTGCGTGCAGCCGATCGGTTTTCGGGCATCGGAGGCCGCCAGATGCCGCATCGCGGTGGCGCCGTTCGGATGGATGTTGAGCCGGGCTTCCACGGTTGCGGCAATGCCGAGCTGCTGCAGGACTTTTGCGACGTGAATTCCGGCCGTCGATGCCTTGATGTCGGGAACGAAGATTGCATCCGCCGCCAGCAATGCGTCGCGCAGACTTGCCGCATCCCTGGCCTTGACGATGGGATCGCCCGATCGGACCGCAAGCGCGGTCTCGACCAGGCCGACCTCGGCCATCGAGGCGGGGACGACGAGCTTCTCTGCCGCCAATTGCGCGACGATGGCCGCCGTCAAGATGACGATGTCCGTCGGCATGCCCTTGCGCAATTTGTCGGCCATGGCGCCGACCGCGCCGAACTCGCCGCCGATGTCGAAACCGGTCCTGGTCTTGAAGTTGGCCGCAAGGCTTCCGACCAGGCCCTGCGCCGCGCCGCCGCTCAGGATATTCAAGCTCGTCACGTGCTCGATTCCATCGCCGCGATCAGGCGGTCGCGCGAGAACGGGAGGTCGCGAATGCGAACGCCGAGCGCATCGAAGATGGCGTTGGCAATCGCCGCCGTGACCGGACCGTGCGCGGCTTCGCCGGCGCCGACGGAGTCGATATCCGGCCGCTGGATCAGTTCGACTTCGACCTCCGGCACCTCGCTGAAGCGAAGGATCGGATAGTCGGTCCAGCTGTTGCTGGTGATGCGCCGGTCGTCGAAGCGGACGCGCTCCTTCAGCACCCAGCTGGTGGCCTGGATCGCGCCGCCTTCGACCTGGTTGATCACGCCGTCGGGATTGATGGCCTCGCCGACATCGACCGCCAGCGTCAACCGCCTGACGACGATATCTTCGGCGCCCTCGATTTCGGCAACCACGGCGCAATAGGCGCCGGTGTTCTT
This sequence comes from Bradyrhizobium sp., assembly GCF_035484855.1. Classification (GTDB taxonomy): domain Bacteria; phylum Pseudomonadota; class Alphaproteobacteria; order Rhizobiales; family Xanthobacteraceae; genus Bradyrhizobium. The sequence continues at coordinate 3,341 of NZ_DATHOP010000272.1, forward strand.
GTAGCGGCCGAAGCCGATGCCGTAGCCGGTGCCGGCACGCTTGTCCGGCTTCCAATTCGCACGCCTTGCGGCGGCGCGGATCACGTCCCTGGCGCGCTCGTCTTTCAGATGCCGGAGCCGGAAGGCAACCGGATCCTCGCCGCGTTCGTGTGCAACTTCATCGAGAAGAGATTCGATCGCGAACACGTTGCCCTGTCCGCCCAGCGTCCGCAGCGCGGAAGTGCGGATCGGCATCGTCGTCAGCCGATGCGACAGGATCGTCCACGAGGGAAGATCATAAAGCGGGATCGAGTTGCGGTCGGCGCCGCCGCCATTGGCCTGCGGCGGATTGTTCGAGATCATCCGCGGGAACGGATCGGCGAGTTCGGTCCCGGCCAGCAAGGCCGGCTGCGCCGCGCGCCCCGGCCGGGCGGCATGGCCGTTGCTCCAGATGCTGTGACGCCAATCGACGATGTCGCCCTGGGCATCGAGATCGGCCTCGATTTCGATCGCCATCGCCGCCCCGAACGGCGCGTGCGTCATCTCGTCAGCGCGCGACCATTGCAGGCGGACCGGCCGGCCACCTGCTGCTTTCGCCAGCAGCACCGCATCGAGCGCGACGTCGTCGGCCGGGTTGTGCCCATAGCAGCCGGCGCCTTCCATGTGCTCGACCGTGATGTTCTCGACCGGCAGTTTGAGCACCAGCGCCAGATCGGCGCGCAGCAGATAGACGCCCTGGCTGTGGGTCCAGACGTGGACGCGGTCGCCGCTCCATTGCGCCATGGCGCAGGACGGCGCGATCGAGGCGTGCGCCATATAGGGGCGGGTATATTGGCGGCGGAGCGTGCGCGCCTTTGCAACCGCGCCGGACCCCACCCGCTTGTCGATCACGGTCGATTCAACCGGCTGGGCTTTCAAAAATTCCGCCAGCCTGGTTTCGTCGGGCAGCGTTTGGCCGGCGCTCCATTTTGCATTCTTCCGCAAGGCCTTCAGCGCCGCCTCCGCGCCGTCTTCGGTCTCGCTGACCAGACCGGCAAAATTGCCGTCGCGCACGATGGCGATCAGGCCGGCAACGGCCCGTGCATCATCCTCCTTCAGTTCGTCAAGTTTTGCGAAGGGCATTTCGGATCGCAGCACGCGGCCGTGCAGCATGCCCGGCAGCGCGGTATCGTGAATGAAGCGCGGCTGCCCAAAGACCTTGTCGGGAATGTCCAGCCGCTGCACGGAACTTCCGGCGAGCGCGCGCTGCGTCGATTTCTTCGGCGCGGCGCCTGGCGTTGCCTCGCGATCCAGCGAAACCTTGTCGGCCAACTCCCAATAGCTGGTGCTGACATTGCCGGGACCGGAGATGGTACCATCCTTGATATCGAGCGCATCGGCTCCGCCGCCCAACTGATCGGACGCGGCGGCAAGAAAGATCTGCCGGATTTCGGCGCAAGCGTATCGGATGGCGCGCCCGGATTGCTGCACCGAGAGGCTGCCCGAGGTGACGCCCTCATTGGGGCTCGCGGTCGTCGACGCGCGCACCATCTGCACGCGGCCAAAATCGATATCGAGCTCGTCGGCCGCGATCTGCGCGAGCGCCGTGACGATGCCTTGCCCGATCTCTACCTTTCCCGGCGAAACCGTGACGTGCCCTTCCGCGGAGAAACGAACCCATGACGACAGCACCGGGTTTGCCGCGAGGCTGACCGGCAATTTGGGCGGCGCGGGAGAGGGTTCGGTCATTGGCTCGCCACCTCGTCTGCCGCGCGCAATATCGCCCGTACCATCCGGTTCTGCGAACCGCAGCGGCAGAGGTTGCGGTCGAGCGCAGCCCTCACCTCCGCGCCGGAGGGTTTTGGATTCTGCATCAGCAATGCCGCCGCGCTCATCAGGATGCCGGAGACGCAATAGCCGCATTGAATCGCCTGCTCGGCGATGAAGGCGCGCTGCAGCGGGTGCGGTTTTTCCGCGCTGCCAAGTCCTTCGATGGTAATGACCTCCTTGCCGGTCACCGACCATAGCGGCGTGTCGCAGGCGGTGACCGCATGGTCACCGACGATGACGCGGCAGGCGCCGCATTCGCCCGAGCCGCAGCCGAAATGGGGACTGGTCAGTCCGAGCGGTCCGCGCAGCAGGCCGAGCAGCGACGAATCCGGATCGGCATCGATCTCGGTCTCTGCACCATTGAGGCTGAATCGAATGTTCGGCATCGAGGACAGATCCTATTGCGGCTTTTCGGGGAAGCGCTTGACGACGTCAGCCCATTTCACGATATCGCCGCGCAGATATTTGTCGAATTCTTCCGGAGTCATCGACATCGGAACCGCCCCCTGATCGTTCCAGAGTTTCACGATGTCCGGCCGCTTGACCAGCGAATTCACGGCGGCGTTCAGCTTGTCGATAATCGGCTTCGGCGTGCCGGCGGGCGCCATCAGGCCGAGCCAGATCGTCGCTTCATAGCCGGGCACGCCCGCCTCATTCGCCGTCGGCACGTCCGGCAGCACCGCCGAACGCGTCTTGCCGGTGGTGGCGAGTGCCCGCACCTGGCCGGCAGCAACATTGGGCGCCATCGTCGTCACCGCGTCGATCATCATCTGCACCTGTCCGCCGATCACGCCCGCGCGGGCATCGCCGCTGTTGCGGTAGGGGACGTGCACGACGTCGATGCCGGCCATGGTTTTGAACAGCTCGCCGGCCATGTGATAGGGCGTGCCGGTGCCGGAGGAAGCATAATTCAGCTTGCCCGGCTGCGATTTGGCGAGCGCGATGAACTCGGCCAGCGTCTTGGCCGGAACGTCGGGATGCACGACGATGACGAGGTCGGAGGAATTGACCGGCGCGATCGGCACAAGATCGCGCATCAATTCGTATTTGCGCTGCGCCGCCGACATCAGCGATTCATTGGCGGTTTGCGTGTTCGACATCATCAGCAGCGTGTAGCCGTCGGGCGGTGATTTGACGACTTCCAGCGTGCCGATCACGCCGCCGGCGCCGGTGCGGTTTTCCACCACGAAGGGCTGACCGAAACTTTGCTGCATGGCATTGCCGAGCAGGCGCGCCGTGACGTCGGCCGGCCCTCCCGCGCCGAACGGGACGATGATCCGCACCGCGCGCGCCGGATAATCCTGCGCCAGGCTCGAGGTCGCAGCCATCGGCGTCGCAAGCAGAGCGGTCGCCAGCGCGAGGGCAAGCATCGGAGCCAGCCTTTGGGGGAGCGTTTGGGAGAGCCTTGGGCCCGTCATTTCAATCTCCCGAATCCTGTTTTCCAGGTCGTTGTTGGTCAGGTCTGGCTGAAGTCCACTATCACGTCTGACGGCAAGGGCAACGGACTGTCGACGAAAGACTCGATGTATGCTCCAGGAATAAAAGATAACTTGCTCGTCTCGCCAAGACCAAAGGGTGGAAACGCCAATGAGAAATCCGAACATTTCGCGCCGCAGCGTGCTCAGGGGCGCCGGCGCCTTGCTTGCGGGAACCGCGCTCTCCACCCGCGTGATGGCCGCGGCGCCGCCGGCGGAGCCGATCATGCCGGCGCTGATCGAGGCGGCCAGGAAAGAAGGCCACGTCAACTATTACACCTCGGTCGATCTGCCGGTCGCCGAGAAGCTGGCCAAGGCGTTCGAGGCGAAATATCCGGATATTGCGGTTCGCGTCGAGCGCTCCGGCGCCGAGCGCGTGTTCCAGCGCATCGGGCAGGAATATTCCAGCAACATCCACGCCGTCGATGTGGTGAATTCGTCTGATGCCGCGCATTTCATCGTCTGGAAGCGCGACGGCGTCCTGCTGCCCTACGTGCCGGAGGATGTCGCAAAACTCTATCCCGCCGAGCACAGGGATGCCGACGGGCTGTTTGCGAGCTGGCGCGTCTGGCTGTCGATCATCGCCTACAACACCGGCCTGGTGAAGCCCGAGGAAGCGCCGAAGAGTTTTGCCGATCTGCTCGACCCGAAATGGAAGGGCAAGATCGTCAAGGCCCACCCCGGCTATAGCGGCACCATCATGACCGCGACCTACCAGATGCAGCGCGATCTCGGCTGGACCTGGTTCGAGCAGCTCGCAAAACAGAACATCATGCAGGTGCAATCATCGGCCGATCCGCCGAAGAAACTCGATCTCGGCGAACGCGCTGTCATGGCCGACGGCAACGAGTATAATATTTTTGAACTCAAGGAGAAGGGCCGTCCGGTCGAGCCGGTCTATGCGACCGAAGGCTCGCCGATCATCATCGGGCCCAACGGCATCTTCAAGGACTCGCCCAATCCGAACGCGGCCAAGCTGTTCCAGTCGTTCTGCTTCAGCCGCGACGCCCAGCAGCTCATCATCGACGTCGGCGGCCTGCGCTCGGTGCATCCGCAAACGACGGAGAAACCGGGGCGCAAGCCGCTCAAGGACATCAAGACCATGAAGGACGATGCGGCCGCGGTGGAAAAAGAGAGCGACGCGATCAAGGCGCGCTATACCAAGATATTCCACGTCTGAGCGATGACATCCGCATTGCCAAAGACCTCGGTCGCCGAAACGCTGGCGCATAAGATTGCCGCGCTGAAGCCGGGCGCGCTTTCGGCGGCAACTATGCGCAAATGCGAGGACCTGCTGATCGACGTCATCGGCCTCTGCGTCACCGCGCGCAACGAGGACTATGTCGCAAGCGCGCTGGCCGGTTGCGACGACGACGGACCATGCACGGTGATCGGGCACAGCCGCACGCTGACTGCCGCGGGCGCTGCCTTCGTCAACGGCACCGCGGCGCATGGCGAGGATTTCGACGACACCTTTGAGGGCGGCCCGGTGCATGCCGGCGCGGTGATCGTACCGGCGGTGCTGGCTGCTTGCGAGCGGCACAATCCGGACGGCCGCATGGCGCTGACGGGGATCGCTGTCGGCACCGAGGTGCTCTGCCGGCTGAGCCTCGTGGTGCCGAAGGCGGTCCACAAGGCCGGCTTTCACCCGACCGCGATCTTCGGCGCGATGGGGGCTGCCGCCGGCGTCGGCACGGCACTCGGCCTCGACGCGGCGAGAATCGTGGATGCGCTCGGGATCGCCGGCAGCATGGCCGGCGGCATCATCGAATATCTCGCGGAGGGCGCCTGGACCAAGCGGCTGCATGCCGGCTGGGCGGCGCAATCAGGCATTCGCGCGGCGCTGCTGGCGCGGGGAGGTTTTGTGGGTCCGCGCACGGTGTTCGAGGGCGTGCACGGGCTGTTCCACGGATTTGCCCATACCACCCATGGCGACTATGACGCGCTGACCGGTGACTTCGGCACCCGCTGGGTGACGGACACGCTGGCGTTCAAGCCCTATCCCTGCGGGACGATGGCGCAGCCCTATATCGATTGCGCCAAACGCCTCGCCGCGCGCGGCATCAGGCCAGAGGATGTCGAGGCGATCCTGTGCGAGGTGGCGGAGGGAACGGTGCACCGGCTGTGGGAGCCCTTGGCTGACAAGCAGCGCCCGCGCAACGGCTATGCCGCCAAATTCGCGGTGCCGTATCTCTTGGCGACCGGCTTCGTTCACGGCGGCGTCGGCCTTAGCGCGTTCACGGAGGCCGCGATATCGGACGCGCGCGTGCTCGCGCTCGCCGCCAAAGTGAAATTCGTGATCGATCCCGATAACCCTTACCCGAGCAACTATACCGGCCATATCAAGGCAACGCTGAAGGACGGCAGCGTGATCGAGGAGCGGCAGCCTTATTTGCGCGGCGGCGCGCATGAGCCGCTGACCCGGCAGGACGTCACCGACAAATTCGCGCTCAACACGCAGCATGGCGGCTGGAGCAAGACGCAAAGCGATACCGCGTTGAAGCTGCTGGCGGGGCTCTATCAGGGCAAGATGGATTTGAGACCGTTACGAAACT
>NZ_DATHOP010000273.1:0-104149 GCF_035484855.1 Bradyrhizobium sp.
TGGCGGACAGCGTCGGCGCCCAGGAGGCCGAACTGGCGCGGCAGATTTCGGCGCGCCGCGCCGCCATCCGTGCCGGCAGCGATGGCGACCGCTCGCCGATCGCCGCCCTGGAGCGGCGCAAATATGCGACACCGGCCAGCGTCATCGTGCTCGACGCGCTGAGCCAGGTGCTGCCCGACAACACCTTCGTCACCGAACTGCATCTGGCCGGCAACAAGCTGCAGATCGCCGGCATCACCCGCGACGCGCCGGCGCTGATCCCGCTGATCGAGCAATCCCGGCATTTCGCCCGCGCGACCTTCTATGCCCCGACCACGCGCTCGGCCTCCGATCCCGGCGAGCGCTTCCATATCGAGGCGCGGATCGAGCCGATCAACACGGCAAGCCCATGAGTCTGGCAAACGCCATCGCCCGCACGCTGACGCGCTCGCCGCTGATCGCGGTCGCCCTGTATGTCGCCGTATTCGGCGCCTTGCTGGCGACGGCGGTCTTCGCGATCTCCGATATCGCAGGCCAGCGCGAACGGCTTTCGCAAACCGCCGACCTGCTGGACCAGTTGCGGGGGCGCAAGCCGCGCGACGACGCGGCCGCGCTCGCGGCCGGGCATCCGGGGACGCCGTTCCTGGAGGGACCGACGGTGACGGTGGCCGGCGCCACGCTGCTGCAGCGGGTCGCTTCCGCCGTGGCCAGTGTCGGCGGCACAATCCAGTCCTCCCAGGTTGACGTGCTGGGCACCCAGGCGAGAGACGGTCTCGTGGGCCTCGTCGTCAGCTGCGAGATGGAACAGCCCGCGTTGCAGAAACTGCTCTACGATCTGGAGGCTGGCATGCCGTTCCTGTTCGTCGATCAGCTCGACGTGCAGGTGCCGCAAACCACCGCCGCCAACGAAAGCGGCTCGGGACGGATCAGGGTCGTACTCGGCGTTTCCGGGCAATGGCAGGGCGGCAAGTAGAGCGTTTTCGAGCGAAGTAGTCACCGGTTCGCGTGAAGAAAACGCGTCAAAACAAGAATCTGGAGCCCCGTTTCGATTCCATCGAAACGGAAAAGGCTCCAGTGCGCGTCACCAGCTATATTTGACGACGCCCTTGCCGGCATAGCTCGTGACATTGCCGGAGAATTCGCCCTCGAAGATGGCCGCCACCGAGAAGCCGTTCAGCCATTTCCGCTCGGCACTGGCGCTGACCAGCGCCGAATCGGCGTCGGGGCGCGCGCCGTTGACCACGAAACTGGCGCCGGGCAGCGCCTGGAAGATCGCGGTCACCGCGCGGTTCGGATCGTAGTCATGCGCCCAGGCGAGGCGTCCGCGCAGCGTGAGCACGCCGTCCTGCATGGCGTAGGATTTGTCGCTGCGGAAACCGAGTTCGCTGCGGGTGTCGGTCGTGGTCTGCGCCGCATAGTTCAGTGCGAACAGGCCGCCGCCGTTCAGCGATTGTTCGGCATAGGCCGGCAGGCTGAAGCTGATCGCCTGGACTGCCGCATAGGGTGTGATGGCGACGACGGGGTTTGCGAAGCGATAGCCGCCCTCGAACCGGCCGGAGAAGCTGTCGGCTCCGAAGCGCGCCTGCAGCATGTCGACACCCGCCAGCGCCACGGTGCGGTTGGTGGTGACGTCGTGCCAGCCATAGGCCAGCGCGCCCGAGAGATAGGCCGGGCCGATGTCATGCCGCGCATAGGCGCCGGCCTGGAATACGTTGGTTGAGCCGCTCCCCAGGCCATTGGCCAGCGAGAAGGCGGTGCCGCCACCGGCCAGCGCGAAGCCGAACAGCGTGTTGGGGTCGGTCTTGTAATCGGCGCCTGCCACGAGGCCGTAGGCGCTCGCCTTGGTGTCCTGCGAACCCACCACGGCACTGCCCCCGACCGTCTCGGATCCGCCATAGGACGCGCCCCAGACGCTCCAGCGGTTGAGCGGCTGGGGCGCCATGACAGGTGCCTTGGTCGCCATGGCATAGGCGTCGCGCTCGCTGGCTGTCGCATTGTTCCTGGCGGCATAGCTCAGGCTCTGACCATCGTCGGCGAACGGCGTCGGACCGCTGGAAGCCGTCGCGAAGCCGGTGCGGCCGGCGATCGTCGGGTCCAGCAGCAAATTGAGGAACAGGTCGTCCGCCTTGATCGAGGACTGGATGACGCCGGTGCCGAGTTCGCCCGAGGCAATCGTCAGGCCGGCCGCGTTGAGGGAAGCGAACGCCAACGGAATGCTGCCCGTGGAGTTGAAGAAGTTGACGAGAGTGTTGGCGACATTCTGCTGGTTGATGTTCAGACCGCCCGGGAAGTTCGGCCCGGGGGGAGGCGGGACGAAATGCAGCGTGAGATTCAGGAAGGCGTCATTGGCGTCGTAGCTCAGGGCGGATGTGATGTTCGCCGGCAGGTCGGTGTTCACGAGCGCATTGAACGTGCCGCTGACGCCGCCGGTGGCATTGACGATGGTATATTGCTTGCTGACATAGATGCCCGCCGAGAAGATCGCGCTCACCGTCGCGTTGCCGAGCGTCGCGGTGCCCGTGACATTGGTGCGGCCGGCATTCGTCGGCGAGACCTCGATCATGTAGGTCGAGGCGGTCGTGAAGGAGAGGCTGCCCTGCACCGTCAGCGGGCCGAACACGCTGCCGCCGGCGCTGCCGGGCGCCAGCGTGCCGCCGGCAATGGCGGTATTACCTACCGTCCCGCTGCCGGCCAGCGTCGCGCCCGTGTTCACGGTGGTCAGCGAGGACAAAGCGGTCGAGCCGTCGACCACGAGGGTGCCGCCGTTGACCGTGGTGGCGCCGGTGTAGGTGTCGATGCCCGACAGGGTGAGGGTGCCGGTCCCGACCTTGGTCAGCGACCCGCCGACCCCGGAAATCACGCCGCTGACGGCGGTCGAAAGATTGTTGCTGCCGACCGTCAGGCTCTTCGCCCCGAGCACGTAGCTGCCGGCGCCGGCGATCGAGCCCGCGGTCATGCCGGCCGCGGTCAGGCCCGACATGTCGAAGGTGCCGCCGGCGTTGGTGAGGAATTGCGCGCTGCCGCCGGTCGAAGAATCGAAGAAGAACACGTTGCCGCCGCTGCCGGTCGTGATCGTGGCGCTGGCGGCGGTGGTGTCGGCGTTGAAGCTTGTGGTGCCGTTGTTGGTGATGGTCGAACTGCCGGCGGAAGCGGTCGAGCTTCCAGCCCCGGAATCGCCGAACTGCAGGAAGCCGCCGGTATTGTTGGTGATCGTCGCGCTGCCGGCCGTGGTCGCCGCGGTGAATTCCGTGGTGCCGCCGGCCTGGTTGGTGATGTTCGCGTTCCCGGCCGTCGCCGTATCGGTACCGACGATCGGAACGCCGAATGTCGTCGTGCCGCCGTTGTTGTTGACGATGGTGGCGCTGGCAGCCGTGCTCTGATCCTGGAAATTGGTGCCGCCGCCGCTGTTGTTGGTGATCGTCGCGCTTGCCGCCGAGGTGCTGGCCAGGAAGCTTGTGGTGCCGTTGCTGTTGTTGGTGATATGGGCGGTTCCGGCGTTGGCGGTGTCGGTGCCGCCGAGGGAGCCGAAAATGGTTTGCCCGCCGGCGCCGATGCCGGGATTGTTGGTGATGGTCGCGCTGCCCGCAGTACTGGCGTTCAAGAACGACAGCGAACTGGTGATGCCGAGTGACCCGATGACGGTGATGTTGGCGGAGCCGGCGGTGGTGGTATTGTTGAAGGTGATCGTTCCAGGATGCATGGCGTCCGGCATGGTGATGGTGGCGCTGCCGGCGGTCGCGGAATTGTTGAAGACGAGATTGGACTCCTTCAGCACGATATTGGCGCTGCCCGCCGAACTCGTGTCGTTGAACGTGATCGAGCCGCCGACCAGGGAGGAGTTCAGCGTCGCGCTGCCCGCGTTACTGGAGTTGTTGAATGCAATCGTCGCGGTGCTGACGTTGGTGATATTCGCGCCGCCGGCGGTGGATGAATTGTTGAATTGGATCGCGCCGCTATTGGAAATCGTCGACGTGCCCGCGGTGGCCGTGTTGTTGAAGGTGAGCGTTGCGGCTGCGGCGTTCGTGATATTTGCGGTGCCCGCCGAACTGCCGTTGAAGAAATCCGTCTGAATGTTGTTGGTGATGGTGGCGCCGCCCGCCGTGCTGGTGTCGTTGAACTGCAGAATGCTGTTGTTGACGATCGTGGCGTTGGCGTTGCCGGCCGAGCTGGTATTCTGAAAGTTGATGAAACCGCCGTTGTCGTTGGTGATCGAAACCGCGCCGGTGCCGCTGTTGCCCGTGCTGCCGTTCTGGAACACCAGCGAATTGCCTGATGTCACCTCGAAGGTCTGCGTATTGGTGGAATTGTTGACGATGCCGGTGGCGTTGATGATGAACGGGTTGTTGATGGTAAAGGCAAAGGCCTGCGCGTTGGGTACGCTGGTGAAAAGAATTTCGCCGATCGTAACGACGCCGCCGTTGTTGGTGACCGCCGTTGTGCCGCCGTTGTTGAAGGTGGCCGTTCCGTTCGGCACCGTCGGATTGGTCGACCAGCTGGTCGGGTCGGTCCATTCGCCGCTGCCGCTCACCCAGGTGCCATCGACCGCGTGCGCCGACACCACGCCGAGCGCGGTGGTCGCGAGCAACACCGCAAGCGATTGCCGTGCCGCTGACCGCAGCCCGTTTCGGTTATTCGATGTTCGAATTGCCGGTTCGCCCATGAAATCTCTCAAATCGCCTCGAAAGTGAAAATCAACTCACGCGTCCGGCTTGCGAGAACCACTTGTACCCATCAAAGATGACAGGCAGTCGTCTCCCGGAAATCCGCCACCGCCGGTCCGAACCCCCGTTTTGGCCATATTCTCATGGCTTTGCCACCCTATGCAACGAACCGGGCATGTTTTGTCGGGGTACACGCGGTGCGCGGTTTCGTATTTTTGAAGGCGTGTCCGTTCGGCAACATCTTTGAGGCCTGGCGGCTCAAAAGTTCCCACTATTCCTTCACGCAAGCGCATCGAGGTCCCCGAATAGTGACGACTTGACGTTGAGTCGCGCCGTGTTGAAGGAGCCGCCGGTTGGGGCTAGGCTGAATGCGGATCCGCCGGCGACGAGCCGGCGGCGAGGGGGCGAGGCTGACATGGTGAGGGGGCTCGATATTGCCGGTTTGGTCCTGCTCGCCGGGACCCTGACGGTCGGCCAGCCGCCGGAGGCGGTCGCGGCGACTTCGGCGACGCTGGACATCCTGCCCGAGGGGCCAGACGAGGCTGCCGGCGCTGTCGACCTCGGCAGCCTGAAACCGATCTCGGGGCCGGGCAGGGAGGCGAATAAGCCGCTGCCGAGTGGCAACCCGCTATGGGCCGTTCCGCTCTCGGCCCTGACCGCCACGCAGGAGCGGCCGATTTTCTCGGCCTCCCGGCGCCCGCCGCAGCGGGCTGTGGTCGCCACGCCGGTCAATCCGGTCAGTGCGCCCGTTGCCCAGAGACCTGCCGAGCCGGAGCATCCGCCGCTGGCGCTGATCGGCGCCGTGGTCGGGGATGGCGAGGCCATCGCGGTTTTCCTCGACCGGACCAATCAGAAGATCGTCCGCCTGCGCCAGGGCGACAGTCACGCCGGCTGGCTGCTGAGTTCGGTCCAGCCCCGCCAGGTGACATTCGAGAAGGCGGACCAGACCGAGGTTCTCGCGCTCAAGCGCCAGGATGGTCCCGCGAGCGTTCCTGCCGTTGCCGGTGTTCCCACCGGCGCCGCCATTCCCGCCGTACCGGTCGCGGGTGCCGTCGACAACTCCTATGCACCCTTCGTCCCGCGCTCGACACCGAAGAACGGTGAATCGGACGGTCTTTAGAGCGGGGACACCGCGCGTCTATCGAGTCAGGATCGCCGTCAAGACCTCGCACAACCGCTGCTGCTGGGTCTCGCTCAAGCCCAGCCACATCGGCAGTCGGACCAGGCGCTCCGACAGCGATGTCGTCAGCGAAAGATCGCCATGCGCGCGCCCGAAGCGCTGGCCCGCCGGCGAGGAGTGCAGCGGGACATAGTGAAACACGGCATTGATATCGTTCGCCTTCAACCCCGCGAGAACCTTCTGACGCGCGCTCGGGGATTGCAGAAGGATGTAATACATATGCCCATTGTGCCGGCAGTCGGCGGGCACGATCGGGCGGCGCAGCAGGCCTTGCCGCTCGAGCGGCGCAAGCATCTCGTGGTAGCGCTGCCAGATCGCCAACCGCTCGCGGGTGATGCGTTCTGCCTCTTCAAGCTGAGCCCAGAGAAAGGCGGCGGTGATTTCGTTCGGTAGAAACGAGGAGCCGACATCCTGCCAGGTATATTTGTCGACCTCGCCGCGAAAAAACCTGCCGCGGTCGGTGCCCTTCTCGCGGATGATCTCGGCGCGGAGCATCAGTTCGGGATCGTTCACCAGCAGACTGCCGCCTTCACCCGACATGATGTTCTTGGTTTCGTGAAAGCTCAGGCAGCCGAGATCGCCGATGGCGCCGGGCGCGCGACCCTTGTAGCCGGCCATGATGGCCTGCGCCGCATCTTCGATGATCCGAAGATGGTGGCGCCTTGCGATCGCGGCGATCGAATCCATCTCGCAACTGACGCCGGCGTAATGCACGGGGACGATGGCGCGCGTCCGCGGGGTAATCGCGGCCTCGATTAGCCGTTCGTCGAGATTGAGCGTGTCTTCGCGGATGTCGACGAACACCGGCACCGCCCCGCGCAGCACGAACGCATTGGCCGTCGACACGAACGTATAGGACGGCATGATGATCTCGTCGCCGCTCTTGATATCGAGCAGCAGCGCGGCGAGATCCAGTGCCGAGGTGCATGAATGCGTCAGCAGCGCACTGGCACAACCGGTCTGCCGCTCGATCCATTGATGGCAGCGCCGCGTGAACGATCCGTCACCGGACAGGTGATCGTTGCGTTGCGCCTGCGCGATGTAGGCGAGCTCCTTGCCCGTCGCGTAAGGCCGGTTGAATGGAATAAAATCCGTCGTCATTGCTATCCGCCGGCCGATGCGAGCTGTTCCGGCCGCTTCGTCAGCCGCGCGGCGCGGGATCGGGCCGCGCCGTCCGCTGCACGTCATATACAACGGGCAGCATGACGTCCAACGCGTTGTCGGCGCCGGCAACGCCGATTGTCGCGGTTTGATCCGTCAGGATTCTGGGCAGGCGGCGGCAGACGACGGCAATATCGGGCAGGTGTTCGTTCAGGTACTTTGCCAGGATTTCGCCGGCGATCTTCACCATCGCATATTCCGCCGTCGCGCCGGCCGCCTCATCGATCGCTACCGTCGAAGGGTAGAAGGTCGCGATCTTCCCGGATCCGCCATGCGCCAGCGCGGATGTGTCATGCGGCAGTGCTTCGGACCTATGAAATTCCGGCGCCGAAGGCGAGGCCCTCTTGTCCTGTCCGGCGCGGCACCCTATGGCTTTATCCCCGGGATCGGCCAGGGGAATATACCGGTCTGACCGGCGCGAATCCGGCGGCCACGGCTTTCCCCGGACGCCCATGGCAGGAAAGACGAACGGGGTGTTGCTCCAGGCGCCGCCCCACATCCGCGAGGAAACGTGACGCTTCTTGCTTCGAGCCGCGCGCGTCGCATCTTCGGCGGATGGTCGGCCAACTTTGCGCAGATTCTGCTGGCCCTGACGCAGCAGATCGTCCTGATTCCGCTTTTCCTCAAGTACTGGACGGGCGACGTCCTGTCCGCCTGGCTGACGATCTTCGCCGCGGGCAACCTCGTTCTCGCCGCCGACGCCGGCCTGCACGCCTGGACCCTGAACCGCTTTCTCTCGTTCAAGTCGCGCGACGATTGCGATCGCCGCAGCAGCCGCTATTACGGCGCCGCATTTCAGCTGTTCGTCGCCTATGTCGCGGTGCTGGCGTCGCTGCTCGCGCTGATGTTCGCAACTGTTTCGCCTTCCAGGGTGTTGGGTTTCTCGGCGCAGCCGGACTTTGACCTGGCGTTCGCGATCATGACGCTGGGCACGGTCTTCACGCTGCTGTCGAATTTGCCAAGCGCGCTCTACCGCGCCCGCGGGCTCTATGGGCGAGCCGTGCGGGTGCAATTGTGGGGAATGGCGGCCGCCCAGCTCGGCGAGATCATCGCGGTGACCGCGACCGGCAGCCTGACCGCGGTCGTCATTGCCTATGTGGCCGGACAGATCGCCGCCTCGATCTACATGATGTTCGTCGACGTGCAGCGGCAATTTCCATTCGTCGAGAGCTTCCGTCAGCGCATTTCCTGGCGCTGGACCGTTGGACAATTCGCGGGAGCGTTTCCGTTTGCGGTGATGAATTTCGCCGAGGTCGGCCTCAGCTACCTTTCCGTCCTGATGATCGGAGCCTTGGTTTCGAACCGCATCGCCATCGCCCAGTGGGGACTGACACGCACCATCGCCGGCCTTTTGAGGGGGCTTTGCGTTCAGATGACGCTGCCGCTGGCGGCCGAACTCGGACACGATCACGCCATCGGCGCGCGCGAGAGCCTGCAGCGGCTTTATGCCAGGGGATCGGTTGTCCTGGTGTCGTTCGCAAGCCTGACCACGTCGGGCGCGCTGGTGTTCTGGCCGGATTTCTTTCAGATATGGACACATGGCGCCATTGCCTTCGACGCCACCCTCGCAACCACCTTGCTGTTGGGGATGTGCATCGGAACGCCGGCCATTCTGGCGCTCGGCTACGCCAACTACAGCAATCGCGGCCCGCTGTTGCTTCGGACCAAATCTCTGCAGCTGGCCATCTTTCTGGCGCTGTCAATCGGCCTGATCCCACGTCTCGGCCCGCTGGGGGCCGCCATCGCGCTGGTGTCGAGTGACATCATCGCCCAGTTTGGCGTTCTGTTCACGATCATCGCGCGTGAAACCCTCAGGCACCCGCTGCGGCACACCCTGTTCCTCATCGCGATGATGATAACGATCATCTCGGCCGGAGCGGCGGTCGGTGCGGTGATCAGATATTTCTGGCCCGGAACTGGAATCGTGCATTTTCTGGGCGAATGCACGCTGTGGCTTGCCGCGGTCGCGATGCTTGGCAGCCCGTTGGCGAACAACGCGCTGCGGCAAAGATTGGCGGCGGCGATTCCGCGCTGAGGCCGGATCTCAGGTCCGTTGGCCGGCCTGGCGGATCAGGTATTGCCCATACCCCGTCGCCTTCATCGGTTCGGCGAGCCGCAGCAGCTGTTCGGCGTCGATGAAACCCTGCATGAACGCGACTTCTTCCGGGCAGGCGATTTTCAGGCCCTGGCGCTTCTCGACGACGTAGATGAACTGTGAGGCTTCCAGCAGCGACTCGTGGGTACCGGCGTCGAGCCACGCATAGCCGCGGCCGAACCGCTCGACGTGAAGCTCGCCGCGTTCGAGATACCACTGGTTGAGGTCGGTGATCTCCAGTTCGCCCCGCGCCGACGGCTGCATCTCGCGCACGACATCGACCACGCGTTCGTCGTAAAAATACAGTCCGGTGACGGCGTAGTTCGATTTCGGCGCCTGCGGCTTCTCGACGATCCGCAGCGGCCGATGCGCGGCGTCGAACTCGATGACGCCGTAGCGCTCGGGATCGTCGACCCAGCAGGCGAACACCGTTGCACCGCGCTGCTGTTGTGCGGAGTCGCGCAGCAACGCACGCAGATTGTCGCCATAGAAGATGTTGTCGCCGAGGATCAGCGCCGACGATTTGCCGGCAAGGAATTCCCGGCCGATCAGGAATGCCTCGGCGATTCCGCCGGGATGGTCCTGGATCGCGTAGCAAAGCTCGATCCCCCATTGCTTGCCGTCGCCGAGCAGGCGCTGGAATTGCGCGATCTCTTCCGGGGTCGTGATGATCAGGAGCTCGCGGAGCCCGGCCAGCATCAGCGTGGTCAGCGAATAATAGATCAGCGGCTTGTCGTAGATCGGCAACAGCTGCTTGGAGGTTGCGAGCGTCAGCGGGTAGAGCCGCGTGCCCCGGCCCCCGGCCAAAATAATGCCCTTGCGATCCATGCGCGCGCTCGTTTTGGCCATGCGGCCAGCCCTCGGAGCGGCCTCGTTAACATGCGCTATTGCACAACTCAAAAGGCTTTCCGCCGTTATCTGCAATATTTCAACGATTTAGAAGGTCCGCATTGCGCCTTTTTGGCTGCTCCTATAGGAATGATTTGTGGCGCGGGCAATGCAAGAATCCGCAAACGCGCATCCGTCGCGTTCCGCGGCCTGGCTGACAACGAAATCATGTTGAACCGCGTTTATTGCACCTACTTCGATCACAACTACCTGCCGCGCGGGCTCGCACTGTATCATTCGCTTCAGCGCCATTCGCCGGGCTCGCGGCTTTGGGTGCTATGTCTGAGCGAAGCCTGTTACCGCACCCTGGTGGCGCTCGACCTGCCGAACCTGACCCCGCGACGGCTCACCGACTTCGAAGCGGCCGAACCGGCAGTGGCGGCGACGCGGCCGACCCGCAGCCTGATCGAATATTATTTCACCTGCTCGCCGGCCTGGATGCTCTTCGTCCTGAACAATGAACCGGAAGCCGAGTGGGTGACCTATCTCGACAGCGATTTGTTCTTTTTTGCCTCACCTGGCCCGATCTACGACGAGATGAAGGATGGCGCGTTCGGTATCATCCCGCATCGCTTCAGCAGACGGCTAACCGACCACCGCCGGTTCGGAATCTACAATGTCGGCTGGGTCAGTGTCCGCCGCCACGAGCCGGGCATCGCCGCATTGCGCTGGTGGCGCGAACGCTGCATCGAATGGTGCTACGATCGCGTGGAGGGCGACCGCTTCGCCGATCAGCGCTATCTCGATCGCTTGCCCGAGCTGTTTGCCGGCGTCCACGTGATCGAGCATCTCGGCGCCAATCTTGCGCCGTGGAATTTCGCCGACTATGAGGTCGGGTGGCGCGATGGATCGGTCGAGATCGAAGGGCGCTATCCGCTGCTGTTCTTTCATTTCTTTGGCGTCAAGCGCAGCGGCCGGTATTATTTCAACAGCCACCGGCTGTACCACGCGCCGTTTCCGGACCTCGTCAGGCAGCGGATCTACGAACCCTACGTCGCAGCCCTCGCCGCAGCGGAATTGACGGTCGACTCCCATCTGAAGGATCTGCCGATCGAGACCATCCGCAAGCCTGCTGTCGCCAGCCGTCGCGATCATGTATCCAACGCGCTGCGCAGGGTGAGAGCCGTGATCAATCGCGGTCTCGATATCGTCACCGGTCGGGCGATCCCGTCGCCGGATGCCCCGGCCCGGTAGGCGCTTCGCTGTTGTGCGGGAATTGGCATGCAATTGTTGATCCTAGGATTGTCCTCGATCGTGCAACGACGGGTGATACCCGCCGCGGCAGGCAGCGAGGCGATCAAGGGAATATCGATCGCAAGCAAGAGCCGCCCGGAACCGGATGAAGGGTGGCCGAAACGCGGGCGGTTTTTTTCCGATTATGAAACCGCGCTGCGGGAAAGCGATGCAGACATCGTTTATCTGTCGCTGCCCAATGCGATGCACGGACACTGGGTGCTGGCGGCGCTGGGCAGCGGCAAGCACGTCCTGGTCGACAAGCCGGCGATGCTCACGCGGGAGGCCTGCGAACGCGGTGTAATCGAGGCGCGGCGTTCGGGCCGTCTGCTCGCCGAGGCCACCGTGTTCGGCTATCACCCGTATTTCGACGCGCTGCTGGGGTTTGTGGCCGAGCACGGACCGCTGACCCTTGTCGACGCCGAGTTCATCATTCCGCCGCTCCCGATCGCCAATTTTCGCAACCACCGGGAACTGGGCGGCGGCTGCCTGTTGGACATGGGTCCCTATGCCGCCGCCTTGACGCGGATGCTCGGCGGCGGCCCGCCATCACAAATCACGGCGTTGCCGGGCACGCGTCATCCCGAGACCGGCGTCGATATGGGCTTTTCGATGCAGGCGCGGCTTTTCAATGGCGGGATCTTTTCCGGTCATTTCAGCTTCGAGGGCGAATATCAAAATCGCTTGCTCATCGTGGCGCGTTCGGGCTCTGTGACGACCGAGCGCGTATTCAGCCCGCCTGCCGATCACCGGATCGAGTGGCGCCAGCGCGTGCGCAATGTCGAGACTGTGGTGACGTTCGAGGCCGCCGATATCTTCGCCCGCTTCCTGGATGCGGCGACGCGCGCGATCGCGTCAGGCGATCACGAGCCCTTGCATCGCGACCTGCTGGCGGACGCGGAGTGCCGGGCGAAAATCGCGGACGCGCTCGCGCCGAACTGCCAACGAGGCCGCCATGCCGATTAACGTCTGGGATTACTTGCGGGAATATGACGAACTGCGCGAGGAGATTCTCGCCGTGGTGGATCGGGTGTTCCGCTCCGGCCGGCTGGTGCTCGGTCAGGAAGGCGTCAAATTCGAACGCGAGATGGCGGCCTATCTCGGCGTCGCCGACGGCGTCGGCGTCAACAGCGGCACCGACGCGATCTACATCGCGCTTGCAGCGCTCGGCGTGAAGGTCGGCGACGAGGTCATCACGGTGCCCAATACCGCGGTGCCGACGGTTTCGGCGATCCAGACCCTCGGCGCCAGGCCGGTCTTTGTCGACGTGCGTGACGACGATTTCCTGATGGACGTCGAACAGGTCGAGGCGGCGATCACGCCACGCACCACGGCCATCATTCCGGTTCACCTTTACGGCCAGTGCGTCGACCTCGATCCGCTGATGGCGCTGGCGCGCCGCCACGGGCTCAAGGTGATGGAAGATTGCGCGCAATCGCAAGGCGCGCTCTACAAGAACCACCAGTCCGGAAGCGTCGGCGATGCTTCGTCGTTCTCGTTCTACCCGACCAAGGTGCTTGGCGCCTACGGCGACGGCGGCATGGTGCTGAGCAACGACGAGGCGGTCACGCGCCTGGCGCGGAGCCTGCGCTTCTACGGGATGGAAACCGTCTATTATTCCGAACGGCACGGCTACAATTCCCGCCTCGACGAGGTCCAGGCAGCCATCCTGTCGCTCAAGCTGCCGCGTATCGACGGCTGGATCGAGCGTCGCCGCGCGATTGCCGCGCGCTATGACCAGGGGCTCGCCGGCTCCGGGCTGCTGCTGCCGCGCCAGAACGCGCACAGCCGGCATACCTACTACGTCTACGTGGTCGAACATCCCTCCGACCGCGACGGCGTGCTGCAGCGGCTGGCCCAACGCGACATCAATTGCAATGTTTCCTACCGCTGGCCGATCCATACCATGCGCGGCATGGCCGACCTGGACTATCGCGAAGGCCAGTTCCCGGTGGCCGAGCGCAAGGCGCAGCGAATTTTCTCGCTGCCGATGTATCCGCACCTGACGGACGAGGAAGTCGACACGGTGATCGAGGTCTTGAGGGAAGTGATCTGATGGCCGAGCGCACGCATCTCGACTGGTTTCGCGAGCGGCTCGCCGCGTCGCGGGCGATCGAGCCAAGGGATCCGGCGCCGATCCTGGCCTGGCGCGAGGCGCAGCGGAATCGCATCCGGTTCAAGGCGGATTTGATCGGCCTGGACGAGGTCCGCGGCTGGTCGCGGGACGAAAACGGCAATGTGCGGCACAAAAGCGGACAGTTCTTCGCCGTCGAGGGTGTGCGGGTCGAGAGCGGCGACCTGCGCGAGGTCTCCTCGTGGGATCAGCCGATCTATACCCAGCCGGAAGGCGGTATCCTCGCGCTATTGGCCCGCGAGACGCCGGTGAACGGCGTTCAGTTTCTGCTGAATGGAAAGCCCGAGCCGGGAAATATCGGCGTGATTCAGTTCTCCCCGACAATTCAGAGCACGTGGTCCAACATCAGGCGCGCCCATGCCGGCAAGCGTCCGCCGATGGTGGAAGTCCTCACCGCCGAAGCCGGCGTCCGGATCGTCTACCGCGCCG
The DNA here is from genome assembly GCF_035484855.1 of Bradyrhizobium sp. Taxonomy (GTDB): domain Bacteria; phylum Pseudomonadota; class Alphaproteobacteria; order Rhizobiales; family Xanthobacteraceae; genus Bradyrhizobium. The sequence continues at coordinate 13,761 of NZ_DATHOP010000273.1, forward strand.
AGCACAACGAAGAGGGCGGCCGGTTCTGGCGCAAGTCGAACGAGAACATCATCGCGTTTCTCGACGATGAACGCGTCATCGAGACCGACATGACCATGTTCTGTTGGGCCAGCCTCAGGCAGATCAAGGAGCTCGCCTTGATGGACAATGTGCTCAGCCCGTTCGTGAAGACGATATTGTTGCCGCTCTAGACGCACGCAGCTTTGCTGCGATCAGGGCTTCGCAACCTTCGAGAACAGGTAGGTCTGCGTCGTCGAATGATGGCCGGTTACCTCCGACATGTCGTAGTGAATGCCTGCCCATTCGCGCTCGAGCCGCAATCCGGATTGTTGGCACAACGCCATCAATTCGGGCTTGCTGAAGATGATCTCGACCACCGGCGCGCCATAGGCGTATTTTCGCAAGTAGGTCGTCCGATAACCGACAAACACTGGAACGGTGTGAAAGATGCAATAATGTGCCGCGACCCGCGCGGCCTCGCGGATCGCCGCCTCATACTCGACGATGTGCATCAACGAGACGCCATTGAAGACAATGTCGAAGGCGCCGTCCGGGTAGGGCAGCGCGGTTGCATCGGCGACCTCGAAAGCGATCGATGGATAATGGAGGCGGGCGCGGGCGATCATGGCGTCGGAATAGTCGACGCCGGTATATCGCACGCCGCCGGGGACGAGCGTGGCAAAAACTTCCGAATAGTAGCCGCTGCCGCAGCCGACCTCGAGCACGCGTGGGTCTGCGATTCCGGTCGCCGAGACCGCCTCTGCCCCGACCCTGAAATCGAGCCGCGGTTCGCCGCGCTTCATGTCGGCGATCAGCCCGCGATAGGCGCGTTCCTGTCGCGACACCGTGCGAGCCGCAAGCCAGCCGGCTGACGAAGCCGTCGCGCGCTCGGCCTCTTCCTTGCCGCCGAGCACGCGATGGTCGCTGGAACTCATGACATGGCGGCGCAGGATCGGCGATGCCTTGACTAAGTGCTTGCCGATCTGCCTGACGATGCGGGGAAGCTTCATCGCGACCCCCGTATGCCGTCGACAAAGCCGAGAATCTCGGCGGCGCGATGGCGATAGGTATGTTGCGCCAGGGTCCGCGCCTGGCCGGCGCGCGCGATCGCCGCGCGACCCTCGTCGTGGCTGAGGTGGTGTTCGATGCGTTGCAGGCATTCGTCGATCGAGCGCCACACCGCGACCTCGCGATCCCCGGCAAACAGCGTGTCCAGATTGTCCTTGAAATCGGTCAGGAGAAAAGCGCCGACGCCGGTCGCCTCGAACAGCCGCATGTTGCCGGCTTCCCGGCCCGCCAGATCGATATGCGAATTGAGCGTGATGCGGGAGCGCCGCAGCACCTGGTACATGTCCACGCCCCAGACTTCGCCCTGGAAGCAGCGGTGCAGCGGCGAGGAAGCGGGCAGCGCCTGCGGACGGTTGCCCCATAGCTTGAGATCATAGCGTTCGGCGACCGCTTCCAGCAGCGCGATCCGCTGCCGGTGATCAAGCGAAATCGAACCGACGAAGGAGACATCGACGTCGGTTGCGGGCGCCGCGGGCAGGGCGTCGAGAATCGCCGGTTCGAACGCCAGATGATTGACTTCGGCGCGCACGCCGAGGGTGCGAAAGAACTTCGCCGTCGTCGGCAGTTGCGAAATCAGGAGATCGTAGATGCCCCAGTCCTCGCCGCGCGACGGCTCGATGCCGACCTGGCCGATCAGGATCGGGCTGCCGATGCCCTTGATGCGGCGCATCAGGCGGGTATCGACATGGAAGACATCCTGGTTGAGCACCAGATCGGGCCTGAATTCCTCGATCTGCGCCAGCAGGATGTTCTCGGCCTGTTGGTCGAGTTTGGGGCTCAATCCGACCTTGCGGGCGAGCGGCCGCAGAATCGGCTTGAACGGCGTCACCGCGCGTTCCAGCCAGCCGGGGAATGTGGGGCGCTCGGCAACATCCTGCGGCGCATCAAACGCCATGCCGTGCTCGCGCGCCCATGCGGCCTGAAGCCTGGGATTGTTGACGTGGATTTCGGCCGCGGGATGGCCAAGCGTTGCGAAGTTCCTGGAATAGAAATCGGCGAGCCCGAACAGGCTCGCGTTCCGGGCGGCCATCTGGGCGGCGTAGGAAGCGCCCTCGAGCCCTGGCTCACGGCGATAGAGCCAAGCCAGGAAGCGCGAGTAATCCGCGTTGAGCACGAGGATGCGCATGGCCGGCTAGACCGCGATCCGGAAGCCGTAATTCTTGTCGATCCACGCCCGATAGGCGCCGCTGGTCACGTCGCGCCACCAGTCTTCGTGGGCGAGGTACCAGTGCACGGTCTGACGCAGGCCGCTCTCGAAGCCGACGCTGCATCGGCTATCGAGTTCGGTCGCGAGTTTGCCGGCGTCGATCGCATAGCGGTGATCATGTCCGGGCCGGTCGGTGACGAAACCGATCAGCGAGTGGCAACCGGTTCCGGATGCCGCCGGACAGGATGGAAAACGCGAGGCAAGGTCCTTGTGCGCGGCGAAGGCCTCGTCGAGGGTTTCGCAGATCAGCCCGACCACCTCGCGGTTGTTGCGCTCGTTGCCGCCTCCGACATTGTAGGTTTCGCCGATGCGGCCGCGCTCGATCACGCTCATCAGCGCGCCGCAATGGTCGGAAACATGCAACCAGTCGCGGACGTTGGAGCCGTCGCCATAGACCGGCAGCGGCTTGCCCTCCAGCGCGTGAATGATCATCAGCGGAATTAGCTTTTCCGGGTGCTGGTAGGGCCCGTAATTATTGGAGCAATTGGTGATCAAGGCCGGCATCGCGTAGGTCGCGACGAACGCCCGCACCAGATGGTCGCTCGCCGCCTTGCTCGCGGCGTAAGGCGAATTCGGGCGGTACGGCGAGGATTCGGTAAAGGCGGGATCATCAGGCCCGAGCGAGCCGTAGACTTCGTCGGTCGAGACATGAAGAAAGCGCGCGCGATCGATCGCGCCCGACGAGCGCCACGCGTCAAGCGCGGTCTTGAGCAGGGTGAAGGTGCCGAGCACGTTGGTTTGCAGGAAGGCCTCCGGATCGGCGATGGATCGGTCGACATGGGATTCGGCGGCGAGATGGGCGACGCGGGTGAAGTGATGCTCGTCGAACAGCCGCCGCATCAGCGCCGCATCCCCGATGTCACCCCTGACGAACTGGATGCGGCGATCCGTAATCAACGGTTCCAGGCTGCGGACGTTCGCCGCATAGGTCATGGCATCGACGACAACCAGCCGGTCGTCCGGGCGCGCCTTGCACCATGCATGCACCAGGTTCTGGCCGATGAAACCGGCGCCGCCGGTGATCAGAACGTGCTGCATCGGAGCCCCTTGGTTGTCCGTCACCCGAGGATGTTTCCTTGAACGGGATCCATCACCGCCATTTCACCAGAGATCAAGCGATGTCTGCAATCAAGCGATGTCAGTTCGGCAAGACGCACGAACCGGCGGGGCAGTCCCGGCTGCCCCGAGGCGATCATTCCGCCGGCGGCGAGTGATAATCGGTCGGATTTGGACCGTCAATAGCCAGACAAACCGATCGATTTTGCGGGTCGTGCCGAGTGCCGACCGTGCGCCCGATGGTTCATGGCGAAGGTTCGACCGGCATCGCCGCGCTGCCGTCGAACAAGGCGCGCGGCATCACGTACCAAAGCAGGAAGAGAAGTGCGGCCCCGTTGGTCAGCAGCGTCGTGGTAAGCGGCACGTTCAGCAGGATCTGCGGAAACAGGCCGCCCGACAGCAGAATGAATCTTGCCGGCAGGCCCGAGGAGAGGCGATTGCCGAGAGCAATCACCAGTCCGCAAGCGAGCGCGGCGAGCGGCGCCAGCATCGGTCCGACCGAAGCAACGCCTTCGGTCGCGAACAGCGAGGCGTTCAAGTTGCCCAGCTGATAGGCCTTCTCCATCACGATCGACAGGTATTCGTCGTACGGGCAGCCGACGAAGGGCTTCAGGAAGGAAATCTGGCAAAAATAGGTATGCGCGTGGGTCGAAAAGAAATCGCTGTACACATCGAGCGCGACCGATGGAAAGGCGATCATCCTGAAATTGATCGAGCCGAAATAATACATGACCCGCTCGTAGGGAAATGCTCCCGCCTCGACCGGCAACCCCAACAGATTTCCAAACAACAGCGGCAGTAGCAGTGATAGCACGACCGAAATCCTGGCTTCAACGAAGCGGGACAGCAGCACCAGAAACATGAGCCAGAACGGCGCAAACAGCACCAGCTTGGTGAGAGTCACCGGGTAAAACAGCACCAGCAGCAGCAACGCGATAGCGGCGCGCCACCGGTCCCCGCGCGCCACGAAGCAGGCGAAGGCGAATGGCAGCAGCGTATTCGACGTCGCGCCCGTCGCATATCTCAGCCATGCGGGAAATTCGATTTCGTCACGGAAATTGTAGATATCCTCGACGCCGACCAGCCTGAAATGGTGGAAAGCGCCGGTTGCCACGACTGCCGCCGACACCATCAGGATCACGGTCAGTAGTTGATCCAGCGCCGGTGCCGACAGGACATATCTCTGCCTGATAGGCGAGTCGACGAACAGCGCGGGTACCAGGAACGCAACGGCAGCCGCGAAGGCGGAAATCGCCGACAGTCTGTGGTCGTAGTGAAACCTCGAGAATTCGACGATCCAGAGATAACCGAGAATCATCGTGTAAAAATAAAATCCCAGGAAATAGCCGAAGCTGAATCGGCCGAATATGAAGACCGCCGATACGGTTGCGAACAGCGCGACATTGAGCACAGCCTCGAAGAGGTGGGTTTTGTCGAACATCACGACCTGCAGCTTCGGGTAGAATGCGGCGACGAAAATCAGCGACAGGCAACACATCAGGATATGGAAGGCCAGCAGCAGGGCGAGCCGGAGCCGGGCGTTCGATCGCCAGGACACCAAATTTTGGTCGCCGTCCGTGGAGTTGGTCATGCTCGTCGATCCGGGGTCGTGGACGCCGGGACGGCGCGGCGGTTTGCTGCCGCGGCCGACGCAGGGAGGTCGCGGTGCAACGAGCGCGATGTGGCAGCCCCGCCATGGTAGATCATCAGGACGGCTTCCATCCGACCGCAAGCAGTTTTCCCGGTCTTGCGATCAACGGGCAGCCGATCCGTTGCCATATCGCGCCCTGACCGATGGCCTTGAGGGAAAGCTCGAGGTATCTTTCGGGTATTGGTATAAGCCAGGGCGATCTGCCGAGTCTCGCCCGGTAGCGCGCAATGACGTCGGGAACGCTGAGCGGCGCAGGATCCGACACGATGAACGTTTCGCCCCGCGCGCGGGGATCGGTAAGGGCGATTGCGACGGCGGAATTGAAATTCTGCACCGACAGCACGGATCGTCGGGCCTTCAGTGCCCCGAACGGCAGCGGAACCGGCAGGCGCGAGATCCTGTGAACGGTCGCGAAATTTCCTTTTTCACCTTCGCCGTAGATGACAACCGGTCGCAGGATCGTAAACGATACGCCTGCCGCGCGAACCGCCAGTTCGGCGGCCAATTTCGATCTGCCGTAGGCATTGTCCGGCCTCGGCGGGTCGTCCTCGGTCAATTCGCGATCCGAAAATGAGCCGGATTGCGCCGCAATCGACGAAACGAAAACCAGATGCATGCCGCCGCGAAAGGCCGCGCGCGCCAGCGCTTCGGTTGCCTGATGATTGACCCGGTCATAGAGATCATCGTCGGCAAAGGTGTGGGCGATACCGGCGAGATGGACGATGGCATGGCATTCCCGCAACAGGGATTGCCAGTTGAATGGCACGGAAAGATCGGGGAGCGGGACCCGGACCACGTTTTCTCGCTGGTGGTCGGACGCCGTCCTGGATGCGGCGATCACCCTGTAGCCCAGCGCGGCGAGATAAGGCACGAGATGACGCCCGAGGAAGCCGTCGGAGCCGGTCACCAGCACGGTTGTTGGATCATTCATCGGTGAGCGCACTTGAGGCCTGGAAGCGCGGTCGCAAGCAGCTCTCGTCCTCGCGAGCCAGATGCGATATTCAAGCTAAGACATTGCGTTGTGGCATGCAATTGGCGAATGTATCCCAAGCATATCGTTGCCGGCGGATGCCGACGCAGTGCCTTTCATATCCCATCCGGCCGTCAATGCGCGAGCGCAACCTGGGTGCTGGCTTGCCGTTCGAACATGGTGCGTGGCGTCAGGTACCAGAGCATGAAGAGAAATGCCCCGCCATGGGTCAGCAAGGTTATCGACAGCGGTACGTTAAGCAGGATCTGTGGGAGGATCGCCGCCGATATCAGGACGAAGCGCGGCGGCAGATCGGCGGACAAGCGGTTTGCCAGCGCTATCACCAGTCCGCACCCGAAAACCGAAATGGGGGCGAGCAGCGGGCCGACGGATGCGACGCCCTCGGTGGCAAACAGCGATGCGTTGAAGTTTCCGCCGACCCCGTATTCATTGAAGATGACGATTGAAAGCGGTTCCCGATAGGGGCAGGGGATCAGCATTTTCAATATCCGCAACTGGCAGAAATACGTAGGGTCGTGCCGGGCGAAAAAATCGTGGTAGAAGTCAAGGGCGATTGACGGAATCGCGACCATTCTGAAGTTGACGATTTCGAAATAAGGTATCGTGGCGGTGTAGGACGCCAATTGGGCCTCGAACAGGGCGAACAGCAGCAATCCGACGACCAGCGGTCCGAGCAGCGACACGATGACCGTCAACCTGGGTCTGAGGACTTGCGAGAGCGCGGCGATGATCAGGAGCCAGGCCGGCGCGAACAGCGTGAGCTTGCTCAGGGTAATGGGATAATAGAACATCAGCAGAAGCAGGACGCCGCCCGCGCGCCAGTGATTCCCGCGCGTCACATAGCAGGCGAAAAGGAACGGCAACAGCGTGCTGGAAGTTATTGTAAGCAAATAGTTCAACACCGGTGGAAATGTAAGTTCTTCGCGAAAGTCGTAGATATTCTTGATCGAGACGAATTTGAAATTGTAGCTTGCGGCCAGCACCACGGTCGCAAGCGACAACAGGAGCATGGACGTCAGCAGACGATCGAACGCCTCCGGCGACATGATCCGGATACGTCTGACCGGCGAGGTGATGAACAGTGCGGGTATCAGGAATGCAACGGCTGAGGCGGCAGCGGAAAGCGCGGACAGCTGATGATTGTAGAAGAACTCTGAAAAAAAATTCTCCCAGATATATCCGGCGACCATGCCGTAAAAATAGAATCCGGCGAAATAGCCGATGCTGAAGTCGGCGAACGCGAAAAGCAGCCCGACCAAAGCAAATGCGGCTACCGCGGCAGCCGGAACCAGCAGCCGGCTCGGGTCGAACGTGATGTGGTAGGCCGGATTGAGGTAGGCCACGCAAATGAGGGATACGCAGCAGACCGCGGCGTGGAGGAAAACCAGCAATACGATTGCAGGCCGTTCCCGCTGCAAATGGAGGCCATCGATCATGTCGTGTTCGCGCCCGGCGGGGCCCCTGGTCAAGCTTCGAGTTTGGTATCTCAATCGACAGGAGCGTACAACTCGGAATTCGCAAGCGCGATGTCCGTTGGAAGCCGGCCGCTTCGGCCCGGCTCATCCTCGGCCGGAATGGTTCTTTGGCGATGTCGTGAGCGTTCATGCGCGCGATCACCCCGCTCGGGCGCGTCAGGATGCCGCCGAACTCTACGACGCCGGCCTCAACCAGATCGAGGATGTGGTCTTGCCAGACGTCGCCGCCGATCGCACCCACGTCCATCATCTCTATACGATCAGGCATCCGCGCCCGGGCGGCGTGCAGACCGCGATCAACTATCACGTGGCGTTGTCGTTTGTTGCCGCCCACCGCCGGCTCGGCCATCCGCCCCGAACAATTTCCCAATGCCTATCGCGACCAGAGCAGAATCTTGTCGCCGCCGATGTTCGCCGAAATCAGCCGGAACAGCAGCGGCCGATGATCGATCTGGTTTGATCGGCGCGGCCGCCGCGCCCCGGTTTGGCGAACTGGCCGGGCCACCCTCCAAGAATGAGGGACTTTGTAAATAGTCAATATTTATCAACGTGTTATAAGAATTATGAGCGGCCTCACGGAAACCCGGTTCAATGCCGGGTAGGATTTTGCTAGCACGACGGGACGGGGCGGCGGGAAAATAGCCGCGCGGGCTGTGTTTATTGTCTCTTTCGAACTGGTTTCCGTCCGCCGTAATGTTTAGAAGCGACCCTGCCGGGTTCGGGCGTTCGGCAAAATGAAGAGGGTATTGGGGACGCGACCTTGCGAAAAATACTGGTAACCGGCGCTGCTGGATTCATTGGCTCGCACCTCGCGGAGGAACTGGTCCGCAGGAATTTCGGCGTGCGCGCGTTCGTGCATTACAACAGCATGGGCTCCTGTGGCTGGCTGGATTCGTCGCCGCGCGAAATCAGAGACCAGCTCGAATTCTTTTCGGGCGACATCCGCGATCCCAACGGCGTGCGCACCGCGATGAAGGGATGCGATGCGGTGTTGCATCTGGCGGCCCTGATCGCGATTCCCTATTCCTACCACTCGCCGGACACCTACGTCGAAACCAATATTCGCGGCACGCTCAACGTGCTGCAGGCGGCGCGGGATTGGGACATCTCGCACGTGGTTCATACCTCGACCAGCGAGGTCTATGGCACCGCGCAATTCGTCCCGATCACCGAACAGCATCCGCTGCAGGGACAGTCGCCTTACTCGGCCAGCAAAATTGGCGCCGACCAGCTCGCACTGTCGTTCGAACGTTCGTTCGGCACTCCGGTGACCGTCGTGCGACCTTTTAATACCTACGGTCCGCGTCAATCCGCGCGCGCGGTGGTTCCCACCATCATCACCCAGATCGCGGCGGGTCAGCGCGCCGTCAAGCTCGGCAGCATCCACCCGACGCGCGATTTCAACTTCGTGGCCGATACGGTTGCCGGCTTTCTCGCCGCGCTCGAGACCAGGGCCGGCATCGGAGAGGTCGTCAATATCGGAAGCGGGTTCGAGATTTCGATCGGCGAGGTTGCGCAACTGATCGCCCAGCTGATGGACGCCAAGATCGAAATCGAACAGGACACCGTCCGGCTTCGTCCGGAGCGCAGCGAGGTCGACCGCCTTTGGGCCAGCAACGCCAAGGCCGCCAAGCTGCTTGGCTGGTCGCCCCGGCTCGGCGGTGTCGAGGGACTGCGCAAGGGTCTCGAGCAGACGATCGCCTGGTTCACCAAGAACGAGAATCTTTCGCGCTATCGCCAGAACGTCTACACACTGTGAGCATGAGCAGCCCCTCCACAGTACCCAGCCGCCGCGCCGCGCTCGACATCGGGGCCGTGCTCGAAGCGGTCGACACCGTTCTTGGACCGGCCGCCCGCCCGGTGGCGCTGCATGAACCGCGGCTGGGCGCACGCGAGCGGGAATTCGTGCTGGATTGCATCGACACCAACTGGGTGTCGTCCGCCGGCAAATACGTGGACCGCTTCGAGCAGATGGTGGCCGCGGCGACCGGAGCGGCTCACGCCATCGCCGTCGTCAACGGCACCGCGGCCCTGCACGCGGCGTTGCTGCTCGAGGGCGTCAAGCCAAATGACGAGGTGATCATGCCGTCGATCACCTTTGTGGCGACCGCGAACGCCGTCAGCCATGCCGGCGCGGTTCCGCATTTCGTCGATTCGACCTGGGATACGCTGGGGCTGGACCCCGCGGCGCTGGAGGCGCACCTTGCGGAGATATCGGTCCGGCGTAACGGCGAGCTGGTGAACCGGCAGACCGGGCGGCGTCTGCGCGCCGTCGTCCCCGTCCACATCTTCGGTCACCCCGTCGATATGGCCCCGCTGCTTTCGGTAGCCGCGAAATACGGCGTCGTCGTCGTCGAGGACGCAACCGAATCGCTCGGCTCGACCTGGCAGGGGCGGGCTTGCGGCACCTTCGGCCATGCCGCGGTGCTCTCCTTCAACGGCAACAAGATCATCACCACCGGCGGCGGCGGAATGATCCTGACCGACGATGACGAATATGCGATGCGTGCCCGGCATTTCACCACCACGGCGAAAAAGCCGCACGCATGGTCGTTCGATCATGACGAAATCGGCTACAACTACCGGCTACCCAACATCAACGCCGCGCTCGGATGCGCCCAGATGGAAAGGTTGCCGGGCTTCGTCGCGGCCAAACGCGAACTGGCCGAGCGTTACCTCGAAATATTCGGCGATCTTCCCGGGGTCCGCGTCTACCGCGAGCCGCAGGGGGCGCGCAGCAACTACTGGCTCAATACGCTCGTGCTCGACGGCGGATACGCCGTTGAACGCGATCATCTGCTTTCGGCGCTGCACGCCGCGGGCGTCCACGCCAGGCCGCTGTGGACGCCGATGCACCTGCTTCCGATGTATCGCGAGTGCCCGCGCGCGCGATTGCCTGTCGCCGAAGACATGCATGCGCGCTGTATCAATCTGCCCAGCAGTCCGTTCCTGGCCGCCAGCGAGCAATCAACAGCGATCGAAAGTTGATGCCCCGCATTATCTTTTTTACGATTCACAACACGACACGGTGGTGGAAATATCTCGGTTCGCAAATTGATTTTGCCGAGGTCATCGTGCTGAGCGACCTGCGCCGCGACGGCGACTGGTCGCTGGTCGACGACTTCTATCGCTTCATGCGCAGCGGCGACCCGGCCGGTGCTGCGGTCGCGCGATTCGGCGAGCAGGGATGCGCCGAAATCATCCTGCGCTGCCGGTTGCTGCGAAGCCTGGAGCGCGAGCTTGCGCTCCAGATGATCGGGAGTATGACACAAGCCATCGAATGCGCGTTTGATGAGCTTGACCCTAACCTCGTGTTAACCTTCACCATAGACCGTTACGTCATGGATGTGATGGCGCGAACGGCTCTCGCTCGCGGCATCGATCTTCTGGAGATGACTACTTCGATCGTCCCGGGCGAAGTCATGTTCATGCGCCGGGGACGCCCGGTCCACCTTCGCGAACCTTCGGACAGCGAGGTTGATGCCGCGGTAAGTGTGCTCTGCAAGGAGGACTTCGCACCGACCTATGTCCGCAGGGCGAAGAAGTTCTCGGTCTGGAGGTTTTGGCGCCTGTTCGGCTACTTCGCGCTGCGCGGGGCCTACTTCAACGTCTTGCGTTTCCTCCGGCGAGATCCTTTTAACGCGCACTATATGGACGCGCTAAAGCGCCTCAAGCACAAGATTCGCGTGGGCGATGTCGCAGTCCTGAGTCTCTTGGATAAGAATTGGGAGGCGCGACTTGCTGATGCTCCGCGCGAACGCCGCGTTTTCCTAGGGCTTCAGCTATTTCCAGAAGCCTCGATGGACTATTGGTTGGAATCGCATGACATGCTCGCGCATGACGATGTGGTGGTGCGGTACTGCGAGACGCTCGGGGAAGCCGGCTATCTCATCCTAGTGAAGGACCACCCGCTCCAGTTCGGGTTTCGCCAACGTGAGCTGATTCAGCGGCTCTCGGAGCTGCCCTTCGTAGTGCTGGTCCCCTATGAAGTGCCGGCCGGCGAGTTGATCGGCCACTGCGCCGTCTCGGTCACCTTTACCGGTACCATCGGCTTTCAGGCCGCGCTCGCCGGACTTTGCTCGGTGGTCACCGCACCCTATTATGCGACAGGTCAGTACTTCGTCGATGTCGCCAGCTTCAAAGAGATCGGAAGTTTGATCGATCGGCTCAAGCAATGGCGTCCGCCCGACGATCTGGCCGCGGCGCGCCGCGAAATAGTCCGGCATTTGTTGACGATCGGGATCGAAGGTGACTATTTTACCTGGCAGGGCTTCGATCCTGAAAGCCAGACTACGCGCGACGCCGTCGAGTCGTTGGCGCGGTCGCTGAATGCGTATCTGCCGAGGCTGCTGGGGCACCCCAAATCTTCCCGCACCCCGCGCTAACGGGCCCGCAGCTTGTTTCGGCCCGGGGAACCGCCAAGATGACGACACGATGCGAATTCATCTGCGCGCACCCCTGCTGGGATGGATGCGCCTAAATTAACGATGCCAGATCAGTAGGGGTCGAAGCACTGCCTCTCATTGCAGCGCGAATTAGAGCTTGCTAAGAGAAACATTGGCTTGGCGCAATTACAAACACTGCAATGCACCCATTTCTGAAGATTGCTAGCGTGTTGTCGTCACCTGTGATCCTGATCGCCGCAGTGTGGTGCGCTGGCTTGATCGTTGTGGCAATCGGACCCATCGAATATCCCCTGCAACCCTCGTTGGCCGTGCTGGTGGTGGTAGCCGCCGGCGTCTCGTTATTTGCCCTGGCGCAACCAGCCGGTGCCTGGTGTTTCAATGTCTGGTCACGGCAGCGACCGGACCTGCCGGCGCCGTCAGCTCGGACGCTGAACAGGGTTGTGGCCGCAACATCGTTTCTAGGCATAGCGGGAATTGCGCTGATTGCGGTTGATCGCACGATATTGAGCGGTGTTGGCCTTGGGGGATATGCGGAGCTATTGCGATGCGCGCCGGACGTGGTCAATTTCATCGAAATTCAGCGAACGCCCCTGCTTTACCTGGGATATCTCACCTTCTCTTTCGGTTTTGCTTCACTGTTGTTGTTTCTCCTCAAGGGGGAGGAGATAAATGGAGGAGCAGCAATTGCAGCACAGCTCTCGATTCTCTCTCCGGTTGGTTATGCGCTGCTCTATTCGGGCCGCATGCCGATTTTGTTCGTCGCTACCCTTATCCTTGCCGTCATGCTGGTCCGCATTCGCCAGGGACGGCGGATCGTGCCGCAAGGCCGCCACCTGCTGATAAAGATGGTCGTGGCGTTCATCTTGTTCGCCGTCTATTCCAGTGCGGTGTGGTCGAGTCGGCAAGCCTTCTGTGCTCGAGTGGGCGGATTGGTCCTGGAACTGCAGGAAAGAATGAAAGAGCGCGACCTCGCGCAGGCGGGGCCGGCCAGCACCCCTTCGGTTCCTCGAAAAACAGAACCTCGCCAGAATCTGCGGCCGGGGTTTGATCGGCCTCAAGCCGCGCAGACCGGCCAGCGGCGATCGGCCGATTCGATCAGTGCTGCCGATCTGACCAGAATGGTCGATGGGACAAAGCCTTCGCCGGTCGCCAGTCAGCTTTCGTCAGCTGCCACTCAAGCGGTGCATTCGGCCGAGATCGAGGCGCTGGTAGCGAAGATGAAGGAATCTTGGAACGTGACGCCGCGCGAATACGTCCTGTCGGCGATCGAGTCCGGCCGGTTCTCGCCGCGCATTCTCACAAACGCGTTGAGCACATACTTTTATCTCACTCATGGCATCAGCATGCTTGATCTTACCTGGCATGCGCGCGAGCAGTTCACCCCGAATTGGGGCATTTACGAAATCGGTGTGCTGTCGCCGATTCTTCGGGTTTTCTTTCCGCAAAACCGGTTGCTGGCGTCGATGGGCGAGCAATTGAAATCCGCGAATATTTATGGCTTTTTCCCCACGGTTTGGGCGGCTGCTTATATTGATTTCGGCGCCGTCGGGGCGGGCATCTACATCTTGATCTGGGGATTTGTCGCTGGCTGGAGCGCGTTTGGAACCAGACATTCGGAACTTGTGCTGCCCCCACTCCTGCTGACATTTATTCTCGCAAGCATCCTGCTGAGTCCTATTCAGGGCCCGCTGGGAATTGCGAACTCGGCAATGGTCTTGGTGTCGCTCGCAATCGTCGGAATTGCGGCCGATTTCTCGAGCCTGAGCACCGGTTCCGGGCGACGGCGTCGAGAACTGAGGCCGGCAATGCTAGCCTAGCACCCACTATTGTTGGTACAGTCGCGATTCAAGAGCTGAACCCTTCGTCTGGACCACAACGAGGACGCGGTCGGATTACTTAGCTCTGATTCCGAGTACTAGAGCGCGATGATTTCATTCGGATCGTCATCCCGCTCTACCTTTTTGTTTGAGCATGATCTTTTTAGGAAAACCGCTGCTCACTTTTCCGGATCATGTTCTGGCCGGACAGTCAGCGCTTAGTCATTCCGTGAACCCATGCCGCGGTCTCTATGACGCCCTGCTCCATGGTGTAGGGCAGCGGTCCGCAGATCGCTTCGGTGGCCGTGGTGTCGAATCGATACTGCGTCAGCACATTATTGAGGCGAAACGAATTGAACGGAAAGTTTTGCACCCCGACCGCGTTCACCGCATCCCCGCAATAGGCGAGTGTCCGGGCGAGGACGAGCGGCACGTGCGGAATCGGCTTCGACTGGAAGGCACGCTGGAACGCGTCACACCAGGCGAGCAAATCGATCGGTTCGTAGTCGGCCAGATACAGCGTCTTGCCGTGGATCACTTCCGCAGGCGCTTCGATCAACCGCATGTACTGGAAGGCGATGTTCTCGATATAGCTGTATGACTTCCACAGCGGATTGTGTCCGACATGGAAGTAATGTCCGCGCTGGATCATTCGAAGGAACAGTTGATAGTGCGGGCTCATGCCGGGCCCCCAGACCGTCGTCGGGCGAACCAGACACCAATCGCGGCCGGCGCCGTCCTGTTCGCGGATGATTTGTTCGGTGCGGATCTTGCTGCGGCCGTAGAGCGTATCGGCGGTGTAATCGGTATCATCGCGCGGGACATATCCGACGCGGCATACCAGCTGCGACGAAGTCCAGATCGCCCGTTTGATCGAAGGAGTGGAACGAACCGCGGCGATCAGGTTTTGTACGCCGTCGATGTTGGGAGCGTAACCTGCAAGCGTGGCCTTCTCGTCGAGATCGGTGCGCGCCGCAAGGTGAACGAGCGCATCCGGCGAACAATCCTGAATTGATTCGGTCAGCCGCGCCGCGTCGAGGATGTTGCACACATATTTCGATGCCGTGCCGGATCCCTTGTCAAGGCCGGCGACTTCCCAGCCCGCAGCCTTCAGTCGCCGCACCAACGCCCGGCCAATAAAGCCAGAGCTGCCGGTTACCAGAACTTTCATCGCGCAATTCGCTATTTTTGATAGAAAAAGCAGTCGCTTGACCAGTCTATCACGGTGCTTTACCAAACCGGCCAGTCGATTGCAAATTTGCAATCCAAATTGTTCAATCGGACCAACCGAATACCCGTCTGGAAATTGATGAATGGGATCATCTCAGCCGGTTTTCGTCCGATCAACAAGTGTTGGAAATCTTCGGCTGCGTCTGTCGCGTGTGGATACACTTTCTTCAAACGTCCCAGGCCGCTTGGGGTTTGAGGTTCGCGCCGTCATCGAAGTCGAAATAGCGTTCGGAAGCGATGCCGGGTTCGGGGCAAATGATGTGCTCGACGGCTTCACGCTGGCCCTCGGATCAGATCAATCTCGCGTTCGTTCGCAAGGACAGCGTATCACGCGCCAAAGCAGCCACGTTCGCTCCCGAACAACTAGCGACTACCTCAACCACTCCGCCGCGACGGATCCCATTGCCGTCGGGAGCGTCTTGACGCAACGGAATTGCAGGCAATTTTTCAGTCCGAGAAACAGGCGCGGCGCGCCTCCTTTGCCAGAATCGCCGAACCCCTGGGGCCCACGTGATCCGTATTCTGAAACATTGCCGGATCATCGAATCGGGACCAAAAGCTGACGTAGGGAATGTTTCTCTCTCTTGCGAGGTTCTGGTAGAATTGCCTGACCTCCAAAAAGGTCGGAATGTTGTCCGCGCGTTCGCGGTAGAAGCGATCGACCGGATAGGTCATCAGGCATACCCGCGCGCCGCGAGCTATCAGGAAGTCGATCATTTCGGCATAGATACGCGCTTCGTCGCGCTGCCGGAAATCGTCTACCGGCGTATGGGTGCGAACTTCATAGTCCATAAACGCGTTGAATTCGGCGTCCGTGCCGGTGGCACCCCTGCCGCCATTCGGCTCGCTCGCATCCTTGTCGGGCGCCACGGGAGCAGCCTGCTGTTGGGGTGCCGGCCGAACTGATGGGGTCGTGCTGTCTGCCGAGACCTTCTTCACAACCGTCTCGGCAGGAGGAGGGGGTATGCTGGTATCGGGTTGCCGCTGGGCTGGCGCGGGGGCTTGGGGTGTCGGCTGGGTTGCTACGTTGGTCGCCGATGGAGGTGTTGCCGAGTTGGTCGCTGGTGGAGGCGCTTCCGAACTGGCCAGTCCGTTTGTAATCTTCCAAAGCTGATCGGGACGGTTCGATTCTTTTGGCTTCAGGCCTTCGGTTTTGAATCGCTCCCAGTAGTCGAGCAGGAATCCGCGATGGCGTTCATCAAAGACCGCGAGCCGATGCAAGGCATAGGAGTCCGGAACGTGAACACCTGGAGCTTCCAGACGATAGTCCGCAAAAAGGTGTGAATCGGCTTCGATGATGACCTCTCCAGGTTTGACTTTGGTGAAATAGTAGTGCGCGCGTTCCGACATTTGCCGGATCGTTGTTCCCCCCAGTCCGAGATTGACAAAACCTTTCTCGTTAAAATCCGAGACTGCGGCCGCGTGAGAATCTCCAAAGGCAGCATTCGGTGTGTTGGAATTATTTATTCGCCGGACAATTTCTTCAAACCCATCGACCGGCAGCACATACGTCCGCAGCATCCATTCGGACGCAGCCAGAAATGGAATCCAGACACCCAGGATGAGTGCAAAGAAAATGACGAGCCAGCGTCTAAAACTGGAAATAGATGAATTCACCTGGGGTACCTATGTATATCTTCAGGAGCACCACTATCGCGACCAGCGCGGTGACGACAGCGGAGCCCGGGCTTGGGCGCCACGTCAGGGTTCGATACAGCATGTTGTCTGGAACCGAGATCTGGTCCAGGGCCGGCTTGAACCTTGCCAGAAGTTGCTGGGAATTCGGCAGCAGTAACACAAACAACGCCGACATCGCCACCCACAATATGGCCCGCAAGCTGTGAAAGGTGACGAGATCGCCGGTATGCATGTGAAAGAGTTGCATGACGGTGTCGCGAAACGGGCCAAGGAACGCCTGAAATCGCTCCGGCAGAAGTACCCCGTTTGCGCCGCGCATCGCGTGAAGCATGACCATGGCGCCCCCCCAGGTGTTTGCGCGAAAGAAGACCCAGGCGAAGACGACCGCCGGAAACGCCAGAAGCGAGGACGCGGGAACGAGGATTCGCGGAAGGCCGGATCTGACGATGGTGGGCCACTGCATCACATAGCGAAACGCATGGTTCACGACCAGATACACGCCGTGCAGGCCGCCCCAGACCACAAACAGCCAGCTGGCACCATGCCACAATCCGCCGATCAGCATCACCGCCAGAAGATTCAGATATCTTCGGAATCCACCGCCGCGGTTTCCTCCCAGCGGAATATAAACGTAGTCGCGAAGGAAACGCGACAGCGTGATGTGCCACCGCCGCCAGAATTCGATGATGCTGCCCGATTTGTAGGGCGAGTTGAAGTTGATCGGGAGCCTTATTCCGAACAGGCGCGACAATCCGATTGCGATATCGCTGTATCCCGAAAAGTCGAAGTAGATCTGGAAGGTGAAAGCCAGCACTGCTCCCCAGGCATCGAAAAAGCTGATCGGTTGTCCGTCAGCAGCGAGCCGAAAGCCGAGGGAGGCGTACCCGGTCAGGGTGTCGGCCATAATGACCTTCTTGAAGAGCCCGATGACGATAAAACTGAGCCCCACGACGACGTCCGACTGGGACACCGACCGAATGCGTTCGTTGGTGAACTGCGACATCACCTCCTTATGATGAATGATCGGCCCTGCTATCAGATGCGGAAAATACGAGACGAACAATGCATACTTCGGAAGCCCAAGGTCGTCAGTCCGGTCGTTGTAAACGTCGACAAGAAAAGCGATCTGAATGAAGGTCACGAATGAAATGCCGAGCGGCAGGATGATCGCCACAGGGTGAAAATCGGTGCCGGACACGGTGCTGTAGGTCAGCAGGATAAAATTCGCATATTTGAAATATCCGAGAACCGCGACGTTGACGGCTATCGCCATGCCCAACGTCCATCGCGATCGCGTTCGAGCGATTCGCATCGCTGCGGCGTAGTTGAATGCGATGGAGCCGAGAATCAGAAGGACGTAGGAGGGCTCCCATGCGCCGTAAAACACGAGCGAGCACGCGAACAGCCACAAGATGACCCAGCGGACGTCTCCGCATCGGCGGCATACCCAAAAGCCGAACGTGGTGATCGGCAGGAACACGACCAAAAATTCAAGGGAGTTGAACAGCATTCACAATACCGTTGGCGCGCGCATCCAGATGTTTTGCGGGATTTGCACCGTGATTTCGGACGGTGACGTCCGAACACAAACACTATTAACCTAGGCGATGCGCCCGAATATTGCAAATATTGCAATCGATTGAGTGTTTGACTAAGGCTTGTCCGAATAGGAACTATTTGTTTCTCCAATATTGGCACGGCCCCACCGAAGGAAGGGAAGCATGTTGCTGTCAAAACTGGTCAAGCGCGCAAGAGAGCTAACCAATCGCCGCGACAGGAGCTTTTATATCCAGCGCTGGGTCGGCGACGTGGAAAAGCGCGAAAGATACGCTGACGCATTGGCTGCACGTCTTCCGCGGTACCAGGGTATTTTCAACGAGGAGCAGGTGTCAACACTTAGAACGGAAGGCTACTGCCCGCTTTCGGACATCATTCGGCCGTCCTGGATTCCGGAGATGGTGGATTATTTCAACGGCAGGGACTGCTACGATCCGTACCGCCCGCATCTCGGCCACTTTCGCGGACCGACGAATCCTCCGCGGGAGACTCATGTCGCCAATTATTCCATCGAAACGGTTGCGGGCGCCCCGCATGCCTTTGCAATCGCAAATCACCCGCAAGTGCTTGCGGTGGTTGCGGCGATGCTCGGTGCAAAGCCCACCATCGCCGCGATGTCGGCATGGTGGTCGCTGCCCCGCGCGGACGGCAAGCCCGAACATGCCGAGATGTTTCATCGAGACATCGACGATTATCGGTTCATCAAATTGTTCGTTTATCTTACCGATGTCGATGAAGCTTCGGGTCCGCATGTGTTCGTGCGCGGTTCGCATCGTGTCAACAAACATACCGAGGCGAAGCGGCGTTTGCCCGAAGACCTGGTGGCAAGGGAATTCGGATCCGACAATATTCTGCGCTTTGTCGGACCAGCCGGGACCGTTTTCTTGGAGAATACATTCGGCATCCACCGCGGAATACCTGCCGCCACCAGGCCGCGCTTGATCTTCCAGGTGCTCTATTCGCTGAGGCCGCTGATTTACAGTCCGAAGCAACCTTTCCTCCGCTCGAGCGGAAAAGACGAGCTTGCCCGGTGGGACCCATATATCAATCGGGTTTATCTGCGGCAATGATTGTCCGGCCCCCGGCGACTGACCAGGTCTTGCCGAAACGTACCACAGCAAAACCGCCTTCTGCGACAAGCAGAACCAAGCCTCCGGCGAGCGATCCAAGCGCAGCACCCAAGAGTCCCAGGGTTGGAATCAGTAAAAGGTCCAGGAAGATCGCCGTCAGGGCCGATGCAATGTTGCTCGCGAGGAGATCGCGGTCGGCGCCGGCCGAATAAAGAGCGTGCGCCGGAACATCCGCGAACCCCCTGAACGCGGAGCTTGCGAGCAGGACGTAGAAGATAGTCAGATTCGCTGCATAATCGGATTTGTTGATCAGCCAAAGCAACGGAAAAATGGCAAAGATTGCCAGCGTGTTGGCCGCAGCTGAAAACAAGATCAAGGTTTTCGTGAAACCGAGGAGCGAGTCCCTGTGGGCGAGCGCACCGCGGCGCCGGGCTGCAATGATCACGGGCAAATATTGCTGAGAGACACTTGTTATCAGCGATTGGATGCCGATCGTGAGCATGGAGTAGAAACTGTAGATTCCGACGTCCCGCCTCTGCAGGTAGGCATCGACAAAGAACCTGTCGCTATAGGTGCTCGTCAGAACGCTTGCCACAATCAGCATGAAGGGTATCGAAGTTTTCAGACCGCCTGCTATCCATCTCCAGTCTATCCCGTGCCACCGCACTTCTTTCCAGGGCAACTTTCGAAACAGTGTGAAAGCCAGAAGGACTCCACAAACGCCGCCCGTCAACCACGCGACAAAGACGGTTTCTACGTGACGGATCGCCGGTATGAATGCCATTGCGGCGCCGACGAAGTAGACCCACAGACCGCCACGGACCAGCAACACAAGGTTGGCCGCAAGGGGACGTCCGAACGCAATCAGATTCCGGAACGCCTCGATGTTCAGATGTTCGACTGCGAGCAGGGCAATGAACCAGCATGCCGTAATCAGGAGGTCCGGTCGGAATAACAGAAAGACCGCGGCGCCCGATAACATTACCAGATAGGTACAGAGATAGAGCGCGCCTTGATTGCGGATATGATCGACGCGCTGCTGCGGAGAGGCGAGAACCTGCTCCCGAACCAGGAAATTATGGAACTCCAGACCGATCAGGACGATACCGAACGGCAATGCAGCCGACAGCAGGCCGAAATAGCCGAGGTCTTCTGGCGTGAGCGCCCGCGCCATGATAATCGACAACAGAAACCGGCTCGCAAGTGTTGCCGCGCGTACCAGAAGGATGTTGACGCTCGCGTTCCCGATGAATGGCCGAGCCGCAGTTCGGAGCGCACGTTGTAATTTTCTAGAGAGCATATTGCTCGTGACCTGCATGGTGTCGTGGTTTGGTGACGCCCGTCAGGCTCATATCGACACGAACTGCGTAAGATCGCAAAAATGCTTCGGGAAGGCCCGCCCGAAGTCCACCTTGCGAATGATTTCAGCAATTTTCTTCGAGGCGCCGCCACGGCCATAGGGCGGCTCACGCGAGGCATCCGGATGGAACCGGCCCTTCAGGATGCCTTGTAGTGCGGCGAGGATCGCCGCCTGGTCGAGCGGACAGTCGATGATCGAGGACGCGCGCAACCGGCCGAGTTGGCGATCGCCGATGTTGATGGACGGCGTTCCGACCGCCGGCGCCTCCACTATGCCGCTCGAGGAATTGCCCACCACCGCGTCGGCCAGCCGCAGCGCTGCCCAGTACCGTTCGCTGCCCAGCGAGGTGAACAGATGCGCGCGGCCGGGGCGCGCCGCCACGAAGGCGCGGATCGCGTCGTCGATCGACCGATGCCCGGGGTCGGCGTTGACACCGGTAAAAATGATGGTGTGGTCTTCGATCGCCGCCAGCGCCCCTAGCATCGCCGCGACGGTTTTCGCATCGGCGTCGGGCCGCGCTGTGGTCGGATGCAGGGTCGCCAGCAGGAAACGGCTGGGGCCTGCCGAAATGCCAAGTGCCTTGAACAGGGCAGGCTGGTCGAGCGCGGGCGCCGCCGTTGCCTCATCGAGGCCCGGCGCGCCGACGTTGAAGACGAATTCCGGATTCTCTCCCATCTGGATGACGCGCCGCAGGTAGGGCTCGGCGGCGACGAAATGCAGGCTGGCCATCTTGGTGATGGCGTGGCGGATCGCATCATCGAAGGCGCCTGCCGTGACTTCGCCGCCGTGAATATGGGCGATCGGGATGTTGAGCAGCGTGGCCGCCACCGCCGCCGAGAGGATTTCGAAGCGATCGCCGACCAGGACCAACAGATCCGGCGCCAGTTCGGTGAGCGTCTCGGAAAAGCCGATCACGCCGATCCCGGTGCTGCGGGCGATCGTCTCGGCACGATCGTCGTTCAATTGCAGGTCGATCTTCGCTGCGATCGAAAAGCCGTCGGCCTCGATGGCGCGCCAGGTCGCGCCGAATTTGTCGGCCAGATGCATGCCGCAGACGATGAGCCTGAGGTCGACGTCGCCCATCCCCTGCAACTCGCGGAGCATGCCGCGAAGCAGTCCGTAGTCCGCCCGCGAACCGGTGACCACCGCGATCCGTCGGGGCGGGGCGCTCATGTCCGGGCCTGACGCCAGGACGAAGTGTCGAGTAACCCGTGCTCCACGACATAGCAGGCGTAGGCGAGATCGGCGGCGTTCTCGATTTCGATCGAATGCAGCCGGTCCATCAATATGCCGTAGCTCGCCGCCGGATCGGCATAGACCTTGCGATGCCTTCGCATCGCATCCCAGCCGATCAGATAGAGCGCGCCGTTCATGGTCACTTCCGGCGGTTGATCCTGCCGGCGCAGCGCCGGCGTCGTCAGCATCCTGTCGACGATGGCGCCGATCGAGCCGTCCTTGCCGAGCGGTCCGATGAAGATCGACGACACCTCGGTCTCGCGCAGTCCGACCACCAGGCCGGCACGGCGCGCCTTGAAAAGTTCGGCGGCCTCATCGTAATGCCCGGACCGGGCGAATGGCGACGACGGTTCCAGCACCATGATCGCGTCGTAACGGCGGCCCTCATGGGTTTCGATCCAGTCCATGGCGTGGAGGATCACGTCATTGGAAGAGGCGGTATCGGTCGCAAGCTCGGCGGGACGCGAAAACAGCACCTCGGCGCCATGGCGCTTTGCTTCCGCCCGGATCTCCGGACTATCGCTCGACACGATCAGGCGCGAGCAATAACGCGACTGCCGCGCCGATATCGCCTTGTAGCCGATCAGGCTGAGGCCGCCGATCTCGCGCAGGTTCTTGCCCGGCAATCCCTTCGAGCCGCCGCGTCCGACCAGCAGGAACAATATTTCCATTTAAGTCACCTTCGTCCCCATTGATCGCGCCGCGAGCATCGGCGAAAGCTGGCGCGATCTTCCCGTCAAGACGGGCCCGGAGGGGCCTCCAGCTCGCCCGCGTTGCTTTTACCAATGTACTCGACTAAGACAACCGCCTGATTTCGAGGGGCAATTTGTCGGTTGCCGGGGACCCATGAAGCACCGAACAATGATCATTGCCGAGGCGGGCGTTAACCACAACGGCGATTGCGCGCGTGCATTGGAGCTGGTCGAGGTGGCGGCGCGCGCCGGCGCCGACGTCGTCAAGTTCCAGTCATTTCGCGCCAATAAACTTGCCACTGCCGGCGCCCGCAAGGCGGACTACCAGCAGACTACGACTGGCAGGGAACAATCACAGTTTGAGATGCTGCGCGCCCTGGAACTGAGCGGGGACGACGAGCGCCGCGTTGCCGAGGCCTGCGCTTCCGCCGGCATTACCTTTATGTCGACGCCGTTCGACGCCGATAGCGCGACGCATCTGGTGAGGTCCATCGGTGTCGCCACTTTGAAGGTCGGTTCGGGCGATCTGACCAATGCACCGTTGCTGTTGCACCTGGCACGGTTTCGTCTGCCGATCATCCTGTCGACCGGGATGGCGACGCTCGCGGAAGTCGAACAGGCGCTTGGCGTGATCGCCTTCGGATATTTGCGCGAGGCGGGCCGGACGCCGACCCGCGGGGACTTCTCCAGGACACTTTTCGATCATGCAGCCTGGGCAGAACTGCAGAACAAGGTGACGCTTCTGCACTGCACCACGGAATATCCGGCCATCCCACATTCGATTAATCTTACGGCAATGGCGACGCTGCGCGGCGCTTTTGGCTTGCCGGTGGGATTCTCCGATCACAGCGCGGGTTTTCACATTGCGGTTGCTGCTGTCGCCCTCGGCGCCGTTGCTATCGAAAAACACTTCACCGTGGACCGCTCGCTCCCCGGTCCCGATCATCGGGCGTCGCTGGAGCCCGATGAACTTGCGGCCATGATCGAATCCATTCGCGAGGTGGAGCTTGCGATCGGCGACGGGCGCAAGATTCCCGCGGTCGAAGAGATTTCGAATCGCGGCATGGCCCGGCGCAGTCTGGTCGCGGCGATGAAAATCACGAGGGGGGAGCCTTATACGGCGGATAACGTCGCGGTGAAAAGACCCGGCGACGGCATGTCACCCGAACATTATTGGGAGCTTCTCGGGCGTCCCGCGAATCGCGACTATGCGTCCGATGACATGATCAACGAGTCTTGCTTGACATCGACTTCTAGTGAAACCAGGGAGAGCGACCGATGGAAAAAGTCGTCGTCTTGACGAAGCGCGATGCCTGGTGCCAAAAGGCCGGTCAGCTCGCCCAAATCGTGTTTGGCGAAGGGCTGTGTTGGGTTCAGGGAACATTGGGTGATCGCTTCCCGGGCCAGTCGCTCCGCCCTAAGCCGGACTATCTCATCTCGTTCTTGTCGCCGTGGATTGTTCCGAAGCAGGTGCTGGAAGCCGCGAAGATGGCGATCAATTTTCATCCGGCGTCCTGCGATTACCCGGGCATCGGATGCTACAACTTCTGTCTCTATGAAGGCGCGCCGTATTATGGGGCAACCTGTCACCACATGGTCGAGAAGGTCGATCGCGGAAAAATCGTTGAAGAACGGCGTTTCCGGGTGCTCGAAAATGAAACCGTCGAGACGCTGAAATTCAGGACCATGGTCGTAATGCTGTCGCTCTACCACGACATTCTGATCGACATTGCCGCAGGCAAACCATTGCCGGAGGCCTCCGCTTCCTGGTCGCGCCGACCATTCACCAGGGCGCAGCTGGACGAACTGTGCAGCATTTCGCCTGACATGGCGGACGAAGAGATCGCGCGCAGGGTGCGGGCGACGGTCTATCCGGGTCGTCCCGGGCCGACGATCAATATCGGCGGCACGGAATTCAGGTATGACGTGCCGAATCGCGAGCCGCTGGCATAGGTAACGGCATGACACTGATAACCCGCCACTCGGTTTCCGAAACGACCTCGATCTTCGAAACGATCCGGGTGATCGGCGACGGCAGTCAGCAGGTCGCCTTGGTTTGTCGAGACGGCAAATTGCTTGGAACGGCGACGGATGGCGACATTCGGCGCGCGATCTTGGCCTCGGTCCCCCTGGATTCGCCGATCTCGGCGGTGATGAATCGCTCGCCGATTACCGGGCAGGCTGGAATTTCGAACATGGCTGCGCTGATGTTGATGCGACGCCATTCAATTCATCAATTGCCGATCGTCGATGCCGAAGGCAACGTCACGGACGTCAAATTGATCGACGATCTGGCGGCCTCTCCGCAATCCGATCATTGGGTGGTTCTGATGGCCGGCGGCCTCGGCTCGCGGCTAAAGCCGCTCACTGATGATATTCCAAAGCCCCTGCTGCGGATCGGCGACAAGCCCATCCTGGAGACCGTGCTCAGTGGGTTTATCAAAGCGGGTTTCGGAAGGTTCTACATTTCCGTCAACTACAAGGCCGAGATGATCCGCGACTATTTCGGCGACGGGACGGCGTGGGGCGTCGATATCGGCTATCTCGAAGAAAGTGAGCGCCTCGGCACCGCGGGCGCGCTTTCGTTATTGCCAGGGCGTCCGACGCAGCCGTTCTTCGTCATGAACGGCGACCTGCTCACAACGGTGAATTTCGATCAAATGCTGAAATACCACTGCGAGCACAAGGCCTTTACCACCGTATGCGTCCGCGAGCATTCCATCACCGTGCCGTTCGGGGTAGTCGACTTCGACGGTCATCGCCTGCTCGGTATCCGCGAGAAGCCGACGCAGAAATTCTTCGTCAACGCCGGCGTCTATCTGCTCGATCCCGGCATCCTCGATCATCTCGATGCCAACGAGACGGTTGACATGCCGACCCTGATCGAGCGCACGATCGCGCAGGGCAAATCATCGGTCGGCTTTCCGTTGCGCGAATATTGGATCGATGTCGGTCGTCTCGACGACCTGCAGCGCGCCTCCGATGAATTCCAGAGGATTTTCGGGTGAACGCCGACCGCTCCCTGCGCGAGCTGATGTCGCTGAAGGGGCGGGTGGCGCTGGTGACGGGCGGCGCCGGCCACATCGGAAGATCGATCGGGCATGCGCTGGCCGAGCTCGGGGCTGATATTGCGGTCATCGATATTTCGTCCTCCGGCTCCGCCGACGCAGCCGCCGAACTGAGCCGGCAATGGAAGGTGGCCGCCGCCGGATTCGACTGCGATCTCGAACAGGCCGAGGTGGTGCGCGACCTGCCGCGCCGGGTGCGGGAGCGATTCGGCCGCATCGACATCATCGTCAATTGCGCGGCATTCGTCGGCACCAGCGGTCTTGAGGGCTGGGCGGTGCCGTTCGAGCAGCAGGCGGACGCGACCTGGCGGCGGGCGCTCGAGGTCAATCTGACCGCGCCTTTTGTGCTGGTGCAGGCCGCGGCAGGCGATCTCAGGGCGTCGGGGCACGGCAGCATCATCAATATTTCCTCGATTTATGGGCTCGCGGGCCCCGACTGGCGGCTCTATGAGGGAACCGATTTGGGCAATCCGGCCGCCTATGCCGCCAGCAAGGGCGGCCTGATCCAGGCCACGCGCTGGCTTGCCACCACGCTGGCACCGCAGGTCCGGGTCAATGCGATCGCGCCGGGCGGGGTGTTCAGGGACACGCCGGAGCCGTTTCTCGGCCGTTATGTGGCCCGCACCCCTCTGGGACGGATGGCGCGGGAGGAGGATTTCAAGGGCGCGGTGGCCTATTTGGCGAGCGATTTGTCGGCCTATGTGACCGGCCAGTGCCTGACGGTCGACGGCGGCTGGACCGTATGGTAAGGCCGACGCAAATCGTGGAATTGAATTAAGGGATTTTTGGGACATGCTGAGCTGTAGCAGATGCCTGTTGCCGGAAACGGCCGAGGCAACCTCGTTCGACGAGGCCGGCGCCTGCAGCGTTTGCTCGCAGATCGAGGTGCGCGACACCCAGGTCGACTGGGACGACCGTTATGCCCAGATGCAGGAACTGGTCGCGCAGTACCGCGACAAGGGGCTCTACGACTGCATCGTGCCCTATTCCGGCGGCAAGGACAGCGTGTTCCAGCTCTGGTATGTCGTGCGCAAACTGGGCCTGAAGCCGCTGGTCGTGCGCTTCGACCACTGGTTCTACCGGCCGCTGATCGAGGAAAACAACACCTCCGTCTTCAAGCAGCTCGGCGTCGACGTACTGAATTTCACCCCGAACTGGCACGTCGTTCGCGAGCTGATGCTGGAATCGCTGAAACGTCGCGGCGACTTCTGCTGGCACTGCCACACTGGCATCTACGCCCACACCATGCAGATCGCCATCCGCTACGAGACGTCGCTGTTGTTCTGGGGTGAGAGTCTCGCCGAGTACCAGTCGTTCTATTCCTACGACGAGATGGAGGAGGTCGACGAAAAACGCTTCAACCGCGCGATGAACCTCGGCATCACCGCCGACGACATGTACGAATTCCTCGGCGGCCGCGTCGCCAAGCGCGACCTCTATCCCTTCGTCTACCCGCCTCGCAAGGAATTGATGCGCATCAAGTGCCGCTCGATCTGCCTCGGCAGCTACATCAAATGGGACACCAAGAAGCACGTCGAGATCATCAAGCGCGAGCTTGGCTGGAAGGGCCAGGAGGTCGAGGGCATTCCCCCCGAATACGACTACGAGAAGATCGAATGCTTCTTCCAGGGCGTGCGCGACTACCTGAAATACATCAAGCGCGGCATGGGGCGGACCAATCACCTCGCCAACATCGACATCCGCAATCACCGCATGACCCGCGAGGAGGGCGAGAAGCTGGTCCGGCAGTATGACGGCAAGCGGCCGCCGAGCCTCGATCTGTTCCTCGATTACCTGCAGATCAGCGAGGAGCAGTTCCTCGAGGTCGCGATGCGCCATGAAGTCAGCCCGTGGCAGTTCTCGCCCAACCAGGTCGAGCCGGGCAAGCGCATGCCGGACATGGAGCAATGGGACGCTACCGCCGTGCCGTGGCCGAACCATCCGGGCATTGAAATCGGCGGCAAGGGCTGATCGCAAGCGGCGCCTAAGCCGGGCGCCCAGGGGAGCCAACGATGTCAGACGTCGCGATCGTCGATTACGGCATCAACAATGTCCGCTCGGTGCGCAACGCCGTCGACTATTGCGGCTTCAACCCCGTTGTCACCCACGATGCCGCCGTAATCGCCGATGCCTCCCACGTCATCCTGCCCGGGGTGGGCGCCTTCGGCGATGCCATGAGCAATATTCGCGCCCGCGGCATCGACGAAATCCTCGAACGCCAGGTGCGCGAAAAGGCCAAGCCGTTTCTGGCGATCTGCCTCGGCATGCAGCTGCTGGCGAAAACCTCCGAGGAACACGCCGACGGCAACCCGCCCTTTGAGGGGCTCGGCTGGTTCGACGCCGACATCCTGCGGCTGCGCCCCAACGATCCCGCGTTGAAAATCCCGCATATGGGCTGGAACAGCGTCACCAAGGAGCGCGACCATCCGGTGCTGGCCAATATGCGCGACGGCAATCTCGCCTTTTATTTCGTGCACAGCTTTGCCATGCGCTGCGACAATGCAGGCGATCTCGTCGGCTGGGCCGACTACGGCCAGCACGTCACCGCCATCGTCGCCAGGGACAATATCGTGGCGACCCAGTTCCACCCCGAGAAAAGCCAGGATAGCGGCATCGAACTGGTCGGCAATTTCCTGCGGTGGAATCCTTGAAATACGCGCAATGCTGAAAAAGCGACTGATCCCGAAATTCCTGCTGCGCGACGGACGGCTGGTGAAATACACACGCTTCTTCGACAATGAGCGCATCGCCGGCAATCCGGTGACGACGGCCAAGGTCTATAATGATTACGGCGTCGACGAACTGATCGTGCTCGACATCGTGCCGAGCGAGCAGTCGCGGGGACGGGTGGTCGAGATCATCGAACGGATGTCGGAGGAAATCTTCATGCCGTTCACGGTCGGCGGCGGGGTGCGAACGCTCGAGGACGTCAACCGTCTGTTGCGCGCCGGCGCCGACAAGGTTTCGGTCAATTCGGAAGCCGTGCGGCGTCCCGAATTCGTGCGCGAGGCGGCGCGTACCTTCGGCGACCAGTGCATCACCGTCTCGATCGACTACAAGCGCACCGGCACCGAGGGCGCCAGAGTCTTCATCGAAGGCGGCCGCGAGCCGGCCGCGCTGGATCCGATCGAGTGGGCGCTGCGCTGCGAGGATCTGCATTGCGGCGAGATTCTGTTGGGCTCGATCGATCGCGACGGCACCATGGAAGGCTACGATCTCGACATGATTCACGAGGCGGCCGAGCGGCTCAGCGTTCCCCTGATCGTCTCCGGCGGCTGCGGCTCGCTGCAGCACGCCATCGACGCGCTGGAGGCAGGCGCCTCGGCGGTCGCGATCTCCTCGATGTTCCTGTTTACCGATCACAGTCCGATCAAGCTGCGCAGCCATCTCGCCTCGCGCGGCCTCGACGTCCGCACCAGCGCCAGCAGCAGGAACTAGGTCCGTGCAAACCTCGCTCAGCCGAACCGACCTCGCCCGGTATCTGCGAAAGCAGCTCGAAAACCTGTTTCCCGACGCCGCCGATCTGGCCGACCTGCCGCGCCTCGTCGATCTCGCGCTCGACCGGGTCGAGCACTGCTTCTCCCGCCTCCGCTTGAAGGGCTATTTCGCGAACGGCCAGCCGCGTTTTTCGCATCTGCATTGCGATCAATACGCGATCTTCCTGTATTACCTCTCCAACTCGACCTTTCGCGAAAAGCCCGGCCACCCCATTGCCGACAAGGCCTATGCGCTCAACAAGGCCCTGCACGCGCTCGACGCCTATTACGAGGTGCAGCTGCCCGACGTGTTCGCGGTCCAGCACCCGGTCGGCACCGTGCTCGGCCGCGCCAGCTATTCGGATTATTTCCTCTGCTACCACAACTGCACGGTCGGCGCGAACCTCGACAACGACTATCCCTCGTTCGGCCGCGGCATCGTGATGTATGGCGGCAGCCGCGTGATCGGAAACACCGCGGTCGACGACAACAGTTTTGTGTCGACCGGCGCCATCGTCATCGACGGCGGCAAGCTCGAAGCCGACAGCGTGCTGCACGGGGTTTATCCGAACGCCGGGCGGTCGCACACGAATCGCAATGTCGTCCGCGATATTTTCGGGGCTTAGCCGCACCACCGGCACTATCTGCCTGACACCGTCATTGTAAGCGAAGCAATCCATCGCGCAACAAAAAGAAAGATTGGATTGCTTCGTCGCATCCGCCTTCGCCCGAAGGCGGGCTTCGGCGGACAAGAGTGCTCCTCGCAATGACGATGGGACATGACTTCGCGATCTCGCCGCATCCTTTTTTTGCGCGAGGTATTCATTTATTTCCCGCCCTCCAAACAGAGGGTGCAGGGAATGCCGGGCGCCCGATGCGCCCGATAGCCGCGTGTGCAAAGGGTAGTAGTAGAGCGAATACGCGTTAGTTAGGTCACACCGGAATCATCCGGCATTCCCCACGCGCCAGCCTTGAGCCCGGACCAAGTGATTTGGGTGGGCCGGCAAGTGATTCTTCTGAAATTCGGCAGTATGACAAAACGTCGCAGGTCAGACTCATAAGCACCATTTCCGTAATCCAGAATTATTTGCGGGTGTTTACATCGAGTATTGCAATGTTCCCGATTTGGGAACAAACTGTTTCGTAGAACGTGCTTTCGTCCTATGCCGAGAGACATTCGGAAATGAAGGTTCCGCTGCAACGTTGGAGAACATTGGTCAAGAATGCCAAATGGAATTCGATGGAGGATGTGCGGTTTGCCGCTCCGAATGCAAAAATTCTGAATGGCGAGCGAGCGCGCTTCGAAATCGCGGGCGGCGATTTTCGGATGATTGTTGCCTTCGATTTCACGAGGAGCATCGCGTTCGTCAAATTCATCGGAACGCATGCCGAGTACGATAGGGTCGACGCCTTGACCGTTTCGCAACTCTAGGAAGAACAACATGGAAATTCACCCCATTCGAAACGACGACGATCACGCCGCGGCAATTCGGGAGATCGAGAAACTCTGGGGCGCTGCGCCGGGGACTGAAGAAGGCGACAAGCTCGACATTCTCGCAACCCTCGTCGAGAAATACGAGGACCGTCGCTGGCCGAATATCGATGTCTCCGATCCGATCGACTTGCTGAATTACGCCATCGAGGAACTCGGCCATTCGCAGGCCGAACTCGCGAGTTGCTCTGCTCGAGGTCGCGTGCATCCGAGCTGTTGAACCGGCGGCGTCCGCTGACGGTTGAGATGATCCATAGGATCAGCGAAGCGTGGAAGATTCCGGCCGATCTTCTGGTGAAACCGCGTCGGGTTGCGGCCTAGGCCCCTGGCTGTGGCCCAATCCGTCGCGCGGGTTCGGATAAGCTGGAGTGATGGAAATCAAAGAGAACGACGACCGCTCGAACCTTCATCCCATCAACCGACCCAGGCGCTTTCTCAGCCGCACGCGCCTGGTGATGATGTTGCTGTTGATGGTGGCCATTCCGATCTTCATGTTCCTTGCCAACAAGGCCGTGCATGAAAACGCGGAAGCGATCCGGCAGGTTTTCGGTCGATAGGGATCGGAAGACAAGATCGGACCTGGCCGCAATGTGGCTAGCGATATTTCGAGGGCCTTGCTTACGTCAGCCGCTTGAACCCGGAATGCGCCACAGGTCCGCGCAGCAATTGCCGCACGGCGTTCTGATCGATGGCGATCTTCAAGGCGCGAAACACCTCATTGACCGCCTCAAGATACCGATCGACATGCGCGTCGGTGTGCGCCAGCATCGCGTAGAACGAGCCGTGGGCGAGGATGCCCTTGTCCAGCATCATCTGCGTGAACAATGTCTTGATCTCCTGTGCGTCCGATCGGTCGAATACAAAATGCCCGAGTGGCGCCATTCCGGAGACCTGAATCGGAAGGTCATTCGCGCCCGCGGCGTCCTGCCATCCGCGCTGAACGCGGGTTCCAATCCGGATCAGATGCCTGGCGACGTTCTGCTCGCGATGCTTGCGCAGTGTGGCGAGCCCCGCAACCGGTCCGACGCGCTCGGTCCAGGCCGTGGAGCTGACAAAGGTCTCTTGTGCAGCATCCATCACCGAATGACGGCCGATGATCGCTGCAATCGGAAATCCGTTTCCTAACGCTTTCGCAAATACGGCCACGTCGGGATCGACGCCATAGGCGAGGTGAGCGCCGCCCGAATTAAGGCGAAATCCGGCGGTCACCTCGTCGAATATCAAGGCCGCACCGCAGCGATCGGCGAGCGAGCGGATCCCCTTGAGAAACCCGGGAGCCGGGTCGGTGCTACGAACAGGCTCCATCACGATCGCGGCGAGCCGCTCGCCGTGCCCGGCGACGATGGTTTCGATTTCGTCGAGCTTGTTGAAGTGGAACGGATGCATCAAGCCGGAGAGGCCGCGCGGCACCCCTTTGGGGGCGAGACCAGGCAGGAGATGGCCGTCGAGCGCGGCGGTCTCGCCGAGATTGGCGCTCAGATACCAATCATGCCAGCCGTGATAGCCGCAAAACGCCACCATGTCGCGCCCGGTTGCGGCGCGCGCAATCCGCACCGCGATCGCCATGGCCTCGCCGCCGGCGCGGCCGAAGCGGACCATGTCCGCCCACGGGTGCAGCTCAATCAGAAGTTCCGCGAGCTCGACATCGTCGGCGCAGTTCAGCGTCGACATCGAGCCCATGTCGATTGCGGTCTTGACCGCGGCGTTGACGTCAGGATCGGCATAGCCGAGCACGGTGGCGCCGATGCCGCAGTAACTCATGTCGAGATAGGTTTTTCCGTCGAGATCGACGACTTCGGCCCCCTTGGCCGACCTGTAGTACGTCGGCCATTGGCCGGGCAGGAACATTTCCGGACGTTTCGAGAGCAACTGCGTGCCGCCGGGCATGACCTTGCGCGCGCGCCGGTACAGCGTCTGGCCAGTGCTTGACATACCTGTTCCCCTCTGCGGCAAGGTACGCGGTGGATAACTCAAGGCCGATTTCGAGGCAAGCGGCACAAAAGTCGCGAATTCAGCCCGTGGATGATCCTGGTGCAGGCGTCACGCTGCATCGTACTGCTGCGGTGTTCGCCGCCGACATACGTATTAGTGAAATGATACCAAAAATCGGCATTGTAACCCCAGGCTTTCTATCGATGCGGCATTGGAAGCCGATCGAAAGATCTTGTCACGGCATCATGTTTCTGATCACATAACCTAGGTTTTCCCACGCACCCTGATAAGTTTGACGCGCTTGGTTGCCGGGGGGTGGACCAGGAAGCGACCCTTGGCGTCCGCGGCGGAGATGACCGGTATGCAGGGACGGTCGCCGGAAAAGTCGATATCAAAAGTGACGCCGGCCGGATCAAAACCACCTCGGAGGCGGCCTTCCGGTGTGTGCTTGCCTCGCATTTGACCGCGTGTTTTGAATGGTCGGGCCGAGCTGCAGGACATCGATATTCCGCATTCAGCTATTGTCCACACTCAAAGTAGGATAAAAAAACTTTGGAATTTGGGGCAATTTTCGTCACATCACTGGATTTTCTGCAGAAGCCTCCGGGACTGTTGCAATAGTTCTCGTAGGTGTTTCCGCGCTTCAATTGCTTCTTTTGTAAATAGGCCATCCTTAAGCGCGTTCTCGTTTTCTTTGGGCGCCCCCGACCCCGCTGCGCCGCCGTGCATCCGGCGGCGTCTTTTGCCGTGGACCGTCGGCGACCTGCAGGAGCCGCCCTTGCGGGTCTTAGCTCCGCACCGCTGGCTGTCCGGCATCGGGCCGGTATTGCGGGGACTATCGTCGCTCACTTGCCAGACTTGCGCTTTAGCGGTGTTCCCCGGTACGGGGGCTCACCCATGATCTCCATCGCTGGTGCCCTGGAATGGGAAAGCTGCGAAGGCGTGATGTCAGGTGCGCTCTCGCGGGTATCTCAAGGCCGATTTTCGAGACAAGCCGCTGTGCGGCGGGGCGAACCCGCGCGGCGTCCGAGCCCGCGTCTGGAAATACGTGGACTGTTCCCGGCGGGGATGTTCCGATACGTTCCCCAGCTTAACGTGATGCCGACGAGCGGCATATTTTGGGGTGTTTCGGGGGTTAACAATGGCGCAACGAATCTCTGGCGCTTACCGACTAATAACGGTTCCGTCGATCCACAAGGGATTAATGTTTTCGCTTGGTGCGGACAAAGCGATTACACGGTACGTGAACGAAGTCTTGCGGCCGACGCCTGGCATGAAAATGCTGGACGTGGGATGCGGACCGGCCAACATACTGTCCTATCTTCCTTCGCTCGACTATACCGGCATCGACTTGAACGCGAAGCACATCGCCTACGCCCGACGGCGGTACGGCGACCGCGGCCGCTTTATCGCTGGAAATGCCGCCGATGATTTGAAGCAGGAGGGCAAGCAATTCGATCTCATAAATATTTCCGCATTGCTTCACCATATCGCGGACAGCGAGGCTATTTCGCTTTTTGCGTCGCTCGCGCGTCTGCTGAAACCGAACGGAAGGATTGTCACGATTGACAACGTCTGGTTACCCCGACAGCGCGTTGCGGTCCGATTGTTCAACTATCTGGACTCCGGAACCAACATCAGAACCCCGGAGGGCTATCTCCGGTTATTGAACGGTATGGGGTTCGACGTTCAAACCCTTTTCCTGAACGACTTGCTGCGGATTCCGTACGACCACATTATCATGATCGCCCGCAAGGCTTCCTGAACGTGACAAACGCATTGGATGTCCCAGAGGCTACTGCCTAGGCAAGATACCCCGCAAACCGGTCGCCCAGACCGCGGCTTGAAACCAACCCGTGATTCTGCGAGACAACCGCGGGAACCGATATCCTTATGGACGTTTCGTACGACAATAGACGCTTTAGCAGGGCCGGCGCCGGCGTCCTGCTGGCCGTCCTGGTCTGCTGGATCGCGCTCTCGATCACGGCTGTGTTGCGGCAGGGCACCTGGGGCGACGAAACGGACTACATCATCAAATCGTGGTGGTACGTCAGCGGCGCGGTGAGGCCCTACACTGCCGAGGATGCGACCTGGTATCAGCCGTTGTTCTTCTATGCCCTGGGTGCCTGGCAGTGGATCTTCGGTCATGGCGTCGTTTCGGCACGCACCTTCTCGCTTGTCATGACGGGCATCAACATCGGGTTGCTGGCGAGCCTGCTGCAACGGTTGGGCTGTTCGGTCTGGCCGATTGCATTTGCCATTGTCGTTTTTGCGTTGAACGAAGACAGTATTTTTTACTTCAACAGCGCGACGCCATATGCCGTCTTCATTTGTCTGCAACTGGTCGCACTGCATCTTCTCCTGCAAATGAAGAAGAGTGCCAGTTTTGCGGTCGCGACAGCCTTCGGCGCCGTCCTGACCATGGCTTATCTGCTTCGCATCAATTCGGTTGCATTTATCGCGTTGAGCCTCGGCATTGTCTGGCTGAGGGCCGGCCGGGATCGCCGTCGCGTGTATTTCTGTTCGGCTGCGATACTTGTGCTGACGTGGTCGTTAATGGCTTTGCTTTGGGGGCATCGGTTCGTTTACGTCACCCTCTGGGTTCCAGGTGTGACGGATTGGCTGATTCAGGCGGGGGTGCTGCCGAGCCTCTATCCGCACGCTTTGCGTCTCAGCCATCAAATGTTGGGCGTGATCTCTCACCCAACGCTGCAAGATTTGCTCGCATACGCCTTCGGCTGGGACATTATGGGACATTATTTTCTCAATCACCATATCGTGCCGATCGCAAGCGCACTGGCCGCAACGATCGTTGCCGCGCTTCGTCCGATCCCCAATCGTGGCTGGACTGCGCTGTTTGCAGCATCCTATTGGTACATGTTCGCTTTCAACCACCTTGGGCTGCAGCCGATTTGCGGCGGCTGCATCCAGGCCTATGCGAATTATTTCAATTATCTCGCCGCCCTGGCAGGCGGACTTGCTTTGCACGGCTTAATGCTGATGAGTCGGAGCGATCTGCGGGCTCGCGTCATCGCGGTTGGGGTAGCTGGGGCTTCGATCGGGCTGGCCGCGGAACAAGCCTGGAGTCTCACCGGCGTCTATAATCAACTACCCTCGATCCGCAATCGCGCCAACTCTTTGCCGGAAGAAGTTCGTACGGCCGGCGAGGTGATGCGCACGCTTTTGCCTCCCGGCTCGGCGGTGGAATTTGTCGGCCGCGATTCACGCATCCCGTTGGCGTTGGCACTGGCGGAAATCCGGGTCCCACCAGTTACTCTCGTTCTGACGTCATCCTATCGTGAGTTGAATGCAAATGTGACCGCTGAGGACGCTGCGCAGGCAAGGGAGGAGCTGCGACAAATTACGGCATGGACGGATGAGACCGCCAGAGAGTGGATACAGCAAAACGGCAACTGGATGGTCGTGCAGCGGCAGCCGGTCGATCATGTCCTGCCCTGGCTGATCTGGGCGCCCGATGCGCCGCTGATCAAAACCGGCCTGGAGAAATGTTTCGAGCAGGTCGCGGAGCCGGTATTCTCGACATTCGAACCGCCGCTGTCGTTTGCGCTCTACCGGCGGATCCGGCGCGGCAAGGTGTGCCTCGGCGAATGAACCGGACCGGGCTCAGGCGGCCGTGTCGAGTGCCGGCAAGGTTGCGACGGCATGCGCGAGGCCCTCGGCGAGGCTGAGCCGACAACGCCACCCCGTCGCGTTGGCCTTGCGGGCATCCACTTCCAGCGACCCGATCAAGGCGTCGGTCAGTCCGAGATAGCTCATCGGCGCCCGCAGCACGGAAAGCGGAATCGGCAACAGGCGTGCCGGCCGGCCACTCGCGCGCGCCAATAGCCGGATGAATTGCGGCGTGGAAACCTGCTCGGCGTCGGCCAGCAGAAACACGTCGAACGGCGCGGAATGTTGCGCGGTCAGGCGATGGCTGACAAAGGAAGTCAGATTCTCAATTCCGAGAAAGGCGCGCCGGTTGTCGATCAGGCCAAAGGGCAGCGGCACGCCGGCGCGCACCGCCGACAGCAGCCGGCCGAAATTGCCGACGGCACCGGTGCCGAAGATCATCGGCGTGCGAATCACGGTGATCGACATCGCGGTCCCAACAGCCAGTTCCGCCAGGCCCCGTTCCGCGGCGGCCTTGGTCTTGCCGTAGACGGTTTTGGGCGCGATGCCGTCGTGCTCGCAAAACGGCGTCCGTCCCTCGGTGGTGCCGCCGTTGACCGCGACGCTGCTCAGAAAGATGAACCGGCGCACGCCGGCCGCGGCCGCGCAGCGCGCCAATTGCAGGGTGCCTTCGACATTGACGCAATGATACAGATCGCTCTCGCGTTCCTGCACGCTGCGGGAGCGGTGCGCGCGTGCCGCCAGATGGATCACCGCGTCGACCCCGCGAAGAGCGGCTCGCCAGTCGGTCGCCGGCCCGAGTTCGAGGCCTCCAACCGTGTCCGCGCGGGCCGCCGGGCAGATCGAGCGCTGGGCGCAACGCACCTGCCAGCCGGCTTCCGCCAGCGCCGCCACCATGTGACGTCCCACAAACCCGTCGGCGCCAGTGATGAGGACGATCGGGGCCATGCTCGCGCTACCGGACCGAGTTCATGATGTCGCCGACGACCTGCCGGTACCGGTCGATCGCGCGGTCCGCGGTATATTTTTGCGCGGCAAGCGCGGCACGCTTGCTCTTGGCCAGCGTCTCCTGGCGATCGGCCGCGGCAGAGCGGATCGCGTCGGCCAGATCGCGCGGATCTTCAGGCCTTGCGACCCAGCCGATATTTTCCTCTTTCAGCATCAATGCCGCTTCCGAACCGGCTTCGGCGGTCACGATGACCGGCCGTCCGACCGCCAGCAGATTGTAGATCCGGCTCGGGACCGACACGCCCACCACATTGCGACGATAGGGAATCACCCAGACGTCGGCCGCCGCGAGGAATGCCTCGAGTTCGGACTCCGGCACCCGATCGACGAGCGTGACGTTGGGAAGCGGCGTTGCGGCGTAAAGCCCGGTCAATTGTGTCCATCCGCTTCCCCATCCGGAAAGCATGAAGTGAATATTCTGTTCGTCTTTCAACAGTCGCGCCGCTTCAAAAACCGTGGCCGCACTGTGGGTGAACCCCAGATTGCCCGACAAGCCGACCACCAGCTTGTCCGGGAAGGCGCGAAAAGGTTTGGCCGCGGAGATTTCGCGGTATCGGATCGGCAGCAGCGGCCAGTTCGGAATGAAATGGATATTGCGCTTCACGACATTGCTATAGGCGAGCAGCAACGCCTCGACGTCGCGCCCGATGGTGATGATGGCGTCGAGCGCCGGGAACAGCAGGCCGTTGGCAAAGCGGATGACTTTCGCCACCAGCGATCGCGGCCGCACCAGTCCCGCCATGATCAGCGCTTCGGGGTAGAGATCATAAATCAACAGGACGGCGCGCGCCTTGCGCAGCTTGGTCGCCAGCGCGACCGGGTAGGGCAGTGCAAACGGCGTGGTCACACAAAGCACGACATCGTCTCTGCCGACATGCCTGAGCGTGGCAACCAACATTTTTGCGGACAGCCACAGCATGGCGATCGCCCGGCGCAGCACCGCGCCCTTCTGCGGCGTCCAGCTTGCGACTTCCACGACGCGGAACCCGGCGGCAGCGGCACTGGAATGGGCGGTTCCGGAAATCACGAGAACCTCGCTGTCGGTCGTCAGTCCATTGGCGATCGCGGTTACATAAGTCGCTGTGGTCGTGGGATCGGGAGCGAAATACTGACTCACAATCACGATTTTACCGGGCATGGGAAACGGATGTCCCTCGAAAGTCCGGGCGAAACCCGGGGAGCAATTACCGGCGGCGGACCGTTAGCACCGTTGATCCCCATCTTCCAGCGAACGCATGCTTTCGATCACGGCTTCCAAATGACCGGAACGTCAAGACAAATCGAAGGATCACGAGTGGCGATGAAGAAACTCGATCACGCAACAATTCGATGAAGCGGCGTGACGGCCTCCAAAGTTCCGTCATGCCTCGAAGCCGGCACGCCCGCGTCAATAACGATATGATTCGGTTCGCCGTGAAAAGGGGCCGCAGGGCCTCGCCGCGCCGGCCCGCGACGATCTGTCCATCATTGGACTGGGACCGGGGGCGTGGCCCGGTCGGCCGGCCTTCCACCGGAAGCCGATATGCTCTACCCCTAGGCAGGGCGAGGAAACGCGTTCCCGCCTTGCGACACGAGCAATGGATGATCCGCAGAACCGAGAGCTGCCGGCGATCCCGACAAGTCGACGCGTCCGGACGATGAGCGAACCGCCCGACCAAGAGCTTGCCGATCAATGCCTGAGCCGCGCCGTCGCGGATGTGGATAGCTGGCTCGCGCTCGTCGAAAACGGACAACTCGCCAGCGTTGCTCCGTTCGGACAGATGTTCGTCTACCAGTTGCGGACGCAAGGCAGACTTGGCGACTGGGCATTCGCGGTTAATGAATTGTACAGGCTCTATTACCGCAGAGCGGGTGGAAACGGCGATCCCCCGATCCCGGACGACGACCTGCGCCCGACAATCTGACAGCGAGTTGCAAGGCAGGGAAGTTCTGGAGCCTTCGTCCATTTCGATTTCTCGGCACGATCCAGAGACCTAGTGTCCGGGCTTGCGCCAAGGGCTTCTTCCGCCGTGGCCGCTCTTTCAACAGAGGCTGATATGTTTTACCCGTAGACAGGCCAGGGAATTCGAAACCTCGACGCAACAGTGAATCATCCGCCAGAACCTGACGGCATGCAGCATCTCATCAAGACAGCTCGCGGTTTGTCCTCGCCTGCGATCCTCATGGCGGGCGTTTGGTGCGCAATGCTGGTAGCCGTCGGCGTGTCGCTGTTCATCGCAGGCGACCGGGCGGGTATCTGGGCCTTCCGCACCTGGTTGCAATCTCGTTCAAACCTGCCCGCGCCACCGGCGCGCACGCTGAACCTTGCGGTGGTCGCGACTTCGCCGCTCGGCCTGGCGGGAATCGCGTTGATCGCGCTGGATCGTCTGGTGCTGAGCGGGATCGACAATAGTGGATATGCGGAACTGCTGCTGATCAAAGCCATCGCCGTCCTCGTGCTGTTTGGCATCTACACCAATGCCATGTGGTCGGGCCGGCGCAATTTCTGCATTCAGATGACCGGGCTGATCCAGGAGGAACTGCGGGTCAAGCTGGGAGTGCCGGAAGCCGAATGGGTGCGGGTGCTGAGTTGCCGACTCGTTTCCGGAAGCTGTAAGAAGAATCCCCACGATAGGCCTTGACGACCGGCAAGGCGGTCTGGCGATAGCCGGCCCGGACCCAAAGGTCCCCAATCGCAGATTCACGCTCTTGAAATCCGGCGAGTGCCGCGACATATTGCGACGTCATCAGCCGAGCGGTTACCGAATTTGTTTGAATCGAGTTGGACGACATGGCGCATTTATAGCAAGACTGTCGCGCCAGAAGCACTCGCCGAACAGGTGACTTGAAAGACGCCCAATGTCTTCAGAGCGCTCCGTGAAGAGCACGATTTTCTCCACCATCGTGCGCGGTCGCTACTGGTGGGCTCTGCCTGCTACTTCGTTCGCGGCGCTCAGCGCAGTCAATTTCTCCTATATGCGGGACGCCTTGTTCTACCGTTTTGACGGAACGTTCATTCTTGCGATCGTGACTTCGCAAAAGAAATGGATGAGTCCGGAGATAGGCTTTTCATTGAATTTCTTGCAGGGGCTCGGGGATATGTGGGTTCCGCAAGCAACGCAGCTGATGCCGGGATTTATCCTTGCGTCGCTCGTCGCCGATGAGTGGATGCCGGTTGTTGCATTGTTGGCATTTGCACTGGAATTCTTTTTTTCGACGATCGTCCTGGCAAGATGCCTCGGCGCCGGCCGCCTCACGAGCCTGGCCGCTGCCCTGATCGGAGCCTTGTTGACGCTGCCATATTTTGTCCCGGCATTCACCGGGCAGCGGATGTGGGGCAACCCACATTTCATGGAAGCTATTGCGGAAAGTACCTTGGCCTTATGCGCCTTTATCGCGATCGGACGAACCCGGACCAGGACGGATGCGAAACTTGTCCTGACTATCCTGGTTTTGCTTGGGCACTTCGCAATCGCCCGGCCGGTCCTCGCCGCGCTTGCCAGCGTAATGCTGCTGGTTTTTGGGTTGGCTGCTGTCGCCGCAGCCAAAGACAATTCGGAGCGGTTGCGGAAATCGGCCGCAGCAGCGTTTGTCTCTCTGACTCTCGCCGCGGCATTTTTGGCTTACGGCTACGCTCTGCTCTATTACGCCCCCACCACATTCTTCTGGGATGATTTCGTCGAGCAACCAGTCAAATGGACGGACCAGTCCTTTCTCATACTTACGGCTGGCTCTGGCTCTGGCGCTGGACCTGGACCGTATTTGTGGCCCACGTCCTTGGCCGGCGCGGTGCTCGTCGGGTGGCGCGAGCGAGGGCGGTTGCGAATCTTCGCGATTGCTTTTCTCCTTTTCATCGTGCTGCAGCTGAGCATTCTCTTGTATGCGCAGATTGGCGGCGTGAAGTGGTCAGGGCCCAGTATCATCGGCTATTATGTAGATATGTTCTGCCTGCCTTTCTATGCAATCTTTAGCGCTTATTTGTTCGTTGGCTGGTGGATAGACTCACCGCGGCTTTTCAGGTGGGCCATGCCCGGCCTTGTTCTATTGCCGTGGGCATCCATATTTGCACTGCATCACCCATATTCGGACAGCCAGTTCCGTCAGGAAAATCCTCTACGCTGGCCACCGCGGAGTACGTCGCTGGTGGAGTTGCTAAAGTCCGAAATCGGTCTCGAGGAAGGAGCCGTCTTCCGCGGGCGTGTTGTAAACCTAAGTGGGACCGACTTTGAACGCC
Organism: Bradyrhizobium sp.; assembly: GCF_035484855.1. Lineage (GTDB taxonomy): Bacteria > Pseudomonadota > Alphaproteobacteria > Rhizobiales > Xanthobacteraceae > Bradyrhizobium. The sequence continues at coordinate 55,034 of NZ_DATHOP010000273.1, forward strand.
ACGACGTCCCGTTGCCATTCACCAGGCAGCATATTTATTCCGAAGATATTTCGTTTAGGACGGGCAATGATCACCGCTACTATGGGATGTGGTACTTCGATATCCCCACTCTCATCGAAATCAACCCGTTCTCGTCGCCTTTTTTTCACGCAATCAACTCGCGGTTGCTGAGCGCGCGAACAGAAAAGCACGTACGAGTCGTCACGACGTTTACGCGTTTCGAGCCGCGCCTGTTTGCAATGCTGGGAGTACGGTTCGTCATCACCGACCATCCAGTTCCAAATCTTGCGCCCAAGAGCCGTTTCGTCACCGACCCGGGGAATCCGGAGAAGTGGACTCTGTTCTTGTATGAAATTCGGGACGCGAAAACGGGAGGGTATTGGTCCACCTCGCCCGCTCTGGTTCAGACGACGGATGCGGCCATGCGATGGATGGCCGATCCCGGGAGCTCAAACGATGCGACGGTATACGAACACGTGCCGCCGTCGCTCGTCGCAGGCAGCTCTTCGGAAATCAGGGTCTTTCGTGATCGCCTCGTCGTTGAGGCTAAAAGCGAGGGCACCTCGCTGCTGATCTTGCCGGTCGAGTTCAGCCACTGCTTCGACGTCGACATTGTGGACGGCAAGCAGGCGCGTTTTCAGCGAGCCAATGTCAACCAAGGCGCGTTCCTGTTCACCGGACAACTGAAAGCGGAACTGCGATACCGTTTCAGTCCATGGCATTTTCGCTGCAGGCTGGATGATATCGCTGATGCGCAGCGGTTGCAGCTTTCGAACGTCGGCTGGCCTTAGTCGAAAGCTAAAGGGGGGGGTGGAGGCTCGCACTATGCGGTGGCTGGGTGAGGCTTATCCGGGGGCTCGACCATATGCGGAATCCTGCCGGTTTCTTGCTGCTCAACGGCGCGGACCGATCCGCCATCAAGCGCGTTTTTCTTAACGATCCAAGCCCAAATTGGATTTACCGAAACACAGACGGAGTCGCGAGATCCTCGCCGACTATCGATCTAAACCATCGAAGCTCGTCCTTATCGAGATGGGTCGCCCGGTCGAGGTTGCGCGGGCGAAGATTCGCGACCGCGGGGCGGCCGGAGATGGCCAGCGGATCCGGTTCAGCTCGGCGATCCTGCCGCTGTGGGCCGGCGGACCAGAAGTCTGGATGCGCTGTTGCCGGTGCTTTACCTGCGTGGCGTCTCGACCGGCGATTTCCATGAGGCGCTGACGGCCTTGCTGGGCAAGGACGCCCCCAACCTGTCGCCTGCGGTGGTGTCCCGGCTGACGGCCGAGTGGCAAGGCGAGTACGAGCGCTGGCAGAGGCGCGATCTGTCGGCGCGGCGATATGTGTACGTGTGGGCCGAGGCGTCTTCCTTCAGGCCCGCATGGAAGGCCACGGCGAATGCATGCTGGTGCTGATCGGCGCGACGCCGGAAGGCAAGAAGGAACTAATCGGCTTTCAGGTCGGCGTGCGGGAGAGCGCGCAGAACTGGCGCGAGCTCCTGATCGACGTCAAGCAGTGCGGGTTGCGGATCGCCCCCGAAATTGCGGTCGGCGACAGCGCGCTCGGCTTCTGGAAGGCGCTCGACGAGGTCCTCCCCGGCACGCGCCACCAGCGATGCTGGGTGCACAAGACCGTCAATATCCTGGAAAGGTCCCGCTCTCGGCGCAGGCAACAATGAAGAAGGATCTGCGCGAGGTCTATTGGGCACCGAAGGAGGACCAGACCTCGCTCTGCGCCTCGACTACAAGGATAGGTTCGAGCTGGATTGAAGTAATCTCCGCCACCGTACCGTAAATAACGACATGGTTTTGTTCGCCGTGGAAAGGGGCCATTGGTCGGTCGGCAAGGGCTTGCGACAGTGGCTTGTTCCGCCTTGGCCGGCCTTTCAACGGAGACGGGTATGCTATACCCGTAGGCGGACCAGGGAATTCGAAGCCGCCACGTAACAGTGGATCATCCGTCAGAACCGGACAGCATGCCGCAGCTCGTCAAAATAACCCGCGGTTTGTCGTCGCCTGCGATCCTCATGGCGGTAGTTTGGTGCGCAACCCTGATCGGCGTCGCGTTCGGTCCTATCGATTTTCCGCGGCAGCCCTCGGTCGCGGTCCTGGTGCTGGTAGCAGTCGGCGTGTCGCTGTTCGTCGTTGGCGACCGGGCGGGCGCCTGGTGCTTCCGCGCCTGGTCGCGACTTCGTCCAAGCCCGCCCGCGCCGCCGGTCGGCACGCTCAACATTGCCGTGATCGCGATGTCGCTGCTCGGCTTGGCTGGAATCGCGTCGATCGCTTTCGATCGCATCGTGCTGAGCGGTATCGGCAACAGCGGATATGCGGAATTGCTCCGCTGCGCCCCGACATTGATCGACGTCATCGAAATCAGACGGACCCCGCTGCTCTACGCAGGCTATCTCACTTTCTCCTTCGGCTTCGTTTCGCTGGTGCTGTTTGTCCTGAAGGGCGAGGAAGTCCGCGGCTGGGCGGCGTTTCTCGCGCAACTGTCGATTCTCTGTCCCATCGGCTATGCGCTGCTGTATTCCGGCCGCATGCCGATCTTGTTCGCCATTGTGCTCGCCATCGCTGCAGTGCTGGTCCGGGTCGGTCAGGGTCGGCGGCATTTGCCGCAGGGACACCACCTTCTCATCAAGACGGTCGCCCTCCTTGTGCTGTTTGGTATTTACACCAACGCCATGTGGGCGAGCAGGCGCAATTTCTGCACCGAGATGAGCGGGCTGGCACAGGAGTTACTGTCAAAGGGAAGAGAGCAGGAAGCCGAACGGTTTCGGGCTCTTAAAATGAAGCGGGCGGCGCTGGAACAAAAGCTGGCCGCAGAGAGGCAGTCTGCCGCGCCCGAGCAGAATCCGGCGCCGGACAACAATCCCGCCGGGTCGAGTAATAGCCCTGCTCGTGATGCTGAATATCGGGGGCAGATCCGCGAGGTTGAGCAGCAGCTGGTGGACGTCCAGCAGGAACTGGCGCAGCCCCGCCAACCGCAGTCCACGGACGCGATCAGCGCCACCGATTTGAGCAAGATGATCGATGCGACAAGAGCGTCGCCGGGTCATGCTGAACTCCGATATTCGCCGGATGTCAGCGCGCTACTGCAACTGCTGGGGCTGAAGCGGGAGGCCTGGCATACCAGCCCGCGAGGCTATGTGCTGTCGGCGGTCGAATCCGGTTGGCTTTCGGTGAGCACCGCCTCCAATCTGCTGAACACGTATTTCTACATCACCCACGGCGTCTACGTCCTCGATCTGGCCTGGCAAGCTCGGGCGCAGTTCACGCTGCATTGGGGCATCTACGAAATCGGCGTTCTCTCGCCAATTCTCCGATCCTTTCTTCCGCAAAACCAGCAGCTGCTGTCGATGAATACGGAGTTGAAGGCTGCGAAGATTGACGGCCTTTTCCCAACCGCCTGGGCGGCCGCCTATATCGACTTCGGTGCCGCCGGGGCGGTCATCTATGTCTTGATCTGGGGATTTGCCGCGGGCTGGAGCGCCTTTGGAGCCAGGCACTCGAGCCTGGCGACGCCACCTTTGCTGCTGACGTTCATTCTCGCCAGCCTCCTGCTCAGTCCGGTTCAGGGGCCGTTGGGGATCGCGAACTCGGCATTGGTATTGGCGTCGATGGCCATCGTCGGGATTGCGATCGATTTCGCGAGCCTGACGTTTCGGAAACGGCGTGCCGAGCTGGAACCTGAGACGACCCGTTCCGGACAAGTCAGCGCGTCGTAGTCGGCGCAGCGAGTGCAGTGGCGCCAAAGGCGCAAGCCAACATCTGCCCTGGCTTGACAATGGAAGGGACCGAACGAGCACGGATCGCGAAGCCGGCTTGTGCTGCACTCACCAGAGCATTCACGAATGCTCGATTGGGGTCTGAAATATTGCTCAAAAAGGCTCCCGAAGCTGTGATATTACGCGAAAGATTGGCGGCGCTAGCTCATCCGTACGACAATGTTTGTAACTATGTTGACGTTCAAAGCCCGCTTTCATTGCAACACCCGATTGAGCTGAAATGAACACTATGGCCCCCACTCTCAGGCATAGGCTTCCCTCAGCCAGGAAGATCTGGCTTCAGACGCACCTGTGGCTCGGGTTGACCGCTGGATTCCTCCTGGCGCTGATCGGGTTGACCGGATCCGTGCTCGTTTTGAACGATCAGTTATTGAGGATCGAGGTTGGCGACATCTTTGATGTTGCCGGTCCGATTCCTTCGCAACCCGCTGTCGATCAATGGATCGCGAATGCGCGTCGCGCCTACGGCGACCTCGAACTCGGCTTTGTCCTTGGACCCGGGTTTGGTCCCACCGGGAACGCGGCGGTGCTGGGTGCGGTTGGCGCGGGCAATACCCATTGGCTCATAACCATCGACTCCAATAGCGGACTTCCGCTAGGGAATTACATCTGGGAAGACAGGTTCGCCACCTTTGTCTTGCGACTCCATGCCAGCCTGGGGGCCTCCGGCGGCTGGTTGTCCTGGGGTCGAGATGCCCTTGCCTGGCTTGGTGTTGCCATGATGGTATTGATGGCGACCGGGCTGTACCTCTGGTGGCCACGCAACCGCAATTGGTATATCGCGCTGACCCTCAAGCGGGGTGCACGCGGTCGCAGACGGTTGCTCGATCTCCATAACCTGTTCACTGTCTATCTATACGTACCGCTATTCATTCTCGCAGCAACCGGCGTCTATTTCCTCAGGCCCGACTGGATCGACCCGACGATTTCGCTGGTGTCCGTCGAGCGCACTCCCGACCCCGGTGCGCTCGCTCAAGTGTCCAAACCGGGTGCATGCCCGGCGCGAACAACGCCTGGCCAGGCCGCGGCGCTCGCGCTGGCGCGCTATCCGTCGTCACGGCTTGCGGCGGTCGTCATTCCCAGCGCGCAAGATCAGCCGCTTGTGGTGCAACTCGCGCCGCCCGACAATTTCGGACTCAAGGGGCAGACCCAGGTATACATTGACCCCGTATGCCCGATCATTCTGACCGTGCTCGACCGCGAGGCCGCCGTGGCGGCTGAAACGTTCAAGGCCATCGTACACCCTCTGCACTTCAACCTGATGCTGGGCCGGTTGGGTCAGGCAATCGTATTTCTGGCCGGGCTGATACTTCCACTTTCATGGGTGACCGGGTTGTTGCTTTGGCTCGACAAGAGGAAAAATCGCAAACGCAGCGCGTAATGCCTGCCGTCGATCGCTTGGGAAAAGCGCTTTGCGCCCATGGGTTTGTAACCCTTGGCGACCGAAACGGTGTTGGGCTATACTGCTGCAGCATCTGACGAGGCCTGGGGATAGTGAATCGCACGCGCCTGATGAAACTGTTGCCTTACGCGGCGCTGTCGGGCCTGCTGCTGCTCTCGCTCGCCGTCGTTGCGTTCGAGCGCCAGTTTCTGGACCTGTGGTCCTGGGCGGTTGGCTTTGTCGAAGCGCATTGGCGTCGCGCGTTCGCAATGCGCGGACGACGCCTGGTCAGGCCGTAGATCTTGCGCAAGCGCGCTATCCCACATCAAGATTTGTGGCGATTGATATTCCCAAACCGGAACAGCAGCCGTACCTCGCGCGGCTGGCAGCCCCCAACAACCTCAACGACAAGGGGGAAACGCAAGTCTTTGTCGACCGCAAATGCCCAATTATTTTGACGTCAATTGACGGCGAGATTCGCGTGGCGAGCGAAGTCTTCAGGGCGGTAGTATATCCGTTGCATCGGAATCTCATGCTGGGCCCCTTCGGATCAGCCATAGTGTTCCCCTCAAGCCTTCTTCTTCCGGTTTCGTTTGTGACCGGCCTGCTGCTTTGGCTCGATAGGCGAAAGGCACGGAGATCTGCCCGCTGAGCGGCGCGTCCGTTCTCGCGACATGCTGACGGCGCTATCCGGACGAGGCTCGGCAGCTGCGTCATTTCGGCAACAATTCACCTTGGACTGCGACCGGCCCGAGGTGAAATGCGGACCGGCGGTACTGGCGGGCAAACCGGCCTTGGGCTATCTTCGCCCCGGTATTGTCGGGGATTTCCGGAACGGTGAATCGCGCGCGCACCTTCAGACTGTGGCGTCATACAGCCGCGATCGGCGGCCTTATTGTGGCTGTCGTCGTACTGATGGCGTTCGAACGTCAGGCCGCGCTGGACTGGTGTGCCTGGGCCGTCGGTCTCGTCGAAACCAAATGGCGGCGCGTGTTGTTGGGACCGGCCGGCCAGGCGTTGATCGTTACCGTGCTCGCGATCGTTCTGGAGTTATTTTTCCTCCACTGGGAAAAGACGACGGTCTTCCGGGTTTTCGTCCGGCGCAAGGCGTCGGCGATGACGGACCTGGGCTTCGCGATCGTCACCTTTTCCAGCTTCAAATGGCTGATGGACTATGTCCTCACCTTTGGCTTGGCATTCGCTGCGGTAAAACTCGGGGACGCGCTCGCGACCCGTCTTGGCTGGATGCGGTGGGAGCTGCCGACAGACGGAATCCTGCAGGTCGCCGGCGCCTTCGCCGTCTATTATCTCCTGTCGACATTTGTCGGCTACTGGCAGCACCGGTTGATGCACTGGCGCTGGTTCTGGCAACTGCACCGGTTCCATCACTCGGCGACAGACTTTAATATCCTTACCAACTTTCGCGCCAATCCGGCAGAAATGATCAGCAACCTGATCCCAGCGCTCTCGCCGCTGGCCTTGTTGAAGATACCCGATAGCGGCCTCTTCGCGGCTTTCGTCTTCGTCAATCTGGCGATCGCGTCGCTCCAGCACAGCGAACTGCCCTGGAGCTTCGGCTGGCTCGGCCGATGGGTCGTGACACCGCCACAAATGCACCAGATCCACCATTCGATCGACGAAGAGCACCGCGACAAGAATTTCAGCAATTATCCGCTCTGGGACCAGCTGTTCGGCACCTGGTACGGCGGACCCAACCGGCCGTCCGCCTACGGCATCCCGGATCAGGCGCATGTCGAGAGGCCGCGCACCCAGTGGCTGATCGACGTCTGGATCTTCTACCGGGATGTCGCGCTCGCGCTGGCCGCAGCGGCGCGGCGGATCTGGGCGTGCATCGCACGGACGCGACCGACATCGCCAGCCGCCGATACGCCGGCCTCCATTCCGGCCGAGTAAGCTTGACGGCCTGCCGCGGCAAGTGCGCGTCCAGTCGCGGCGGCCCCGGATGGTCGTTGCAACTGGCCGATACCAGAGGCGCTGACGACGGCCGGTAACCTTCGCTGCCAAGCCCGGCTCACCAATGTTCCGCGAGTCTTTGGAATATTGGGGGAATATTGGGCTGGATGGCCTTGGCAGAGCGGATCGCCTCGACGCCAATAAAGCTGGCTCTACTGGTTGGCGAAGCCATTTTAGGGTATATCCCTGCCCGCAGGATCATTCCTTGAGGCTTGGAAACGGTGGAACGCGCGCGCCTCGTCAGGCTTTTGCCCTACGCCACGGCGATCGGCGTTGTCGCCGCATCTCTCGCTTTGTTCGTGGTATTCGACCCGCAGAACGCGTCGGAGGTGTGGTCCTGGGCCGTTGGCTTCGTGGAGGCAAACTGGCAGCGCGCGCTGGGGCCGGGCGGCAGAGTAATCCTGTTTACCGTGGCGCTGATAATCCTGGAGCTGTTCGTTCTCAACTGGAGAAACACCACCGTAAATGTCGTGTTCGTCCAGCGCGGGTGGTCGGCGCTATCCGATCTCGGCTTTACCGTCGTCTATTTCACGCCCCTCAAATGGATCTCGGAGTACACCCTCTCGTTCGGGCTGGCATTCGGGATCGCGAAACTCATGGATGCGCTCACCGCTCGACTTGACTGGGTCCGCTGGGAGCTGCCGTCAGATGGGGCGCTTCAGGTCATTGCGGCTTTTTCTGTCTACTATGCGTTGACGACGTTCGTCGCTTACTGGCATCACCGCCTGCTGCACTGGCGATGGTTCTGGTACCTGCATCGCTACCATCACTCGGCTTCCGAATTCAACATTTTCACCGGGTTTCGCGAAAATCCCGCGGCCGGCTTCATCAATGTGCTTCCGGCGCTTTCACCCCTCATTCTGATGAAGGTGCCCACGACAGGCCTGTTTGCAGCGTTTTTCATTGTCTATCAGATGATCGCCTCGCTCCAGCACAGCCAGTTGCCCTGGAGCTTCGGGTGGATCGGCCGCTGGATCATCGTGTCGCCGCAAAATCATCAAATCCATCATTCGGTCGACGAGGAGCATCGCGACCTGAATTTCTCCGTCTGCCCGCTTTGGGATCATCTGTTCGGCACCTGGTATGCCGGGGCGAATCGGCCATCCGGCTATGGCATCGCAGATCGGGCACATGTCGAGCGGCCCTTTACGCAGTGGGTCGGCGACATCTGGATTTTCTACCGGGATGTTGCGTGCTCGCTGGCCGGTGTCGCTCGGTCTGCTCTGGCGCATGTCAGGCCGCGGCGGTCATCATCGCAAGACGCGCGCGATGCGTCCGGCTCAATTCCGGCTGAGTAGCATTCAAGAGGGGTGTTCGCTCGTAAAGGTCGCGGCAGCTGCCGTCGAACCTTCAGCGAGCGCGTAGCCTAGTTGGAACGAGCGAGAGAGTAATGTCTGGTCGCAAATGCGTCGGGATTTCCCGCCGGTTCGTTCAGCGCTTGGCTCTCAGCCTGATCATCAGATCGACCCGGGAAATCTCGTAGCCTTCCGGAATGGAGGCCATTTTGCCGATGCGGATCTGGGTCGTCGGGATGTCGCGGATCTCGCCCGCGCCTTCGATGAAGAAGTGGTGGTGATCACAGGTCTTGGTGTCGAAATAGGTGGTGGCGCCGTCGACGCCGATCTCGCGCAGCATCCCCATCTTCGCAAACAGGTTGAGCGTATTGTAGACGGTGGCGAGCGATACGTGCTGCTCCGATTGTGTCGCCTCGTTGTGCAGCATCTCGGCGGTCAAATGCCGATCGCCTTGCGCGAACAACAATTGCGCCAGCACCACCCGCTGCCGCGTCGGACGTAGGCCGGCGTCGCGCAACATGGCATCGACGTCACGCGGAGCAGCGTGATCGGTATCGGCGCAAACAACGGGCATGCCGGGTCCGATGGCGGGCTCGGGCATTTCCGGGGTCGCAACTCCCGCCGCCGTGGTGTTCGTCTCTGTCATGCCGCCCTAGATCGCCGTGTGGGACCAAATATTCCCGGAGCATTGAAGCAGCGCAGCCGGCACACTACAAATATTTGTGCGAGCATACACATGCTATTCATTCGCAACTGTTGCCGAAAAGCCACAAAGCTTCGAAATATCGACAGGGCCCCGCCGGGAGGAAAATGGCCATGACCATTCAGGATAAGGCGCGCGGCGCGGCTGCGACCGGCAGCGTGGCGCAAGCCAAGGCGCCCGTGGCGGCGCGATGCATCGACCACGTCAACCTCTCGGTGCGCGACCTCGATGCGTCAGTCGAGTTCTATTGCCGGCTGCTCGGGGTCGAACGCAAGGAGGGCGGCGAGGACAACGGCGTGCGCTGGTGCATCCTCGGAGCCAGGGACAAGTTCTATGTCTGCTTCTTCGAGGTGAAGGGCGGCGTCTACCGGCCGGCCGACGTCCATGTAAACCATGTCGGCTTTGTCGTCGACGACATGGAGGAGACGGTGCGGCGGATCCACGATCTTGGCTACAAGCTGCAGTTCAACGACGCGCCGGTGCAATGGCCGCGGAGCCGCTCGGCCTATGTCGCCGATCCCGACGGTATCCTGATCGAGTTCACCGAACGTTTTGGCGGCGGGCTCGACTGAGCGCGCTATCGCCTGCTGCCGCGCCTGCCCAGCCGCGAGAAAATGATCTCTCGCGTCTCGGGGGCACAGAGCAGCGCGACCGCGAGCGCGAGCGCGCCGCTGAAAGCGAGCCAGATCAGGGTCGGCAGGCGCGAAAGGCCCGGCATGATTGCGGCGCCTGATATCGACACCGCCGTTGCGCCAACACCCGGCAGCAGGATGGTACGAACCAGCCAGGGCCACGCCTGCCCGGGCAGGATTATCCGATGGGTCATGACGATGAGAGCGGGAAACATCAGCGCATTGGCGGCGAGCCACAGCACGGCGGCGGCCTCCATCCCGTAGCCCGGTACCAGCAGCACCAGCGCCGCCGGATACAGCACGCACAGCGCCAGATTGAGCCGCAGCGCAATCGCCGTGATGCCATGGGCGAATTGCAGCGAGAATGGCAGCGCCATCTCGACATTCACCGTATTGGCCGCCGCCAGCAGCGCCAGCAGCCATCCGAGCTTCACTGTGTCGGCAGGATCGGTCGACAACAGCTGCGCGATCGGCGCGGCGTAGGCGATCAGCGACAGACCGGCGGACAGAAAGATCGCGGAGGCGAATTCGCAGGCCTGCCGGTAGGCGCCGAGCAGGACATCGCCGCGATGCTCTTCCCTGAGCCTGACGAAGTAGGGGAAGTAGCTGTTGGTGAAGGGAGCGGCCAGCCGCTGCAGGGTCGAGGTCACGGTGACCGCGAGGCTGTAGAGGCCGAACAGATGCAGCGGGAGCAGGGTGGAAAGAATGATCTTGTCGCCCAGCATCGCCACCTGCGCGAACGTCACGGCGAGCCAGGTGCCCGAGGTGAATTTCCAGGTCGTCTTGAGGAGGCCGATGTCGAAACGCGGCCGTTGCGGCGAGGCCGGCAGCGATTCCCAGACGACCAAGCCGAGAACGCCGGTCTCGATCGCGGAGGCTGCGATTTGCGCGGAAAAGAAAATCACCGGGCTCGGTCCGAACGCAAACAGCGCGGCAAGGGTCAGCGCGCCGCGGCCCGCGGTTGCGGCGACGATGACGACATTGGACAGCACCTGCCGCTGCAGGCCGATCAGCGTCGCGTAGAAGAAATTCGCCGGGAACAGCAGCGCGAGCGCGGCGCCCATCAGCGCAACCGACGCCGTAACGTCATCGGCCGCAAGCTGGCTGACCGAGAACCACGACGCTGCGATCCATCGCGCAAAAACGGCCACCAGCAACCCGAGCAGGAGCCCGATGCCGCCGAGCACGAATTGCAGCGTGAAGACCACGACGCGCAATTCGCCGGCGCGCTCGCCATCGGCGCCGCGCCGCGCCACCTCGCGCATGGTGGTTTGGTTGAGGCCGAGATCGAACAACGACGACAGCGCCGCAAGCGAGGCATAAAAGCCGATCAGCCCATAGCCCTCGCTGCCGAGCAGGCGAAAATAGGCGATATTGAAGGCCAGCGAAAAAATCAGCCGGGCGCCGACGCCGGAAAAATTGGCGACGATGTTGAGGACCTGACGGTTGAGCATGACCGGTCTCTTGGAGCGCCATCGGCTCGACGGTCCGATGCAAAACACCAGTTCATGCGCAAAGAAGGCGCCTGGCGCAAGGTTCTTGGCGGATAGACCCGCAAGCGGGCACCGGGATTGACCTTGCACTGGCCGGCTTTATCATTTGCGCGGGCGAGTTTCGAGGCGCCATCGCGGCGGGAAAGACAGCGATCACGGCCATGGCATCGCTCACTATCGTAGGCTTCGCCAGCGGCAGCCCGCTGTCGCAGATGGCCATGGCGCGCCTTGCGAGCGATCATCGCCTCAGTGCCATTGTCGGACCTCCATCGCGCGGCGGCGTGTTGCGCACGCTCGCGCGCCGCTTGCGGGGCAAGAAAGATCCGCTGGCCGCGTTTGGCGTTCCCCTGATCGAGGCCGGCGAGGTCGGGCGATTCAAGCCCGACGTCATCGTGGTGGCGTCGTTTCCGCGGATCATTGCGGCGGATGTGCTGGCTGCGGCGCGCATCGGCGCCCTGAACATGCATGCCTCGGCGCTGCCGCGGCATCGCGGCGTCGATGGCATTTTCGGGACCTATTTTGACGACGACCGCGACGCGGCCATGACCATCCACTGGATCAACGACCGCATCGACGGCGGCGATATCGCCGCGCAGCAAGCGATTCCGCTGGCGCGCGGCCGACCGTCACGCGAGCTTTACATCGAGCTCGCGGCGATCGGCGTAGAGTTGCTTTCGGACGTGCTCGAACAGGTTTCCGCGGGACAACTCCCGCGGCGCAGGCAGGACGAGAGCCGCGCCTCCTACCGATCCGCCGCCGATATCGCGGAGGCGCGGATTCCGTTCGCGCGGTGGCCGGCCGAGCGGGTGTGGCACGTGCTGAGCGGCCTCGGCGACCAGCGGTCCGGGCTTGTCGCCGAAGCCGCCGGAGAACCGCTGATGCACGGCCGCGCGACGCACTATCACCTCACCGACGATGTCGAGCCGGGTCATATTGCGGCCGTAGATGCCGGCTTTGAACTCCACTGCAGCGACGGCATCGTCACCCTCGAAGCCGCATCTAATTCGGCTTGCCGATCCAGTCGGCCCCGTGCAAGGTGATGCGCGCTTGAGCCCCACAATGAGAAGGCGACATTTGTGCGTTTGAAATCGACGGCGAAACTCATCGCCGGTGGCGTTGCCGTTGTCGTTCTTGCCCTTGCGATCGCGGTCTATGCGCATTTCAGCAAAGCCATGCCGGCAGTGGGACCGCGGGACCTCAGGGCTGTGGCTCCGGGCGTCTATACGTCGCCGACGCCGGGAATTGTTTCCGTCAAGGGCGAATGCAGCGGCAAGCTCACGCTGACGCCGTCCGGCTCGCACTATCAGACTGCCACGACCTATTCCTATCCGCTGGTGTATGACTGCGCGGCGAAAACCTTTACGGTTCTCAACAGCCTGCCGAATCTCATCCTCGCCGGCGATCTCACGCTGACCAGGGACGGATATTATCTGCACCAGATCCGGTTCACCGAAGCCGGCCAGACCGGCAGCTATTTCTTCTATGATCGAAACGGCAAGGAAATTCGCGAGCTGCCGCAGCCGGAAGACCTCAAGATACACGACATGATCCTGGGCGACCGCGATGCCACGCTCGTCCGCTATGCGCCCGATTGGGACTCCGCGGGCTGCGGCGTTCCCGCCGCGCTCGATGTGGAGATCGTCAGGAAATCTTTCAACGGAGAAATTCTCTGGAAGTGGTCGACCAAGGGTCACTTCAATACGGCGCAACGTGTTTCGACCGACGCCAGCATGTTTGCGCCCAGGGAAAGCCGGCAACGAAGGGCGTTTTCCTGGCTGCGCAACTGCTACACCTCGATTGCGCGCCGGTTGGTCAAGTTCGATGTGCCGAAGGGGCTGATCTTCCCCAACGGCGGCGCCCTGTTTGCGCTGGAAGAAAACGATTACGTTCACATCAACTCGATCCAGCGGCTGGAGCCGTCTGGCGATATTCTGGTGAGTTCGCGGCATCAGGATACGATCTTCACGATCGATGAAAAAACCGGAGCCGTGAAATGGATGCTGGGCGGAAAATTTTCCAGGGCGACGGCGAACCGGCCGGTCGGCGATCCGCGCGGCGGCTTCTCGCATCAGCACTATGCCCGCATTGTCGGCAACCGGCTCTGGGTGTTCGACAACGGCAACCTGTTCCCCGATCTTCCCTCGCGGGCGGTCGCCTATCAGCTCGACTCGGATCCGCCCAACCGCCTGGTGTTCGAATTCAAGGAGCCCAGTGGCAAGCAGCGTTATTCCCTCGGCTCGGTCCAGCCGCTTGCCAACCATCAGCTTCTGATCGGATGGGGGGCGGTCAACGACCCTGACCTTGGCGCGCCGCAACGGGCGGTGTCGATCGTCGACACGGATGATGGAAAGGAAGTGTTTTCGATCGATATGGCGCCGGGCTGGATCAGCTATCGCGTGAAGGCTGCGCAGTGAAGATGCGGATCATCGGGCCTCATGTGCGGCATTAGTGTCATCCTCGATTCCCACGATCCGGCGCGCCTGGTCGAACGACTGATCGCGATGCACGCGGTGATCCGTCATCGCGGGCCGGACGGTGAGGGTTTTTTGGCCGCCGATGGGGACGGCGGCGTCGCGTACGGTGCTGCACCCGACATTCTGCATTCGACCGCGGCACCGCGGGTCGGCTTTGCGTTCCGGCGGCTGAAGATCTGCGATCTCAGCGAACTTGCCGATCAGCCGATGGCGAGCGCCGACCGCAAGACCTGGGTCGTGTTCAACGGCGAGATCTACAATTTCCGCGAACTCCGGCTGGAGCTTGAATCGCTCGGCCAGGTGTTCCGCACCCACGGCGATACCGAGGTCGTGCTGGCCGCCTATCGGCAATGGGGCGAACGCTGCTTCGATCGTCTCGACGGCATGTGGGGCATTGCCATTCTCGACCTGCATCGCGAGCGGCTGGTGGTGTCGCGCGACCGCTTCGGCATCAAGCCGGTCTACTGGAAGGTCGATGCGGACGGGGCGATCCTGTTCGCCTCGGAAATCAAGCAGATTCTGGCGGCCACTAATGGAGAGAAGCCGAAGGCGAACCGTCCGCTGATCGCAGCGTTCCTGCGCGGCTTCCGATATCCGACGCTGGAGGAAACCTTCTTCGAGGGCATCCGCTCGGTGCCGCCTGCGACCTTCTGCGAGATCGATCTCGCGGCTCCCGCGGAGCCGCGCTTCCAATCCTACTGGAATCTCGCCGACTACACCGCCGCGGACGACAAGCTGTCCTACGATGAGGCCGTTGCCAAGGTCGAAGCGCGGCTGGCGGCTGCCGTCACCTCGCACCGCCAAGCCGATGTCAAGGTCGGCGCATTGTTGTCGGGCGGTCTCGATTCATCGACACTGGTCGGACTCGCCCATCGCAACGGCGCTGCGAGGCTGCCGACCTATTCGATCGGCTACCGCGATGCCGCGCCTGATTTCTGCGAGTTGCCCTATGTCGACGCCATGACCCGACGCGACGGCATCGAGAACCACGAGACCACCTTCGACGCGGCCTGGATATCAGACAATACCGACCGCATTCTCTGGACGCTGGAAGAGCCGCCGCTGGCGATGCCGGCGTTCGCGCAGTACCGGATGTTCGAATTCTGCGCCGAGCACGGCGCTACCGTGATCCTGGACGGGCAGGGGGCCGACGAAATCAGCGGCGGCTACGGCTATCACCAGCGCGCCTTCATCAAGCAGCGGTTGCTGCGCCGGCAATTTTCGGCGGCATGGTCGGAATTGCGGGCGGTCGCGCGGCGCGAAAAACGCTCGGCGTTCGCCGTGTTCTTCGATTTTTTTCTTCGCCACTACACAAGGCGGCGCCCGCAATTTCCGTGGATCGCCGATGCCGGCCCGCGCACGGGCGATCCGGACTTTGCGCAGGCACGCGGCGATTACGGGCGCGACCGTTCGCTGGTCAACCGGCAGCTCTATTTCGATGTGCGCTGGGGCAATGTGAAAATCGTCCTCGGCTATGGCGACCGCAACGCCATGGCGCATTCGATCGAGGCGCGCGTGCCTTATTTCGACAGGGCGTTCGTCGAACTGATGTTTTCGCTTCCCGACACATTCAAGATCGGCAACGGCGACCGCAAGCGGGCGCTACGCGACATCGCGCGGCGCTACGTGCCGCCGGAAATTACCGAGCGCGGCGATCGCATGGGCTACGGCACCCCGGATGAAGCCATGATCCGCGGGCCGCTTTCGGAAGTCATCGCGGAGGCGTTGAGCGATCCCGGATTCCGCGCCGCCGGCTGGATCGTGCCGGAGGAGGCAGATCGGCTACTGCGCGATTTCCACGACGGCCGGCACGACGATTTCCGTGCGATCTGGCGATTGTTCGTACTGAGCCGATGGGCACGCAGGTTTTCTGTCACGGCCTGAAACGCACGGCCTCCCTCTGTTCAAGATTACCGAGTTACCACCAAATGCGGGACCAGCGTGTTGAACGAATAGTGCGCCAATGGCGGCACCAGCACGAAGACCAGTCCACCCCAAATATATGCCTTGTTGATGCGTCCCCGCGTGATCAGGTCATAGAAAACTCCGATCACAAAGAAAGCGTCCTGATCGATGAAGTGATTCCATCCGGTCTTGAACAAGCCTCCGAGGAACGGAAAGCGAGCGGCGAGAACGACGGTGGCCAAAAACATCAGGCGCTTGTGAACCTCGGAATCCCTGTTGCGAAATAGAATCCCGGCGACTGCCAGTATCGCGAAGTCGATTGCGTCGACGTGAACCACCACGTGGAGCATGAAATGGTCGAGTGGCGGTCGCGGTGGACTGTGCACGAAGGCGGAGATGGCGCCGCCGATCGTGATCAATATGATCAGCCCGCAATCGATGACGCCGGCAATGCCGACCTTGCGGTGAAGATCGGTCCTGTTGGAGGCAACCAGCGTGGTCTGGATCAGAAACAGGGGGATCCACGCCGTAAACACGATCGCGTGCGCCTTGACCCAGTCGGATTGCAGTTCCGAGGCGATGTTGGTCTTGAGGAAAGAAATCGTGAAGCCAAGTACGTCCATCGCGACGATGGTCAGCGCCATGCCGACGAAAAAAACGTGGTCGGTTCGTCGGCGGATAATCGGGTCGTCGAAGATTTTAAACGGCAGCATTCCAGATCCTGTCGAACGGCATTCGCTACATACTCCGAGCCGTGACCATTAGTCACGCGGTTGCTGGAACTTCGCCAATGGCGATGGCCTCCCGATACTCGACCGGACCGGCAAACCATGCTGGCTGATAATGCATTCTCCGGTCAAAGGAAATTGCCGGGCGGCCGGAAGATTTGCCTTGCATATCATCTGTGTTAAACCTGCACCCTCTACCCCTGCGCTCGACCATGGATTGCCAGCGATGTCAGCGAGACGAGCATTGGAAGCCGACGACCTCATCGAAACCGATCCCGCGATTCTGGACCAGGTTCGAAAGGATTTGAACCAGGAATATGTCCGCCTGATGAGTCGTGCGCTGCAGGCGGCCCGTCGCCCGGCATCGGGCGAGGGAGCATCGCAGGCAGCGACGCCCAATTCGAACGAAAAATCGACCTAGAGCAGCAGCAACGGTCCTGGGGAGCGAGGAATGGTCAGCGCGGCAAGGGTGATGGAAGTTGCCGACGACGTTCTGTCGTTCGACAACGTGGTGCGAAGGACCGATCCTTATCTCCACATCGTTTCACCACGGTTCTATACCGAGCAGTTCGCGGAAACCCTGCTTGGCTGGCTCGAAACCGAATCGAATTGGGCCCTCAACGAGTCGATGCGCTACGAGCAGTACGAATTGGGCTTCAGCCAGTTTACCCACTGCAAGGAAATCGAAGGGCTTTGGGACGGCGGCGTGCTTGCCCGGATTCGGGATGGCGTGACGCGGGCGATCGGCTTCCCGGTTTCGAGCCGCATCAATATCTCCGCGCACAAGATGTTTCCGGGTCAGCAGACCTACATTCACACCGACAAGGTGCCGCATGAAACGCACCGCATCGTGGTGACGCTGAACCGTGGACGCCCGGTCGACTCGGGCGGCAACCTGGTATTGCTTTCGGGATCGAAGCCGGCGGATATGGCGATCGTCTTCAGGCAGATTTCCAACTCCGCCGTTTGTTTCGGGCTGGACTCGAAGTCGTTTCACGCGGTAAGCCGCGTCAAGGCCGATACGCGCTTCACGATCATCTATACGTTCCTGTCGGATGCCGCGGCCGAATTGCCAAATCCGAACTTCTTCGTGGCGTCGTGAGCCGGCCGATGCGCCGTTCAAGCGTGGTGGGATGATGCAGGGCGATCGCAAGGACGGCCGCAAGCGCGCACGCCGCATTCTGCTCTGCGCGAGCGGCGGGTTTATCGTCTATTCGCTGCCCCGGATCATTCTCCATCTGCTTCATCACTTCGCCGACGATGTGCAGGTCGTGCTTTCGCGCGCGGCTGCAAAACTGGTGTCGCCGCATGCGGTGGAAGTCGCGAGCCGCAACCGTGTCTTCATCGAGATGGACGATACCGGGGATGGTGTCTTCGTCCCGCATATCGAGCTTGGGCGGAACGTCGACCTCGTCCTGGTCTTTCCCGCGACGGTGAACATCCTCAGCAAGGTCGCAAACGGGATCACCGATGAGCTGATTACCGCGCTGATCATCGCCACCGAGGCGCCGGTACTGTTCATGCCGGAATCGAACCCCGCGATGATCCATCATCCGGCCGTGCAACGGAACATCGAGCGGTTGCGCGCGGATGGCTATCTGGTCCTGCCGCAGATCGCGGGACCGGAAGTGGCGACGCGCGAGGACATGGAACGATTGGGCGACAACTTTCCGATCCCCTCGCTGTTGTTGCAGATGTCAGCCGTTCTCGCCGATCCCAAATCGGGCGGAATGGCGCGTCGGAATCCCGCGAAAAGTTGACGATTGCGGCCGGTGCCCCCGGCGGGGAATCGGCTCTGTGATCAGAACCCATTGATGATTTGACCGACAACGTAGGCCGTCAGGCTGGCCAGATTGCTGATCGTGGGGATGCTGACGAGTGCGGTCGCAAGCCCTGGCCACTTGCCCCGCGCGGCGAGCGCAATCGCAAAGGCTGCCAGCAGCGGGAAGACGACAATTTGTTTCGCGGCCCACTGGAGGTCCCGTGCCTTGGCGAGGTCGAGCCGTCCCAGCCACGGCAGGTGGTTCATCAAGGTCATGATCACGACGATGCCAAGCGCGATGATCGCGTGGCGCACCCGCCCGGTCGCCGCGAATGCCACGGCTGCCATCGCCAGCAGCGGATGACAGACCAGATGCGCCGTGGTGATCGCCTCGGCGTAGCCCGATCCCGATGCCTCGCCAAACAGATGGTGCACACCCCAGAACAAGTCGGGCAAGTCGAAGAGCGCCTCGAGTAACTCGATCAAGGCGACGACGATGAGCACCGTCCGCAGCCCAAGCCGCCCCCCGCGCTCGGCGCCCGCGGGCGAGGCGTCAGGGACTGCGATCCGCTCAGTCATCTCTGCGCTCTCCTGCGGGAGGATCATCTTAGTTCGAAACATGCGGCTGCCAATGACCGATACCGTCAACTTTCGCCGCGATGGCGAAGCCTCCGCAAAGCCGGCACGAGCCTCCAAATGCGGTAATGAAGGCCGATTTTGGCTCAGCGGAGGACGATCGCTGCGGCGGCGTCACATTGACAGAACAGGGCGTCGGCGAGTATCTTGATGAATTAGCGCGCATATTGTCTTTTGGGGCTCTTGGGCTTAGCGATCGGTGACTTCGCCCTGGCGCGTTGCCGCCAGTATTGGACCAGTGGGGTTCCGTGGTGCCTATAGATGCTGACCGGCTCCAATACATCTACCACCGGCTCTGGGTCTTTTTTGTCGACCATCACCTGCTGGGGCCACCGGCCGTCGTAACCGGAGTCGTGATTTCGCTGATTGCGGGTGAGGCCCTCTTTCGCGACTGGAACAAGACGACCGCATATCGGCTGTTTGTTCGGCGAAGCACCTCCGCAAAGATCGATCTGGTTTATTATCTCCTGCAATACACCGGCGTCGTAACCCTGCTCGAGATCGTGCTGTCGTTCGGCATCGCGATCGGCGGCAACCGGCTTGGCAATGCCGCCGCCGAACAACTGCACTGGGCACGCATAACGCTGCCTTCCGACGGAATCTTCGAAATTGCGTTCTCGTTCCTGGTCTATTGGATCACGGGCGGTTTATTCGGCTATTGGATACACCGCATGTACCACCAGCCGCTGTTCTGGAACGTACATCGATTTCATCATGCGGCGCCCGAGCTGAACTTCCTGACGGCGCACCGCGTTCATCCGCTGGAATCTCTTTTGCGGGTCTTCAATTTCTTGTCGCCGTTGATCATTCTCAACGTTTCCGAAAGTGCCATGCTGGTGGCGCTGTTCGTCGGCAACTTCGTCAATTTTTGCCAGCATTCCGAGCTGCCGTGGAGCTGGGGCTGGATCGGGCGATGGATTTTTGCGAGCCCGCTGGTTCATCAGTTGCACCATTCGACCGATGAGGAACACCGCGACTCGAATTTCAGCAACTGTCCGCTCTGGGATCATGTGTTCGGTACCTGGTATGGCGGAGCAAAGAAGCCGACCGAGTACGGGATCGGGGATCCCGGATACGATCGCCAACCCTTCAGGCAATTCGCGCACGACACCCTGGTTTTCTACAAGAGTTTGGGATTTGTGCTGTCCTACCCAGTCCGCAAGGTGATGTCGTTGTGGGAGGTCAGGGCCGAAAATCCCGGTGCCCCGGCGCCTTGATTCGTGGCCGGAAGAGGAACCGCCGGATCGCCTTGCGCCACGAAACCCGCCCCTTGGGCCAACCATGGGCCTTAAGGCCGGCGGTTGCGGCCTAATGCCCCACCTAGGTGATCCGGCCGAACGCAAAATTCAGGAACCGGCGAAAGGCCGGTAAATGGCCCGAGAATTCGCTCCGTCCAATATCTGACAGAGGCTCAGCTGCCACACTCCCCAAGAAATTCTGCAATTCGCCGGTGTCGGAGCGGCCCAGACCTTGACTCATGCGACCCCCCCTGTGGTAAGTTTTCTCACGGGGCCGTGAAGGGTCATTTTCGACCTTGCCGCGAACCCTCTATGTTGGCTTTTTTCTGAATGACTGAACGCTACGTACGTAATTCGAAGATCGAAGAGGCCCCTTTGGGCAGCGATATCATGCTGTTCGATCCGGCCAAATCGCAGTTTTACGTGCTCAACTCGACGATGGCGTATCTGTGGCGGCACTGCGAGGGTGAATTCGACATGGAAGGGATTGTAAAATCCGTTCCCAAGGAATTTGCCTTATCCGAAGGGGCCCCGGTTGCCGCGGATATGAAGGCCGGTCTCGACGAGCTGGTTGCTCTCGGGATGATCACCAAGGAGTAAGCCGAAGGGGTAGCCTATCTACTTAATCTGAAAAGGGAATTGCGATGAACAAGCAGATCGATACCAAGGATACGGAAGCCAAGGCTCAGACTCTTCCGCGTTATGAAGCGCCGAAGATTCAGGCGATGAGCGAGAAAGATATCCTCAACTCGTTCCAGATCACCCAGTCGATGGGTGTGTGGTGGGGCATCGCGAGCTGCTGATCCCAGCGTCGTCGTAGGCGTCTTTACGATGAGGTTGGCCTTCCTTTTGGAAGGCCAGGGCGGGCTAGTGCGAAATCCGAGTTTGGCGCGTCCCGCGTGTTCGTTTGGGGCGCGCTTGGGGTATGAACGTGCACCGAGCTTTGGCCCAACATAGATCAGAACCGGGTTCTGCCCCGCGCCGGTCGTTTGAGGCGTTGCTTCGGCAGTTCCGGGAATGTGAGCCGGCCGACATGGTCTCCATGCAGGCCGATATGGCTGGCCGTCGTATCACGATCGATTGCGACGATAAGTCGCTGTTCCCTGATTTTTTCATGATGTTCGGAGGCGCGGGCGCCGCGGCGCCTGATCGGTCCGCGACGATTTCCGCACTTGCTTCCGATATTCACCTGGATGTTCGTGCCCGCATCCACCCGGATTTCGGATGGTTTCGGCTGTCCGGCCAAAATGAAATTCCGTTCGACGGCCTCGAATTCGAATACGCCATCAATGAAGCGCGCGGAAATTTCGTGGCGCTTGCCCTCGATGAGGCGGGTTGGAAGAGCGTCGCGTTTCGTGACTCGGATGTGCCGATGTTCGCGTTCCGCGATCGCGACTGCATTTTTGCGCTCGGACCGCGGTGGCGTCTCAGCATCGTCTGGTTTCTGTTCTGGCGTCTGCTGCGCATGCGATCCGACGCTATTTTCTTTCACGCCTCGGCGCTCGGCATCTTTGGCGAAGGCACCATTTTTGTCGGTCCGTCCGGAGGCGGAAAGTCCACCACGTCGCTGGCGCTTGCGGCCCGCGGACACAATTTCCTCAGCGACGAGGTCGCAGGCTACATTCCCGAGCGCGGCGAATTGATTCCGTTTCGCCGGCCTGTCGGCATCAAGCCGGGGCCCCGCGCCACCGCGGTCGAGCGCGGCCTGCCTGCCACGGCTGCGGCGCAGATCGAGCGCGACGGGTTTTTTCGGGTTGACGTCGACACCATCTTTCCGACCGGGGCGCCGCAGCCGGTTCCGCTTCGCCGCGTCGTCTTTCTGAGGGGGTTTGCGGCGCGTCCGTCCTTAGAACGTATCAAACCTGGGCGAGAGGAAATCGTGGAACTTCAGCCACTTATGAGTTCGTTTTTGAACGCCTCGCACAGCCGCCGGATATTCGAATTGACCCGGCTGCTGGCGACTACCAAGGTATATCAGCTCCATCCCGGCGATCCGGACGAGACCGCCCTTTATCTCGAAGAGGTTTTTGCATGCGAATGATTACATCTGTAAGCGAGCGCGGACGCAGCGTTGCAACATTCCGCTATATCAGCGTCTGGATGATGGAAACGGCCGCGCGCTGGACACCGATCACGCCCGAGATGGAAGCCAAGGTGATGATGGGGCGCCACATCTGGGAATATGCCCAGATGGCCGACGCGCTGGGCAAGCGCACCTTCGAGTTGCGGCTCCCGGAACAGCATTCGATAGCGCCGATTGCCGCCTACGATGCGTTCCTCAAGGACGTGGTCAAGGCATCGACGACCGCGGACCGGATCGCAAGCCTGTATGACGGCGTGATCCCCGGGGTCATCGTGCGATTCAAGCACTACATCGCGGCGACCGATCCTATCCTGGATGAGCCCACAATCGTGACCCTCCAGCGCAATATCGTCGATCTCGAGCGTCAACGGATCGATGCGGCCGAACTGCAGCGCGAATTGAAACTCAGCTCGGGTGCCGCGGCGGCCATCGCGGCGCGCGAGAAATCGATCGCGGACATCGTTGCTGAGGAAAAGGTGGCGGCATGAACATCGAGGAAATCGGCTTCTACAAGATAGGCGACACGGTTTTGCGCGAGCCGCCCGCTCGCGATGATTGCTTCAAGGTGGTCAACCGCGATGCCGACGCGCACGAATACGGCGACAATTCCGAGATCGCGCGCCGTGAAATGATTCATCGCCATATGGCGAACGAGATGACCAGCGTCGACATGGCGGCGATATGCGTGGCCGAGTTTCCCGACGCTCCCTGGGGGCTGCGCATGGAGCTGGCGCGGCAGGCCTGGGACGAGGCCCGCCATGTGCGCGTGCTCTATCGCCGCCTCAAGGAACTGGGTGGATACAAGGGCGAGTTCCCCGTCAGCACGCTCGAATTCGACATGACGTGCGCCGTCGACAATCTGGTTGGACGGATCGCGATCCAGAACCGCACGCTCGAGGCGGGCGCCATGGACGTGATCGGCGGCCTTGCCCTGAATTTTCGGGCGATCGGCGATGACCGGACGGCTGACATGCTGGACGGCATCAACGTCGACGAGATCCAGCATGTCCGCTTCGCCAACCGCTGGATCAAGAAGCTGGCCCAGAGCAATCCGCGGGAACTTATGAGAATGGCGTCGGCGATCCGCTTCCTGACCGCGGCCAACGCCAACTTCCAGATCAAGGAAGGCGGAGAGGTGAACGCGGTGGGCGCCAAACTGGCTTCGCCGGAGAAGCGTATCCCGGCGGTCAATGTCGATCTGCGGCAGGCAGCGGAATTTTCCGAAGACGAGATCCACGAGATTCTGCGTCAGGCGGGATTCCGTACGCTCGTTCCACGGGAGAAGACCGCGTGAAACCGGAGACCGCAAAGCCGCTCGATCCCAAATTGTTCGGCGACAACCCCGTCCGCGATGCTCGGTTTGATTCCAAGGATCGCTGGCACGAACTGCCCAACTATCCTCATGACAACCCGCTTTCGGTCCTCGAGTTCCTGACTCGTCAGATGAACGAGGAGATCAACGCCACCGAGATGGCGGCGCGCAATCTCGTCGACTTTCCGGATGCGGATTGGGGATTACGGATGGCGATCGCGCGCCAGGCCGCGGACGAGGCACGGCACGCCGCCGCGTTTCGCCGCCTGCTGGAACAAAGAGGCGGCTATCTCGGGCAATTCCCCGTCATCAATTTCCAGTTCCGGATCATGATGATGATTCCCTCGCTGATCGGACGTCTAACGGTTGCCAACCGCAGCTTCGAGGCGGCCGGCATGGACGCTATTCAGGACGGCATCGATTCGTCGAGGCGCAAGGAGGACGTCGAATTCACCGCCCTGTTCGACCAGCAACTTGCCGATGAAATGCAGCATGTCCGCTTTGCCAACGAGTGGATCAAGAAAATCGTCGATCGCGAGGGTGCGCGGGCCATGATGGCGCTGGCGCGGGCGATCGCCCACGCCAACGCGGCGATGAAGGAAATCGTCGGCGACGACGTCGTGTTCTATCCGGTTTCCGACGACCTGCGCCGCGAGGCCGGGTTCACCGATGATGAAATCAAGTCGGCGCGAGTGCTCGCCGACCAGAAATGATGCGCGCGGCCGGCGGCCTGGAATCGCTGTCGACCGCGCAGATCGACGGCGTTGCGACGCTGTGGAAACGCGAGCGCCGCGAGTTCACGACGTCGTTTGGCGGAATCAGCATGCTGCCGGCGATCGCTCCGGGGCAGCCGGTTACGGTCAGATGCGGAATGGAGCCGATGGTCGGGGATGTCGCCGTCTTTCGTTATGACAATCAGGTCGGCGTCCATCGTGTCGTCGCGCGCACCACTGCCTGGTTGCTGACCTGGGGTGACAACAATCCCTTGCCGGACGAGCCGATCGTGCCTGACCTCGTGATCGGCGTCATCCGCGATGTGGCGCCGGCGCCAAAATCGTTGCGCCGCAGGCTCTTGCTGTGGTTTCTTCGATCTCCGCGGCAGCCGATCGAACGCTTGACGCAGCGCGTCCGGCGCGTCTATCGTGTTCGATCCGTATGGGGACAAGGACCGCTGGTGTTTGCGGGTGCTTCATGGCGGGCGCTCCTTCGCCGCATATTGCCGAGCTAACGGGGGCCGGAATGTCCAGCATCAATGATACCGGCGTCGGGTCGCTGGGAATTCGCGCCCGCATCGAAGGTGCTGCCTGGATTCATTCGGCGTCTTTCGATTTCTTCCTGCTGATCTGCGCGCCGCTCGTGACATTGCCGATCCTTGTCGGCATCTATTGGAAAATTCCCTTCCTCGCCATCGGTTGTGCCTTCGCGCTCGCGGTCTCGCATTATGCCTCGACCCTGGTGTTTTATTTCTGGGACGAGAACAGGGAATATTTCCGCTCGCGCTGGCTGGCGTTCTTCGCCGGCCCGCTGCTGCTCGCGGTCGTTTACGGCCTGGTGCTGGGCTTCGAGATACCCTACGTGGTCCAGGTCGTGCTGTTCGGATGGAATACCTGGCACGTGTCGCGGCAGAACTGCGGGATCCTGTCGATCTATCGCAGCCGCGCCGGCGCCTCCGACATCGAGCAGAAGAAGGCGGCCAACAACGCGATTGTCGCAGTCAGCGCCTTCCTGGCGCTGTGGAATATCAATACCCACTACGAAGTCATGGGATTCTTCGGATGGTTCTCGAAGGATCTGCACTGGATCATCAAGATCGTGGCCGGCGCCACTGCCGCGTTTTTCATGATCAAGCTCGGCATCGCCCTGGTGCGGCGCAAGCAGCAGCTCGGTCTGGCCGAAGGCTTGTTTCTCGCGGCCAGCCTCGGCTTTTTCTATCCGTATCTGCTGATCAAGGATTCCACCATCGCCACGGTGGCGATGCTGCTGCCGCACTACGTTCAATACCTGACGCTGGTGTGGCTGCTGCACCGTCGCAAGTTCGGTACGGCGAGCGAAGGGGCTCCCGCCCCCTTGCGCTATGTCAGCTCAAAACTCATTTTTCTCATTCCGGTGCTGATCGCGACCGGACTGCCGATCTACTGGGTCTGGGGCTACATGGTCAGCATCGGCCAGGAGTGGTGGTTCGGAACGGTCTACATTCTCATTGCGTTCGAGCACTACTATCTTGACGGCCTGATCTGGTCGTTCAGACGCCCGCATGTGCGTCAAACCATGCTGCCTTTCCTGCTCCGCCATCCCGCTCGGGCGCTGTCGTGATTTCCGACCTCTTGCCTTCCGCAGTTCTGAACGGGCTGACCTGGTTCGCCTCGCGTGCGGAGGCCTATCTGGCGCTGACTTTACGCGACTACGCCAAGCTGGGTCTGGTGCTCGCGGTGACGATCGTTCTCGAAATCGCCGCCCGCAAGAACTGGCGGGTCCGCTACGGCTCGCGCAACTTCCGGATCGACCTGCTTTATTTCGTGTTCTACTATGGCGGGTTCTATCATCTTTTCCTGTTTGTCTGGATGTACAAGGCGCTGCACGGGCTGGTTGTCGCCTACGCGCCGTGGATGCAGCTCAACCTGATGGCTTCGATGCCGCCGGTGCTGCAGATGCTCACCATCATCATGGTGTCTGATTTCGTCGGTTACTGGAATCACCGCTGGAAACACTCCAACCGCTTTCTCTGGGCGTTCCACAGCATCCACCACTCGCAAACCAAACTGACCATCGTCAGCAACCATCGCTTTCATGTCGTCGACGAAACCCTGCTGCGGCTCTGGCTTTTCATTCCGTTCCAGATCCTCGGCACCGGCGTTGCGATGTGGCTCTGGCTGGACTTCCTGATGGCGTGGGTGCTGTATTTGCAGCACTCGGAGTGGAACTGGACTTACGGTCGCCTGGGCCGTGTCCTGGTCAGTCCGGTTTTTCATCGCAAGCATCACGCCAAGGACGAGCGATTGTACAACAGCAATTTTTCCATGCTGTTCTCGTTCTGGGACGATTGGTTCGGTACCGCGGAGCGGGTATTGCCGCCGCCTGCCGAGCACGGCATCGAAGGCGACCCGGTGCCGGAATCATGGCTGGGGCAACTCGCTTATCCTTTCGTCGAGATCGCGCGTGAGCTTCGGCGGAGCCGGCCGGCTCCTCGAGCCGTCGTGCCGCCGCTCGGGCCGGCCGAGTGACACAGGTTCCGCGCGAGATCTGGCCAATCGTCTGCCACCTTGCGACTTCGTGCGAGTGGCCACCGCAAGCCGATGCCGACATCACCGCATTTTTCAACTACGCCCACCGCGAACGGTTGTTGTCGCTCCTGATCGCCGACGACGACCTCCCGCAGCAGGTGATCGCGGCGAAGTCACGCTTTCGCGCGCTCGATGCCCTTTACCGGAAGCGTTACGAGCTCAATCGCGACAGCGTAATGGAGTTGCTCCGCGTTCTGGGTCCGGACGGTTTCGTGTTCTACAAGGGCGCCGACTACCGACATCGCGTCTATGATCGTCCTGAGCAACGTCCGATGATGGACGTCGATCTCTATGTTCCCTGGGCTCAGGTTCCCGCGGCCATGCAAAAGCTGGAAGCCGCCGGCTATCCACGCAAATACACCTACTGGGTTGCCTTTTCACCGCAGCATTATGAGCTGTCGGTGGTGATCGGCGGCGTCCTGATCGAGATTCATCGTGGCTTCTCGCAGCGCGTGCGTGCAGCCGTTGACTACGATGGCATCTGGCAGCGCCGGGAATGGTTCGAGCGAGACGGGATCGCGGGTTACCGGCTGTCGCCGGCCGACGCGATCCTTGCTCACGCCTTCCATCTCGCCAAGGATGAATTCAGCTCCGAACTCGTTCGCTACGTCGACTTCTATCTGCTGCTGCAACGCCATGAAGGCGAGTTGGAAACCTGCGTGGCTCGCGCCAAGGCCTGGCAGATCGAGCGGCCCTTGTTCGGCGCGTTGCATATCGCGACCGCGATGTTTCCCTCGTTGAAAACCGCCGCTGTCGTCCAGGCAATGCACGCGTTGCTCGATCGGTCCACCCGCCAGTTTCTGGTCGACCACATATTGCCCGATCCGACGACAGAGCCCAGCGGATGGGTGTCGGGACGGCGTATACAGCTGCGCCGCAAATTCGGGCTGATGGATCGACGATGGCGCAGAGCGGCGTTCGTCGCGTACTTCATTTATGAAGCCGCGGCTAGCCGTGTGTTCGAGTGGCGCGCGCGCCGCAACGGCCAGAAGATTCCGCCCCGATCGATGGTCCACTTGCGATAGTTGGTCGCAGCCGAAGCCGTCGGTTCATCGACGATGTGTGGCGCTCACGCAACATCCTCGTGTGAAAATACTGGTACGCTCGGGCGATCGATTCGGATTTTCTCCGGTTGCGGGAGCCTGGGATGAAAAGGCTTGCCTTGGGCGTTGCAGTCGCCGCGATGACATCGATACAGGTGTTCGCGGCCGACATGCCGGTCAAGGCCCGGCCGGTAGCCGCCGATCTTGCCTATGACTGGTCCGGCTTCTATATCGGGGCCGGCACCGGGGGTGTGTGGTATGAGGCGCGGCGTTTCATGCCGGACCTTCCCCTGGTCGGAATTCCGCCGACCTTGTTCAGGGCGCACTCAAGCGACTGGATCTACGACGGCCACGCCGGTGTTCAGCGCCAGTGGGGCAGGTGGGTTATCGGTCTGGAAGGCGCCTACAATGGCAGCCGGGGAAATATGAGGTCCGACGTATCGGTATCGCCGCCGGAGCCGTTTTCCAATTTCAACGCCACTGTCTTCATCACCGACCTCGTGACTGTCGGTCCGAAGCTTGGCTACACTTGGGATCGCCTGATGGTGTACGGGACCGGAGGCTACGCCGGCGCGAATATTGACGGGCGCTATACCTGTACCTTCGGCGGTCAATTCATATTTCCCGGACGAGCCCCCTGCAACTTCCCGCTGTTCGGGGTGCTTGCGGATCTGAATTTGAGCGGCACCACCTGGAATAACGGCTGGTTTGCCGGCTTGGGGTTCGACTATGTGGTATATAAGGGGTCGCTCGGCGACATTCTGCTCGGCGCCGAGTACCAGCACTTCAACCTCGACCGCATGCAGGCGGTCACGTGCACGCCGACGCTCTGCCCGGGCGTGCCTCACCAGAGTTTTCTGCACGATGCCAATGGCGACATCGCGCGGGTGCGCCTGAGCTTCAAGACCCATGGCTGGGGAATTCAGTAGCGGGCTGCCGGTGTTGTCAGCAATTTGCCTTTTGATCGCGATCTCCGGGGCGCTATGATTTGCGCTGAAAGCGGCAGGCATCCCCGGGAATTTCAGCGTGTTCTTTTTCCTCTCCAAGACGGTCGGCGTGATGCTGCTACCGTCGAATCTCATGGTCGGCGCGGGCGTTGCCGGACTGATCCTGCTGCTCACCCGGTTTTATTCGGTCGGCCGGAAGCTGGTCGCGGCAAGCCTGTTGTTGCTTGCGGTTTGCGGCTTCACGCCGATCGGGAATTTGCTGCTCTATCCGCTGGAGTCCCGATTTCCGCCGTGGGACGAAACCCGGGGTGCGCCGGACGGCGTCATCGTCCTGGGCGGGTCGATCGAACCGGATTTGTCGGCGATGCATGGCACCCCGGTGTTTGGCCCTTCCATTGATCGTCTTATTGCCGCAGCACAGCTCGCCCACAGGTATCCGAACGCGCGCATCCTGTTTTCCGGCGGCAATGGCAGCCTGGACAGCAGCGATCCGGCGAGGGAAGCTGATTTTGCCCTGCCGGTTTTCGAAAGTCTTGGGATTTCCAGAGATCGCCTGATCATGGAGCGCCGTTCACGCAACACCCAGGAAAACGCCGAGTTTTCCAAAACCCTGGTCGTCCCGAAGCCGGGCGAGCGGTGGCTCCTGGTGACGTCGGCCTATCATATGCCAAGGGCGGTCGGCATCTTTCGCAAGGCTGGATTTGCGGTGGAACCATATCCGGTGGACTGGCGAATGGGCGGCCGCGCCAATCTCCTCCGGCCTTCCCGCTTCTTCATCGGCGGGCTTGGCCGGGTCGACACCGCTTCACGCGAATGGATGGGTCTGATCGCCTACTGGATCAGTGGCAAAACCAGCGAGATCTTTCCCGGTCCAGAGCCGCGCGGGTTGCAGTGATGACATCGAAATGGGCCAATTCCGATCCGCGAAATCTCGCCAGAACGGTTCATCAAACTTAATGTATGTATGCCGGTTATCAGGCTGGATCTGAATTTCGTTGCGATAGGTTGATGTTGAAGCGGATTTCCATCCTCTCAGAGCAAGAGCATGAACAAGAACTTCCTCTATACCGCCTTGCTGTGCGCCGCTTCGATTGCTGTTACGGCCGGCGGGATCGAGCTGTTGCTTCGGATCAAGAACAGCTCGATGAAGAGCTATGATATCGAGATGTGGCGGTATGCGAACGAATTGAAGGTTCCCAGCCCGGATCCGGACCTCGGCCATGAGCACGTCAAGAACGCTTCGGCACTGTTGCAGTCCGTCAATATCAGGTTGAACGAGTGGGGCTTGCGCGGTGGCCCCGTGATGGTGCCCCCGCCCAAACGCCGAATTCTGTTTCTGGGCGACTCGATCACTTTTGGCTGGGGAGTGCCCGAACAGGATACGATCACGGCCCGACTGCAACAGCGGTTGCGCGACGAGGGTGAAGACGTCGAGGTGCTGAATGGCGGAGTCGGAAATTATAACGCCGAACGGTATATCAAACGGTTTTTCATCCAACTCAAAGCGCTGAATCCCACCGACATTGTGGTGCAGTATTTTCTGCGTGATGCGGAGAAACTGGACCCCGGCGGCGGCAACATCCTGTTGCGAAACAGCGAATTCGCTGTAACAATCTGGATCGCCTTTACGCGGCTCGCAAACAAGTCAGGCGAGCAAAGCCTGGTCGATCACTACAAGGACATCTATCGCGAGGACCAGCCCGGGTATATTGAAATGAAGAACCAAATGAAGATGCTGGCTGATTATGCGAAGGTCCATGACATACGATTGTATTTGGCGATGACGCCCGACGTCCACGATCTGGCGAACTATCGCTTTGGATTCATTCACGACCGGATGAAGGCAATCGCCAATGACCTCGGAATGCGGTACATCGATCTTCTTCCCGCGCTGGGGAAGCGGCCGCCCGAAGAGATCTGGGCAATGCCGGGCGATCCACATCCAAATGCGATTGCCCATGGACTGATGGCCGACGCGCTGTTGCCGGTCATTCGTTTGCCGTCAAGCGCTCCGTCCCGGTAACCGGCCGGTACATTGTTATTCAGCGAAATTCCATTTTTTGTTTTTTTCCTCACCTATCTGACGCTACATCTTTTGTTGCCGGCTCGGTGGCGGCTTTATCTTGTTATCGGTGGAAGCACGGTGTTCTACGCGTGGTGGCGCGTCGAGGATGTCTGGCTGCCCTACCTGCTGACTCTCATCGGTTGGGCGGGAGCGATATGGATTGATCTTGCGGCTGATGCGAGAGCCCGCAAGCGCCGTCTGGTCATCGCAGTCTTCGCGCTTTTTACGCCCTTATTGGTGGTGAAATATGCGTTTTTTCTCCTGACCAATATCGTTGCAATCTTGCCTGGCGGATTTGTAACCCCGGACGAAATGACTTCCTTCAGGTTTGCACTGCCGCTCGGCATTTCGTTCATGACTTTTACGATAACGGCATACGTTGTCGACACCTACAGATCGCAGTACCCCGTCGAAAAAAAGCTGCAGAAGCTCCTGGCCTACGTTTTGTTTTTCCCTCATCTCATCGCCGGACCGATTCTGCGTCCGAACGAACTGCTGCCGCAGTTTTCGCATTGGACGCGGGCGATCGATGCCCGATTCACGCTCGGCGTCTGCTTGTTCGCCATCGGACTGACAAAAAAACTGGTGTTTGCGGATATCATCGCCGGCGTGGTCGATCATGTATACGCTTCAACTGCGCAACAGCTCAGCGCTTGGGAATACCTGCTCGCGATCCACGGGTTTTCCGTGCAGATCTACTGCGATTTTAGCGGTTACACCGACATGGCAATCGGGACAGCCTGCATTCTGGGAATTCGGCTGCCGATCAATTTCCGGCGACCCTACGCGGCACATTCGATCGTCGATTTCTGGCGCAGGTGGCACATCACCCTGTCTTCTTGGCTCCGTGACTACTTGTACATCCCCCTGGGAGGAAACCGAAACGGAGAAGGGCGGCGCCTCCTGAATTTGATGACGACCATGGTCCTGGGCGGGCTGTGGCACGGTGCGGCCTGGACCTTCGTGATCTGGGGGGCCTTGCATGGGACGGCTCTCGTCGGTGTTCACCTGCTCCGCGCTCGCTTGGCGCGATGGAACATCGTCGTGCCGGCGTGGCTCGGTATTCTCGGCACGTTCTATTTTGTGACTTTTGCGTGGGTCTATTTTCGGGCTCCGGACATCGGCACCGCACATCGTGTCCTGCAAGGACCGTTTACCGCCTCCTGGGACGGCTTCCGAACATTTGCTGCTACATATGCCTTCGAGCTGATCCTGGTATTTATCTTTTTGGTCACGCATCGGTACGATGCGCATTCGCGCGTCCGCATGGCGGTGCGCACCTGGAATAAGGGAATTCTCTGGCCTGTTGTCGTCGCGATGTTCGCTCTTGCAATTACCGTCAGCCAGGGCAGTTCGGCAAAGTTCATCTATTTTGAATTTTGACGAACTTCGCATGGGGCTGCGTGCAGGTCTCTTCGTCGACGGATCATGGTCCGGGCAACCTGGTGAGCTTGCCGGACGGGATCTCCATCGGCTTTGGGGCATTGCTGCCGAGGTGCGCCAATGCCTGATCCAGACCGAGCAGCCCGCTCAGCTTCGCAGTTAATTCAGGTGAAAGATCGCGGCGGAAGTGATGGGGATCGCGAAACAGGAATTCGCCGTCCAGGTACGTCAGGCAGCTGCCGCTGGCACACATCGCCCGCGAAAGCGAAATGCTGAATACGCCTTCGTTCTTGCCGGCAAGTTCATCATAGACCCTGGAAAGAGCAAACTGGTTGGCTGCTGACGAAAGCGGAAGACTCGCAACGGGATTGGCGCAGACCCGTCCGGCGTTGCGCCAAAGCGGCGTGCCCTTGCTGCTGGCGCACGGGATCGGATCGAAATCGAAAACCGGAATGCCTTCAACCAGCAGGATCTGTTTGCCCATCGCCCGGATTTCATCGATCGTCGCCTGCATTTCCCCTCTGATCAGGTCCAGGCCATGCGCGACGCTTCTCGGCTCGGGATCATTGTCGGTCTGCAGCATATCCAGAAATCCAGGCCACCTCGACGCAAAGATCACGAATTCGATTTCCGGGGACCGCTTGAGAAGATCGATGCCCCTTGCCCGGTCGGCTGCGCATACTTCAGGGCGCTGCATCTCCATGTCTGCAGCGGATTTCACCCGACCTCCCAACGGAGGTGTGCAGCCGTTCAGCAGGGCGATCGCGCGGTTGGTCTGCCTTCCGGCCACGTCGAGATAAGGCATTAAATGCGATGCGTGGCTGTCGCCCCAGATCAGACCGCGCGCCGCCGCGGTATCCCAGGGAGAGCCCACGACGCAGTTGATGCCGATCGCCGTTGCCGAATACGGACAATGGAAGCTGAACCACATGGCCGTCCGGTCACCCAGACGGGCCAGCGAGGCGGGCATGCGAGACGGAAATCCCTGATTGGCGACGATGCCATATCCACCCAGCGCCACCAGCAGCGCTGCAAAGAGCCCAACGAAGATATCCGACACGGGCCGAACGCTCTTGCGGCGAAATGGCTGTTCGACGAATTTCCAGGAGAGCGCTGCCGCCACCAGGCTTGCGACGACGATAACCGATCCCTCGATCAAGTCCGGCTGAGTGTTGTTGTATTTCTCCCAGAATGTGATGATCGGCCAATGCCAAAGGTAGAGCGAGTAGGAGATTCTGCCGATGAACCGCATCGGCGCGACCGCCAGCAGCTGATTGGCAACGCTCGACGGTGCCGCCGCGATGATGAGCATCGCGCCGATGACCGGCGCCAGCGCGTTGATGCCGGGAAATGGCGAAGGCGACAATGCGGAAGGCCTCGCCAGCGTCAGGGCAGAAGCCGCAATCAGGACCAGGCCAAGCAGTGACGGGACTTGCCGAAATCGCGCGGGCCAGCGCCAGAACACGATCAGCCCGCCGGCCGCGAACTCCCAAAGCCGCGCATGCAGCAGGTAGAACGCCGCCTTCTGGTTGACGCCGACAGCCCACACGCTGACGGCGAATCCGATGACGGTACAGGCCGCTACGGCAATTACCATGCCGTGACGGCTGTGCCGGAACAGCCACCACGCCGCCATGAGCAAAGCGGGCCAGATCAGGTAGAATTGCTCTTCGACGCCGAGCGACCAGGTGTGCAACAGCGGCATCAGACCGGCTGCGCCATCAAAATAATCGGTGTTATGGTAGAAAAACAGGTTGGCGAAAGACAAGGCCGCGGCGATCGCGCTGCTGCCGAGCGCCCGGTATTCATCGGGTGCAAGCATCACGTAGTTGGCGGGGACGGTGAACGACAACATCACCAGAAGCGCAGGCAGGATGCGCCGGCACCGTCGCGCATAGAAGCCGGCAATCGAAAACGCGCCGGCGCGACTTTCGTCCACGATGACCCTCGTCATCAGGTAGCCGGAGATCACGAAGAACACATCGACTCCGACGAACCCGCCGGAAAGCAACCTGGGGTCCAGATGAAACAGGAGCACCAGCAAGACCGCAACGGCGCGAAGCCCATCGATGTCGAAACGGTACATCATGCTTCGGAGGCTACTCTGAGGCCCATCCGCGTACAAGGTGAGGCGCGGCCGCGTCGGCGCTATCTGTTCTGCGGCGATCCCAATCTCAGGCCGGCCTGGTCAGCCACAAAATTGGCCAGCATCGTTTCTCCGCGCTTGCCGAAGTGACCCGCGTTGTCGGCGTAGATGGTGTCCGGTATGTCGTCAAAAAGTGCAATTCCGGAAACGATGCCCCGCGATTTCAGCAGATCGCCGTGGCTTTCAATGAGGGCATAACCTGCGGAGTCGCCGCGAACCATGAGATCCGATTCCGGCAGATTCAGGGTTTTCCTCTCGGCTTCCGTAAGCACCTTTTTCGAATGATATGGATTTGGGTGCACCACGTTCAAGTATGCGGCTCCCACGGAATTCGCCATCGCCTTCATTAGATCGGAAGACCGTAGCCATATCTCAAAGCTGTCTTCAATGACCTTCTCGCTCGAAGTATTTGTCGGCATATCCAGACCCAGCCGCCTTCGTACACCTTCGCCTGTCGCTTTGGCGACTGTTTGGTCGTACGCGCTTAATTTGCTTTGCAGGCTTCGATCGTAGATAGCCTTCAGCAATCTATTCTTCACATATGCAATGCCACTCCTGCTGTTTTCGAGCAGCAACGTGTAACGCCTACTTTCGGCGCGCGCGTGCGTTACAGCATAGGCCAATTCGTAATAATCCGGAGATGAATCGTCTATTGGCGTGAGTTCATCGCCAATGGCGAGCATGATGTTCATCGGCGGAAATATCGGATCGACCCCGTTCTCGAAATTGATCAACCCGAAGGCGAACTCCAGCGCGCCATCGATATTGAGAACGAGATCGATGTGCTGGCCCGCTGCGACCAGATATGCAAGTTCCATCAGCTGCTGCGGCTGCTTTCCGGGACCCTGCGCCATGTTGTAGACCACCACATTCCTGCCCGCCAATTGTGGGAGCCTCTGCATGGCCTGCTGCAAGGATGTGCCGTCATATTCCGGATTTACAAGCCGGGAGGCGATCGAGCCGCCAAAGACGAAGACGACGAAGTCGTTTGGTTGCGGTTTGAAAGGAACTTCCTGCAGTCCCTGTACCTGTGTGAATCCCAGATTGTTGGTCTTGTACTTGGAGAGGGAGCTCCGGAAGGAATACGGCCCGGTATATCCAAAGTAGGGGTGAAAGTGCCGCTTCATACTGGGAGCAACGGCCGCAAGATTTGCTTTGGGCTCGTTGAAATAAACGAGAGACCCGGTATTTCGGTAAAACAGCGCTGCGCCGAGTATTTCCGCGGCCAGCAGGCAGAGCGCCGCGCTGACAATCCACGGTGCGATCTTTTTCAGCAAGCTCACGCTAGGCGCCTCTCTGCATCAGGCCATTGCGGCCGCGCTGTCATGGCACAGCGTTGAATTGCCGAGATTCGCATGCGCGATCAGAACAAGGTGTAGATAAAGGGGGCAATGACGCTGCCCTGGGTCAGCGCGACCAGCCCTCCGAAAAGGATCATCATGAACATCATCGGTACAAGCCAATATTTCTTTCGTGTCGACATGAATCGCCAAAGTTCGGAAAGAAACGACATTCATTCCTCCGCTAGACTGATTATCGATGCTCTCGTCGAGAGGGCCCCGGTGCATCCGATGGCCGGCCAGCAAGTTACGGCCCTGGGGTCGCGTCGACTTGCGGCATCCTCGATCAGTCTTGATTTGCAACAGATATCAGTCTGAAATTGCGACAT
This sequence comes from Bradyrhizobium sp., assembly GCF_035484855.1. GTDB lineage: Bacteria > Pseudomonadota > Alphaproteobacteria > Rhizobiales > Xanthobacteraceae > Bradyrhizobium. The sequence goes on from NZ_DATHOP010000273.1 coordinate 90,965, forward strand.
CAACCCGAGCACCGGAGATAGTTTGTTGGGCGGGCTGCCGACGAATTGGACTACCGGACAAAACCGGCTATCATTTCGGGTATCAATCGTATCGGACATTGGCGAAACGGATGGGTTGGCAATGGATGATGGCTTCGAGGTTCGACTGCATCGCAGCGGCAGGACGATCTCCGTTCCGCCTGACAAAACCATTTTACACACGCTGCTCGATGCCGGCGTCAACGTCGATTTTTCCTGCGCGATGGGCGGCTGCGGCACCTGCGAAACGAGGATTGTCGAAGGTGTCCCCGACCATCGCGACAACTATCTCAGCGATGAGGAAAGGGCCGGCAACGACGTGATCATGATCTGCTGCTCACGATCGAAAACCCCGGTTCTGGTGCTCGATCTCTGAAGCTAGCCGCGCTCGTCGGCGATGATCTTTCCGTCGTTGGGCAATGACCCGCGTTCGACCCAAGTTACGGTTCCCGACAATTTGGTGACGCTGCGAAGCGTCGATGTGACCGCTTCCCGCAAGCCCGCATCGGGATTGGCCGCTTCCGCCTTCAGCGTCATCGCATCCATCTCGCCCTCGCGCGTGACCACGAGGCGCAAGCGTCCGAGCTCGGGATGGCGCCTGGCGATTTCCGCGATCTGCTCGGGGCGCACGAACATGCCCTTGACCTTGGTGGTCTGGTCGGCGCGGCCCATCCAGCCCTTGATGCGCAGGTTGGTCCGGCCGCACGGGCTCGCACCTAGCAGGGCGGCGGAGAGGTCGCCGGTCGCAAGCCGGATCCAGGGGTGATGCAGGTCGATCGACGTGACGACGATCTCGCCGACGTCGCCGTCGGCGACGGCTTCGCCGGTGCCGGGCCGCACGATTTCCAGGATCAGGCCCTCGTTGACGACCATGCCTTCGCGGGCCCCGGTCTCGAACGCGATCAGGCCGAGATCGGCGGTGCCGAACGCCTGATAAGCGTCGACGCCGCGCGATTTTATTTCGTCCTGCAGCGATTTTGGAAAGGCCGCGCCCGATACCAGCGCGCGCTTGATCGAGGAGACGTCGCGCCCGGCGCTGGCCGCCGCATCGAGCAGGATCTTCAGGAAATCCGGCGTGCCGCTGTAGCCGAGCGGACGATAGGCCTCGATCAATTCGAATTGCGCCTCGGTATTGCCGGGGCCGGCCGGGATTACTGCGCAGCCGAGCGCGCGCGCGGACGTATCGAAAATGAAGCCGCCGGGGGTGAGATGATAGCTGAAGGTGTTGAGCACCACGTCGCCGGGGCGAAAGCCCGCAGCATACAGCGCCCGCGCGCCGCGCCAGGGGTCGGCGTGCGTGGGCTCCGGCTCGAAGATCGGACCGGGCGAGGTGAACAGCCGCCCGAACGAGCCGGGCGCCTCAGTGACGAAGCCGCCGAACGGTGGGGCTTTCTTATGAAGGGCCGGCAGGTCGGCCTTGCGCAGCACCGGCAGGCGAGCCAGCGCGGTGCGGCTGGTGATGTCAGCGGGATCGATGCCCTTGAGGCGCTCCGCATAGGCGGGCGCGGCCATCGCCTTGCGCAGGACCTCCGGCAGCCGGGAAAACAGGTCGGCTTCGCGCTCGGCGGGGGCGCGGGTCTCGAGGGCGTCGTAGTGGTCGGTCATCTGCGGTCCTTCGGACTTACTTCGTCATGGCCGGGCAAAAGCGCGAAGCGCGTCTTCGCGCTAGATGTCCCGGGCATCCACGTCTTTCTTGTATCGAGGCGTTAAAAGACGTGGATGCCCGGGACGAGCCCGGGCATGACGAACGAGAGACGGGTGACCCTACAGCCACCGCTTCCGCCGTTTGAAACTTTTCAGATTCTTGAAACTCCGGCGCTGGTCGCCGGCGCCGCCGAGATAAAATTCCTTGACGTCCTCGTTGTCGCGCAATTCGTCCGCCGAGCCGTCGAGCACCACCTTGCCCTGTTCCATGATGTAGCCGTGGCTTGCCACCGAAAGTGCGGCGCGCGCGTTCTGCTCGACCAAGAGGATGGTGACGCCGAGGTCGCGGTTGATCTCCCGGATGATGGCGAACACCTCCTTGACCAACAGCGGCGACAGGCCCATGGACGGCTCGTCCATCAGGATCATCTTTGGACGCGCCATCAGCGCACGCCCGATCGCCAGCATCTGCTGCTCGCCGCCGGAGAGATAACCGGCGAGCCCCGTGCGCTCCTTCAGGCGCGGGAAATAGCGGAACACCATGTCGATATCGGCGCCGACGCCGTTGTCGCTGCGGGTGAAGGCGCCGAGTTTCAAGTTCTCCAGCGACGTCATGTCGGCGATGATGCGTCGGCCTTCCATGACCTGAAAAATGCCGCGGCGCACGATCTTGTCGGGATCGATGCCGTCGATGCGCTCGCCGTCGAAGATGATTTCGCCGCGGGTGACTTCGCCGTCCTCGGTCTTGAGCAGTCCCGATATCGCCTTCAACGTGGTCGACTTGCCGGCGCCGTTGGCCCCCAGCAGCGCCACGATTGCGCCTTTCGGCACCGCGAGGCTGAGGCCCCGCAGCACCAGGATGACGTCGTCATAGACCACCTCGATGTTGCGCACGGCAAGCAGCGGGGTGGGAACGGCTGTTGGTGGAGCGCGGACTGTGTCGGTGGCTTCGGTCATGTGGGGGGTGCTTTATCACTCGTCATGCCCGGGCTTGTCCCGGGCATCCACGTCTTTGGTCGTGCGCACGAAGCAAGACGTGGATAGCCGGGACATCTAGCGCGAAGACGCGCTTCGCGCTTTTGCCCGGCCATGACGTCTTTCTACCGATTGATCACCACCCGAACCAATCCGGCTTGCGCGCCAGTTCCACGGTCTTGACCTTTTCGAGCTTGATGGTGCCCTTGGCCATCAGGTCGTTGAGGTCGCCGTCGGTGGGCCCTGAGATTTTCGCGCGATAGAGATCGACCTTCATCGAGCCGCGATGATCCTTGTCGGTCCAGGTCGAGGGATTGCAGACGCCGTCCATGCCCGCCGGCACCCAGTCGGCCTTCTGATAGAATCCCTTGGCGACGTACTCGCCGGTGGGGCCGCCGTTTTTGACGGCCCAGTCGAGCGCTTCCTTCAGGTACAGCGCGGAGCAGACGGCGGCGATATAATGCACGGGACGATAGACCTTGCCGGTCGGGTCCGACATTTTCGAAATTTCCATTACCGTCTTCATGCCGGGCGCGTTGCCGCCCCAGGCGACCGCGGTGCGCAGCGGGAAGACCACGCCGTCGGCGGCGTCGCCGGCCGCCTTGGCGGCGTTCTCGTCCATGCCCCAGACGTTACTGAGGAACTGGACGTCGACGCCGGCGGTCTTGCAGGCCTTCAGCACGGAGATGTTGGAGGCAGCCGTATTGCCGAGATAAGCATAGTTGGCGCCGGAGCTCTTCAGGCTCAGGCACTGGGCGCTGTAGTCGCCGGGCGCCAGCGCGAACACCAGCGGCGGCAGCACCTCGAAGCCGAGCTCGGCGGCGAGCGCTTCGCCGGCCGCCTTCGGCGCGTTGGGGTAGGGGTGGTTGGCGCCCATGTGGACGAATTTCGGCTTGCCCGGCTTGCCCTTGGCTTTCCAGTCGTCGGCCGCCCAGGTTAATTCGGCGCGCAGCGCATCCGAATAGCTCGGGCCGTAGAAGAAATTATACGGCGCAGGCTTGGCCTTGCCGCTGCTGCCTTCCGGATCGGTCAGGGCCGCGGCATAGGAGCCGGAAATATCCGGAATCTTGTCCTGCGCGAGGAAGCCGGTCAGCGCCTCGGTGTCGGCGGTGCCCCAGCCCATGATCGCGGCGACCTTGTTGTCGGGGGCGGACCATTTCTTGTAGAGCGCGATCGCGCGCGGCACCTGATAGCCGTAGTCGTTGCTGTCGACATTGAGCTGCTTGCCGCCGACGCCGCCGTTCTTGTTGACCCAGGCCAGGGTGTCGGCAACGGCCTGCCCATAGGGCGTGCCGACATCCGATGTGGGGCCGGAATAATCCGTCAAGTGGCCGATCGCGATCTGCGCCTGCGCCACTGAGGCCGCGCCGCCGAGCAGCAGCGCCAGCGAAACGCTGCTTAATAGGGATTTCATGGTCATTTTGGTTTCCTCCATTTGGTTCTTGGCTGCGATTGTAGCCCGTCTCGTTCCAACCTCAATGCGAAAACGGGTAGAGTTTCCAGTAAGTCTTGATCTGCCGCCAGCGATGGGCGAGCCCGTCGGGTTCAAACATCAGGAAGCCGATGATGATCAGCCCGATCGTGATCTCGCGCAGGAAGGTGATGTTGTTATTGAGCGACAGCGCCTTGTCGATCGCCGAACCCTTCAGTCCGTTGCTGATCCACTCGATCGATTCCGGCAGCAGCACCACGAAGGCGGTGCCCATCAGGGTACCCATGATCGAGCCGGTGCCGCCGATGATGATCATGGCGAGGAACAGGATCGAGCGCTCGATGCCAAAACCCTCGTTGGAGACCACGAGCTGGTAATGCGCGTACAGCGCACCGGCGATGCCGGCGAAGAATGCCGCCAGGCCAAACGACAGCGTGCGGTATTTTGTGAGATTGATGCCCATGATTTCCGCGGACAGATAATGGTCGCGGATCGCCACCAGCGCGCGGCCGTCGCGGGTGCGCATCAGATTGGTCACAAGCAGGTAGCTGACGACCAGATATGCCAGCACGATGTAGAAATATTGCCGGTCGCCGCGGAACGCATAACCGAAGATCGAGAATGGATTGGCGCTGGCCGGCACCGAGCCGCCTGAAAACCAGTCGGCGCGGGAAAAGAAATCCAACAGGATATATTGCGCCGCCAGCGTCGCGATGACGAGATAGAGCCCCTTCAGCCTTGCCGCCGGCAGGCCGAAGATCAGGCCGACCAGCGCGGTGATCACACCCGCCAGCGGAATGGCGAAAAACACCGGAATCGGCGAATTGTTCGAGATGTAGGCCGAGGTGAAGGCGCCGAACAAGAAGAACGCGGCATGCCCGATCGAGATCTGTCCGGTGAAGCCGACCAGGATGTTGAGGCCAAGGGCTGCGATGGCGAAGATCCCGATCTGGATCAGGATCGAGAGCCAGTATGCGGAAAATAGCAGCGGCGCAAAACACATCAGCACGACGCCGAGGATCGCCATGTTGCGGCTGGTCGTGGTCGGAAAGATCGTGGTGTCGGCCGCGTAGGAAGTGCGGAAGTCGCCGGCCGGGATCAGGGAAGGGGCTGCCATGGCTATACCCGCTCGATGTCCTGGGTGCCGAACAGGCCGTAGGGTTTTATCATCAGGATGATGATCAGCACGTAGAATGGCGCGATTTCGTAGAGATTGCCCCAGTGCAGATATTCGCTGTCGACATATTGCGCGATGTTTTCGAGCAGCCCGATGATGATGCCGCCGAGCACCGCGCCGCCGATCGAGTCGAGCCCGCCGAGGATCGCCGCCGGGAACACCTTGATGCCGTAGTCCGACAGGCCCGACGATACGCCGTTGACCACGGCCACCACGATGCCCGCGACCGCCGACACCGTCGCCGAAATCGCCCAGGCCATCGCGAACACGCTTTTGACGGAAATGCCGAGCGACTGCGCCACCTGCTGGTTGTAGGCGGTGGCGCGCATGGCGAGCCCATATTTCGAGGCCCGGAAGAACCAGGCCATGCCGATCATCATCGCCACCGAGACGACGAGGCTCATGACATAGACGGTCTGGATCTGCAGGCCGAACAGGCTCACGGATTCGCTTTGAAACACCCGCGGGAACGGCTGCGGATTGACGCCGAAAATCCATTTCAGCGCGGCCTGAAACACCGTCGACAGCCCGATCGTCACCATAATCACCGAAATGATCGGCTCGCCGATCATCGGCCGCAGGATCACGATCTGGATCGCGATGCCGAATGCGAACATGAATACCAGCGTCAGCGGCATGCCGACCCAGAACGGCACCTGATATTTGGTCAGCAGCGCCCAGCACACCCAGGCGCCGATCAGCAGCAATTCACCTTGCGCGAAATTCACGACCTGCGTGGCCTTGTAGATCAGCACGAACGACATCGCCACCACGCCATAGAGCGTGCCGACCACGAGGCCGTTGACGAGCAGCTGGATGAGGAATTGCAGGTTCATGAGCAGACCGTCATTGCCGGGCTTGACCCGGCAATCCATCCTTCAAAGAAGCTCTTTTCACGAAGTGGATGGATGCGCGGGTCAAGCCCGCGCATGACAACCGGGCATGATGAACTCTCCTTCGTCATGCCCGGGCTTGTCCCGGGCATCCACGATTTGCTTGATGGCCACAAGAAAGACGTGGATGGCCGGGTCAAGCCCGGCCATGACGGTTCGGTGAAATGCTCGTCCCTCATTCCGCGGCCTCCGCCATCGCCGCGCCCGGCGTCAGGTCGACCACCCGCAGCGTGGTGCGGATGCGCTGGGTGGTGCCGTCCTGGAAGCGGATCACGGTGTCGACGGGGATGTTGCGCTTGCCGCCATAGATGGCGTCGATGATTCCGGCGTATTTTTCGTTGATCACGCTGCGGCGGACTTTTCGGGTGCGGGTCAATTCGCCGTCGTCGGCGTCGAGCTCCTTGTAGAGCAGGAGAAAGCGGGAAATGCGCTGCGCCGGCGGCAGCGTGGCGTTGACGGCTTCGACCTCTTTTTGCAGCAGCGCGTAGACCTCGGGGCGCGAGGCAAGATCGGTGTAGGTGGTGAACGCGATCCGGCTTTTCTCCGCCCATTTCGAGATGATCGAGAAGCGGATGCAGATCATTGCCGCCAGCGCGTCACGGCCGGCGCCGAGCACCACCGTCTCGGCGATATAGGGCGAAAACTTCAGCTTGTTTTCGAGATATTGCGGCGAGAAGCGTTCGCCGCGCGAGGTCTCCGCCAGATCCTTGATGCGGTCGATCACCACGAGCTGCCCACGATCGTTGAAATAGCCGGCGTCGCCCGAATGCATCCAGCCGTCCTTCACGTCGGCGGCTGAGGCTTCCTCGTTCTTGTAGTAACCGAGGAACATGTTGGGGTGTCGCACCACGATTTCGCCGACGCCGTGGATGTCGGGGTTCTCGACGCGGATTTCGATGCTGGCAGCCATCGGCACGCCCGTGGTGTCGGGGTCGACCTTGCCTGGGGGATGCAGCGTGTAGGCGCCCAATAGTTCGGTCTGACCGTACAGCGTGCGCAGCGGCACACCCATGGCCTGGAAGAATTTGAAGGTGTCGGGGCCGAGCGCCGCGCCGCCGGTTGCGGCCGAGCGCAACCTCGAAAAGCCGAGGCGGTCGCGCAGCGCCCGGAACAGCAGCCGGTCCGCCAGCGCCGAATGCCTGCCTTCGGCAAGCGCCGCAAGACCCGTCTTCATGCCGAGCGCATAGAGACGTTGCTTGAGCGGGGAGGAGTCCATCACGCCCGCGCGCACGTCGGCGGCGATCGCCTCCCAGACCCGCGGGGCAAACAGCACAAAAGTCGGCGCGATCTCGCGGAAATCGTTCATCATGGTGTCGGGCTGTTCGACGAAATTGATCTTCATCCGGCACAGCAGGCCTTTGCCCAGCACATAGACCTGCTCCATGATCCAGGGCAGCGGCAGCACCGAAACATATTCGTCGTCCGGTCCCTTCGGGTCGAACGCGAGGTAGGCCGCGCAATGCCGGAGCACGCGGCCTGAGGCAAGCATCGCCAGTTTCGGGTGCGCCGTGGTGCCCGAGGTGGTGCAGAGGGTCGCGACATCCTCGCCGCGGGTCATGTCGACCAATCTGTCGTAGAGGCCGGGCTCGCGGGCGGCGCGCTCGCGGCCCAGGCCTGCGAGCTTGTCGGCGGCCATCAGCCTGACATCGTCATATTTCCGCATGCCGCGCGGGTCGGAATAGACGATGTGCCTGAGGTTGGGCACGCGGTCGGCGAGCGTCAGCAGTTTGTCGACCTGCTCTTCGTCCTCGGCGAACACCAGTTTGGCTTCGCCGTATTTCAGGAGATAGGCCGCTTCCTCGTCCAGCACGTCGCGGTAGAGGCCGAGGCTCATCGCGCCGATCGCATGGCTGGCAATTTCCGCCGCGACCCAGTCCGGCCGGTTGTCGCCGATGATGCCGACGACGTCGCCGCGGGCAAGGCCAAGTTCGACCATGCCGAGCGCAAAATCGTGCACCCGCGCCTGGTATTCATTCCAGGTGAAAGGCTTCCAGAGGCCAAAATCCTTTTCGCGCAACGCGATCTCTTCGCCGTGCTCGCGGGCATTGAGGCGCAACAGTTTTGGATAGGTATCGGCCGCAGCGACCCGGCCGGCATAGTCCATCATGCGGCGGTCTCCGCGGGCGCCGGCGTATCGTCGGGATCGACCAGCACCTCGTCCTCCTCACCGAGATAGGCGCGCTTGACATGGGGATCGGCCAGCACCGCGGCCGGATCGCCTTCGGCGATCTTGCGGCCGAAATCCAGCACCATGACGCGGTGGGAAATGTCCATCACCACGCCCATGTCGTGCTCGATCATCACGACGGTCATGCCGAACTCCTCGTTGAGGTCGACGATGTAACGCGCCATGTCCTCCTTTTCCTCGAAATTCATGCCGGCCATCGGCTCGTCGAGCAAAATGAGTTGCGGCTCCAGCGCCATCGCGCGCGCCAGTTCGACGCGCTTGCGCAGGCCGTAGGGCAGCGTGCCGGCGGTGGCCTTGCGCACCGACTGCAGGTCGAGGAAGTCGATGATCTCCTCGACCTTGCGGCGATGCTCGAGTTCCTCGCGCCGCGCGCCGGTGAACCAGTACAGCGATCCCGTGATGAAATTATTCTTCAAGAGGTGATGCCGCCCGACCATGATATTGTCGAGCACGCTCATATGCGCAAACAACGCCAGGTTCTGGAAGGTGCGGCCGATGCCGAGCCCGGGCCGGGCGTTGGGATTGAGCGCGGTGATGTCCTGCCCGCGATAGAACAGTTTCCCCTCGGTCGGCCGGTAGCGCCCCGAGATGCAGTTGATGATTGAGGTCTTGCCGGCGCCGTTGGGGCCGATGATCGAGAACAGTTCGCCGGCGCTGACGCCGAAGCTGACATCAGTGAGCGCGCGAACGCCGCCAAAGCGCAGTGACACCCCGCGCACTTCCAAAGCGTGTTCCACGCAGTCCCTCCCTCGAGGCGCGCTTTCCGCGCCATTGGGCCACCCTGTTTCACCGGGCTCAGTGCGTCAACGGCCGCCCTTGTCGCAGCCGCCCGGGACGGTCGGATTAACCGACTTTCGTATTAGACTTGGCCCGGGTCGAATGCTATGGCCAGCCCCTCTCCTGGTCCAGTAGACAGGGGCCAGCCGGTGTCGTTGGCCTGTTTTTGGGGCGGTTGCCGAGGCGTTATTGGAGTCTTTATGGCGGTTCAGGATTCGAAGCGGCGGGTGGCGCTCATCACCGGTGTCACCGGGCAGGACGGGGCGTATCTTGCCGAATACCTGCTTGGCCTCGGCTACACCGTGCACGGCGTCAAGCGGCGCTCGTCCTCGTTCAACACCGCGCGCATCGATCATCTCTACGAGGATCCGCATGCCGCCAATCTGCGGTTCCTGCTGCACTATGGCGACATGACGGATTCGACCAATTTGATCCGACTGATGCAGCAGATCCGCCCCACCGAGATCTACAACCTCGCCGCCCAGAGCCATGTCGGCGTCAGCTTCGAGAGCCCGGAATATACCGCCAATGCCGACGCCATCGGCGTGCTCAGGCTGTTGGAAGCGGTTCGGATCCTCGGCATGGAGAAGGAGACGCGGTTCTATCAGGCCTCCACCTCGGAACTGTACGGGCTGGTCCAGCAGGTCCCGCAGCGGGAAACCACGCCGTTCTATCCGCGCTCGCCCTATGGCGTCGCCAAGCTCTACGGCTACTGGATCACGGTGAACTACCGCGAGGCCTACGGCATGTTCGCCTGCAACGGCATCCTGTTCAATCATGAAAGCCCGATCCGCGGCGAGACCTTTGTCACCCGCAAGATCACCCGCGCCATCGCCCGGATCGAGAACGGGCTGGAAGATACGCTCTATCTCGGCAATCTCTCGGCCAAGCGCGATTGGGGCCATGCGCGGGACTATGTCGAGGGCATGCACATGATCCTGCAGGCCGACGAGCCCGAGGATTTCGTGCTGGCGACCGGGGAGACCCGCTCGGTGCGCGAATTCGTCGAGCTGGCGTTCGCCGAGGTCGGCCGCAGCATCGAATGGCGCGGCAAAGGGGTCGATGAGACCGGCATCGACGGCAAATCCGGCAAGACACTGGTCCGTATCGATCCGACCTATTTCCGCCCGACCGAAGTCGATCTCCTGATCGGCGACGCCAGCAAGGCGCACCAGAAACTCGGCTGGAAACCGAAGACGAGCTTTTCGCAGATGGTCAGTGAAATGGTGGCGGGCGATCTTGCTATCGCGCGGCGTGAGGTGGCCAATGGCAAAGACCCCGTTTGAACTGAAGGGCAAGACCGTCTTCGTCGCCGGCCATCGCGGCATGGTCGGCTCCGCGCTGATGCGCCGATTGGCGCAGGAGGATGTCGAACTCTTGACGGTCGGCCGGCGCGACGTCGACCTGCGCGACCAGGCCGCGGTGTTCAAATGGTTTGCCGACAGGCGCCCGCAAGCCGTGTTCCTGGCGGCCGCCAAGGTCGGCGGCATCGTCGCCAACAACACGCTGCGCGCCGAATTCATCTACGACAATCTGATCATCGCGACCAATGTGATCCATGCCGCCCATGTCAACGGCGCCGAGAAGCTGATGTTTTTGGGCTCCTCCTGCATCTATCCGAAACTCGCCGCCCAGCCGCTGCGCGAGGATTCGATGCTGACGGGACCGCTGGAGCCTACGAATGAGCCCTATGCGATCGCGAAAATCGCCGGGATCAAGATGGTGGAAGCCTATCGCAGGCAGTATGGCTCAGATTTCATCAATGTGATGCCGACCAATCTCTATGGGCCCGGCGACAATTATCATCCCGAATACAGCCACGTCGTCGCAGCGCTGATCCGCAGGTTTCACGAGGCCAGGATTTCCGGCGTCGCCAATGTCGTGGTCTGGGGCACCGGCACGCCGCGGCGGGAATTCCTCTATGTCGACGACATGGCGGACGCCTGCGTCCACCTGATGAAGACCTATTCCGGTGACGAACTGGTCAACATCGGAACCGGTGAGGACATCACGATCGCCGAATTCGCCCGCGTGGTCGCGAAAACCGTCGGCTACACCGGCGAACTCAGCTTCGATCCGTCGCGGCCCGACGGCACGCCGCGCAAACTGCTCGATGTCAGCCGGCTCGCGAAACTCGGCTGGCGCGCGCGCACCTCGCTCGAGGACGGAATCGGGCTGGCCTACCGGGCGTATCTGGACGAGCAGAAGCAAGCGGCGGAGTGATCGCTACTGGCGGCGGTCGCAATCGCTTGCTTGGTTTAGTGTCTCCGTAGCCCGGATGGAGCCCTTGCGAAATCCGGGGCCGCCCTCACCAGCGTTCCCGGATTGCGCCATCGGGCGGCGCTGAGTCGCGCCGACCCGCCGGCTCCATCCGGGCTACGAAAGCCGTCAACATCCATTGCTACAGCTTGTTGGCGTCGACGTTGATGCCGAGGATTTTCCAGGCGTTGCCGTCCTGAACGAAACGCAGCCGGTATTTCACCTGGATGTCGCCGGTCTTGAACACCCCGGCCAGAACCAGCGCGCCGTCGGAATCGAAACTGGCCTTTTCGTAGGAATCGTAATCCGCCGAAACGACGCCTTCGAAGAACAGCTCGTTCTTGCGAAACGACTCGAATGCGCTGGCCAGTTTATCGACCGGCAATTGCGCCTGAAATTGCTTCGACGCCTTGGCGGCTAGCACGGCATAGTTCCCGGTCATGTTGGCATCGTTGAACGTCATCAGGGTGCTACGGATCAGCACGTCCTGTTCGTCGTCGGACGGAATCTCGGCGGCGCGGGCCGGCGATAGCGACGCAGCGATCAGGATCAGCAGCGCGGCGACGATCGATCTCATGGGGCCCGTCTCCTTACCTTGCCGCGCCGCGCGGCGGCGACTTGCCGAGTGCGGAGGCCATCGCCGAGATCAGCGGCTTCATGAAGAAGGCGTCATTGGCCGGATAGATGTCGGTGCGCAGGCCGTGCGATTTGAGCTCGTCGGACACGGCCGGCCCCACCGAGGCGATCGGGGTTTTCGCCAGGCCTTCGCGCAGGCGCGCTTCATCGCCATGCGCCCGCGCTACCTCGATCAGGCGGCGAATCTGCCCGAGATTGGTGAGTGCGATCGCATCGACGTGGCCTTTCGCCATTTCGTCGATGGCGGTGACGATATTGGCGTCGGCGGCTTTCGCGTCGTAGACGTAAGGCGTCACCGCATCGATCTCGGCGCCCTGCGCCGTGATGGCCCCGATCAGCGCGCCGTGGTCCTTGTCCGGATAGAGCTGCAGGCCGATGCGATGTCCACGGAGATCAAGCCGCGCCAGCATCTCGACGATGCCCTCGGACGTCGGCTTTTCCGTCGTCATCTGCGGCTCCAGCCCGATCTCGCGCAGGGCGCGTCCGGGCTTTGGGCCGCGGGCGAATTTTCGCGCGCTTCCGATCGCCGTGATGAACGGCTGTTCCACGCCCATGCGGCGGACGACCTTCATCAGCCGGCGCAGGCCTTCGCCGGTCATCAGCACCAGATCGTCGAAAGACTTGTCGATGCAGCGGCGGATCCAGGCCTCGACCGGCGCGGGGTCGGGAACGTCGTGGATGGTGAACATCGGACATTGCAGCACGTCCGCGCCCTGCTCGGTGAGCAGGCGGGAAAACTGCGCTTCCTCGCGCGTTTCCAGGATCAGGATGCGATAGCCGTTCAATCTATCAACCATGATTTTGCTCTAACGCCGATCGCCTGTCGTTTGTTCATCATGACGCCCGGTGCGGGATTGTCGCAGGGCCGTTGCGGGTGATAGAGCAGGGCGGAAATCGCCGTTCCTCTTTTGCGCAAGTTGTAGTCAAGCCTCTCTTAAATCAAGCCTCGCCATGCCCGACCATCAATACGTTCTGACCCTGTCCTGCCCGGACCGTCCCGGCATCGTCTCGGCCGTCTCGACGTTTCTGGCCCATAACGGCCAGAACATTCTCGACGCCCAGCAGTTCAACGACGTCGAGACTCGCAACTTCTTCATGCGCGTGGTGTTCGAGGCCGCCGATCTCGCGGTCGATCTCCCGGCGCTGCAGACCGGATTTGCGGCGATTGCCGAGCGATTCAACATGG
>NZ_DATHOP010000274.1:0-13447 GCF_035484855.1 Bradyrhizobium sp.
GTGATCGGCACCGCGACGCTTTCGACCCCGATCGGCCAGACCAGCCTCGGCAATTACATCTTTGCAGGATTGCAGACGCAGAACTGGGTCTTCGTGCTGTTCGGCTGCCTCGCCGCCGCGGTCCTTGCGCTCGCGGTCGACCAGTTGCTGGCCCTGATCGAGACCGGCATCCGCAAGCGCAGCCGCGTCCGCACCCTGCTCGGCGGCGCCGGCATTGCCGCACTGGCCGCGGCAACGCTGATGCCGACGCTGGCGCGCTCGCCGTTGAGCTACATCGTCGGCGCAAAGACCTTTGCCGAGCAATATGTGCTGTCGGCGCTGATCGCGCAGCGGCTGCAGGCGGCGGGACTGATCGCGACCACCCGCGAAGGCCTCGGCTCCAACGTGATCTTCGATGCGCTGGTGACCAACGACATCGATGTCTATGTCGATTATTCCGGCACGCTGTGGGCCAACCAGTTTCACCACAGCGATATCAGGCCGCGCGAGGAGTTGCTGGGTGAATTGAAGGCTATTTTGGCGCAACAGAGGATCACGCTACTGGGCGAACTCGGCTTCGAAAACGCTTATGCGCTGGTGATGCCGCGCAGGCGCGCCGAGGCGCTCGGTATCCATTCGATCGCCGATCTCGCATCGCACGCGCCGATGATGTCGATCGCGGGCGATTACGAATTCTTCTCGCGGCCGGAATGGGCCGGCCTGCAAAAGGCCTACGGTTTGAACTTTCGCGCGCAGCGGCAGATGCAGCCGGACTTCATGTATGCGGCAGTCGCTTCCGGCGAGGTCGACGTGATCGCGGGCTATACCAGCGACGGCCTGATTGCGAAATACGATCTCGTCGCACTCGACGATATCAGGCACGCCATTCCGCCCTATGACGCCATCGTGCTGCTGGCGCCGAAGCGCGCCGGCGACGAAGCGTTGCGCGCCGCGCTGGCCCCGCTGCTCGGCAAGATCGACATCGCCGACATGCGCGAGGCCAATCTGCGCGCCGCCGGCGGCGACGGCGCGTCATCGCCGGATGCGGTGGCGCGCTGGCTGTGGGAGAAGATCGGGCGGTAGCAATTTGTAGGGTGGGCAAAGCGAAGCGTGCCCACCATTTTCAATGCTGCGCGAGAGTCGGTGGGCACGGCGCAAGTGCGCCTTTGCCCACCCTACGCAGCGACTTAAACCGGTTTGCGGTAAACGTCCTTGGTCGCGAGCTTGCCGTCGCTGAAGGTGTAGCGCTCGATGCCGCGCTGCTCCCGCTGCTCGCCGGTGTCGCGCAGCGTTTCGCTGACGCGGAAGGTCATGAAGGTCACATCGCCGGCGTGATGGTACGCCACCTCGTGAAACCGCTGCGCGGAGAATTTTGCCCTCTGCTCGGCGAGATGCGCACGGATCGCGGCGGGATCGGCCAGCGTTTTCACAACAGCGAGGCCGTCGTGGAAACTCCAGACGAAGCCGGGCGCGACGACGCGATAGAGCGCATCCATGTCGTTCTTGAACAGGGCGCGCGCAAAACCCCTGAGCAGTTCGTCTCGCTCGGCTGGCTGAGGATCCACGGCCACTTCCAGGTTATCCGCTATCATTTGACTCCTTGGGTAAAGGTCGACGCCGTTGCAGAATCGGTAGGGTGGGTTAGCCGAAGGCGTAACCCACCGATTCCTCGCGACGTCCGACTTGACGGTGGGTTACGCCTTCTCCAACCCACCCTACAAGCTACAAACTAGTGCTTGGCCTTGTGGGTCCCTTTTTTCGCAGGGGCGACTGCGGGGGCGACGGGGGGAGAGCTTGCCTCGAGCACGCTTCCGACGGTCGCAACCTGGGTTGCCTGGTTGATCGGCGCGGTCGGACGGGCGCTGTCCAGCATCTGCTCCTCGCCGAGACCGAGCGACTGCAGGCGCTTGGACGAAACCTTGAAGGTGCCGACCAGGATATCGCGGATCACGTCGGCCCTGCGCTGGCTGAGCGTCAGATTGTTCTCGCGCCTACCCGTCGACGCGGTATGGCCGATGATCAGGAATCTGTATCCGAGCAGCGTGGGATGGGTCAGCGTATCGGCGATGCGGCCGAGCGTGCGGTAGGACTCGGGCCGAACCACGGCCGCGTCCTCGTCGAACTGGATGTCGGCACTGATCTGCGGCAGTTGTGACAATTCGGGCGCGACCGGCGGACGCTTCAGCGGCGCGGCGTCGGCCTTCGACCTCGCTTTGATCCGGTCGGCCGCCTGTTGCCGCAGCGCTGCGACGTCGAGATCGGGGCTCGTTGCGGAGACGGCGAGTTTGCCGACCCAGTCGTCCGGCGCCTCCGCCGCCTGGGTCTGCGCCCGGCACGGCAGCGCCGCAAAACCGGTCAGCGCGGCGACCAGCAGGGCCACACGCAATCGGATTTTCGCATTCGCGGGCATCAGCGATACCCCGCTTCGCTGACGGCCTTGTTGCAATTGATGCCGATCCCGCGCGGTCCCGCCGCCAGGCAGGCGATGGCCTCGCCGCTGCCCTTTAGCGTGCCGGGACAGAGTTTGGCGACGTCGTGTTCGCATAATTTGGTGACCGCGGCGCGGGCCGCGACCCGCTTGGCGATTGCCTCAAAAGCCCGGCCATAGTCGCTCTTGCACTGCGGCGACAGCACATCCTGATTGCGATAAAGGCAGTCCTTCATCCTGACGGCGTCGAGATTGACGCCGCGGCAATTGGTGTCGATGTCCTTGGCGCAGCTGGCGCCCAGCAATGCCGCCGAGTCCTCGAACTTGACCGTCTGCGCCGACGCGGACGACCAGAGGACGATCGCGAGAACGACCGATATCGCGCGAATTGGGTTCATGGCTTCATATCGCATGAAGTGGGTGCGCCGGGTCAAGCTTTTGGGAGAGGAAAAAGTCAGGATTTTGCAGCGCACCGCACGGAGATTGCGGATACGCCGCCCGGCCTCTCAGGTGAAGGCGGTGGCGAGGAAAGCCGCGATGATGCCGCCGATCACCAGGTATTTCACCGCGTAGTAGGCGCGCTTGTTCCAGGCCTTCATCCGCTTGCCCAACAGCCGCACCTGATAGACCGAGCCGAAGACGCGGTTGATCCAGCCGACGTGTTCGCCCTCTTCGTTCTGGGTCGCGCTCTCGTTGATGATGTGCGTCGAGACCCAGCGGTTGACCGCGGTCATGGCGCGGGTGCGCAAGGGACGCTCGACGTCGCAGAACAGGATGATGCGGTCGTCGGAGGTGGTGTTCTCGGCATAGTGCAGATAGGTCTCGTCGAACAGGATGTCGTCGCCCTCGCGCCAATAATAGGGCTGGCCGTCGATGAAGATCCGGCATTCGCCCGCCGTCTTCGGCACCAGCAGGCCCAGATGATAGCGCAGCGAGCCGGCATAGGGATCGCGGTGCTGCACCAATTTGCCGCCGGGCGGCAGGCTTGCGAACATCGCGCCCTTGACGTTCGGGATCGAATTCAGGAGCTCGACCGTCTTCGGGCAATTGGCGAGCGCCGACGGCAGCGCAGCTCCATACCATTTCAGATAGAACCGCTTCCACCCGGTGCGGAAGAACGAGTTGAAACCCCAGTCGTTGTATTTGTCGGCGGCCTTGATCTGCCCTTGCGCGAACAATGCCAGCGCCTCTTCCCGCATGGTCTGCCAGTTGTCGCGAAGCAGGTTGAGCTCGGGGACCATTCCGACCTGCAGGATCGGCCGGTTCGGCACCGCCGAAAACAGGTACATCAGGACGTTATAGGGCGCCATGATGGTGGAATGGTCGGAAAATTGCCGCCAGAATCCGAGCCGCACCTTGCCGCGGAAATGAACCGCGACCGCGGAGCCGAGAAAGGCCCAAACCACAAGAAATTGTGGCGCGAATAGACGCATCACCATGGCGAGAAAACCCCGAAAAGGCCGCTGCAGCGCCATAGTAGCAGGTCTGCAGGGCCACACTCAAGGCTGCCGCATGCGTCCCTTCACAGGGAACCTGTGTCGGCCGGCCTACAATCCCTGGATTAGCCCCGCGTCGATCAAAAGCCGGTTGAAGCGGCGGGCCTCGCTGCCGTCCTTGCAGGCATAGAACATCCCCTTGCAGCGCAGCATGATGTCCTTCTGCTCGGCGAAGGAGGGATCGAGCGGGATGCCGGCGGCTTCCTGGATCACCAGCGGCAGATACGGGCCGTCGATGGTGTCCATGCGCGTCGGGCTCTCGACCGGTTCGAAGTTGATGGCATCGATGGCATAATAGGTCGCGTAATAGCGCGGATCGTAATTCTCCAGCTTCTTTCCGACGCCCGCTTCGCCGAGTTCCGGATCGAGCACGTGCGGCGAGAATTCCGGCTGGTGATCGCCATAGCGCACGATCAGGAACGGTTCCGCCGGAAACCGCCGTTTCAGCCCCGCGAGGAAGGCGCGGTAGTCGTCGGCGCTCATCGCCTGCCGGCGCAGATATTCGTCGACCACCGGCTCGTTACCGGGCCCGCGCCAGGATGGCATCAGGTCGGGGCGAAACTTCGTCTCCCAGGGAAAATGATTGGCGGCGAGATAGACGAACATGAACCATGGGGTATGCGGCGGCTCCTGCGCCATCAGTCCGACGGCCTTGTCGTAGAAGAAACTGTCGGGCTCGACGTCGCGGGCGCCGAGGTCATGGGCATCGTAGAAATGCTGGATGCCGGTGGTCACCTGAAAGCTGCGCGCGCTCATGAATGCGCCGAAGGCCGGATAGAGCGAAATGGTATCGTAGCCGCAGCGGCGCAGCGAAAGCGGCAGTCCGCGCTCGACGCGGCCCGAGGCGATGCGGGTGACGAAATAGGCGAAGCGGCCGAACGAGCGCGACGACAGGCCCGCGAGCACGTTGTATTCGGTGAACCAGCTCGGGCCGCCATTGCTTTCGGCGAGGAAGCTGCGCTCGCGGCCGTCGAATGATTTGAAGTGGCCGCCATAACCCTGCGGCACCTTGATGCCGCCGGCCGCGCGGATGTCGAAACTCGACTCGTCGTGGATCATGATGATGTTGGGCCGCACGCCCCTCGGATGGCAGGAATCCAGGAGCGGCACCTTGAGATGCGCATCGGCTGTCACATCCGATTCCATGAAGCCGTAATTGATGAAGTCCGACACCGCGGTCACGCCGGAGCGGGCGAATTTCGACAGGTAGCCGTCGTCGTAATAGCCGCGCCAGGCTTCATCGGGCCAGGCAAAGGCATAGCCGACCAGCGCCGCCAGGCAGGCCAAAAGACAGGCCAGCGCCGGCAGGCGGCGGATGCGGAACGGATCGAGCCGCCACAACGCAACCATCAACGGCAGGATGAGGACGGCCGCGGCGATCACCGACCAGCGCAGATTGGGGAAGATGGTGAAGAGAAATGCCGCGGTATCGCGGTCGATCACCATCAGGTCGACGAAGTTCGCGGTCATCTGGACGATGTCGTGCTTGAGCCGCGACAGCAGGACCAGCAGCACCACCAGCGTCAGCGACAGCGCGCCCGACAGCGCGGGACGCCGCAGCAGCGCGATGAAAGAGCCGTTCAGGATCCCCCATGACAGCAGAAAACAGCTGCGCGAGCCGAAATCGGTTTCGGTCTGCAGCATGAGCGCGAGCGCGGCCAGCTGCGGCGTCGCCACCGCCAATAGCCGCCAGATGCCGACCGAGCCAGGGCCGGTGGCGGCGATCGTGGGGACTGGACCTGGATTTGGCGCCGGCGCCATGGGCTTTGAGACGCTAACTCGAATCCGGCACTGGCATCTCTCCTTGGCCGGCGGTGGCCAGGAAACGGACGGCGCAGCCGGAGCCTGCGCGACGTGTCATAAAAGCGTAATGGAACCGTCATGACAGCGCAACAGAGCGGCCCGCGCTTGCGGCAATTTGCGCGCGGCAACCTTAATCGAGCCGCTTGTCGCGGGCGTTTATGCCTGCCTGCCCTCGAGCAGTTCGACATAGCGTGCTGCCGAGCGTTCAACCGCGCGGCTGCCTGCCGCCATCACCTGTCGCCCCGGGAAGGCGCCGTAGATCCGCTCGAACCGCCAGGGCACCAGCGTTCCGGCGATACGGCGGACCGTCGCTGCGGCGAGCGGCATCATGTTGGGATAGCTCCAGAGAAAGCTGACCCGGCTGAGGTCCGCCGCCACCTGAAGAATATCCCCGCTGAGGATCGCGCCCCGTCCCTCGGCGCCTTCAGCCCAATGCAGCACCGTCCCGCCGGGAAAGTGGCCGCCAAGCCGGAGCAGCGTCACGCCTTCGGCGATTTGCAGCGTCTCGCCGTGCCAGTGGCGGATGGCGGGATCGGCGCGCATCACCCATTGCGCGTCAGCTTCGTGCAGATGGACCGGACATCCAAAGGCGCGCGCCCAATCCTGCATGCACGTATAATAATGCGGATGCGAGATCGCGATCGCCCGCAAGCCGCCCAATGCGCGAACCAGCGCCTCGGTCGCCTCATCCAGTAGCGCGATGCAATCCCACAGGATATTGCCGCCTTGGGTGCGCAACAGCAGGGCGCGCTGGCCGATGCCAAATTGCGGATGGGTGTGGATTTCGAACAGGTCGCCCTCCAGCCGGCGCCAGGCGTTGACATGGCCGCCGGCGAGCTTTTCCGGGGTCGTCCAGGACTGTCCCGTTCGCGGCACGTATTGCCGTTCGTCCTGGCAGATCGGGCAGCGCGATGGTGGCGCATCGGTGTCCGGATACGAGGTACCGCAGGTGCTGCAGATGTGGATCGGCATCAAACTGTCTTCATCGCTGGGGCTGACGGCACTATCCTCGGCGCCTTCAGTCGCGCCGATACGCCCGGGTCGGGCAGAATCGGCTCATGGCGCGATGCCAAGCGCCTTGAGTTCATCATTGGCGGCATCCCATTCGAGGAAAGTGCGGGGGCAATTGCCGACGGCGAACAGGAACAGGCGGCCCGCATCATCCTTCGTCCCCTTCAACAACGACAGCTCTCCCGCATAAAAGTTCGCTTCGCAGACCTGGCCCTTCTTCTTGACGGGGTCCGGATC
Organism: Bradyrhizobium sp.; assembly: GCF_035484855.1. Classification (GTDB taxonomy): domain Bacteria; phylum Pseudomonadota; class Alphaproteobacteria; order Rhizobiales; family Xanthobacteraceae; genus Bradyrhizobium. Next base: position 6,955 of record NZ_DATHOP010000274.1, read on the forward strand.
ATCGGCCGCGGCCAGCACGGCGGCTTGTGTCATCTGGCCCAGGAACAGACCAATGACCGGCGCCGGCCATTTGGTCATGTCGACTTGCGAACTGGCCTGCGCCAGACGGCTCGCGACATTGTTGCGCCGGCCGACGATATCGAGCCACAGCGCGGTATAAGCGTCCTTGGGATCGAGGGCATTCGCCTGGTTGAAATCGGCAAGCGCTTTTGGAAGCGCACCGGCATAAAGATTGACGCGGCCGCGACTGGCGTAGATACCGGCGTTCTTCGGATCGAGGCTGATCGCCTGGCTGTAGTCGGCGACGGCGCGGTCGTAGTCGCGTTTGCGGCTATAGGCGAAGCCCCGATTCCTGTAGGCACTGGCGAATTTGGGATCGAGGCTGATCGCCTGGTTATAGTCGGCGATGGCGCGATCGTAATCGCCCTGGTGCCGGGCGTATGCGAAACCCCGATTGTTGAACGCCTTGGCGTTTTTCGGATCGAGGCCGATCGCCTCGTTGTAGTCGGCGATGGCGCGGTCGTAGTCGCCCTTGCGGCCATAGGTGTTGCCACGATTACTGTGGGCCAGCACATCCTTGGGATCGAGGCTGATGGCCTGGTTGTAGTCGGCAATGGCGCGGTCGTAGTCGCCCTTGTCGTCGTATACGTTGCCCCGACCGATGTAGGCGCTGTCGTTTTTGGGATCGAGGCTGATGGCCCGGTTGTAATCGGCCATGGCGCGGTCTTTGTCGCCCTTGTCGCGATATGCGTTACCCCGACTATTGTAGGCAATGGCGCCCGCGGGCTCGAGACTGATCGCCTGGTCATAGTCTGCGATGGCGCGATCGTAGTCACCCTTGTCCTTGTAGGCGAGGCCACGGTTTCTGTAGGCCTTGGCGTGTTTCGGGTCGAGGCTGATCGCCTGGCTGTAGTCGGCGATGGCGCGGTCATTGTCGCCCTTGTTGCGGTAGGCGAGGCCCCGGCCGTTATAGTAATCGGCATCCTTGGGATTGAGGCTGATCGCCTGGTTGCAGTCGGCGATGGCGCGGTCGTAATCGCCCTTGTTGCGATATGCCGTGCCGCGATTGTAATAGGCGTTCGGATATTGGGGGTCGAGGCCGATCGCCCGGTCATAGTCGGCGATGGCGCGGTCGTAGTCACCCTTGTCGTCATAGGTGGCGCCCCGACCGTTATAGGCATAGGCGAATTTGGGATTGAGGCTGATCGCCCGGTTGAAGTCGGCGATGGCGCGGTCGTAGTCGCCCTTGTCGTCGTAAGCGTTGCCCCGGCCATTATAGTAATCGGCATCCTTGGGATCGAGGCTGATCGCTTGACTGTAGTCGGCGATGGCGCGGTCGTTGTCGCCTTTGAGTCGATAGGCATTGCCCCGATTGTTGTAGTTGACGGCCTGGTTGTGTCCCTTCCATTTCCCCGAATTGATGCTTTGGGTGCAGGCGACGATTCGAGGCTCGGCGTCGCGCAGCGTGTCGCACGGGTCGGCGGCGGCCGGGCCGCTCAGGAAAATCACCATCGCGATCAGTGCGCTCGAAAATCCCCATTCGGTGCGGTTCATGTCGGGCCCCATGCAAAATCGATGGCGTCGAATATCCCGGCATTACGCGAAGGTTCTTGCTCGCTCGTCAAGTGCGCAGATTGCGAGGGACTAGCGCCGGGCGATGCCTTCGATGAAGAGATCGAGGATCGCTTCCGCGGTGCGCCCGACCTCACCCTCCGCCACGCCCCAGCGCGGCAAATGGCGATCGATACTCATGCGGGCAAAGCCGTAGACCAGCGCCCGGCCAGCGATCAGCACGGTCTTGAGGTCCGCCGAACGAAGCTGCCCTTGCGCAAAAGCCTCCGCCAGCAGGCGTTCGGTCATCCCGATCAATTCGGCGTTGTCGCGCGACAGCTCGCTTGCGCCGTCGTGGTCGAAGAAGCGCCCGCTCGAGATGATCTCGAAGTGGGCCGGGTTGCGCATCGCCCAGCGCAGATAGGCCATGCCGAAGGCGCGAAACCGCGCAAGCGGGTCGGCGGCGGGAATTTCCGCAAGCGCCGCGGCGATCTCGATGCGGAAACGCCGCTGCGCTTCCTCGGCGACCGCAATCATCAGCGCATCGCGGCTTTCGAAATGGCGAAACGGCGCGCCGGGCGAGACCCCGGCGCGGCGCGCCGCCTCGCGCACGCTGACGGAATCGGCGCCGCCCTTCTCGGCCAGTTCGAGCGCCGCATCGATCAGTCCACGCCGGAGGTCGCCATGATGATAGGGTTTCGGCGGCGGCGAACGGCGGCGGGATGGCGGTCGCTTCGGCCTGGCGGATACGGGCATGGCGCATGCTAGCATCACCCGATCGTGAATGTAAGCGCTGATTACACGGCTTGACGATCGCTATCCGACCGAATGTAACTGATGATTACATTGACGGAGGGAAGCCAGCATGCCGCAGCAATCGCAACCCTGGTTCGAAGGCTGGCGGGTGTTCGCCGTGCTCACTTTGGTGCTGGCCGGCCTCTCGATCTGGATCGCGGGCATGCGGCAGTTCGAGGTCGAGGGCGTGCGGATAGTGATCCGCTTCACCGCACGCACTTCGCTGTTGCTGTTCTGCCTCGCCTTTGGCGCCGCCGCCCTGGCAAGGCTGTGGCCCAACGCCTGGACGCGATGGCAGCGGCGCAACCGCCGCTACCTTGGCGTCAGCTTCGCGGCATCGCACGGCCTCCACGCCATTGCCATCGCCTGCTTCGCTGTGATGTCGCCGGCGCTGTTCGCGCAGGCCACCAGTCCCGCCTCCTATATCTTCGGCGGCATCGGCTACGCCTTCATCGTCGCGATGACGGCGACCTCGTTCGACCGCACGGCGGCCGCGATCGGCCCGCGCGCCTGGCGCATCCTGCACCTCGCCGGCGGCTATTACCTCTGGTTCCAGTTCATGGTGTCGTTCGGCAAGCGGATTCCCGCGATGCCGTCCTATGCGCTGTTCCTGGTGCCGCTGCTCGCGGTGATGGCGCTGCGGCTGATCGCGATGGCTGTGGCGCGAACGCCGCGCACGGCGCGAGCGGGTTAAATCAGGCGGGTGGCATCAGCCCGAGCCGCTTGGCGATAATCCTGTCGACCATGCGTTTCGGCAGGATCGCAGTGATCAGGTGCCGCATCGGATCCGGCGTCAGCTGATAGCGCACCTTGGGGTGAGGCGAGGTCAGGGCGTTCGCGATCGCATCGGCGATCTTTTCCGGCGGCATGGCTATTTCGCTGAGGTGTTTTGTGAAGGCGCGAACCTTTTCCAGCGCCGGAGCATATGGCGAGTTGGTATAGGCGGAAACATCGATGTCGTCGGTCTTGCCCCAGATCGGCGTTTTCACCGCGCCCGGCGCGATGATGATGACATCGATACCGAACAGCATCATTTCCCGGCGCAGCGTTTCCGACAGCCCCTCGATCGCGTGCTTGGAGGCCACATAGGGCGATGACAACGGGTTGCCGCTTTTCCCGGCCACCGAGGAGATCATCACGATGCGTCCCTTGGGCCCCCTTAGCGACGGATCCGAACCGAGCAGCGGAGCGAAGGCCTGGGTCGCGATGACCGGCCCGACCACGTTCACTTCCAGCTGGCGGCGGAAATCGTCGACCGAAAGTTCGAGTACCGGTCCGCCGAGCGCGATGCCGGCATTGTTGACAAGCCCGGCCAGCGTCTCGCCGTTGAGCGCGGCGCGGACCTCGAGGGCGGCCGCGAGCACCGCGGCTTCGTCGGTGACATCGAACAACAGCGGGGTGAAATTCGCACCCAGCTCGCTCCGGAGGCGGTCGGCGTCGGCCGGCTTGCGCACGCTGCCGAACACGCGAAAGCCGCGGTCGAGCAATAATTTCGCGGTGGCCCAGCCGATTCCGGTGGTTGCGCCGGTAATGACGACAGATCGCATGATGTGGCCCCGCCCGCTTGATGTTGGTCGCACTCATGTAGGGTGGATGGAACCAAGCGCAATCCGGGCCGTCTCGCTCGCAGCCCGAACCCCTGGCGTCACTCCGCGGGCGCAGCGACCGCCGAGGCGGGCAGCCGGTTGGGGATGTGGAGGAACAGTGCGCAGACGATCGCGGCGACCAGTCCGAGCAATGCCAATCCGTAAAGCCCGCCCGAATAGCTGCCGGTCAGGTCTTTCATGACGCCGACATACCACGGCCCGAAGAAGCCTCCGAGATTGCCGAGCGAGTTGATCCAGGCAATGCCTGCCGCCAGCCCAGCGCCGCTGAGGAACATCGGCGGCATCGCGAAGAACGGACCCTTGGAGCCATAGAAGCCCATCGCAGCGATCGACATTCCGACCAGCGCCCACCAGGTCCCCATCGTCAGGCCGGCGATCACCAGTCCCACCGTCGAGAACACACAGCCGATGAACAGATTCCAGCGGCGCTCGTTCATGCGATCGGAGATGCGCCCCCATACCACCATGGCGATGGCGCCGCAGATATAGGGGATCATGGTGAGCCAGCCCACCGTCATGTTGCTGTAGTTGCCGAGCGACTTGATCATCTGCGGAATGAAGATCAGCATGCCGAGGCTCGCGGTCACGATGCCGAGATAGTTCAACGCCAGCAACAGCACCTTGGGATTGTAAAGCGCCTGCCACAGCGTAAATTTGCGCACCGCCTCGGTGGCACGGCGCTCGGCGGCGATCTTGTTGACGAGCCAGTTGCGCTCTTCCGCGGTCAGGAATTTGGCCTGCTCGGGTCGGTCGGTCAGCACGAAAAACGTGACCACGCCGATCAGCACGGTCGGGATCGCCTCCGCGATATACATGACCTGCCAACCCTTCAGGCCGAACAGGCCGTCGAGGCCGAGAAGCCCCGTCGAGATCGGCGCACCGAGGGCGACCGCAACCGGCAGGCCGACCAGGAAACCCGACACGATGCGGGCATGGTGATGGCTCGGGAACCAATACGTAAAGTAGAGGATGATGCCGGGGAAGAAGCCGGCCTCGGCGACGCCGAGCAGAAAGCGCACGATCGCGAAACTCGTCGGACCCGTCACCATCGCGGTCGCGCCTGCGAGGATTCCCCAGGTGATCATGATCCGGGCGATCCATATCCTGGCGCCGATCTTTTCCAGGATCACATTGCTGGGGACCTCGAAAATGAAATAGCCCCAGTAAAACATGCCGACCGCAAAGCCGAAGGTGCCGGCCGACATGCCGATGTCGCCGCGCATCGTGAGCCCTGCGAAGCTCACATTGATCCGGTCGATATAGGCGAGCACGTAAGACAGGACCGCAAATGGCAGCAGCCGCAGGTAGACCTTGCGCATGGTCGAGCGTTCGAGCGAGTCCATTGTTCCCCTCCCAGGATTTGATGGCCGGCCCGGCTTCTGCCGATGTTTTGATACCTCACGGTAACACAACGCGCAGGCAGTGCAGTTGAACTTTAGGGGTGCCCGGGCACTCTCCGCCGACGAAAGTGCACCGATTTCGTGATAAAGAAAGAGATGAGCGTACCGGTCTTTGAGCTTGACATGATTTGGCTTTCTTTCGGGCGAGATTCCGCGGAAAGCGCTTCAGATCAAGAATGTGGTTGAAGTCTCATTTCTTCGATCCCGGCTGAGATGGCGCGGAGCGAAGAATTTGAATGAAGCGGCAATACTTCGAGAAACCGAAAAGGCGAGACCGTATTTTGCGATCTCGCCTTTGGGTATAGCAATCAGACTTTAATTTTCGGTGTCGCGTTTAGTTCTTCGTCTTGTCGACCAGCGCGCCCTTCTTGATCCACGGCATCATGTCGCGGAGTTTGGCGCCGACTTCCTCGATCGGGTGGGTGGCGAGCTTGGCGCGGGTGGCCTTGAACGAGGTCTGGTTGACCTTGTTCTCGAGCATCCAGTCGCGCGCGAAGCGGCCCGACTGGATGTCGGCGAGCACGCGCTTCATCTCGGCCTTGGTCTCCGCGTTGACGATGCGGGGACCTGAGACATATTCGCCGTATTCGGCGGTGTTGGAAATCGAGTAGTTCATGTTGGCGATGCCGCCTTCATAGATCAGATCGACGATCAGTTTCACCTCATGCAGGCACTCGAAATAGGCCATCTCCGGCGCGTAGCCGGCTTCCACCAGCGTCTCGTAGCCGGCCTTCATCAGCTCGACGAGGCCCCCGCTCAGCACCGACTGCTCGCCGAACAAATCGGTCTCGCATTCCTCGCGGAACGACGTCTCGATGATGCCGGCGCGGCCGCCGCCGATGGCGGCGCCGTACGACAGGCAGAGGTCGTGGGCGTTGCCGGAGGCGTCGCGGTGGATCGCCAGCAGGCACGGCACGCCGGCGCCGCGCTGATACTCCGAGCGCACAGTATGGCCGGGGCCCTTCGGCGCGATCATCAGCACGTCGAGATCGGCGCGCGGCTCGATCAGGTTGAAATGCACGTTGAGCCCATGGGCGAACATGATGGCGGCGCCTTCCTTCATGTTGGCGACGAGGTGATCGCGATAGATGTCGGCCTGCAATTCGTCGGGCGTGAGCATCATCATCACGTCGGCCCATT
>NZ_DATHOP010000275.1:0-22293 GCF_035484855.1 Bradyrhizobium sp.
CGAATGGCCCTATGGCGGTACGACCCCGATCGGTGTGAACCGGACCGGCTCGGTCGACAGCCCGCTTATGGTTGCGATGAGCAATACGTCCACCGGCGAGTGGCTCAACAACAATGGAATCCAAGTCTACGGCTGGATCGATCCCGGCTTCAATGTCAGCAGCAATACGGTGCGCCCCGGGGGCAACGCGCCGATCAACTACGCCTACACACCGAACACGATCCAGCTCGACCAGGCGGTCATCTATGCCGAAAGAACGCCTGATACCGTTCAGACCGACCATGTCGATTGGGGTTTTCGCCTGTCGGCAATCTATGGCGAGAATTACCGCTATACGCAGTCCTATTCTCCGTTTACGGCCTACCAGATCAATAAAAACAACAATGTCTACGGGTACGACTTCCCGATGGTTTATGGGGAGATTTATATCCCGCAGGTCGTCGAAGGTCTGATGATCCGGGTCGGGCGTTATATCGCAATACCCGACATCGAGGCGCAGCTCGCGCCCAACAACTACATGTACTCGCACTCGATGACCTATACCTTCGACAACTATACCAATACCGGTGTCGAATTGACGCTGGCGGCGACCAAGAACTGGATCTTCCAGTTGGGCGTGGTGTCCGGCACCGAGGCGATGCCCTGGCACGTCGGTGCGACGATCCCGAATCCGTTCCCGAACGCGCTTTATCCCGGTGCGACGATGCCGAAGGATCCCGGTGCGGTGCCGAGCGTTACTGCCGGCGTGCGCTATACCAGCGACGACGGCAAGTTCGACGTCAATCTCGTCGCCGACGGCATCAATGGGGGCCAGTGGGGCTACAACAACCTGCAGTGGATCGGCGGCACGCTGTATTACAAGTTCAACGACCAGTGGCACATCTCGATCGAATCCTACAACGAGCACCAGAACAACGTCGCCAACATAACCAACCCGACGACACTGGCCATCATCGCCGCCGGCGGGACGCCATTCTCGCCGCAATACATGCCGTTCAACGCTCCGGGCGGCGCCATCTGCAAAACCCCGACGGTGCTGAGCTGCACGGCGGAGTTCCAGACGGCCCTGATGTATCTGAACTACAAGCCCGATCCCCTGGACAACATCTCGTATCGCGCGGAATTCGTCGACGACTACGAGGGACAGCGCACCGGCACCGCGACCCGGTACATCGAGACCGGCATCGGCTGGCAGCACTGGTTCTCGCCGCAGATCGAGATCCGGCCCGAGGTTTCCTATTACAAGGCAATGGACGGGTTCGCCTTCAACGGCAATGCGAACCTGGGCATTCCGAACACCAGGAAGTACGCCATCATCGGCTCGTCCGACATCATCATTCATTTCTGATGCGTGGAAAAGAGATCGCGGCGGCTCAAGTCGCCAGACGCAGAACAGGTCGATAGGGGATAACAATGAAGCGAATTCTTTTCACCACCGTCGCGCTCAGTGTACTGGGCTTGATGTCGCCGGCGCTCGGTGCCGATCTTCCGGTCAAGGCCGGACCGATCGCGTCGCCGTTGTATGACTGGTCCGGCTTCTATGTCGGCGTGTTCGGCGGCGGCGGCATGGGCAACCACAACTACAACAATGGAACGCCGACCGGCTATGCCAACTACCTGATCAACTACGACTCGAGCGGCGGCATCGGCGGCGGCGAGGTCGGCTACAACGTGCAGAGCGGCCACATCGTGGTCGGTGTGGAAGGTGACGGCTTCTGGTCCGGCATCAAGGGCAGCGACCTCTCGCAGTTCAACAACGGCACCCTTCCGATCGGTGCGATCGACGCGACCAATCTTCGCTGGGGTGGCACCTTTCGCGCTCGGGGCGGCATCGCCGTCGACCGCCTGATGCTGTTCTTCACCGGCGGCTGGGCCTATGGCGACATCCTTCATACCAGCACCGCGCCCGGGATCGGTGTCGATCAGTTCACCAATCATCAGAGTGGCCTAGCCGCAGGCGGCGGCATAGCTTACGCGATCACCAATAATATCATCGGCAAGCTCGAATACCGCTACTACGACTATGGCCGGTACAACCGGGTCGGCGCTCCGCTCACGCCGAACGGCCAGCTGCCCTACACCGTCGACAACACCTATTCGGTCGTGACGATCGGCTTCGACTACAAGTTCGGAGGGCCAGTCGTCGCGAGGTATTGACGCGTTGCGTGAGCTGATTTGCGGCGTCCGCGGATCAGACGTCTCGGAGAGGCAGCCATCATGGCTTCAGTATTAGGGCGAAGAATCGGGATCGTGCTTGCTGCAGCGGCGCTGTGCGCCGCGGTCGCGGGATGCGTCAGCGATATGGGAGCGCCGACGGCAGAGAATTCCGGCAGCAATCAGCTTCGCTACTACGGCGGCCCGAAATCCCCGATGTGGACGGGCCAATAACTGTGCGGGTTTTTCTTGGAGGAGGCTGACATGACCTACATGACTGGAAGAAATGCGCGGATCGGATTCGTCACTCTCATCACGGCGATCCTGACTGCCGGTCTCTGCGGCGATGCCGTCGCCAAAACTCATCACAAAGGGCGTCTGCATGCCCGGAGCGCCGACTATGAAAGCCACGCACAGGTGGAAGCGCAGCAGCCGGCCCAGCCTGGAGCCCCGCGCTACTATGGCGGGCCGAAATCTCCGATGTGGTCAGGCCGGTAGGTCTGCGCCGTTTTTGCCTGGTTGCGGGATGACCAGCATCCTTGCAACCGCGCGGGTCGGATTTGCCGTCGTCGTTGGCACGGTTCTGGCTGCCGGGTTGTCGGAGGATGCCGTCGCAAAGGTTCACGTGAGGAGATTGCATGCCCGCGGCTCCATCTCGGAAAGCCGGGCGCAGGTAGTATCGCAACAGCCGGCGCGGCTTGGACCGATGCGCTACTACGGCGGTCCGAAATCCCCGATGTGGAGAGAAGTGCGATAGCGCGCCGCGCTTCGATAACGTTTGATCTGGTTCGATTCCGAAGAAGTTGGCCACATTCAACAGGCGGCCGGGCGTCGTGGTTTCGACTCGCATCGAGCGGGGCACCGCTGCTGCCGACTTCGTGCTTTTCGAGGCATGGCGACACGGAATCGTCACAACAAAAAAGGGCAAGCGAAGGACAGGGAGAGGCGTTTGTAAGGTGGGCGTAATGGCAGCCGTATAATGTCGACAGATTGACGCAGACGGTGTCGTCAATTCGGGTCGCCGTTCATCGCCGGGAGTAGTCAACGTGAGCCTTTTCAAAAACCTGTCGAGATATTCTCGCTTGGTTTTATTTGCCCTGATTGCGATCGGCGGAGCTACGCTATACTGGAGCCGGGATTTCGTTGGCCTTGCCGACAGTCGTCCGGTCGAGGGGCAGCGGAACTCTTCTGCAACGACCGGTCAGTCTGGATCGGGAAATTCGACTGAAGTTGTCGATCTTTCGGACAAGCAGGCAGGCGCGGTCAAGATCGGTCCGGTCGGATCGCGCGACTTCGTGATCTTCAAGACCGCCGTCGGCACCATCGACTTCAACGAGAATATGCTGGTCCAGGTGTTTTCCCAGTATCAGGGCAAAATCCTGAAGGCGTTTTACAACATCGGTGACGACGTCAAGGCCGGCGACGTTCTTTTTACGATCGATAGCCCGGATCTGCTGCAAGCGGAATCAACGCTGCTCGCGGCTGCCGGCGTGCTCGAATTGCAGAAGCGGACGCTGGCCCGGGTGACAGTGCTCTTGAAGGCCGGCGGCAGTGCGCAGAAGGACGTCGACCAATCGACCTCGGACCAGCAGACCGCGGAGGGCGCCTACAAGGCCGCGAAGGATGCGGTCCGGATATTCGGCAAGACCGACGCCGAGATCGACCAGGTCGTCGACAAGCGCAAGGTCGATTCCACCCTGCTGGTCCCGAGCCCGATCTCCGGCAGGGTCGTCGCGCGCAATGCCGCTCCGGGATTTCTGACTCAGCCCGGCGTTGCACCGCCGCCATATTCGGTCGCGGATTTGTCGACGATGTGGATGCTGGCGAATGTCATCGAGACCGACGCGCCGGCCTACAAGGTCGGCCAGGAAGTCGAGGCCAAGGTACCGGCCTATCCGGACACCGTGTTCAAGGGGCGTGTCACGACGGTGGGGTCGATGATCGACCCGAACAGCCATCGACAGTTCGTGCGCTCCGAAATCGAGGATCCCCAGCATCTGCTGCGATCGGGGATGTTGGCGAGTTTTGTGATCCGCGTCGGAGATCCCGTTCGTTCGGTCGCGGTGCCGGCCGCGGGCGTGGTCAGGGAAGGCGACGGCACAATGACGGTGTGGGTCACCAGCGACAACCGTCATTTTGCAAAGCGAACCGTCACGATCGGCCTGCAACAGGATGGCTGGACTCAGATCCTGGAGGGCCTTCGGTCCGGAGAAACCGTCGTCACCGACGGGGCGGTGTTTCTGAGCAACAAGCTCCTCCTGGGTGACGCCGGCTGAACGGCGCCCGCGCGTAGAACCAAGCACACACGGCAGGGTCACTTGATCAAGTCCTTACTCGAGTTCGGTTTGACGCGCAGCGCGATCATCGTGCTGGGCCTTGCGGTATTTTGCGCGGCCGGTCTCGTCGCCTTCTCGCGGCTGAACATCGAAGCCTATCCGAATCCGGCCCCGGTGATCCTGGAAATCACGGCGCAGGCGGCGGGCCTGTCGGCGGAGGAAATGGAGAAGTATTATACCATTCCGATGGAGGTGGGGCTCTATCCCACGCCTGGTGTGGTCAACATCCGCTCGACATCCTTCTACGGCCTGTCGTTCGTGCGGGTGACGTTCGCCTACGGCGTCGACTACTACTTTGCGCTGTCGCAAGCCTCGATCATGCTGCAGCAGAACGTCAATCTGCCGGGCAATCAGGTCGCCCAGATTCAGCAGTCCAGCCTGGTCGGGGAAATCTATCGCTATCAGGTCGTCGGTCCGCCGCACTTCGGACTGACCAACCTGCGGACGCTGCAGGACTACGTCATCACCCGTCGCCTGCTGACGATTCCCGGCGTGGTCCAAATCAATTCATGGGGTGGGACGACGAAGCAGTTCAATGTCGATGCCGACCTTGAAAAGCTGGAAGCCTACAACATCACGGTCCCTCAGCTCATCACCGCGCTCGGCAACGCCAATATCAATGTCGGCGGCCGCGAGATCACGATCGGCCAGCAATCCGTCAATATTCGCGGCATCGGGTTGGTCGATAGCGGCGGCGCCGATGACGTCACCAAGGGCTACAAGGTCGGGGATATCGAGAACGTCGTTCTGACGCAGGTGAATGGCCTGCCGATCCAGGTCAGGAACGTCGCCACCGTGTCGGTCGGCTACGTGCCGCGGCTCGGCATCGCGGGCAGGGACCATGACGACGATATTGCGGCGGCGATCGTGGTGATGGGACGGACCCAGCATACCAACGACATCATTCCGAAGGTTCAGGCCGAAGTCCAAAGGATCAATTCCGACGGCACCCTGCCGGCCGGGGTCAAGATTGTTCCTTATTACGATCGCAGTTCGCTGGTCGGGATCACCACCCACACGGTTCTGCACAATCTGATCTTCGGTTGCCTGCTGGTCTTCCTGATCCAATGGGTTTTCCTCGGAGACCTGCGCAGCGCCCTGATCGTCGGCGCCAATATTCCCTTTGCCCTGTTCTTCGCCATCATCATCCTCGTGCTGCGGGGCGAGGACGCCAACCTGCTGTCGCTCGGCGCGGTCGACTTCGGCATCATCGTCGATTCCGCGGTGATCATGATGGAAAATATCTATCGGAATTTTCAGTCGACCTCGGAGCATCGGCAGACGTTGCTGCACCGTCTTGCCGAGGGTTATTGGGGACCGGACCCGACATCGGTGGCCGGGCACACGACCACAAGCCAGCGATGGACCGAGCGGCTGCGCATCATCTTCATCAGCGCGCTGCAGGTCGACAAGGCCGTGTTCTTTACGGCGGCAATCACGGTGACCGCGTTCGTGCCGCTTTTCACGATGACGGGCGTGGAAGGGCAGATCTTCGGGCCGATGGCGCGAACCTACGGCTATGCGCTTGCCGGCGCGCTGCTCTCGACCTTCACGGTAACGCCGGTTCTGGCTTCGTTGCTGCTCCCCAAGCAGGTGCAGGAGATCGAAACGGTGATCGTGCGCCGCTTGCGCGCGACTTATACGCCGGTGCTTCGCTGGGCGCTCACGAACCTCAAGGCCACCGTCATCATCGGCGTCGTTTTCATGGCCTTGAGCGTGGGAGCGGCGTCGCGGCTCGGCAGCGAGTTCCTGCCGGCGCTGGAAGAGGGCAACCTCTGGATCAGGGCGGCGATGCCGCCGACCATCTCGCTCGATGCCGGCACCGAGGCGACCGGCAAGATGCGCGAGATCCTGTTGCGGCATCCGGAAGTGCTCACGGTTGTGTCGCAGCACGGCCGGCCGGACAACGGCAGCGATGCCTCGCCGTTTTCGAATGTCGAATTGTTCGCGCCGCTCAAGCCATTTGACGAGTGGCCGGCCAACCTGACCAAGGAGATGCTGACGGAACAACTGCAGAAGGAGTTCAGTGAGGAACTGCCCGGCATCGGATTCAATTTCTCGCAATATATCCAGGACAATGTCGAGGAAGCCCTGTCCGGCGTGAAGGGGGCCAATTCGGTCAAGGTTGTCGGACCGAATCTCCAGGTTCTTGAAGGTCTCGCGACCCAGGTGATGACCGAGATGGCGAAGGTCCAGGGCGTCGCCGACCTCGGAATCTTCCACTTGCTGGGTCAGCCCAATCTCAACATCAAGGTCGACCGCGACAAGGCCGCGCGCTACGGCCTCAACACCGGCGACGTCAATACGGTGGTTCAGGCGGCGCTTGGCGGCACCACCGCGACGACCGTTCTTGAGGGCGACAGGCAGTTCAATCTGGCGGTCCGGCTCGATCCGAAATATCGCAGCAGCATTGACGCCGTCCGCAACGTCAAGGTCGGTTACCAGACGCCGTCGGGCACCAATGGCTACGTGCCGCTCAGCGAGATCGCGGACATCACGCTCGACACCGGCGCCTCCTTTATCTATCGCGAACGCAGCCAGCGCTTCATTCCGATCAAGTTCAGCGTGCGCGGGCGCGATCTCGGCAGCACGGTCGCCGAAGCGCAGGATCGCGTCGCAGGCGCCATCAAGCTTCCGAGCGGCTACCAGATTCTGTGGGCAGGCGAGTTCGACGATCTGCAGAATGCGAAGAAGCGGCTCGCCATCGTGGTCCCCATCACGCTGCTCTTGATCCTCGTGCTGCTGTACGGGCTGTTCAATTCGCTGCGCGACAGTCTGCTGGCCGTGGCCGGAATCCCGTTCGCGATCGGCGGCGGCCTGATCGCGCTCTATCTCGCGGGTCTCGATTTCAGCGTTTCTGCCGCGATCGGCTTCATCTCGCTGTTCGGCGTCGCCGTGATGGATGGTATTCTCAATATCACCTACTACCGTGAACTGCGGATACAGGGCATGGATATCGCCGAGGCAGTGTTTCATGGCGCCGAGCAGCGGATGCGGCCGATGTTGATGACTGCGCTCTCCGCGGGTGTCGGATTGTTTCCGGCGGCGATCTCCCATGGCATTGGCAGCCAGGTGCAGCGTCCGCTGGCAACCGTGGTCGTCGGCGGCATGTTCATCGGACCGCTGCTGCTGCTCGTTGTGGCTCCCGCGTTGCGCCGGATATTTCTCGCCAACGATACGACGGTTTCAAGCAACGATGAAGCCGAGGGTGCCGCTGGGAGCACCGCTCAGGAAACTTGATTGGAAGCCGTGGTGTCGAGCGTTCGGGGAGAGGTCGATCAAATGCTGCATCCGGGGCGAATTGGTCCTCGACCGCGGCTAGAGCGTTTTCGAGCGGAGTGGTTACCGGTTCGCGTGAAGAAAACGCGTCAAAACAAGAATCTAGAGCTCCGTTTCGATTCCATCGAAACGGAAAAGGCTCTAGGTGCGTTCGTTCGTTGTTATTTTGCCGGCAGGAAACGTCGTGCCGCCACAGGCGCGACGCTTGGGGCTGTCCTGGCGATGGCGATTTCGGGTTGCGCGGTGGGGCCTAATTTCAAGCCTGCGGCGGTGCCGGACGTCGACGGTTACGTTCCGGGCAAGCTTGCCTCGCCAAATCCGGGGCAGGGCGGGCCCCGCGTCGCCGGCCAGCACTTTGTCACCGGCGCCGATGTCTCCGCGCGCTGGTGGTCGGCGTTCCGATCCCCGCCGCTCAACGAGCTGATCAGACAGTCTGTCGATCACAACCCGAATTTGCAGGCCGCGGAAGCCGCGATCAAGATCGCGCAGTACAACGCATTGGCCCAGCGCGGCCTGTTCTTCCCACAAGTGACGGGCAATTCGACGTCCCAGCAGTTCCTGATTGCCAATCCCAGCCAGATACCGACCATTCCAACGGCGGGACCACAGACCGAATTCTCGCTGGTGACCAACCAGCTGACGGTGTCGTTCGTGCCTGATGTCTGGGGCGGCAACGTCCGTGCCGTCGAGAGTCTGGATGCGACGACGGAGCAGCAACTGTTCCAGCTGGAGGCCGCCTACCTGGCGTTGACCAGCAATGTCGTGACGGCGGCCATCCAGGAGGCGTCGCTGCGCGGCCAGATCGCGGCGACCCAGCGCATCATCACGATCGAGCGCAATCTGCTCGATATTCTCAAGCGCCAGTTCAACCTGGGCCAGGCCGCGCAAGCCGATGTGCTGGCGCAGGACGCCGCGCTGGCAGCGGCCGAAGAACTGCTCCCGCCGCTCGAAAAACAGCTGGCGCAGCAACGCGACCTGCTGACGGCCCTTGCCGGGCAGTTATCGGCCAACGAGATCGCCCAGAAATTCGATCTGGCGCATCTCAGGCTGCCGACCAACCTGCCCATCAGCCTGCCCAGCAAGCTCGTCGATCAGCGACCCGATGTGCGGGCGGCGGAGGCCAATATGCACACGGCAAGCGCCCAGGTCGGTGTCGCGATCGCCGCGCGGCTGCCGAATATCGTGCTCTCGGCCAATGGCGGGTCTGCCTCCTTCAACTTCGCGCAACAATTTTTGCCCGGAACCGGATTTTATACGCTCGCAGGGAGTGTCACGGCGCCGATCTTCGATGGCTTCACGCTCTACAACAAGCAGAAGGCGGCCGAAGCCGCGCTCGAGCAGGCCGAGGCCCAGTATCGCTCGACGGTCATTACCGCGTTCCAGAATGTCGCGGACGCCTTGCGGGCCCTGCAGTCGGATGCGCGCGCGATAAGGGCGGCTCGTCGCGCCGAGGATGCCGCCAAGGCCAGTCTCGAGATCGTGCAGAAGCAGCTCGGCGCCGGCCAGGTCAACCAGCTGGCGGTTCTCAATACGCAGCAGACCTACCTGACCGCGGCAGTGATCCGCGTGCAAACCGAGGCCAATCGTCTCTCCGATACGGCTGCGCTGTTCATGGCCCTTGGCGGCAATTGGCCGTCGAAATGCACGACGGCCGATTGGCGTCAATGCGCGATGGAGGAGGAGCCGGATCCAGCCGCCATCCAGGCTGCGGATTAGCTCGAGAAAGCGCGATCGGATGCGGGGTTCACCAGACGACGTAGGCGCAGAGCAACGACAATGGCAGCACCGCGGGACCGAGGTACATCCACGTCCGGTAGGCGCCGGAGTCTTTCGGCAGGATGAAAAGATTGACGACGAAGAAGGTGCATACGCCGAACCCCAGCGCCACGCGGACGAGATCGCCGGGCGTTTCGTAGAGCGAGGAGAGGTGTTCCATCTGCGGGCTGGATACGCGCGCGGTAAGCACCGTCAGAATGATCAGAAACAGCGTTCGAACAACCACGCCGGCGAACCAGACACCGTTCGGAATCGTCTGCTTGGCGTCCGGCTTTGTTGCGGCATCGGCTGACAAATTCATGTTGGCCCGCATCGCCCATTCCCGCATCACAATGCTCAAAAAGGTACCTCTGATCGCGCTGCAGCAGCAAGAGTTTATTTTAAGTATATGAATCCTGGGGCATATATTTATGGGATTAAAATATTCAGAAATACCTGCCCTCTGGTAGTTCTTTCGTTGCGGTCACTTCGTCCTATAAACTCTTCCACGGCATCGAGATTTCACGCGCCGCGACTTGATCGTCCACCCGAAATTTGACGTGCCGAACGGCCAGATAACAGGTTGGCGCAGCGCTGCCATGACCGGTCCGACAAGACGCGATGGACGAGGAGTGAGATTTGATGAGCGGAGCGAAACCGATCAAGATTGTTGCCGTCGCAGCGATTGCCATTTCGTCGCTCATGGCGCCTGCGTATCCTCAAGGTCTCGGCCAGAAGGGCCACTACGACGGTCCTCCCGTCCAAAAGAAGACGCCGATCGATGAAAAAGCCTACAAGTCGGCGCTCGAGCGGATACCGGAGCCCACCCGGAAATACGATCCCTGGGGCGTCGCACGCCCAGCCGAACCCGCGAAGACCGGTAAAAAGTAGGGCTGGCACAAGCAGTCGCAAGCGTGCGGTGGGAGACCACTGCTGGTGGGCCTCACATTCCTGAGAGAGACCATGACCGAGCACATCATTGTAAGCGACGAGGACTTCGCGCGCACGATCACGATGCGGCGCCCGGAAAAGAAGAACACGTTGACGCAGGAAATGTACCTCGCGATGAGCGATGCGATCGACACGGCGCAATCCAATCCCGCAATTCGCTGTCTCATCCTGACCGGCCGTTCGGGAGTATTCTCGGCGGGCAACGATATCGGAGACTTTCTACAGGCCGCGACCGCAACAGATGACGTGGCCCGGCCGCGCAACGCGGTGATTTTTCTGCAGTCGCTCGTGAACAACAGAAAGCCGATCGTGGCCGCCGTCGATGGCATCGCCATCGGTATCGGCACCACCATGGTGCTGCATTGCGATTTCGTCATCGCCAGCACGACGGCGTCGTTTTCCTCGCCTTTCACTCAATACGGCCTGGTGCCCGAAGGCGCTTCCAGCCTGCTCATGCCGCGCACGGTCGGTCATCAGCGTGCCTTCGCCATGCTGGTGATGGGGCGTCCGATGAGCGCCGAGGACGCCCGCGTGGCGGGGTTCGTCAACACCGTCGTCCCGCCCGGTCATGCCATCGTCGAAGCCCGCAAGGTGGCGCGCGAGATTTGTGCGCTTCCCGCGGACGCGGTCGCGATCTCACGGAAGCTGTTGAAGCTGCCGACTGAGGATCTGGTGCGCAGGATCGGGCAGGAAGATCATTTCTTCGGTGAACGGATGCGTTCACCGGAAGCGATCGCCGCATTCCAGAATTTCTTCTCGCGCAAGAAACGCTGATCGCGATCGGTCAGGACCGCGGTCTTCGCACTGCGGTGCGGCTTTCAACCCGCGGATGCCGCATTTTTCGTCGACACCTCGCCTTGCTGATGTTTCAGGCAGCAGATGATTGAATCTTGCGCTTGGCGGAAGCCGGGATCATCCTGTGTCCGCCGGGACAACACGACGCCGCGCAGAGTCGTCGACAGGACAGAGGAAGCATCCAGGTCTGTTCCGTTTGGGTTGTCTCGAACCAAATGGAGGCTGCCATGCGTAGAGCTAGCATTACCGTATCATTTGCACTGTTTGCCGCGGCGCTGCTCCTATCCGGCCGGGCCGAAGCAGGCGCGTCGGGGAGCGCGCCGTCGAAATATACCAACAGCAGCCAGGTCGTAACGCATCAGGCGCCGGCTATTCGTCAGGCACGGAAGTCCGACTACCCGATTACGGAGTATTCTTCGTCGTCCTTCAGAACGCACGCGGCCAACGGCCGCTAATTCGCGCCGGTTTCGCGGTCGCGCCGTGTGTTGATGGACCGAAGCGCAGCGGTCACGGCTTGCGCAGGATTGCCGTCTGCTGCGCCGGGCGCATTTGCGTGATTCCGTGATCCGGCTGGGCTGACCCATTCCCGGGCGGTCGCAAGAACCTCGGGCAGGAGCCCCTTGACTTGGTCCTTGGTCATGCCTGGACGCAGGCACGGATCGTACAGGATATTGAGAAGGTACTGATCGTAGACGTCGAAGAAGCCCATCTGGACGTCGTCATTGAACATCGTCCAGGGCACCGACGAATCGTCGTTGATGGCGCCGAGCGCCTGCAGCATTTCCTCATAGGCGCAGTCAAAGAAGGTGAAATCACCCGCATCGACCGGCAGGATCACCTCGGCCCGGCGAATGCGAAAGCGTGCGTCCTTGCCGATGCCGGACAGGCATTCCGGGTGCAGCGATTGCTGAATTTGCTTCGCCCGATCGCTGCCGTAGAGCGAGCGGATCGTTCGTTTCATGTCGCGCTCCGCGATCAGCCTGACAACGAAATTGGCGGCCTTGCGATTTTCCGTGACCGCCACGTCGAGATGATTCACGTGGGTGCGGATGTCGTCGACGATGGCCGCAATCTCCGAACGGCGATCGGGCAGGCCCTTGCCGATCACGAAGATCCGCACCGGCTCGTCGAATTTGCGCACACGGTCCGCCGGCGCGCCGATCTGCAGTTCGGCAGTGAATGCGATCTTGAAGAAACCGTCCTTGATCTCGTCGTTGGTGAAATCGGTTCGCTCGGAAGCCCGCCGGCTGCTGATGTCGGAATCTTCCGCACGGGCCGGCCCGCTGCCGATCCCAGCCAGCATCAGGGCGATCGCGGCAAACGCCGTCGGCACGTCAATCTCTGAAAGGCTGCGAAAGGTCATGTTGGTTGGCGTGCGGGCGAGCCGCTTCTGCTGTGATGTCACTGCAGCCGATTAAGCAAAATCCCTACCGGCCTCTGGCCAATGTAACGACCGCGACATAGGATTTCGGGATGACAAGACGAGGCTTCTCATAGAGATTCCATAGCCGGAATCCTCAATGGAACCTGTCCCGCGGCCGTTCGACCGGACCTTCCTGTTTTGGCGCGCTGCCGGCCTTTATCTCATCCGCGGTGACGCGGCAGTCGCCGTTCCGATCAAACCGCAGGATGAACGCGCTCGGCTTTTCGACGAATTCCTTACGCGCGATCTTGCCGTCCTGGTTTTCGTCGAAATAGCCGAAATCCGCCTCCGCCAGGGTGGGATCGAGCTTGCGGATCGATTCGAACTCGGTCTTGTCCAGATTGCCGTCGTGATTGCGATCCGCCGCCGTAAACAGGCGGTCGGCATATTTCTTCCATTCGTCGCAGGTATAGACGCCGTCGTGATTGGCGTCCCAGGCCGGCGGCCCGCTGTTGAGCATCGGGTCTGACGCGGTCCGGGAATTGGACTGGGCACGCGCGCTCGGACCGTCCGACAGAACCAGCAACAGCATGGCCATGCCGATCGCGAAAATGGATCTCGTTGGCGACACCTCGAACTCCTGCATCCAGCCCCGCTGCGGCGGCACGATTCCGGGAGGATCATGCACCGGTGGCGCCGTAGGAAATCGATATCAATGGGCTGCCGATTTCATAACTATAAAATAGCAATTCCGGAAGCAGGCGCGCATCGCGATGCGATGACGGCGCGAATTGGACTGGCGGAAGGGGTGGGATTCGAACCCACGGTGCCCTTGCAGGCACGCCGGTTTTCAAGACCGGTGCCTTAAACCACTCGGCCACCCTTCCGTGGCTGCGACATCAATCACTTAGTGGCGGGAAGATCAAGAACAGGTCGACAACGGGAACCAATTTGGACCCAATCCCTAAACCTTAGGGTCTCCGAAGCGTGGGAAGGGCTGGCCAGGCACGATCGTGGGCTGGGTTGCCGGGTCGGCTGCTGGTTGGTCCATCTATCCGACTGCTTTTTCCGCCTTCGGTCTAAGTCGATCATCGCAATGTAGGCGGACAAGTCGCTCGGATCAGTCCTGCTGAAGTTGATAATGCGGCTAGCTTCCTCATAGTGACCCACAAGCGCGCCGCACCAATAGCCATCGGCCACGTTCTTGTCGAAGATCTTGCTAGCAGCCGCGCATCCTTAAGTTTTACGGTCGGCCGCAGCGGGTACCCAAGCGCTCTTGGCTTAATCCTTTGGAAGGCGACAATATGGCACACACCAACCTGCTTTACCGCTCGCTATCAGGTTGCATAAGTAGCGAGCGGGATGGGTGCTTTATTAGAGAAAATTGTCAATCGAACGCTATGGACGCTTCCCTCGTCAGGGACGTTGCGCGGCTACGACAATCCCGAGTTGATCGAATTCATATTCCGCAAGACGACAGCTCTTCGTCATGTGCAAAAGCCTTGGCCGGAGATGTCGAATGCTCTCGCCGTGCTCGATTTCGGCGGGGGGTTTGGCGTACACTATCGGCGCGCAACGCAATCATCTGCCAATATTCGATGGGCGATAGTTGAGACTCCGGAAGTGGTGTGCCGAGCATCTTCGCTGGCAACTGCGCAGCTGAAGTTTTTCGCAGATATTCCAAGCGCCATCGGTTGGCTCGGAATGCCGGATGTCGTCTATTCGAATGCTGTACTGCAATTCACTAGCGACCCCGTTGCAAATCTGAAGCGGCTCTGTGGGATCGGTGGCCGAATGATGGTGTGGGACCGCGTATTACTTTCGGCCGGTTGTGAACGGGAACAAGGCCGGCAATTGTCACTTCTTTCTGAAAACGGCCCGGGATTGTCGCTGTCGAGAAAAAGAGTGGAATACGAAATCATTCGCATACCGGAAGGGGAATTCATGAGGGCCCACGCGGATTATCGCCTCGCCAGCCGTGATGGTAACCAGTCTGATCGCGACGGAGAGACCTTCACGTTCGTCAGATAATCAAGCCTCGCACAAGCCCCCTCAGCAGAGGATTGAAGCGCACCGCCGAGCGAGATTAATAGGAACCGCCCCGCAAGTTTGCTGGTCAACCGAGCCGGGATTGATTGCCGTTTCCGGCAGGCGAAACCTTCCGGTTCGCCGCTGGAGTTTTTCCCAAGTAACGTCGGCCGATTGAGCCGTCAGTACAGCCCGCTTTTTGCTCGAAGAGGCGTCGAAGAGGCGCCCACGTGCAATTCGCTGGACGTGACGAAAGCCTCAATTGGCGCGGGATTGTCATCGCCAACAGGCAGGATCGTTCGACCCCACATCTCACGCGGCAGGCAGGCGGTTACGTGCAGCCATCGGCAAGCACCAGTTTGCTCGTCGTCGTCGCGTGGCGCACCTTGAACAGGTCCTGAATCTTGGGGTCGCTTAGAAATGCTTCCGCCTTTTCGCGTGCTGGAAATTCGATGATGACCAGGCGTTCGGGTTTCCAATCACCCTCGATCGTCGTTGGCTGAACCCCCTGAACGAGGTATTTTCCTGAATGTTTCGCGATGAAGGCCGGGATTTCAGCGATGTATTTCCTGAAACCACCGAAATCATTCACCGACAGGTCGAGCACCAGATACGCTTTCATTTGCCTCGCGAACCCTCATCCGACCAATCCGTGGTCCGGATGGAGGGAATAGAATAACAGCCGGCTTAACCACTCGGCCACTGTTCCGAACGCGTCTGCTTGAGTGAACGTGGCGCGGAATGCAAGCGATCGCCCAGCCGCTGCCCCACAAATCCCCGGCCCCCCGCCCGCAACCATTGATTCACCACGCCTCCGCTCTCCCCATTTCCGCCGCGTTCGCGATGCGATATCTTCACTTCTTGATGCGGAGGTGGGCTGCATCGGGGCGATGATACCGCCGGGTGCCTGGAAATAGGCGCGCGCGCGGCGGAATGGTATTTTGGGGCAGATGGGGATTCGGCGGCCAGATCAGATCATGCTGACGGCGCGAAGCATGGCGGCCGTGGCGGCCTGCCTTGTGCTGGCCAACTGCGCCTCGTCGGGCAAGTTCGCGAGCCGCGTCGATCCCAAATATGGCGTTTCCTCGAGCCCGCGGGTGGTCGCCTATGGCGAGCCGGTGCCGAAAGGCGGCGGCACCTATCGCGTCGGCAGGCCCTATACCGTGGGCGGCCGGGTCTATGTGCCCGAGGAGGACGTCAATTACAGCGAGGAGGGGCTCGCCTCCTGGTATGGCGACGATTTTCACGGCCGGCTGACCGCGAACGGCGAAGTGTTCGACATGGATTCGCTCACCGCCGCCCATCCGACCCTGCCGATGCCGTGCTATGCGCGGGTCACCAACCTCAGTAACGGCAAATCGCTGATCGTCCGCGTCAACGACCGCGGCCCCTATCACGGCAACCGGCTCATCGATGTCTCGAACAAAGCCGCCGAACTGCTTGAATTCAAAGGCAATGGCGTGGCCCACGTCCGGGTCGACTATGTCGGCCGGGCGCCGCTGGAGGGTTCCGACGACCGCCAGCTGATCGCAACCCTGCGCACCGGGGTACCGGCGCCTTCGCCCTCGCTGGTGCGGGTGGCCTCGGCGCGGCCCTTCGTGCCCGAAATCCCCAGCCGTAGCCGTCCGATCCGGGGCGAGGTTCCGATGCCCGAGGGCCGGCCCTACAGCCTCGGCAATACGCTCGAGGATCAAGCCTCGATCAGCGCCACCTCGGAAATGTCAGCGTCGGCCCGCGCGCGCTCCGCCGGCCGTATCCTCGAAAATCCACGCTCGGTCAGTTACGAGGATGACGCCCGCTACGGACCGCGCGTCAGTCCGGTTTCCGCCTATGCGCCGATCGACCCGCGTGGCCCGAGCGAATTGCTTGCAGGCCGCGGGCTGTACTGAACCTCCAAGGAATCTCATCGAAGCTGTAGCGACGTCGTCGGCGCGCGCACCGACGACATCGCCATTCCGCCTTGTTTTAGGGGTTTCTGAAGGCCATGTGAGACGCGGCGGCCGAGTTGTCAGAGCGCAGCCGACATCGGCCCAAACCCGTGTTGTTCGCGCAACTTCCAACTGTTAGAAGGCCGGCTTTAGGCATCATCGATGGCAGCCGAACATTCCACTTCCCGCAAGCACAAGCCCGCGCCGGGACATAGCCTTCGCGCCCTGATCGCGCTCGTGGTGGCCGCGGCGATCGGGTGGGGCGGGGTGGTCAATGCCGCCAACAACAGCGTGCAGGGCGCCAAGAAGGAAGACCCCGGCTTCGACGGCGACGCGCCGACCGCGATCCTGATCGAGGCCACCAGCGGCAGCGTGTTGTCGGAGAAGAACGCCGACGAATTGCGGGCGCCCTCCAGCATGATGAAGCTGATGACGGTCGAAACCGTGTTCCACGCCGTCAAGCAGGGCGACGTCAAGCTTTCGGACGAATACCGGATCAGCGAAAATGCCTGGCGCCACGGCGGCGCGCCGTCGGGCACCTCGACCATGTTCGCCGCCCTCAACAGCAAGGTTTCGGTCGACGATCTCCTGCACGGCGCGATCATCCAGAGCGGCAACGATGCCTGCATCGCGCTCGCCGAAGGCATGGCCGGCAACGAGCGCACCTTCGCCTCCGACTTCATGACCAAGCGCGCCCGCGAGCTTGGGCTGACCCGATCGACCTTCGCCAATTCCAACGGGCTGCCCGACCCCGGCAACAAGATGACGGTGCGGGAACTTGCGATGCTCGCGCGCTACATCATCCAGACCTATCCGGAATTCTACAAGCTGTTCGGCGAGAAGGAGTTCACCTGGAACAAGATCCGCCAGCAGAACCGCAATCCGCTTCTCAACTCGCTCCCAGGCGCCGACGGGCTGAAGACCGGCTACACCAGCGAGGGCGGCTACGGCATGGTCGGCTCGGCCGTGCAGAACGGCGAGCGGCTGATCGTCGTCGTCAACGGCCTGGAAGATCCCGAGGATCGCGCGGGTGAAGCCAAGAAGATGCTGGAATGGGGCTTTCGCAATTTCGAGGCGCGCACATTGTTCGCGGCCAACCAGACGGTCGGCTATGCCAAGGTGTTCGGCGGCGACAGCCGCTCGGTCAAGCTGGCAAGCCCGGAGCCGATCAAGGTGATGGTGCAGAAGAACGGCAGCGACAAGCTGATCGCGCGCGTGGTCTATAACGGGCCGGTGCGCGCGCCGATCGAGTCCGGCCAGCAGGTCGGCGTCATGAGGGTCTGGCGCGGTTCCAATGTCGCGATGGAGACGCCGGTGTTTGCGGCGGAAGCGGTCGGCAAGGGATCCACCATGCGGCGGGCGATCGATGGCGTGAGCGAACTCGTCATCGGCATGTTCCGCCTCGGCGCCGAGAAGCTCTGAGATGGCCGAGACAGCGGTCAAGCGAGCGAGTGGGCGCGGACGTTTCATCACCTTCGAGGGCGGTGAGGGCTCCGGCAAATCGACCCAGATCAGGACGCTGGCGGAGCGGCTCAACGCGGCCAAACTGCGCACCGTCGTCACCCGTGAGCCCGGCGGTTCGCCAGGCGCCGAGATCATGCGGCACCTGGTGCTGTCGGGCATGGGCAAGCTATTGGGAGCGGAGGCCGAAACGCTGTTGTTCGCGGCCGCCCGCGACGACCATGTGCGCAGCGTGATCGAGCCCGCGCTCAAACAGGGCATCTGGGTCCTGAGCGACCGGTTTTCGGATTCGACCCGCGCCTATCAGGGTAGCCTCGGCAAGGTCGCACCCGAAATTCTCAACGCCATGCAGCGCGTCACCATCGGCGATCTGAAACCCGATCTCACCGTCATCCTCGACGTATCAGTCGAGATCGGCATGAAGCGGGCGGCCGCGCGCCGCGGCACTGGCGCGCCCGACCGGTTCGAGGCGGAGGACGTCAAATTCCACCAGGCATTGCGCGAGGCCTACCGGCAGATCGCGGCCGCCGAGCCCGAGCGCTGCGTGCTGATCGACGCAACTGCCGATCCGGCTGCGGTCGCAGCGAATGTCTGGGCCGCGCTGCGCGACCGCTTCTTTACGACCAGCTCGGGCCAGGTGGCGAGTTCGGCATGAGCGCGCGCCAGGTCGAACCGCAAATTTCCGCCGTGCATCCGCGCGAGACCACGGAGCTGTTCGGCCATCGCGAGGCGGAAGCAGCCCTGTTGAACGCCTACCGCAGCGGGCGTATTCCGCATGCCTGGCTGATCGGGGGAGCTTCCGGCATCGGCAAGGCGACGCTGGCCTATCGCATGGCGCGTTTCGTGCTCGCCCATCGCGATTCCTTTTCGCCGGAGGTGCAACGCGCCGAAACGCTGTTCGTCGATCCCTCCAATCCCATTGCCCGCCATGTCGCGGCCGGCGCCCATGGCGGGCTGTTGACGCTGGAACGGACCGTCAACGACAAGGGCGTGCTGCGCAGCGTGATCACGGTCGACGAGACCCGCGAGACGATCTCGTTCTTCGGCTCGACAGCGGCGGCGGAGGGCTGGCGGGTCTGTATCGTCGATACCGTCGAAGACCTCAATCCGAACGCCGCCAACGCGCTGCTCAAGGTGCTGGAGGAGCCGCCGAGGCAATCGCTGTTCCTGCTGGTCAGCCACGCGCCGGCGCGCCTGCTGCCGACCATCCTGTCGCGCTGCCGGAAATTGCCGCTGCGGCCGCTCTCGACCGAGGACGTCGTCCGCGCGGCAGTACAAGCCACCGGCATCGCGCCCGACGATCCGGCACTCGCCGAGGCCGCTGACGCCGCCGAGGGCAGCGTCGCCCGCGCGTTGACCCTGCTCGGCGGCGACGCCTTGAAACTGCAGCAGCGCACCGCGAACCTACTGAAAAACCTGCCGCGCGTGGATCCGCGCGAACTGCATGCGCTGGGAGAAGCGCTGCCGCTCAGCGACCGGGTGGCGCTTTCGGCCTTCATCGATGGCGTCGACCGCTGGGTCGGGGAAAAGCTGCGCGCGGACGATCCCAACGCCAACCTGGCCCGCCTTGCACGGCTGGCGGAGGTGTGGGAAAAGATCAGCCGCGCCGCGCGCGACACCGCAGAATATAATCTCGAGCGAAAGCCGCTGGTTTTCTCGGTGTTTGGGATGCTTGCGGAAGCTGTGCGCTAGAGGCTCCGCTCGACTATCAATCCCGAAAATCCGACGTGAGCGATGAAGGAAGTTTGTGGTGGCGAAGGCCAAGAAAAAAGCTGTCAAGAAGGCGAAGAAGGCGCGCGGTCCTTCGCGCGCCCGCAAGGCCGCGGTGAAGAAGCGCGCCAAGCGTCCGGCCAGGAAAGCCGGCAAGAGCGCGAAGAAGACGGCGGCAGCGAAGAAGGCCTCGAAAAAGACCGGGGCGAACAAACGTGGTTCGGCAGCGGGCAAGACCAAAGTCGCCGCCGCGCCGCCGCCGGTCAGCAAGCCTTTGAAACCTCGCGCCGCGAAACGGGCGCGCGCCGTGGCGCCGATTACAGCGCCAGCCAAGAACTCCTTCTACATCACGACCGCGATCGCCTATCCGAACGGCGTGCCGCATATCGGCCACGCCTATGAAGCGATCGCAACCGATGCGCTGGCGCGCTTTGCGCGGCTCGACGGCAAGGACGTGTTCTTCCTGACCGGCACCGACGAGCACGGCCTGAAGATGGTCCAGACGGCGGAGGCCGAGAAGCTTCCGACCATGGAAGTCGCGACCCGAAATGCCCAGCGTTTCAAGGAGATGGACGAGCGTCTTAACGTTAGTTTCGATCGCTTCATCCGCACCACCGAAGCGCAGCATCACCGCTCCAGCCAGGAAATCTGGCGGCGGATGGCTGAGAGCGG
Source organism: Bradyrhizobium sp. (assembly GCF_035484855.1). Taxonomy (GTDB): domain Bacteria; phylum Pseudomonadota; class Alphaproteobacteria; order Rhizobiales; family Xanthobacteraceae; genus Bradyrhizobium. The sequence continues at coordinate 20,433 of NZ_DATHOP010000275.1, forward strand.
CGACATCTATCTCGACAGCTACGCCGGATGGTATTCGGTGCGCGACGAGGCCTATTACGCCGAGGACGAAACGACTATTGGCGAGGACCAGGTGCGGCGCGGCACCCAGGGCACGCCGGTCGAATGGGTCGAGGAGAAGAGCTATTTCTTCCGGCTGTCGGCGTTTCAGGACCGCCTGCTGAAACTTTACGAGAGCCAGCCGGATTTCATCGGCCCGGACTCGCGCAAGAACGAAGTCATCAGCTTCGTCAAGAGCGGCCTGCGCGACCTGTCGATCTCGCGCACCACCTTCGACTGGGGCGTCAAGGTACCCGGCGACGAAGAGCATGTGATGTATGTCTGGGTCGACGCGCTGACCAATTACATCACCGGCGTCGGCTTTCCCGACGAGCGCGATCCGAACTGGCGCTATTGGCCGGCCGACCTGCACATCATCGGCAAGGACATCATCCGCTTTCACGCGGTGTACTGGCCGGCGTTTTTGATGTCGGCGGGCATTGCCGTGCAGAAGCGGGTCTTTGCCCACGGTTTTCTGTTCAACCGCGGCGAGAAAATGTCGAAATCGGTCGGCAACGTGGTCGATCCCTTCAACCTCGCCGACCAGTACGGCGTCGACCAGATGCGCTATTTCTTCCTGCGCGAGGTGCCGTTCGGGCAGGACGGCAGCTACAACCACGAAGCCATCGTCGCGCGCATCAATGCCGATCTCGCCAACGATCTCGGCAATCTGGCGCAGCGCTCGCTGTCGATGATCGCCAAGCAATACGCGGGCGTGCTGCCGGAGCCCGGCGAATTCAGCGCCAACGACCGCGCGATCCTGGCGCAGGCCGACGGCATGATCGTGTTGGCGCGCACCGCGATGGCGACCCAGCAGATTCATCAGGCGCTCAACGCCGTGTGGGCCGTGGTGGCCGAAGCCAACCGCTATTTCGCGGGTGAGGCGCCGTGGGCGCTGGCGAAAACCGATCCGAAGCGCCAGGCGACGGTGCTGTATGTGACAGCCGAGGTGGTCCGGCAGATCGCCATCTTGGCGCAATTCGCGATGCCCGCGGCCTGCGCAAAGCTACTCGATACCCTCGGCATTTCGGCGCACACCAGGGCGCGCGATTTCTCAGCCCTCCGCGTGCGGATCAAACCGGGCACCGTGTTGCCCGCGCCGGCGCCGGTGTTTCCGCGCTATATCGAGCCGACGGCGGCGTAAGCGGTTGGGTAGTGCAATGCTCGTCGACAGCCACTGCCATCTGGATTTTCCCGATTTCGCCGACGATCTCGACGGCATCGTCGCGCGGGCAGGGGCGGCCGGCATCGGGCGCATCGTCACCATCTCGACCCGGGTAAGACGGCTTGGCGGGCTGCTCGCCATCGCCGAACGCTTTCCGGACGTCTATTGCTCCGTCGGCACCCATCCGCACCACGCCGACGAGGAAGACGGGATTGCTTCGGACGAATTGATCGAACTGACAAAACATCCGAAAGTCGTGGCGCTGGGCGAGGCGGGGCTCGATTACTTCTACGAAAACGGCTCGCCGCAGGCGCAGGCGCGCGGCTTTCGCGCGCATATCGAGGCTGCCCGCGCCACCGGCCTGCCGCTGGTCATCCATACCCGCGAGGCCGACGACGACTGCGGCCGCATCCTCGAAGAGGAAATGGCAAAAGGACCGTTTCGCGCCGTGCTGCACTGCTACACCGGCGGCCGCGAGCTCGCGATGAAAGCCATCGCCCTGGGTCTTTCGATCTCCTTTACCGGCATCCTCACCTTCAAGAAATCGGAAGCCTTGCGCGCGCTGGCGGCCGAACTGCCGGCCGATCGCATCATGGTCGAGACTGACGCGCCGTATCTGGCGCCCGGAAAATTCCGTGG
>NZ_DATHOP010000276.1:0-13691 GCF_035484855.1 Bradyrhizobium sp.
CCCGAAAGGCCGGGCAGCATCCAGTCGAGCACGATCAGGTCGGGAACCCGCTCCTTCAGCCTCGTGTCGGCGTCGTCGCCGCGCCCGACGGTTTCGACGTCGTAGCCTTCGGCATCGAGGTTGTAGCGGAGCAGCGTGGTCAACGCCTCTTCGTCTTCCACCACCAGAATGCGCGCGCTCATGGGAGTAGCCTTCTTTTGTTTAGTTTCCAGGGACAGTCGTTGCAAAGTTCGTCATGTCGCCCTTCGGACGCTTGTCGAGCATCTGCTGGCCTTCGATCATGTAGAATACGGTTTCCGCGATGTTGGTGGCGTGATCGCCGATCCGCTCGATATTCTTGGCGCAGAACATCAGATGGATGCAGAAGCTGATATTGCGCGGATCTTCCATCATGTAGGTCAGAAGCTCGCGGAACAGCGAGGTGCAGATCGCGTCGACTTCCTCGTCGCCCTTCCAGACCGTCATCGCCGCCGGCAGATCGTGCGCCGCATAGGCGTCGAGCACCGACTTGACCTGCGACTGCACGAGGTCGGTCATGTGTTCGAGGCCGCGGATCAGCTTCAGCGGCTGGAAATCGCTCTCCAGCGCCGCCACCCGCTTGCCCATGTTCTTGGCGAGGTCGCCGATCCGCTCCAGATCGGTGGCGACCCGCATCGCGCCGACGATTTCGCGCAGGTCCACCGCCATCGGCTGGCGTCTTGCGATGGTCAACACCGCGCGCTCTTCGATGACGCGCTGCAGATTGTCGATCTCGGAATCGGCGGCGACGACGCGGCTGCCGAGCGCGATGTCGCGGCGGATCAGCGCGTCGACGGAATCCACGATCATGCGCTCGGCAAGACCGCCCATCTCCGCGACCAGCCGGGTCAATTCCTGCAGGTCGCTGTCGAATGCCTTGGCGGTATGTTCAGAAGCCATTGTCGCTCTCCCTTAACCGAAGCGCCCGGTGATGTAGTCCTGGGTACGCCGGTCGCTCGGCGAGGTGAATATCTTGTTGGTCTCGTCGAACTCGATCAATTCACCGAGATACATGAAGGCGGTCTTGTCGGAGACGCGCGCGGCCTGCTGCATGTTGTGGGTGACGATGGCGATGGTGTAGTCCTCGGCCAGTTCCTGGATCAATTCCTCGACCTTGGCGGTCGAGATCGGATCGAGCGCCGAGCAGGGTTCGTCGAACAGGATCACCTCCGGCCGCACCGCCACCGTGCGGGCGATGCACAGCCGCTGCTGCTGGCCGCCGGACAGGCTCAAGCCCGAGGCGTTGAGCTTGTCCTTGACCTCGTTCCACAACGCGCCGCCGCGCAGCGCCTTCTCGACGCGGCCGTCCATCTCGGACTTCGAGATCTTCTCGTAGAGCCGGATGCCGAAGGCGATGTTCTCGTAGATCGTCATCGGAAACGGCGTCGGCTTCTGGAACACCATGCCGACGCGGGCGCGCAGCAGATTGAGATCAAGCTTGGGATCGAGGATGTTGGTCTGGTCCAGCATCAATTGGCCGGTGGCGCGCTGGCCCGGATAGAGGTCGTACATCCGGTTGAAGATCCGCAAGAGCGTCGACTTGCCGCAGCCGGACGGCCCGATAAAGGCGGTGACGCGGTTGGTGCCGAGCGCGAGGTTGATGTTCTTCAGCGCGTGATGTTCGCCGTAATAGAAATTGAGACCGCGCGCGGTGACCTTGGCCGGCGCCTCGGGCAACGCCCCGCCGGCGGGGGCGAGCCCGCCGGCCGGACTCATCGATACGGACATTTCACTCATTTTGCGGTCCTCTCGGCGCCGAGCACGCGCGCGCCAATGTTCAGGGCAAGCACGGTCAGCGTAATCAGCAGGGCGCCGGTCCAGGCGAGCTGCTTCCAGTATTCGTAGGGGCTCTGCACGAAGTTGTTGATGGTCACCGGCAGGTTGGCCATGGTCTTGGTCAGATCGAGGCTGAAGAACTGGTTGGAGAGCGCGGTGAACAACAGCGGCGCGGTCTCGCCGGCGACCCGCGCGGTCGCCAGCAGCACGCCGGTGATCAGGCCGCTTCGCGCCGCGCGATAGGCGATCCGCTTGATCACCAGCGAGCGCGGCAGCCCGAGCGCGCTCGCCGCCTCGCGCAGCGGATTGGGCACCAACAGCAGCATGTCCTCGGTGGTGCGCAGCACCACCGGGATCACGATCACGGCCAGCGCCAGCGAGCCGGCAAGGGCCGAAAACCCGCCCATCGGCACCACGACGGCGCCATAGACGAACAGCCCGATGATGATCGAGGGCGCGCTGAGCAGGATGTCGTTGATGAAGCGGATCACCGAGGTCAGCCGGTCGTTGCGGCCGTATTCGGCCAGATAGGTGCCGGCGAACATCCCGAGCGGCGCGCCGATACCGACCCCGATCACGGTCATGATGATCGAGCCGATGATGGCGTTGAGCAGGCCACCTTCGGTCGATCCCGGCGGCGGCGTATTCTGGGTGAAGACCTGAAGGCTCAGGCCCGCCAGGCCGTTATAGAACAGCGTGAACAGGATCATGGCGAGCCAGGCGACACCGAAGATCGCGGCGCCCAGGCACAAAAGGCGGATGATGACGTCGTTGCGGCGGCGGCGGCGGTAGATCGGGTTCATGGCCTATTTCCCCGCCTTGGTTTCGAGGTGCATCAGCATCAGCCGCGCGGCTGCGAGCACGAAGAAGGTCAGCACGAACAGCAACAGGCCGAGCAGGATCAGGCCGGATTGATGCAGGCCGTCGCTCTCGGCGAATTCGCTGGCGATCGCGGCCGAGATCGTGGTGCCCGGTGAGAACACCGACCCTGTAATGCGAAACGCGTTGCCGATGATGAAGGTCACCGCCATGGTTTCGCCGAGCGCGCGGCCGAGCGCCAGCATCACCCCGCCGATGACGCCGACGCGGGTGTAGGGGATGACCACGTTGCGCACCACCTCCCAGGTGGTGCAGCCGACGCCGTAGGCGGCTTCCTTCAGCACCGGCGGCACCGTCTTGAACACGTCGACCGAGATCGCGGTGATGAACGGCAGCACCATGATGGCGAGAATCAGCGCGGCGTTGAACAGGCTGAGATAGGACGGCGGTCCGCCGAAGATGGTGCCGAGCACCGGTACATTCGCAAAGGTATCGATTACGAACGGCTGGAAGTAATTGGCGAGGAACGGGCCGAGCACGAAGAAGCCCCACATGCCGTAGATGATCGAGGGGATGCCGGCGAGCAGTTCGATGGCGATGCCGATCGGGCGGCGCAGCCATTGCGGGCAAAGCTCGGTCAGGAAGATCGCGATCCCGAGCCCGACCGGAATCGCGATAATCATCGCGATCACCGAAGTCACCATGGTGCCGTAGAGCGGGCCGAGCGCGCCGAGCACCGGCGGATCGGCCGACGGCGCCCACCGCGCCGTCATCAGGAATGAGAAGCCGAACGCCCGCATCGCCGGCCAGGCGCCCGCGATCAGGGAGAGAATGATGCCGCCCAGGATCAGCAGCACCGAAATCGCGCAGACCCGCGTGATCCAGTAGAACGTCACGTCGCCGAACTTGAAGGCGTTGAGCGCGCGGGCGCGATCGTAAGGCCCAGTGGCTTCCATCACATCGCTCTGAACGGCCATGTCTGCCACGCCAATCCCCTGTTTAAATCAACACTACGAGAAAGTCGCTACGCACGGGAGCGATACTCACCGACCATTTGCCCGCCTTGGCCCGCGGGGATGCGTCTTGCAGGCGGCAGGCCCGAAATCCATAGCCCGTGGGGTAGCGATGGATTTTCGGGTTCGCTCGCTGCACTCGCGCCCCCGGAAAGGGACGCGATCCTTTGAGCCACCGCGATCAGCTCTTGATGTCGGCCGACCAGGTCTTCTCGATCAGCTTGACCACCGAATCCGGCATCGGAATGTAGTCGAGGTCCTCGGCCATCTTGCCGCCCTTGTCGAAGGCGAACTTGAAGAACTTGACCGCCTCCTGCGAGGCTGCCTTGTCGGCCGAATCCTTGTGCATCAACACGAAGGTCGATGCCACGATCGGCCAGGACTTGTCACCGGGCTGGTCGGTGAGGATCAGATAGTAACCCGGGGCATTGGCCCAGTCGGCATTGGCGGCGGCGGCCTTGAAGCCTTCGTCGGTCGGCTCCACGGTCTTGCCGGCCTTGTTGACCAGCGAGGTATAGGTCAACTTGTTCTGCTTGGCGTAGGCGTATTCGACATAGCCGATCGAGTTCTTGGTCTGGCCGACATTGCCGGAGACACCCTCGTTGCCCTTCGCGCCGACGCCTGCCGGCCACTCGACCGCGGTGCCGGAGCCGACCTTGGACTTCCAGTCGGGGCTGACCTTCGAAAGGTAGTCGGTGAAGTTGAAGGTGGTGCCCGAACCGTCGGCACGGTGAACGACGGCGATTGCGGCCGACGGCAGGTTCAGTTTCGGATTGAGCTTCTTGATCGCCGGATCATCCCATTTGGTGATGGTGCCGAGATAGATCTTGGCGAGCGTATCGCCGTCCAGCGCCATGTCGCCGGGCTTGACGCCCTCGATATTCACCACGGGGACGATGGCGCCCATGATCATCGGCCACTGAACGAAGCCGTCCTTCTCGAGTTGAGCGACCGTCAGCGGCATGTCGGTGGCGCCGAAGGTGACGGTCTTGGCCTGGATCTGCTTGATGCCCGCGCCCGAACCGATGGACTGGTAGTTCACGCCGGCGCCGGAGTCCTTCTTGTAGGCGTCCGCCCATTTGGACAGGACCGGATAGATGAAGGTTGAGCCTGCGCCGGTGATGTCGGCCGCGTATGCCGACGTCGATGCGGCGACCAGGCCGGCAGCGACGATAGTCTTCACGAAATTCATTGCTGGTCTCCATCAGGTGAGCGAAGCGCCGACTGCGCCCGATCGCGCTCACGCCGCCCGTCTACGAGCGCTCGTTGCTGCTTTTACGAAGGTTTCATGACAGCTGGATGACGGGACTAAGCAATTGGAATAACTATACTTTAGGCTGAAACCGGGGTCTTTGCCGGTGGAAAACAGGCGGTAAAGGTCGCGCCTTTTTTGGGCACGCTTTCGATCAAAAGCCGGCCCCGATGGCGGTTAACGATATGTTTAACCAGCGATAAACCGAGGCCAGTGCCGCCCTGCGCGCGGCTGTCGCCGACATCGACCCGGTAGAAGCGTTCGGTCAGCCGCGGCAGGTGTTCGGGCGCGATTCCGGGACCGTAATCGCGCACCATGACCCGGACTTCCGGGGTGCCCTCGCCTGACAGCGCCTGACTGAGCGAGACGATCACCTTGCCGCCGGAGGCGCCGTATTTCAGCGCGTTCTCGATCAGGTTCTCGAACAGTCGCAGGAGTTCCTCGCGATCGCCGGCAATCATGACCGGCGCGTCCGGCAGCATGATATCGATCGCCACCTGGCGCTCCCGCGCCAGCGGCTCCAGCCCGTCGGCGACCTGGCGGATGATCGGGACGATATCCACCAGCGTGTCGGGACGGACATGGGCCGAGAGCTCGACCCGCGACAGCGACAACAGGTCGTCGATCAGCCGCGCCATCCGTGTCGCCTGGGTGTGCATGATGCCGAGGAAGCGCTCGCGCGCCTTGGCGTCGTCCTTGGCCGGGCCTTGCAGCGTGTCGATGAAGCCGGACAGCGCGGCCAGCGGCGTGCGCAGCTCATGGCTGGCATTGGCAACGAAGTCGGCGCGCATTTCCTCGACCCGGCGCAGCGGCGTCTGGTCGTGGAACGTCATCAGCATGCATTTCTCGGTGCCGCCGAACGGGGTCGGCACCGGCACCGGAGTGATGATCAGTTCCATCCAGCGATCGACCGGCACGTGATCGAGATAGGTCGCGCGCCGGGTTTCCGTGGTCGCGATAGCTTCGCGCAGCGCGGTGATGATTTCGGGCGAGCGCAACGCGAACTGGGCGAGTTCGTTGCGGCGTAGCGCGGGCGCCAGTTGCGCCGCCGCGGCATTGAGGTGGATGACGCGGCCGGCCCGGTCGAGCAGCACCGCGGGGTCCGGCATGCCGGCAACGACGGCGCTCACCGCGGCGGTTTCGACCGGATTATTGGCGCCGCGGACATCCTCGCGCGAGGCAGTGGCGTGGTGCAGCCGCCACGGCACCAGCGCGGCGGCGGCGATGCAGGCAAACACCACGATGGCGCGGACCAGCAACAAGTCCCCGAACGCGACGAGGACGCCAAGTGCTGCGCCCGCGGCGAGCAGGATGATGGCCGAATGCCGTAACCGGTCCGGCCACGGCGAAAACACCGATGAAGACGAAGGAGCTTCAATTGCCATCGGGCCGACTCTCTCCCCGTTCCGGGTCCTTAGGTCAGGCGCTGGTGTCGCCGCGTTTCCTTACATAGGCGGCTTCGCGGGCGGGCCCGGCGTCGAGCCCCGCAGAGGCCTGGCGCAGGCGCTTGGTTCGAGTCCCCAGTATAACCTCCCGAAACGTCAGCAAGATTACAGATATGACAAATGGCGCAATATAATAGAGGAGGCGGAACAGCAGCATCCCTGCCAGCAGGTCCTCCCGGTCCATCTGCCACAGCCCGACCAGCATCGCGGCGTCGAACACCCCGAGCCCGCCGGGGGAATGGCTGGCGAAGCCCAGCAACGTCGCGGAGACGAAAATCACCGCGACCACGACGAAGCCCAGATTGGGTTCGTCCGGCACCAGCACATACATCGCGAGCGCGCAAAAGCCGAGATCGACGATCCCGATGGCGATCTGCAGCAAGGTCAGCGGTCCGCCCGGCAGCACCACGGTCCAGGGCCCGCGGCCGACGTTTCGCGGCTTTATCCAGACCCAGGCCACGTAACTCACCAGCCCCGCGATGATCGCGAATGCGACGACGCGGTTGAGCCAGGGCGGCAGCTGATCGATCGCGGCGGCGGCTTCCGGATGACAGGCGATGCCGAGCCCCAGCACCGCGGCATTGCCGAGCCAGAAGGTCAGCCCGGCCAGGAAGCAGATCTTGGCGACGTCGATCGCGTTCAGCCCCCAGCCCGAATAGATGCGGTAGCGCACGGCGCCGCCGGTGAAGACGCTGGCGCCGACATTGTGCCCGATCGAGTAGCTGGTGAAGGCCGCGAGCGCGTTGACGCGATAGGGGATTTCAGTGCGGCCGATGGCGCGCACCGCGAACCAGTCATAGAAGGTCAGCGTGAAATAGCCCGCGGCCACGAACAATGCGGCGAGCGCGATCGAGCTCGGTTCGGTCTCCTTGATGGCCTCGACTACCTCGTCGAGGTCGATGCCGCGGAGCATGTGGTAGAGCACGTAGCACGCGATCCCGATGACCGTGACGCTGACGACGACACCCACTCTGTGCAGGACTTGCTTGCGGCGCAGAAACGAGACCGCCCTGCGTATTGCTTCCAGCATCTCCACCTCGGACCAACGATCCTGCGACGACTTCATGAAGCGAACTCCGCCGCCGCCGGCGCTACGCCTGTTCCCCGGAGGTGGTAGCGTGTTTTGCGGCCGAGTGGAATTCGCTTGATATGAATAATACCCGCTCCTTCAATATATTAGGGACGATATTAGGGGCGTTCGCAACGCCGCAAATGCACAGTTTTGCTGCATTCGTCAAAGCGGCACGAACCCCAGAGGTCCAGGACCCTGCGCAGCCAGCGGTGAAGTTTTCGTGAAATCACAGGGCCGGCTTTGCCGCTAGCCGCTGGAAATACAACAGGTCGAGTTCCGGCGCCTGACCCGTGAGGCCGGTCAGGTGTGAATTTCATGTCGCCTTGGTGTCGACCGGCTCGGCAACCAACTTGAGACCGAATGAACCGATCACCTTTCGAACCGTATCGAATTCGGGTTTGGTCGTGCCGCTCAACGATTTGTACAGGCTTTCCCGTGAAAGGCCGGTATCCCTCGCAACCTTGGTCATGCCCTTTGCCTTGGCGATGGTGTCGAGCGCGAGACAAATGAACTCCGGATCGTCGGTCGCGAGCGCCTCGGTGAGATAGGCTGCAATCGTTTCCGGATGATCGAGATATTTGGCTGCATCGAATTTTGAGAGTTTTGCCATGTCGCTTCCTTCTACAATCCGGCGGCCACGTCTTTCGCCCGCTTGATGTCCCTGTCTTGCGTCGATTTGTCGCCACCACAAAGGGATCACGATGATCGTCTTGTCGGTTTGCCTATAATAGACGCGATAACCCGGCCCCGAATGAACTCTGAGTTCGCTAACGCCGTCTCCCACCGACGCGTGGTCGCCGGCGTTTCCGAGTTCAAGGCGCTAACTCGGCGGTCATCTTCAGCTCAAACATGTCGTATCTTATAGGATACAGCGGCGGCAGGCGTCAAGTGGGGGTCGACGCCCGAGTTCAGGCGGCGGGCTTCGCCATCCGCCGCTGGAAATACAATCGGTCGAGTTCCAAGGTCACAGAACTCCTCACCCCGCCCTCGCGCTGCGCGAGACGACGCGGTCGCGCAGCCATGCGCCGGCCGCGCAGCCGATCAGATAGGCCGCGAACATCACGAGGCCGAGGTCGAGCCAGTAGCCGGCGCGGCCGGGGACCACGCGCGCCAGCGCGCAACCGACCAGCGCCGCCGCCAGCACGGCGAGCCAGCGCGCCGCGTTCTTGGACACGCCGGGGCCGCGTTGCACCACACTGATCCAGCCCATCGCCAGACCGAGCAGCAGCGATGCCGTCAGCCAGCCCCAATCGAATGTCACCAGGAATGCCATCGTTACTTCACCATAAAATCGATGCGGCGGTTCTGCGCCTTGCCCTCGTCGGTATCGTTCGATGCGACCGGCTGCGAGCTGCCATAACCCGTCGCCGTGAAACGGTTGGCGGGCAGCCCGGCCTTGACGAGATAGTCGGCCACGGCTTGCGCGCGCTTCTCGGACAGCGCTCGGTTGAAGGCATCGTCGCCGTCGGCGTCGGTATGGCCGGCGATCTCGATTTCGGCGGTCGGACAGCGCAGCGCGGTTTCAATCAACCGGTCGAGCAGGCCGGCCGAATCCGGGTCGAGGGTGGCGCGCCCGGATACGAAGCGGATCTGTCCCTTGGCCAGCAACTCCGAGAACAACTGCTGGCAGACGGTGGGATCGACGGGCGCGGCCGCGGGCTTGACCGAAATATCGGCGGCGACGTGCCAGCCTTGCGGGAAATCCCTGGCGAGGCCAGCGCGAATCTGGGGCACCGCGGCGTCGTAGAGGGAGTCGCCCGAAAGCTTTATCTCGCGGTCGGTCACGACCAGTGTGCCGGTCGAGAGCCGCGACAGCGCGCCCAGCGCCGGGACCACGGCGCCGGCGAATCCGGCGGGCGCGCCGATGCTGGCCTTGAGATTGTCGACCACCTTCTCGCTGAAGAATTTTCGCCCCGCCGCGGCCGCGATCGCGGCATGGACGTTGTTGTCGGGCACATAGCCGGTCAAGGTCAGCGTCACCGCCACCGGGTCCTTGTAGGCCTGGAAGATATAGGGCGGCGCCTTGATGTCGTTGGCGGCGACCGAGAAACCGTCGGGCAGGTTCTTCAGCGCCGCCGCGATCGCTTCCCTCCCCCCGAGATCCCGCGCCATGCCGGACAGGCTGACCTTGCCATCGGAAATCGCGATCTTGCCGTCCTTGAGTTTCCCGATCTGGTCGATCAGCAGCGCGGCGGCATTGTCGAAGCGCGGCGGCGCGCCGCGCGACAGCTGCATCTGGTCGACGACTTCGACGCCGCCAAGCGCGGCGCGGGCCGCATCGAGCAGCCCCGCCTTGCTGGCCGGCAGCGGCGCGCTGCCGGCCAGCGTGACCCTGGCGACGTCCCGCTCCGCCGACCAGACGAACGGCTTCGCTTCGGGAACGAGACGGGTTTCGTCGTTGACCAGCCGCACGCCAGCCGTGGCTTCGACCGCGGCCACCGCACTTCGGCGGCCGTCCTCGGAGAAGGCATCGGCGGCAAAACTGACGTCGCGGCCTGATACCTCGATCCGCGTCTTGTCGAGCACGGTATCCTTAAGCGCGGAGGTGGAGCGGGCGGCGAGGTCGGATTCCATCGGCGCAGTGCTGGTCCAGGCCGCGATTGCCCAAAAGACGACCAGTAAAATTGTGCCCGGCCACCATTTGCTGCTCCACCTGAAAAGTCCGTGCATTCGCTGTCCCGCGGGGTCTGGGAACAGAGAGAAAACAAACCCTTGCGGGGCTGTCAAACCCGAAATAACAGGACGTGGTAAGCTCAGTGCACCACGGCCTGACTAACTGTTTCTTCAGCGATTTTCCGCTAATTTCGCAACCGCACCCGAACCGGCTAACATTCCCGAATGAAGCAGTTTCGCAACAACGTCATCCGCGCCGGACTGGGAGCGCTTTACGTCACCGGCGCGCATGTCCTGCTGCGGCCGATCTTTTCCGGCGTCGGCGCGATTTTCATGCTGCATCATGTTCGCCCGCGCCGCGAGGCCGCCTTCCAGCCCAACCGCCATCTCGAGGTGACGCCGGAGTTCCTGCGCGCGATGTTGTCGCACCTTCGCTCCGAAGCCATCGACATCGTCACCATGGACGAGGTGCACCGGCGGCTGACCGAGCGTGATTTTTCGCGGCGGTTCGCCTGCTTCACCCTCGACGATGGCTATCGCGACAACCGCGACTTCGCGCTGCCGCTGATGCGGGAATTTGACGCACCTCTCACGGTCTATGTCGTCAGCGATTTCGCTGAAGGCACCGGGCGGTTGTGGTGGATCGTGCTGGAGACGGTGATTGCGAGGGCCTCCTCGATCGAAGCCAACATCGGCGGCGCCCCCGTCCGTCTCGATACCTCGACGCCACAGGCCAAGCAGGCCGCGTTCGACCGGCTGCACGACTGGCTGCGCGCCTTGCCCGGCGAGCAGGACAAGCGACGCGAGATCGCGGCGCTGTGCGCCCGTCACGGCGTCGAGGAGACCGCGATCTGCCGCGAGCTTTGCATGTCGTGGGACGAGCTGAAGCCGTTCGCCGACGATCCGCTGGTCACGATCGGCGCGCATTCGATCACCCATTGCAATCTGGCGCGGCAGAGCGAGGAGATCGCTACCCACGAGATGGCGGTCGGCCGCGCGCGGATCGAAGCCGTGCTGCAGCGTCCCGTGGTGCACCTCGCCTATCCCTATGGCGACAAACCCGCCGCCGCCGCCCGCGAATTCGCGCTGGCGCGGGCGAGCGGTTACAGAACCGCGGTGACGACCCGGCCGGGCATGGTGTTCCCCGAAAGCGCCGGCCACCTGACCGCGCTGCCGCGGGTCTCGCTCAACGGCAATTACCAGGACGCGCGCATCCTGCCGGTGCTGACCTCGGGCGCGGCGACCGCGATGTGGAACGGTTTCCGGCGCATCGACGCGGCTTGACCATTCTCCCCAGCCGGATGAAGCAATAACTCGTCATGCGCGGGCTTGACCCGCGCATCCATCCGACTTCAAAAGGCTTTCTGAAGGATGGATTGCCGGGTCAAGCCCGGCAATGACGAAGGAGTTAATGGGAGCAGCGCATGTTCAAAAATCTGTTTTCGCTGGATGGCCGCATCGCCTTGGTGACCGGCGGATCGCGCGGCATCGGCAGGATGATCGCCGCGGGATTTCTGAGCCACGGCGCGGCGAAGGTCTACATCACTGCGCGGAAGGCGGCCGCCTGCGAGGCGACGGCGAAGGAGCTTACGGCCGAATATGGCGGCGAATGCATCGCGCTGCCGATCGATATTTCGACCTTGGCCGGCATCGACATGCTGGCGGCTGAAATCAAGAAGCGCGAAGCGAAGCTCGACATTCTCGTCAACAATGCGGGCGCGGCGTGGGGCGCCGAGTTCGACGAATTTCCGGAGAGCGGTTGGGACAAGGTGATGAACCTCAATCTCAAGACGCCGTTTTTTCTCACCAAGGCGCTGGCCGGCCCTTTACGCGCCGCCGCTTCCGCCGAGAAGCCGGCCAAGGTGATCAACATCGCCTCCGTCGACGGCATCTTCGTCAATCCGGGGGAGACCTATTCCTACGCCGCCAGCAAAGCGGGGCTGATCCATTTGACGAGGCGGATGGCGACCAAGCTGATCAAGCAGCATATCAACGTCACGGCGATCGCCCCTGGCGCGTTCAAATCCGACATGAATCGCGCGGCACGGGATCACAGCGATGAAGTGGCGCGGCGCGTGCCTGCAGGGCGTGTCGGAACCGACGAGGACATGGCCGGCATCGCGATCTATCTGGCGTCGCGGGCGGGTGATTATGTGGTCGGCGCCACCATCGCGGTCGATGGCGGGGTGGTCTACGCCAATGCCGGGCTGGAGATTGCGGGGTAGGGTTATTGTCGTCCCGGCGAAGGCCGGGACCCATAACCACGGCAGTCAGTGGTTGGAAGAAAGTCGTCGAACAGCGTCTTTCCAAACAAGCGCCGCGGCGTATGGGTCCCGGCCTTCGCCGGGACGACATAGCCTCACGTCTCGATCTTCACATATTCGAAGTCGCCGGGCTTGTTGTCGATGCCGACCTTGGGCGGCGAGATCCAGGAGGCGAAACCGCCGACTTCGGTCACCGGTGCCATCAGGGAAGCAATGAAATTGCCGTCGTCGGTCGACGGCAGCCAATCGCTCTTGCGCTTGTTCCAGGTGGCGTCGTCGATCAACAGGCCGTCGGGCGTGGCGTGGATATCCTTGAACTCGCCGATCGCGCGATGGAACGCGACGTTGGGCAGGGCCAGCTTGAAGTCGTAGCCCGCGCTCGAGATGATCTTGTTCCAGCGCAGCATACCCTTGGCGCAGTCCTGCGTGTAATCGTCGCGCAAGCGCATGTTGAGCGCGGTCAGCGCCGGCTCGTCGACCCGCTTGATCCGGCCGTCCACCAGCTTGAGCACCGGATAGGTGTCGTGCTCGAGGCGATGATCGTCCTTGATCTGGGTCTCGTGGAAGCGGCCCTTGACGCCGGCGTTGAAGGCATTCGCCGCGTTGGTGGAGACCTCCGAGCCGAACAGGTCGAGCGAGAGCGTGTAGTGCAGATTGAGTTTCTTCTGCATGGTCGGCAGATCGATCACACCCAGCGCGCGCACCTTCGCGATATCGTTGGGGTCGCTGATGCCGGCCGCGCGCATCGCCTCAACGGTTCGTTGCAGGATCCGGCTGATGCCGGTCTCGCCGACGAACATGTGATGGGCTTCTTCGGTGAGCATGAAGCGGCAGGTGCGCGACAACGGATCGAAGCCGGATTGCGCCAGCGAGTGCAGCTGCATCTTGCCATCGCGGTCGGTGAAATAGGTGAACATGAAGAAGGACAGCCAGTCCGGCGATGCCTCGTTGAAGGCGCCGAGCATGCGCGGGCTATCCTCATCGCCCGAGCGGCGGCGCAGCAACTCGTCCGCCTCCTCGCGGCCGTCACGGCCGAAATATTTCTGCAGGAGGTAGACCATCGCCCAGAGATGGCGGCCTTCCTCGACATTGACCTGGAACAGGTTGCGCAAATCATAGAGCGAGGGCGCGGTCTTGCCGAGATGGCGCTGCTGCTCGACCGAGGCCGGCTCGGTGTCGCCCTGGATCACGATCAGGCGGCGCAGCATGGCGCGATATTCGCCTGGCACCTCCTGCCAGGCCTTCTCGCCAAGATGCTGGCCAAAATTCACTTTTCGGCCTTCCTCCTGGGGCGCAAGCAAGATGCCCCATCGATAGTCAGGCATTTTGACATAATCGAACTTGGCCCAACCCTTGGAATCCACTGAAACGGCGGTGCGCAAATACACCAGCGATTCCTGGAAGCCCTGTGGGCCCATG
>NZ_DATHOP010000277.1:0-5601 GCF_035484855.1 Bradyrhizobium sp.
GTGATGGCGATCTCGAGCGGGGTCCTGCGCCGCCATCTCGCCTCGCAAGGCGCCCTGCCCGCGCGTTCGCTGACCGCAGCGGTGCCGATTTCGCTGCGCGAGCAAGGCGATTCAGCCGCCAACAATCAGGTCTTCGGCATGATCTGTTCGCTCGCGAGCGACATCGAGGACCCGAAGGCGCGCATGCTCGCGATCATCGCCGAATCCTCGAAAGCCAAGGAGATGAGCAGCCCGCTGCGCCCGCTGATCCCGCATCTGAGCAATATCGCGCTGCTCGGCGCGCCGATGGTCGTGCAGATGCTCGCGCTGCTGTACAGCCGCTCGAACCTCGCCGACGTGATGCCCGCCGCGGCGAACGTGACGATATCCAACGTGCCGGGCCCGCGCCAGACCCTCTATGCCGTCGGGGCCGAACTGCTCAACATCTTCCCGGTCTCGATCGCGACGCACGGGCTGGCGCTCAACATCACCGTGCAGAGCTACCGCGACCAGCTGGATTTCGGCTTCATTTCCGGAGCCAACATCATTCCCCATGTGCAGGTTCTGTGCGACATGCTGCCGGCGGAATTCGAGGCGCTGGAGGCAGCCTTTGCGCCGCCGCCGGCCGAGATCAAGGGCGCCGCTGAATAAGGTTGTACGATGATCGAGATGCCGCCGCTGCAATTTGCGTCCACCAACGGGATTCGGATGGGCTATTACGAGGCGGGTCCTGCGACCGACGCCCCGCCGGTCGTGCTCTGCCATGGCTGGCCGGAGATCGCGTTTTCGTGGCGGCACCAGATCAAGGCGCTGGGCGAGGCCGGCATCCGCGTGATCGCGCCGGACCAGCGCGGCTACGGCGCGACCGAACGGCCGGAAGCCGTCGAGGACTACGATATGGAGCATCTGACCGGTGACCTCATCGGCCTGCTCGACCATCTGAAAATCGACAAGGCGATCTTCGTCGGCCATGACTGGGGCGGTTTTGTCGTCTGGCAGATGCCGCTGCGGCATCTCGACCGTGTCGCCGGCATCGTCGGCATCAACACCCCGCACACCAATCGCGCGCCGGCCGACCCGATCGAGCTGCTGCGCAAACGCTTCGGCGAGCACATGTACATCGTGCAGTTCCAGGATGCCGGGCGCGAGCCGGATCGTATCTTCGGCAGCCGGGTCGAACAGACCTTCGATGCCTTCATGCGCAAGCCCGCTCCACGCAGCGACGACGCGCCGGCCGAGCAGCCGGTCGCCGGCGTCGGCGCCTCGCCGCGGCTCAATCTGGCGTTCCCGCAGATGATCGCCAATTACGACGCCAGGCACGATCCGCGCACGCCGATCCTGTCGCCGGAGGAAAAGAAGGTGTTCGTCGATACCTTCACCAAGACCGGCTTTACCGGCGGCATCAACTGGTACCGCAACATGTCGCGCAACTGGCAGCGCTCGGCGGAACTGGACCACACCGTGCGGGTGCCATCGCTGATGATCATGGCCGAGAACGACCACGTGCTGCCGCCATCGGCCGCCGACGGCATGGAGAAGATCGTTCCCGATCTCGAGAAATATATGGTGTGCGGCAGCGGCCATTGGACGCAGCAGGAAAAGCCGGACGAAGTCAGCGCGAAACTGATCGAATGGCGTAGAAAGCGGTTCGGGTGAGATAATCGCCGGAGTCGTCATTCTGAGGTGCTCGCCCTCTTGGGCGAGCCTCGAAGGATGTGGCAACGGGTGCAAGCGGCCCATCCTTCGAGGCGCGCAAGAAAGTGCGCGCACCTCAGGATGACGCGCTGGTTATGTGGTGAGAAGGCAGGAGAAAATTTCGAGATGGCGTCGACCAACAGACTAAGCCCGATCCCGCATCCGCCGAAGAAGCCGGTGGTCGGCAATATGCTGTCGGTCGATTCCGGCGCGCCGATCCAGCATATGACGCGGATGGCGAAAGAACTCGGGCCGATCTTCTGGCTCGACATGATGGGCACGCCGTTTGTCGTCGTGTCGGGGCACGACCTGGTCGACGAGCTCAGCGACGAGAAGCGGTTCGACAAGGCGGTGAAAGGATCCCTGCGCCGCGTGCGCGCCGTTGCCGGCGACGGACTGTTTACAGCGTACACGAACGAGCCGAATTGGAGCAAGGCCCACAACATCCTGATGCAGCCGTTCGGCAACCGTGCGATGCAGTCCTATCATCCGAGCATGGTCGATATCGCCGATCAGCTCGTGAAGAAGTGGGAGCGCCTGAATGCTGATGATGAGATCGATGTCGTTCATGACATGACGGCGCTGACGCTCGACACCATCGGCCTATGCGGATTCGATTACCGTTTCAACTCGTTCTATCGAGAGGACTATCACCCGTTCGTCGAGTCGCTGGTGCGTTCGCTCGAGACCATCATGTTGACCCGCGGCCTTCCGCTCGAAGGGTTGTGGTTGCGCAACCGTAACCGCGACCTCGCAAGTGACGTCGCGTTCATGAACGCGATGGTCGATGAGATCGTCGCCGAACGTCGCAAGAACGCCGAAGCTGCCGAAGGCAAGAAGGACATGCTCGGCGCCATGATGACTGGCGTCGACCGCGCTACCGGCGAGCAGCTCGATGACGTCAACATCCGCTACCAGATCAACACGTTCCTGATTGCCGGACACGAAACGACCAGCGGTCTGTTGTCATGCACGCTTTATGCGCTGCAGAAGCATCCCGAGGTTCTCAGGAAAGCCTATGAGGAGGTCGACCGGGTGCTCGGGCCCGATATCGACGCCAAACCGACCTATCAGCAGGTTACACAACTCACCTACATCACGCAGATTCTGAAGGAGGCCTTGCGGCTGTGGCCGCCGGCGCCCGCTTATGGCATCGCGCCGCTCAAGGACGAGACCATCGGCGGTAAATACGAGCTCCGAAAGAACACGTTTGTTTTGGTCCTTTCGCTGGCGCTGCACCGCGATCCCAGCGTGTGGGGACCAAACCCTGACGCGTTCGATCCGGAGAATTTCAGCCGCGAGGCCGAAGCCAAGCGTCCCGTCAATGCCTGGAAGCCGTTCGGCAACGGCCAGCGCGCCTGCATCGGCCGCGGCTTTGCCATGCACGAGGCGGCGCTCGCCGTCGGCATGATCCTGCAGCGCTTCAGGCTGCTCGACGTCAACCGCTACCAGATGCGCCTGAAGGAAACGCTGACGATCAAGCCTGATGGATTCAAGATCAAGGTGCGTCCGCGGACCGAAAAGGATCGCGGCGCCCATGATGGCCCGGCCGCGGCGGCTGCCGCGACATCGGCGGCGGTGGCCGCGCCGCGTGCACGTACCCGGCCGGGACATAATACGCCGCTGCTCGTGCTCTACGGATCGAATCTCGGCACCGCCGAGGAACTCGCAACCCGCGTGGCCGATCTCGCCGAGGTCAACGGCTTTGCCACAAAACTTGCGCCGCTCGATGATTTTGTCGGCAAGCTGCCGGAGCAGGGCGGCGTCTTGATCTTCTGCGCCTCCTATAATGGAGCGCCGCCGGACAACGCCACGCAGTTCATGAAATGGCTGCGCGGCGACTTGCCGAAGGACGCCTTTGCCAAGGTGCGCTACACCGTGTTCGGTTGCGGCAACAGCGACTGGGCCGCGACCTATCAATCGATCCCGCGGCTGATCGACGAGCAGCTCGCGGCGCATGGCGCGCGTTCGGTCTATGCGCGCGGCGAAGGCGATGCCCGCGGCGATCTCGACGGCGAATTCGAGAGCTGGTTCGCCAAGGCCGCGCCTCAGGCGGTCAGGGAATTCGGTGTCGATTCGAGCTTCAGCCGTAGCGCCGAGGATGAGCCGCTGTACCAGATCGAACCGGTGCCGCCGTCGGCGGTCGGCGCGATCGCCGCACTCGGCGGCGTGTCGCCGATGATGGTCGCGGTCAATACCGAGCTGCAGAACAAGGCCGGCGCCAATCCCTCGGATCGATCGACCCGGCATATCGAGGTGCAATTGCCCGCGGGCACGAGCTATCGGGTCGGCGATCACCTGAGCGTGGTGCCGCGCAACGATCCGGCGCTGGTGGATGCGGTGGCGCGCCGCTTCGGTTTCCTGCCCGCCGACCAGATCAAGCTGCAGGTCGCCGAAGGCCGCCGCGCACAGCTGCCGACCGGCGACGCGGTCTCGGTCGGACGGCTATTGACCGACTTCGTCGAGTTGCAGCAGGTCGCGACCCGCAAGCAGCTCCAGATCATGTCGGAGCACACGCGCTGTCCCGTGACCAAGCCGAAACTGCTGGCCTTTGTCGGCGACGATGGCGCCTCGACCGAACGCTATCGCGCCGAAATCCTCGGCCGGCGCAAGTCGGTGTTCGATCTGATGGAGGAACACCCGGCCTGCGAGCTGCCGTTCCATGCCTATCTGGAAATGCTGTCGCTGCTGGCGCCGCGTTATTATTCGATCTCGTCGTCGCCGTCAGGCGATGGCGCGCGCTGCAGCGTCACGGTTGCGGTGGTCGAGGGACCAGCGGGTTCGGGGCGCGGTATCTACAAGGGTATTTGTTCGAATTACCTCGCTGGCCGCCGCGCCGGCGAGGTGGTCCATGCCACGGTGCGCGAAACCAAGGCCGGGTTCCGGCTGCCCGACGATGCCGCCGTGCCGATCATCATGGTCGGCCCCGGGACGGGGCTGGCGCCGTTCCGCGGCTTTCTGCAGGAACGTGCCGCGCGCAAGGCCAGGGGCGAAAAACTCGGTCCGGCGATGCTGTTTTTCGGCTGCCGCCATCCCGAGCAGGATTATCTCTACGCGGATGAGTTGAAGGCCTTCGCGGCCGACGGCATTACCGAGTTGCACACCGCGTTTTCGCGCACGGAGGCGCCGAAGACCTATGTGCAGAATCTGATCGCGGCACAGCAGGAACGCGTCTGGAGCCTGATCGAACAAGGCGCGATCATCTATGTCTGCGGCGACGGCGGAAAAATGGAGCCGGACGTCAAGGCCACGCTGGTCGCGATCTATCGCGAGCGCGCCGGCGCGGATGCGGCCGCGGCGCAACGCTGGATCGACGATCTCGGCACGAAGAACCGCTATGTGCTCGACGTCTGGGCGGGCGGATAAATCCCTGGTCGTCCCGGCGAACGCCGGGACCCATAACCACTGGTGTCCGTGGTTAAAGGGACTTGTTCAACAGCGTCGTTAAAGTCGCTCCGTCAAGGCGTATGGGTCCCGGCATACGCCGGGACGACGACGTGCAGGTGTTGCGCTATTTGTCGTCCAATGCCCGCTATCGCTTCGGCAATCGCTCGAAGGTCGGCAATCCCTCGGGGATCATGTGGAAATCCTGCTTGTCGATGGTGTAGATCGCCATCTGCGGATGGCCGAACAGGCTGGGGTCGTCGAGCGTGCCGATTTTCAGGATCGCGGCGGGTAATCCGGGCCGCCGTGTGATCAGGTGAGTGCCGCATTCGGCGCAGAAATCGCGCGTCACGGCGCCTTCAAGGTCACTGCGCGAGAACTGCTTCGGTGTTCCCTTGCTATAGCTGAAGCCGTCGATCGGCATCAGCGCGAACATGTTGGGACCGCCGCCGCTGATATACTGACATTCACGGCAGTGGCACTGCGCTTTCAACATCGGCTCGCCCTCGGCGACATAACGCACCTGGCCGCAATAGCATCCGC
>NZ_DATHOP010000278.1:0-11057 GCF_035484855.1 Bradyrhizobium sp.
GGTGGATTCGGCGCGGATCGCGGCGCGCAAGGCGCTCGATGCCGCCAAGGAACTGAAGCTGGCGGAGCCGTTGACGAAAGGTTCGGTCGTTGCGTCCGATGCGTTCTTTCCATTTGCCGACGGGATGCTGGCCTGCATCGAGGCCGGCGCCACCGCGGTGATCCAGCCCGGCGGCTCCGTGCGCGACGACGAGGTCATCAAGGCGGCCGACGAGCATGGCGTCGCCATGGTGATGACCGGCGTCAGGCATTTCAGGCATTAACCGGCGCGGTCAGTCTCGCACCCGCGCGAGCAAAGCCAAGCCGGCAACGAAAAACAGCACCAGCACCGCCATGCCGGCCTTCTGGCTCGCGGTGACCGCAGTGATCGCGCCGATCAACAACGGCCCGACGAACGACGTCACCTTTCCGGTCAGCGCGAACAATCCAAAATATTGCGCGATGCGGTCCTTCGGCGCCAATCGTATCAGCAGCGTGCGCGACGCGGCCTGCAGCGGGCCGCCGGCGGCGCCGATCAGGCAGCCCAGCACCAGATAGGCGCGCTCGGCGGCGCTCGCGAACAGCGCACCGCCGGGTGAAGGCGGCGTGACGTGCATGAACAGGACAGTTTCCTTGTCCACCAAAAGGATGGCCACGATCGCAAACAGCAGGATCGTCATGCTGCCCGCGATCACCCGCTTCGGGCCGAGCTTGTCGTCGAGCTTGCCGCCGAGCCAGGCGCCGAAGGTGCCGGCGATGGCGAGAATGATTCCGAAGGTGCCGATCTGGATCGTGTTCCAGCCAAAAGTGCCGGCGGCGTAGATGCCGCCGAAGGCGAACAGCGACACCAGGCCGTCGGTGTAGATCATGTTGGCGAGCAGAAACGCGGCAAGCGATTTCTGCCTCGGCAATTCGGCGAGCGTGTGCTTCAGCTCGCCCCATCCCTCGCGTATCGCTTCGCGCAACGGCCGCCTGGCAGGATAATCCGGCGTCAGCAGGAACATCGGCAGTGCAAAGATAATGAACCAGATGCCGGTCAGCGGACCCGTGATGCGGTCGCCCTGATGGGCGACGGGATCGAGACCGAACAGCGGCGCAAAGCCGAACAGTGTGCGCCTCGTCTCCGGGCTGGCGGCAAGAAAGCCGAGCACCAGGATCAGGCTCAAAATGCCGCCGACATAGCCGGTGGCCCAGCCCGTGCCCGACAAGCGGCCGATCTGGTTCGGCGGCACCAGGGTGGGCATCATCGAATTGTTGAAGACGATCGCGAATTCGACACCGACGATGGCGATCCCGTAGGCCATAAGCAGCGGCAGAATGACGCTGCTATCCCCGGGCTTGCCGAACCACATCAGCGAGGCACCGATCACAAGCAATGCGCCGAACGCCGCGATCCACGGCTTGCGGCGGCCGCCGGCATCGGCGATTGCGCCCAACACCGGCGACAGCAGCGCGATCAGCAAGCCCGCCGCGGCGGTGGCGAAACCCCACAAGGATTGCCCGCTCGCGGGATTCGCAGCGATGTGGGTGGCGAAGTAGGGCGCGAACACGAAAGTGGTGATCAGCGTGAAAAATGGTTCTGCGGCCCAGGCGAAGAAAATCCAGCTGATGACGGCGGCGCGTGGGGGATATTTCTCTTGTATGTCGGCTACAGCTGCGTTCGAAGTAATCACCGCCATGCCCGAAAATATCCTTATCCTCACGAGGAGGCGTTTTGCTCTTGGCACACGAAACCGTATAGGATTCGCAGGCATGACGACTTCACGAATTCGCTGGTGCCAGATTGGCCTCAACCCGGGCGGAAGTTTGATGTCTCTATTCAGGGCCGCTTGGCACAAGGTAGTTCCAGCCATTGTGCTTGCGGTCGCGTTCTGGCTTCCCGCCGCCGCGCAGGATCGCGGCCGCGGCGCCTACACGCCTGCCGCGGCGGATACCATCCGCGGCGTTTTCGCCGAACACGGCGTGGTGGTGGCGCAGGAGAAGATCGCGGCGCGGATCGGCGCCGATGTGCTCAGGCGCGGCGGCAACGCGGTCGATGCGGCTGTCGCCACCGGTTTTGCGATGGCCGTGACCTATCCGCGCGCCGGCAATATCGGCGGCGGCGGCTTCATGGTGATTCACTCGGCGGAGCGCCACGAAGACATCGCGATCGATTATCGCGAAACCGCGCCGGGTGCGACCAGGCCGGACATTTTTCTCGGAGCCGACGGCAAGCCTGACAACGCAAAATCGCGCGATTCGGCGCTCGGCATCGGCGTGCCCGGCACGGTCGCAGGGCTCGCGCTGGCGCTGGAGAAATACGGCTCCGGCCAATTCACGCTGGCAGAACTGCTGAAACCTTCGATCGAATTGGCGCGCGACGGGATCGCGCTGGCCGACGACATGGCCGACACCTTGCCCGCGATCCACCGGCGGATGGCGCGCTGGCCGTCATCGCTGAAAATCTTTTCCCGCGCCGACGGCACGTCGCTGCAGGAGGGAGACCGGCTGGTCCAGGCCGATCTGGCGGCGACGCTTTCCTTGATCGCCGAACAGGGACGCCGCGGATTTTACGAGGGCCCTGTCGCGGAAAAAATCGCCAGCGCGGTGCGCGACGCCGGCGGCATCATGACGTCGGACGACCTGAAATCCTATTCCGCGGTCATTCGCGCGCCGGTGAAAGGTAACTACCGCGGCTATGACATCGTCTCGATGCCGCTGCCCTCGTCCGGCGGCGTGGTGCTGCTGGAGATGCTCAACATCCTCGAGGGATTTCCGCTTGGCGAGATGAAGCAGGGCTCGGCGCAACAGCTTCATCTGATGATCGAGGCGATGAAGCGCGCCTACGCCGACCGTGCGCGCTATCTCGGCGACCCCGCCTTTGTCACGGCGCCGGTGGTAACGCTGATGTCGAAGGAGTATGCGGCCAGGCAGCGCGCCAGCATCGATCTCGACCATGCCACACCGTGGACCGATGTGATGTCGGCAACGCCGCCGCGCGAAGGCAGCAACACCACGCATTATTCGGTGGTCGACAGCCGGGGCAACGCGGTCAGCAACACCTATACGCTGAATTTCCCCTACGGCGTCGGCCTGGTCGCCGAAGGCACCGGCGTGCTGCTCAACAACGAACTCGACGATTTCACCGCCGCGCCCGGCGCCTCCAACGCGTTCGGCCTGGTGGGATTCGAGGCCAATCTGCCGGGGCCGGGCAAGCGGCCGCTGTCGTCGATGTCGCCGACCATCGTGCTCAAGGACGGCAAGCCGGTGCTGGTGACGGGCACGCCCGGCGGCAGTCGCATCATCTCCACCGTGCTGCAGGTGATCGTCGACGTGCTGGACTATCACATGGACGTCGCCGCCGCGGTCGCCGCTCCCCGGCTGCACCATCAATGGCTGCCCGACGAGGTGAGAATCGAGCGCGGATTTGCCGAGGAGACGCTGACCGAACTGAGGGCCAAGGGGCATCAGCTGGTCGAGCCGATGGGCCAGACCTCGGCCAATTCGATCGCCGTGACCGAACATGGATTGCTCGGCGCCCCCGATCCGCGTACCCGTGGCGCCGAGGCCGCGGGGCAATAGAGCTGTTGCGGACAGCGACGATTGCTTGATAACAGCGTCCGGGATCATCGTGCATCAGAAAAGCCCCGCGCAAGCCGGTCGCGGGGACGAGCAAAGGCCGGCCAGAAACTTCAAGGGCGGACGTCCAACATGAGCACCGTCGAACCATCGGGCGCGATCGAAACCGCCCCCATCGAAGACACCAGCCTGCTGGCGTTTTACCGCGACATGAACCTGCCGGAGCGGCGGACGTTCTGGGCCTGCGCCGCGGGCTGGGCGCTCGACGGCATGGATTTCATGATCTATCCGCTGGTGATCGGCACCATCATCGCGCTGTGGAAGGTCGATCCGGGCACCGCCGGTCTTGCCGGCACCGTAACGCTGCTGGCGTCGGCGATCGGCGGCTGGCTCGGCGGCTATCTCGCCGACCGCATCGGCCGGGTCAAAACCCTGCAGTTGACGATTCTGTGGTTCTCGGTGTTCTCGCTGATCTGCGCCTTTGTGCAGAATTTCGATCAGCTGCTGATCGCCCGCGCGCTGCTCGGCCTGGGCTTTGGCGGCGAATGGGCCGCGGGCGCCGTGCTGATGGGCGAGGCGATCCGCCCGCAATATCGGGGACGCGCGGTCGGCTCGGTGCAGTCCGGTTGGGCGGTGGGCTGGGGCCTTGCGGTGCTGTCGCAGGCGATCCTGTTCTCCTATTTGCCGCCCGAAATCGCCTGGCGCTGGATGTTCGCCATCGGCGCGCTGCCGGCGCTTTTGGTGTTCTTCCTGCGCCGCTATGTCGAGGAGCCGGCGATTGCGGCCGCAACCCTTGCCAGGCAGAATGCGAGCGGCGAACGGCCCTCGCTTTGGGAAATATTCCATGGCCCGATTCTGAAGACCACGTTACTGGCGTCGTTGATGTCGACGGGATGCCAGGGCGGCTATTACGCCATCACCTTCTGGGTGCCGCGCTTTCTGACCACCGAACGCAAGCTCTCGATCGTGTCGTCCACCGGCTATCTGGCGGCGCTGATCATCGGCTCGTTCGTCGGCTATCTGGTCGGCGCCTGGCTTGCCGACCGCATCGGGCGGCGCAACCTGTTCCTGATCTTCTCGCTCGGCGCGATCGCCATCATCCTGCTCTACACGCAATTGCCGCTGACCAATGAGGTACTGTGGCTGCTCGGCTTCCCGCTCGGCTTTTTCGCGTCGGGTTATTTCTCCGGCGTGGGCGCGTTCCTCACCGAACTCTATCCGACGCGGCTGCGCGGTTCGGGCCAGGGTTTTTGCTACAATTTCGGCCGCGGCATCGGCGCGCTGTTCCCGTTCCTGGTCGGCGCGCTTTCGACCGAAACCTCGCTCGGCAATGCGATCGCGATCTTCGCGGTGCTGGCCTATGGCGTGTTCTTCCTCGCCGCCTTCGCGCTGCCGGAAACCCGCGGCCGGATCTTGCATGCGGACGTGTAGTTTGGATCCGCTGATGGAGTTGATCTGATGACATCACTCAAGGGCAAGACGCTATTCGTCTCCGGCGGCAGCCGCGGCATCGGGCTTGCGATCGCGCTGCGGGCGGCGCGTGACGGCGCCAACGTCGCACTCGCCGCGAAGACCGCCGAGCCTCATCCGAAGCTCAAGGGCACCATCTACACCGCGGCCGACGAGGTCCGCGCCGCCGGCGGCAAGGCGCTGCCGATCCTGTGCGACATCCGCGACGAGGCCCAGGTGATCGCGGCGATCGACCGGACGGTGGCCGAGTTCGGCGGCATCGACATCTGCGTCAACAACGCCAGCGCCATCAGCCTGACCGACTCGCAGATGACGGACATGAAGCGGTTCGACCTGATGATGGGTATCAACACCCGCGGCACCTTCATGGTGTCGAAATACTGCATTCCGCATCTGAAGAAATCTGCGAATCCGCATATCCTGATGCTGTCGCCGCCGCTCGACATCAAGGCCAAATGGTTCGAGCATTCCACGGCCTACAGCATCGCGAAATACGGCATGAGCCTCTGCGTGCTGGGGCTTGCGGCCGAGCAGAAGGCCGCAGGGATCGCCGTCAACGCGCTGTGGCCGCGCACCACCATCGCCACCGCAGCCGTCGGCAATCTGCTCGGCGGCGACGCCATGATGCGCGCCAGCCGCACGCCGGAGATCATGGGCGACGCGGCCCATGCCATCTTCACAAAACCGTCGCGCGAATTCACCGGACAATTCTGTATCGACGACAAGGTGCTCTATGCGGCCGGCGTGCGCGATTTCGAGCCTTATCGCGTCGATCCGAAGGTCGCGCTGATGTCGGATTTCTTCGTGCCCGACGACGACGTGCCGCCGCCCGGCGTCGCCGTGCAGGCGCTGCCGTCCGTGGGCGGGGTACAGAAGGCGCGCTAGAAAGCTTTCGCGGCATCGTCGGGAGAGGGCTGTGGGGTGGCGGAAAGCGATCGCGGCGGCGCTGGTTGTCGTGGCCGTGGCGGTTGCGCTCGGCGTGGTCTACCGCCCCGACCGCGCCATCCGGGTGGCGACCGGTGTGGTCGCCCACAATGTCTGCTCGGAGGCTTTTGTCTCCGGGTTCGATCCGCAAACGGTGTTTTCGGAAACCATGGACCAGGCCGGATTGCGCCGCTTGCGCTGGGGCCTGAAATACCACCTCGATCGGTCAGCCCAGACCGTCGATACCTCGTGGGTCGGGCTGTTCGGCAGCCACGCCGCGTTTCGGGAGGGGCTCGGCTGCGTGCTCGTGCACGGGACAAAAGAACCTTACCTCCTCCGCACCGATTTTGCCGCGTTGAAGACGCCGAAGACGCCGCCGCTACTGGGAGAAATTGCGCCTCCGACGGTCGTCGAACCCACCGATCCCAGGTTGAAGGCGGCGCTCGACCACGCCTTCGAGGAACCGCCGTCGCCGCCGTTCCGCCGCACCAAGGCGGTCGTCGTGGTGCATGACGGCCGCGTGATCGCCGAGCGCTATGCGGACGGCGTCGGCGTCGACACGCCGCTGCTCGGCTTTTCCATGACCAAGTCGGTGATCAACGCGCTGCTCGGCATCCTGACCGTGCAAGGCGTCGTCACCCCGTCATTTCCCGCGCCGATTCCGGAGTGGCGCGCGGCATCCGATCCGCGCCGCGAGATCGAGGTCGAGCATCTGATGCGGATGACCACGGGGCTCGCGCTCGATGAGACCAATTCCGGTTTCGATCCCTCGGATCAGATGGTCTATTTGCATGACGACATGGCCGGATTCGCAGTGAAGGCTCCCCTGATCGCGCCACCGGGAACGCGCTGGCACTATTCCAGTGCGACCACGGAGATATTGGCGAAAATAATCCGCGACGCGGTCGGCGGCCCCGAACAGACACTGGCGTTCGCGTGGCGCGAATTGTTCAATCCGCTGGGGATGCGCAACGTGACGCTGGAATTCGACGGCGCCGGCACGCTGCAGGGAACGACCTACATGCTGGCGAGCGCGCGCGATTGGGCGCGGTTCGGGCTGCTCTATCTGAATGACGGCGTGGTCGGCGGCCGGCGCATCCTGCAGGACGAGTGGGTGGACTTTTCCGCCGCCGCCACGCTCGATACCGATTACGGCGCGGGTTTCTGGACCAATCGCAGCGAGCACGAATATGCCAGGGGCCGTGTCCGGCTCGGGATTCCGCGCGATGCGTTCTATGCCTCCGGCAATCTGGGCCAGCGCGTCCTGATCATTCCCTCGCAGCATATGGTGGTGGTGCGGCTCGGCGATAGCGTCGATCCGACGGGCGATATCGGAGGTTTCGGGCGGCTGGTGAAGGAAGTGATCGCGGCGGTGCAGTGAAGCGAGCCACCGAGAATCTTCTCCCTCTCCCGCTTGCGGGGGAGGGCCGGGGTGGGGGTGCCTCAGCAATACGCACCGATCAAGGGGATAGACCTTCCCCCACCCGCCGCGCTCTGACGAGCGCGTCGACCTCCCCCGCAAGCGGGGGAGGTAAGAGTCCTACCTTCCCACCTGATACGGCCCGCCTTTTTCCAGCGCGCGCTGGTAGGCCGGGCGGGCGTGGATGCGTTCCAGGAACGCCATCGCCTTGGGGTGACCCTCTTCGAGCCCGGCGCGCGCGGCGGCCGCCTCCAGTGGAAAGCTCATCTGGATGTCGGCGGCGGTGAACTCGTCGCCGGCGAACCACTGGCTCCTGCCGAGTTCGCTCTCCCAGTACGCCATGTGCTGCTTGAGCTGCGGGGTGACCAACGTGGTCAGCGCCTGGTTCGAAACCTTGCGCACCAGGGGACGCAGCAGCGCAGGCGCGCGTTTCGGCATCAGCGTGAACAAGAGTTTCAACAATAGCGGCGGCATCGCCGAACCCTCGGCGTAATGCAGCCAATAGGTGTAGCGCAGCCGCTCGGGCGTCCTCAGTGGCGGGATCAGGCGGCCCTCGCCATAGGTATCGACGAGGTATTCGGCAATCGCGCCCGATTCGGCGATGGCATTGCCGTTTTCGGTGATGACGGGCGATTTCCCGAGCGGGTGGACCGCGCGCAATTCCGCCGGCGCGCGCATGTCCGGCTGCCGCTGATAGCGCACGATCTCGTAGGGCACGCCGAGTTCTTCCAAGAGCCACAGCACACGCTGGGATCGGGAATTGTTCAGATGGTGGACGATCAGCATGGCGTTTCCCCGGTTCGCGCATTGGAGGCGAACCCTCGTAGCAGCGAAAGCGGGGGTTGGCGATTGGTTGCCTTGCCATTATTGCGCCCCGGGCAATATAGACACGGTAATTTATCCGGGTATCCGGCCGGGCGACATCCGCGGCCACATCGTCAAGCTCGCCTTCGGCGATCGCGCCGACGGTTGATCCCGCAAACGTGAACCGCTAGGCTAGATGGAATGATATGGATCATATAAGAAACACCATATGCCATCAGGGAGACCGCCCGTGAGCTCATCCGCCCCGCAATTCATGTTCGATTTCGGCAGCCCCAACGCCTTTCTCAGCCACGAGGCGATTCCGGCGATCGAAGCGCGCACGGGGGTGAAGTTCGAATATGTGCCGATCCTGCTCGGCGGCATCTTCAAGGCCACCAACAACAAGTCGCCGGCCGAGACGCTGGCCGGCATCAAGAACAAGCGCGAGTTCCACGCGCTGGAGACCGAGCGCTTCGTCAGGCGCTTCCAGGTCCAGCCCTACGTCTGGAATCCGTTCTTTCCCGTCAACACCCTCAACCTGATGCGCGCCGCCGTCGCCGCCCAATTGGAGGGCGTATTCGAGAAATATGTCGACGCCGCGTTCCACCACATGTGGATCGAGCCGAAAAAGATGGATGATCCCGAGGTGGCGGTGAAAGCGTTGACGGCGTCCGGCCTCGATGGCGCAAAGCTGCTGACCCGGTCCCAGGAAGCCGACGTCAAGGCAAAGCTGATCGAGAACACCCAAAACGCGGTCGAGCGCGGCGCGTTCGGCTCGCCGACCTTCTTCGTCGGCAAGGAAATGTTTTTTGGCAAGGAGCAGTTGCGCGAGGTCGAGGAGATGGTCTCGGGTAAGTGATCTAAATGCCGTCATTGCGAGGAGCTCTTGCGACGAAGCAATCCATTCTCTCTTGCTGTTGCACGATGGATTGCTTCGCTGCGCTCGCAATGACGGGTGATGGAGCATAAAAATGCAAAAACGCAACGCCACCTGCGCCGTGATCGGCGCCGGCGATTATATCGGCACCGAGATCGCGAAGAAATTCGCCGCCGAGGGATTTACCGTCTTCGCCGGCCGGCGCAACGGCGAAAAGCTCGAGCCGCTGGTGAAGGAAGTCGAGGCCGCCGGCGGTTCCATCGTCGGGCGCTCGCTGGACGCGCGCAAGGAGGACGAGATCGCCTCCTTCCTCAACGCCGCCGACCAGCATGCGCCGCTGGAAGTCTGCATCTTCAATGTCGGCGCCAACGTCAACTTCCCGATCCTGGAGACCACCGACCGCGTGTTCCGGAAGGTCTGGGAAATGGCCTGCTGGGCCGGCTTCCTGGCGGGCCGCGAATCGGCGCGGCTGATGCTGCCGCGCGGTCAGGGCAGCATCTTCTTCACCGGCGCCACCGCGTCCTTGCGCGGCGGCAGCGGTTATGCCGCGTTCGCCAGCGCCAAATTCGGCCTGCGCGCGGTGGCGCAATCGATGGCGCGCGAATTGGGGCCGAAGAACATCCATGTCGCGCATCTGATCATCGATTCCGGCGTGGATACCGCCTGGGTGCGCGAGCGACGCGAAAAGCTCTGGGGCAAGGAAGCGCTGGACAATCCCGATCTCCTGATGCCCCCGGCCTCGGTCGCGGCCTCCTACTGGCAACTCTATCAGCAGCCGCGCAGCGCCTGGACCTTCGAGCTGGAAATTCGACCGTTCGGGGAGAAGTGGTAGACGCCTCATTCCTCTCGTCATGGCCGGGCTTGACCCGGCCATCCACGTCTTCATTGCTGCCATCCAAAGAAAGACGTGGATGCCCGGCACAAGGCCGGGCATGACGGTGAAAACAACCGGAGTCAAAAAATGCGTATTCTCGTGGTCGGGGCGGGCGCCATCGGCGGATATTTCGGCGGCAGGCTGCTCGAGGCCGGGGCCGATGTGACGTTTCTGGTCCGCCCGCGGCGTGCCACCGAACTGGCCAGCGCCGGCCTCGTCATCAAAAGCCCCAACGGCGACGTCACCCTGAAAAATCCGCCGGCGGTACAGGCCGACAAGCTCACCGAAAAATTCGACGTCGTGTTCCTGAGTTGCAAGGCGTTCGACCTCGAGGATGCGATCAAATCCTTTGCACCGGCGGTGGGGCCAGAGACCGCGATCATCCCGATGCTCAACGGCATGCGGCATCTCGATATCCTCGACGCCAGATTCGGCCGCGAGCGCGTGCTCGGCGGTCTCTGCGCGATCGTGGTGACGCTCAACGACAAGCGCGAGGTGGTTCAGCTGCAGCCGCAGCAGTCGCTCGCCTTCGGCGAACGCGACGGCAAGATGTCGGACCGGGTCCGCGCCATCGCGAAGGTTTTCGCGAGCATATCCGGCGCGGTTGCGAGCGAGCACATCATTCAGGACATGTGGGAGAAATGGGTGTTCCTGGCGTCGGTGGCGGGTGCAACCTGCCTGATGCGCGGCCCGATCGGGTCGATCCTGGCAGCCCCGGGCGGCAAGGATTTCCTGCTGGGCATCCTCGACGAATGCAGCGCCGTTGCTGCCGCCGAGGGCCATCCGCCCCGCGCGCCATCGCTAACGCGTACCCGCGGCATGTTGACCGCGGAGGGATCGCCGATCACGGCATCGATGTTCCGCGACATCAAGGCCGGCGCGCGGGTCGAAGCCGATCACGTGATCGGCGACCTGATCGCGCGCGGCGACAAAGCGAAGGTCCCGGTGCCGAAATTGCGCACCGCGTATACGCATTTGAAAGTGTATGAACAGCTGCGGGGGTGATCCTCGCTTACCCTCCCCTGGAGGGCAGGGGAATCGCATATGGGTTTTCACCGGCTATTGCATTGGAAGGCAAGACGGATTCTGAAGATGACTCCCGGATTATGGAGGGGGTCGAATGCGGAAGTTCAAGAAGGCCTTTGGGCGGTT
>NZ_DATHOP010000279.1:0-7608 GCF_035484855.1 Bradyrhizobium sp.
CCGAGCGCGCCGGCGTCGGCCGGGGTTACCGAGGGGCAGCGCAGGAGATCGCGGGCAATGGCAAGGGCGGAGCGAGCATCGGTCATGCCCCCGCTTAACATGAGGTCCCGCCGATGGGCCAGCACCGGAGCAAGAAATTCCTCGCGTTCGATGGGCCGGCTAGTCGCGCAACAGCTCGTTGATGCTGGTCTTGGAGCGGGTCTGCGCGTCGACGGTCTTGACGATGACGGCGCAAGCCAGCGCAGGACCGGGTGAACCGTCTTTCAGCGGCCTCGCCGGCCTGGTTCCCGGCACCACGACCGCATATTCCGGCACCTCGCCGATATGAATCTTGCCGCTGTCGCGATCGATGATCGGGGTGGAGGCGCCCAGAAACACGCCCATCGCCAGCACCGCGCCCTTGCGCACGATCACGCCTTCGGCGACTTCGCTTCGCGCGCCGATGAAGCAATCGTCCTCGATGATGACGGGTTCGGCCTGCAGCGGCTCCAGCACGCCGCCGATGCCGACGCCGCCGGAAATGTGCACGCGCTTGCCGATCTGGGCGCAGGAGCCGACCGTGGACCAGGTGTCGATCATGGTGGATTCATCGACATAGGCGCCGAGATTGACAAAGGACGGCATCAGCACGACGTTTTTGGCGATGAAGGCCGAGCGGCGCACGATCGCGCCGGGCACCGCGCGAAAGCCGGCGTCACGGAAACGATTTTCGCCCCAGCCCTCGAATTTCGACGGCACCTTGTCCCACCACGAGGCCTTGCCCGGACCGCCCGGGATCGTGCTCATGTCGTTGAGGCGAAACGACAACAGCACCGCCTTCTTCAGCCACTGATTGACCTTCCACTTGCCGCTTTGCTCGCGCTCGGCCACGCGTACCTCACCCTTGTCGAGCAGCTCGAGCGCGTGATCGACGGCGTCGCGGACTTCGCCCCTGGTCGCGGTCGAGATGCCGTCGCGGGCATCGAACGCGGCGTTGACGGTGGTTTCGAGGGAGGCGAGAGACATCGGGATTTCCTTGGGCGATTTTGTTCGGGCAGGCGGGAGGCTTTGTCGGGATTTGCGGGGGAGGAGTCAAGCACTCCCGATGTCGTCCCGGCGAAGGCCGGGACCCATAACCACAGGCGTTTATTATGGCGCGAACGCCGTCCAACAGCATCTTTCAAAACAGGCGCCGCGGCGTATGGGTCCCGGCCTCCGCCGGGACGACGATCATGACGCCTTGCTCAGCCCCTGCAAAAACCCGGTCAAATCATCCGTGACATGATCGACATGCGCGGCGCCGCGGCCTTCCAGCTCCCAATCCTCGCGCACGACTTCCTTGCTGCCGTCGGGCACCACCAGCACCGTGGTCATGCCGAGCTGGTGCGGCACCACGAGGTTGCGCGCCAGGTCCTCGAACATCGCCGCCTTGGTGGGATCGACCTGATGCAGGTCGAGGAATTTTTGGTAGGTCCGCGGCGCCGGCTTCGGCTCCAGTTCGGCGGCGATGATGTCGAACACCGCCTCGAAATGCGCTGATATGCCGAGCCGCTGCAACACTTTGTCGGCATGGTCGGTCGAGCCGTTGGTCAGGATCAGCTTGCGGCCGGGAAGTCTTGCGATCGCCGCCCCCATCGCGGGGTTGGGCTGCAGCGGCGAATGGTCGATCTGGTGGACATAGGCGAGATAGTCGTCGGCGAGCACCCCGTGCTCGGTCATCATCCCGCGCATGGTGGTGCCGTAGCGGCGGTAATAGTCCTTCTGGATCACCCGCGCTTCCTCAGCGGATATTTTGAGAAAGGCGCCGACGAATTCGCCGATCCGCACGTCGACCTGCTGCCACAGATTGACGTGATGCGGATACAGCGTGTTGTCGAGGTCGAACACCCAGGTGTCGATATCGGCGAAGGGGCGGGATGTTGTCACCGTCTCACAACTCTCTCAGCCGTCGTCCCTGCGAACGCATGGACCCATACGCCGCGGCGGTCGTGATGAACTCGGTGTGAGTTACCTTCGATTGTGGCCGGCATTGGTGATTCAAATCCAGGCTTGTGGTTATGGGTCCCTGCGTTCGCAGGGACGACGAGTTCACGGCATCGCAAAGCGCAGCGTCTTGCCGCCGCTGCTCATGTCGACGGCGGCAAAGCCGGTGGCTGCAAAACCACGGGTGCCGCAGTCGCCTTGCTCAGAGGTCTCGAACTTGCTTTCACGCGTGCACAGCTCCTTCGCGCCGCCCCAGTTCAGCGGCCTATCCTTGAGTTTTATCGTATGGTTCTCGGCATCGACCGCTTCGGCGAACGAGAAGATCTGCTTCGGCTGGCCGGTGACGTCGGGATGCAGGCATTTGCCGGGATCGATCCGGTACCAGCCGCGGCTGACTACGGCCTTGCCGTCATCGGTCGCGACCGCCGCCATGACCTTGTGGGGAGTGTCGTTGCACCAGGTCAGCCCGGTGGAGGACGGCGATTGCACCGCGTCGATCATCAGCGAAAAGAAATTCGGCGCCTGCACCATGTCGGGCGTCATGCCGCGGCTCTTCAGGAACGCGGCAAGTGCGGCTTGCGTCTTCGGGCCGTCGACGCCGTCGATCGGCGCGGCGTCGTAGCCCGCGATCACCAGCAGCCGCTGAATGGCGGCGAGCCTGGCCTGCTCGTCGTCATATTCGCTGTCCTCGGCCAGATAGGCCACGAGATTGCCGTCGTCGGTCTGGGTCGGGTTGATCTGGGTGAACGGCGCCGGCGTCTGGCCGGCGCGGCACTGGCGGGCGGCAGCGATGACGAAATCGGCCGGCGCGATGCACAGCGTGTCGCCGCCGTTCTGCGGGATCGGCGAGGAGCCGTAGACACCGAGCGCGCGCGCATTCAGGAGGATGCGGTCGGCGGTCAGCGTGCCCTGAACCACGACCTTGCAGGCCGCCGGATCGATCCGGAACCAGCCGCGTGTCGCGGTGGCCGCCTTGTCGTCGATGCCGATCGCGACCTCGACCACGTAGCTCATGCGGTTGCAGAGTTTCAGGTCGGCGTAAGCGGGTTGGGATGAGGCGAGGAAGGAAATGATCGCGGCGGGCAGCGCGAGGAGGATTGAAAGTTTCAGGCCGTCATGCCCGGGCAAAAGGCGCGAAGCGCCGTCTTCCCGTCCAGAGTCCCGGGCATCCACGTCTTCCTTGCGGCACCAAAGCAAGACGTGGATGGCCGGGACAAGCCCGGCCATAACGGCTTTCAATCGCCTGCCCGCTTTCCTCATCACTTGTGGATCAGTGTGCCCGTGCCCTGATTGGTGAACAATTCCAGCAGCACCGCGTGCTGCATCTTGCCGTCGATGATGACCACGCCCTGCACGCCCTGCTCCAGCGCGTAGATGCAGGTCTCGACCTTGGGGATCATGCCGCCGGAGATGGTGCCGTCGGCGATCAGTTTGCGCGCGTCCTTGATCGACAGTTCCGGAATGAGCTTCTTCGATTTGTCGAGCACGCCGGGAACGTCGGTCAGCAGCAACAGCCGCCTGGCCTTCAGCGCGCCGGCGACCGCGCCGGCAAAGGTATCGGCGTTGACATTGAAGGTCTGTCCGCTCTTCGAGGTCGCCAGCGGCGCCAGCACCGGGATCAGTTCATAGCCGATCAGCTGGTTGAGCAGCGTCAGGTCGACCTTTTCCGGCTCGCCGACGAAGCCGAGATCGACCACTTTCTCGATATGCGAATCCGGATCGACCATGGTGCGCGTCGCCTTCGACGCCGTCACCATGTTGCCGTCCTTGCCGCACAGGCCGACCGCCTTGCCGCCGGCTTCGTTGATGTAGCCGACCAGTTGCTTGTTGATCGAGCCGGCCAGCACCATTTCGACGATCTCGATGGTGGCGGCGTCGGTGATGCGCAGGCCGGCGGCGAATTCGGAGTGGATGCCGAGCCGCTTCAGCATGGTCGCGATCTGCGGCCCGCCGCCATGCACCACCACCGGATTGATGGCGGTCTGCTCCAGCAGCACGATGTCGCGGGCAAACGCTTTCGCGGTTTCTTCGGCGCCCATGGCATGGCCGCCATATTTGATGACGATGGTTTCGTCGTCATATTGCTGCATGTGCGGCAGCGCCTCGGACAGGATGCGGGCCTGATCGAGCGGACTGATATACGGCACGTCGGTCATGAAGCGGGTCTCACGGTCGGCGGGGTCGGGCGGGTTCTATCTGATTGGCGGCCACGGCGCAAAGTGTGCCTGCCGATTCCGTAGCCCGGATGGAGCGCAGCGCAATCCGGGAAACCTTTTTCGCTACTTGTCCCGGATTGCGCTTCGCTCCATCCGGGCTACAGGTGCCTGTCACGGTCACGCGGCCAGGCCGCGCCCACGGCAAGCGCAAGCCAACTCACGATCAACAGGGTGCCGCCGGTGGGCGCGGCGAACGGAAACAGGCTGTGGCCGGCATATTGCCGCAAGGTCAGGTCGGTCGCGAACAGCGCGGCGGCGATGACAAATCCGAACGCGGCGGCGAGCCCGATCCGCCCATGCAGGAGGCCGCGTTCGGTCAGGGCCACGACGCCGAGCACGGCGGTGGCGTGAAACAGCAGCATCGAGGAAGCCGCCGCAAGCCGCGAGGCGTCGGGCTGATGCGCCACCGCTGCCGCCAGGATGACGCCGTCGGCGCCCATGATGGCGGCAAGACCGATCAGAATCCGAAAGGCCCGCATCATCGGCTGCGCTCCCCGAGCAGGCGCACCATCGCGGCGCGCAATTCCGGCATGCCGATGCCGGACCGCGCCGATGTCACCAACACTTCCGGGAACGCGGCGGGATGCTTTGCAAGTGCCGCCCTGACGTCGGCTGTGCATTGTTCCAGTTCAGCCGGCTTCACCTGGTCGGCCTTGGTCAGCACGACCTGATAGCTCACGGCTGATTTGTCGAGCGTCTTCAGCACGTCCTGATCGACCTCCTTGAGGCCGTGGCGGGCGTCGATAAGCACATAGACCCGCGCCAGATTGCTGCGGCCCTGCAGGAAGCTATGGATCAGCGCGGTCCAGGAGGCGACTTTGGCTTTTGGCGCGGAAGCGTAGCCGTAGCCGGGCATGTCGACGAGGCGGAAGCCGGCGTCGCCGGGGCCTTCGAAGAAGATCAGCTCCTGGGTGCGGCCCGGCGTGTGCGAGGTCCGCGCCAGCGCGTTGCGCCCGGTCAGCGCGTTGATCAGCGAGGATTTTCCGACATTGGAGCGGCCGGCAAAGGCGACCTCGATGCCCGCCATCGGCGGCAGCGTTTCGATCGAGGGCGAGGCCCAGAAGAACTGCCAGTCGCCCGCGAACAGCCTTCGCCCCTGTTCAATCAGCTTCGCATCGGGCTCGGTGGTCATGCGAAGATATCCAATTCATCGTCATGCCCGGGCTTGTCCCGGGCATCCACGTCTTGCTTCACGGCATGTCCAAGACGTGGATGGCCGGGACAAGCCCGGCCATGACGAATCGGAAATCGGCGTCCCGCGTCGACGTTCGGCACGCGCCGCCGTCAGGTCTTCGACTCAGCCTTCTTGAACGAGAACGTCGCCTTGAGATTATCGAGCAATTCGACCTTCACGCCGTTGCGGCGCATGATGAAGCTTTGCTGCAGCACCGAGAGCGTGTTGTTCCAGGCCCAGTAGATCACGAGGCCGGCGGGGAAACCGGCCAGCATGAAGGTGAAGATCAGCGGCATCCATGCGAAGATCATTTGCTGGGTCGGATCCGGCGGCGTCGGATTGAGCTTCATCTGGAACCACATCGTGATGCCCATGATGATCGGCCAGATGCCGAGCGCGAGATAATGCCCGAGCACCGGAATCTGCGTCGGATCGAAGTGCAACAGGCCGAACAGGGTGAACAGATTGGTCGGATCCGGCGCCGACAGATCCTTGATCCAGCCGTAGAACGGCGCGTGCCGCATTTCGATAGTGACGAACAACACCTTGTAGAGCGAGAAGAACACTGGAATCTGCAAGGCGACGGGAAGGCAACCGGCGATCGGGTTGATCTTCTCCTTGCGGTAGATTTCCATCATCTCCTGCTGCTGCTTCACCTTGTCGTCGGGATAGCGCTCCTTCAGCAGGGCGAGCTGCGGCTGCACCGACTTCATCTTCGCCATCGAGGCATAGGACTTGTTGGCGAGCGGGAAGAACAACAGCTTCACCAGCACCGTTACCAAGAGGATGGCGATGCCGAAATTGCCGACCAGATGATAGAAGAAGTCGAGCGCCAGGAACATCGGCTTGGTAATGAAGTAGAACCAGCCCCAGTCGATCATCAGATCAAAATGGTTGAGCCCGAGTTCCTTGTTGTAGCCGCCGAAGCCGCCGACCGGGAAATTGAGGCCGACCACGCTGGCTTCCTTGGCGCCCGCGAACAGCCGGGCATTGGCGCTGCCGGTGCCGCCGATCGCAATGGTCTGCGGATCCTCCAGATAATCGGTCTGGTAGGTCCGGATGCTGCCGACGAGATTGGAGGAGTAGCGCACCTGAAGCTGCGCCGAGGTGTCGGGCAACAGCGCCGAGGCCCAGTACTTATCGGTGATGCCGAGCCAGCCGTCGGTGACCTTGAAACTGACCGTCTTGGCGTCGTCGATCTTCTTGTAGGTGTATTCCTGCAGGCTCTGGTCGCCGAGATAGCCGATCAGCCCTTCATGCAGGATGTAGTAGCCGGAAACCTTGGGCGTGCCGTGCCGCGAGATCAGCGCATATGGATAGAGCGTGACCGGCGTGTTGCCGACATTGCTGACGTCGTCCTTGATGGTGAAGAGATAGCGCTCGTCTATCGAAATGGTGCGGCGGAAAGTGAGGCCGTCGCCATTGTCGTATTTCAGCGTCACCGGATGCGACGGCGTCAGGCTGCCGGACCCTTCCTGCTGCCACATCGTCTTCTCGTCCGGAAGCTTGACCGTGGAGCCGGCCGACGGCACCCAGCCGAATTCCGCGTAATAGGGTTCGGCGGTGCCCGAGGGCGAGTACAGCACGATCGGGGGCGAGGCCGGATCGACGGTTTCGCGGAACTTCACCAGCGACAGATCGTCGATGCGTCCGCCCTTCAGCGA
Organism: Bradyrhizobium sp.; assembly: GCF_035484855.1. GTDB lineage: Bacteria > Pseudomonadota > Alphaproteobacteria > Rhizobiales > Xanthobacteraceae > Bradyrhizobium. The sequence continues at coordinate 7,017 of NZ_DATHOP010000279.1, forward strand.
GATGCTGCCGGTCAGGCTGGGAGTCTCGATCTTGACGCGCGGGGTCGCTGATATCGCGGCGTCGCGGTCGACCACGGCGGCCGTCGTCGCCGGTTGCGCCGGCGTGACCGGCGCCGGCGCATTGATCGCGCCGGCCTGCGGCGTCGTCGAAGGGGTTGCGGCGGCGGGCGCGGCGCCGGTTCCACCTTGCGCCTCGGATTTGGCCATTTCAGTCTGGGCCTGCTGCGCGGCGCGCTGCTTCTCCATCTGCGGCACATTGTAGAAATATTGCCAGGCGATCAGCACGAGGCCGGACAGAATGACGGCGAGGATGGTGTTGCGATTATCGATCATCGTTCAAGGTCTCGTCATTCAGTTCGGTTGGCGGCTGGCGCCTGGTCTTTTTTCGGCTGCCGCTCGAGGCGAGCGAGCGCCGAGCGAAGATCGTCGATCATGGTCGTAAAGTCGCGATCGAGCGCGGCACGACGGCCGACTAGCACATAATCATGGTGCGGTCGCATGGATATAGTGTCCAGCCGCTTCACCAGTTCGCGAAGCCGGCGCCGGATCCGGTTCCGCTCGGGAGCGTTGCCGTTCTTTTTGGTAACGGTAA
>NZ_DATHOP010000280.1:0-12844 GCF_035484855.1 Bradyrhizobium sp.
CTGGAAGATCGCGCCCGCGGTATCGACGGAGTCGGAGGTCTCGCCAAGGCCGATACCGAAGGGATTGCCACCCTTGAAGCAGGCTTCGGCAGCCTTGAGGAAGGTATCCAGGTTCCAGTCGTCGGCCTTGGGCGGGCTGCCCGCGGGATACATCGCCTGAATGTCAATACCGGCGTACTTTTTCAAGTAGTCGATACGCGAGCACGGACCCTTGATCTGGCTGCCGATGCAGAAGGGAACCGCGTGCCACTTGCCGTTGAGTTGGCCGAGATATTCGACCGTGCCGTTGACGGCGCCGTTCTGCGCGATCAATTGCGTCATGACGTCGTTCATCGGCTCGAGCAATTCGGTCTGCGCGTGCGGCCACCAGGTCGGCATCGCCAGGATGTCATGGCCGGATTTTGCCTGGGATTCCGCGACGATCGTGATCTCGTTCTTTCGGCCGTTGCTCGTGATGTAGTCGATCGAGACGTCGACCTTCTCCTTGGCGGCCCATTCGTTGACGAGGGCGGTCGAGGCCGCGTTGGCGTTGGGCACCCAGTGGTCCCAGAAGCCAATCGCGAGCTTGCCGGCGGCATAGGCGCCGCGAACGTAAGGCGCGGTAATCAGCGCGGCGGATGTGAGTGCGGTGGCGGCGACGAATTGTCGACGAGAAAGCTTCTTCCGTGACATGGCGTTCCCTCCCTGGTGGGCCAATCCTGATGAATGGAAATCCCGTTGTTGTTTTTTTCTTCGCCGCCGGGCAGGCCGGAAATGGGCCTTGCGAGGCGCTGCGGAGATTTCGTTGCGACGATCAGATCAGAATTGCCGGCACCTGTCGAGAAATCAGGCCGGTCCGGGCCCTAGAACTAACGTTGTGTGCAAATTGGTCGCATCGAAGGTTCCGCCTGCGCGAGCCGTCGCGGCGTTGGCCTGATATTGCGGCGCACACAATCGGTATCGGGTATCGATCCGCGGTGTGCAATAGCGCCGCAGTGTTGTTGCATTTTCGTGTAACTGGCTCTTGCGGCAAGACTTTCTTGATCGCGGCGAACACGGCGCGATGGTAGACTCGCACGCGGTGAAAACGATAATGTCCTGCCGCGGCAGCGGACAGGCCGCGCCTTCCGAAACTCCCAGCCAGCAAATTGCAATCGACCATGGAGACTAAATAATGATCAGCCCGACATCGACGGCGCATGCGCATCCGAAATTGCGCTTCGTGCTGGGGGCCGTTGTCGTCATGCTTCTCGGCGCGCCGGCGGCGGTCGATGCGCAAGTGGTTCAAGGCGTCCAGCAAGGCGCAAAAGAGGGCAACAGGGCGGCGGGACCGGTCGGCGGCGTGCTGGGCGGCGCGATCGGCGGCGTGGTGGGCGTGTTCACAGGCGTGCTCGGCGTGGCGAAAGGCGGGCAGGCGGCGCCGCCGGCGAATGGAACGAATGGTACAAAACAGGCCGGCTCCGCGAAGCCGGCCAAGGGGACCAAGGCGGCCAAGCAGGCGGTGCTGACCCAGGAGCAGGGCGAACCGCAGCTGACCGCCGAACAGATCGTCGCCAGCAGCGACGCGAACATCGACCGGATCAAGGCGGAATTGAATCTGACGCCGGAGCAGGAGAAGAACTGGACCGCGTTCAACAGCGCGATGCATTATCTCGGCCACAATGGCGCCGACCGTCTCAACCTGAGAATTGCGCGCGCCAAGCGCGATCCGCCCGACGACATCATCGAGCAGATGCGCAACGAGGCGCAATTCCTCGACGACCGCGCGGTCGACCAGCGCAACGTCGCGGACGCGGCCGAGCCGCTCTACACCAGCCTCGACGACAAGCAAAAGCAGATATTCATCGAGGAAATGGTTCGCCTGAGTCACGAGCGCGGCCTTGATTAGGCTGGTTCGCGCGCAGCAGCAATCATTCCGTGCCGCGCGCGAATAGCCGGGTACACGAGCCCTGGGGTAGGTGAAAGGCCCGGCACCCGACTATCCTGCCGCAGCGGCGCGGCTCTTTAATTCGTCATGCGATGTTGAAGAAAAGCGGACGGTGCCGCGCCCTAGAGGTGGCGGAGTCGTGACCTTGTCGGGAATGGCGCTCGCCGTTGCGAGGAACGACTTTTGTGCCAACACGCGAAGCCTGAGAGTTCGTCATTCCGGGATGGTGCGGAGCACCAGACCCGGAATCTCGAGATTCCGGGTTCGATGCTGCGCATCGCCCCGGAATGACGACGGCTTACGCCTTCGGGAAATTCAGCTCCACGCCGACGCCGTCGGGGTCGTAGAGGAAGAATTGGGTGTCGCCGGTGCGCGGCACGATGCTCTCGCGGAATTTCACGCCCTTTGACTGCAGGCGCTGGCGCACGCTCGCGACGTCGGTGGCGGCAAACGCGATATGGTCGAGCCGTCCGGTATCCTCGTATTTCTTCTCGGTGCCGCGCACCACGATGCCGTCGCGCGGCTTGCGCGTGCCCATCAGATGCACGGTGGCGGTGCCGCCGGAATAGAGCCAGTAACCGGGAAAATCGAGCGGCGGACGCTCGCCGTTCTCCAGTCCCAGCACGTCGCAATAGAACTCTTTGGTCTTCTCCAGATCCGAGGGTTCGATGGTGTAATGTTGCAGTCCGCCGAGTGGCATCGGTCTTCTCCTTTAGATTTAGACGAAGGTTAAATCGGCATCGGCGCCCAGCATCCAGGCGCCGACGGTTTCGAAATGCCTGAGCTGACCCTGCAGCTGCTGGGTCACGGTGTGGATGTCGCGAAATCTCCGCTCCAGAGGATGGCCCTCGAAAATCGCCGTGGCACCCGCCGCATTATAGGCAAAATCGACCGCCTCGCGCGCCTTGTGGATGGCATTGGTCGCTGCCATGCGCACGGTGATGCGCTGCTCGACAGTGATGGTGGCGCCGCCACAGAGATGCTTCCAGATTTCGGCCATCGACTGCAGCACGAAACCGCGCGCGGCACGGAGATTGACCTCGGCTTGCGCGAGATTCGACTGCACCACCGCGTTATCCTTCAAGAGGCCCTTGCTGCCGCGCGCCACCTTGTTGTGCGCCACGTCGATGAAATTATCGAGCGCGGCGCGAGCGATGCCGCAGGCCACCCCGGCGAAGCCGACCTGGTAGCAGGTGCTCGCACCCATCCGGTAGAGTGGGCCGCTCTCGCGGCATTCGCGCTCGAATTCGCGGGTGATGGAGTGGTCGGCGCGAACGAAGAAGTCATTGAGCTCGAACTGGTCGCTGGCGGTGCCGCGCAGGCCGACCGTGTTCCAGATGTCGGTCCAGACCACGTCGCTGGCGCGCACCAGCATGGTGCGTTCCTGCTGGAGGCCGTCGTCGTCGAGTTTTGGCGAGCCGTCGGCCGCAAAGATCGGACAATGGGCGCCGAGCCAGGTTGCGTGCCGCCCGCCGGAGGCGAAGGCCCATACGCCGGTGACCCGGTAGCCACCATCGCATTCGACCGCCCGGACCTTCGGCCCGGGGCCCCAGGCCAGTACGGCGCGGGGATCGTTGCCGAAGATCGCATGCGCTACCGGCAAATCCAGATAGGCCGCCGCCATCGCACAGCCGCCGGCCTGGCTCAGGCACCAGGCAGTCGAGCCGTCGGCGCGCGCGATGGTCTCGATGACATGGAAGAAGGTGAGCGGGTCGGTCTCGATCCCCTTCGAGGAGCGCGGCAGCAGCAGACGGAACAGGCCGGCTGCATGGAGCTTGTCGAGCAGTTCCGGCGGCAGCCGGCGCGTGCTCTCGATCTCGCTGGAAGCGGCCGCTACCGCAGGGCGTACCGCCTCGGCGCGGGCGACCACGTCCCGGTCGCCCGCAAGTTCTGCGGAAGTCGCAATCAACATATCCAAAGTCTATGCCTGTCGAACGGTGGCTGCGGCTGCGGGCAGGTCGGCGCCAGCGGTCAACTCCCTGTCGATCTGCTCGATCGATTTGCCTCTGGTCTCGATACCGAGGAAATAATACACCGCACCTGCCATCAAAAACCAGCAGCCGAGATAGATAAAGGCCAGCGGAATTTCCGGCAGCGGGACATCCGGCTTGAGGTAGTTGCCCGAGCCCACGATCAAGGCAAGCCCGACCGGCCCGATGATCTTGCCGATGCCGCCGAAGCCATAGGCCGAGCCCATGCCTGAGGTCCTGAGGTGCGAGGGCCAGATCTCGGCTGCATAAGGCCCGACAATGGCAAAGCCGCCGTCGGCGAAGAAGAAGGTGACGGCCAGCAGCAGCCAGAACGCGGACACGCCCATGAACGTGACATCATAATTGTAGCCGGACACGATGGTGAGGACACCGGCGCCGAAGCCGAGCAGGCCGCCGGCGTTACGCCGGCCCATCAGTTCGGAGAAGAACGAGAACGAGATGCGGCCGATGAAACCGCAGACCGTCAGCAGGATCATCATCTTGGAGGCTTCCTGCGGCGTGACCTTCAACAGCAGCACGAACAGCGACGGCACCCAGAGCGTGATGCCGTAGACGCCGGTCTGGGCACCGGCATTGCCGAGCCAGGAGACGATCAGGCTGCGCGGATATTTGAACAGGTCGAGCCAGCGGCTCTTGATGATGGGCCCGGCGTCGGCCGCCGTCGGCAGCGGCAGCGCCGACGGTTCCATCTGCAGCGCCCACGCCAACGACTTGCGCGCCTCCTCGTAACGGCCCTGGCGGCAGAGCCAGCGCGGCGATTCCGGCACCCACAGCCGCACCAGCAGCACCAGCAGCGCCGGCAACACGCCGACCGCGAACAACAACCGCCAGTCGCCGCTGCCGATGTTGGCGCCAAGCACCGCGCCGAGGCCGACACCGAGCGGAATCACGCAGGTGACGATGCCACCGACCCAGCCGCGTTTGGACGAGGGCATGAACTCCTGCACCAGCGGCAGGTCTACGCAGTACAGTCCGCCGACGCCGATGCCGACGAAGAAGCGCATGATCGTCAGATAGACCCAACCATTGTCGGGCGTGAAATAGAGAAGGCCGGTGGCGATCGAGAAGTTCAGCACGGTACCGATGAAGACCTTGCGGCGGCCGATCCGGTCGGCGAGCCAGCCCCAGACATAGGCGCCCAGGATGGCGCCGACGCCGGAACTCATCAGCACGATGGCGGACTGACCGAAGGTGAGCTTCCACGGTCCGATCAGGAAGGCGAGCACGAAGCCGATCAGGAAGTAGTCGAAGAATTCCAGCGCGTCGCCAATGATGGCAGCGGCGAGGATTTTAATCTGGTTGCCGGTCAGACTCGTCCGTCGATCGAGTATCTCGAACATGGCGTTTTTTCCCTTGGCGCATGTTGTTTTTTAGTGGGCGTCGCGCCTACACCCCCCGATGGGACGATGCTACGCTGCCGGCGCGGCGAACGGAAGAGCATCGATCCAGAATCGCTCAGGCCGCCGGCGCAGGTCCACCGGCGATCCGGTTTCGACCGACATGCCACGCCCAGGCGGTCGCAATGATCGTATCGAGATCGGAGTGCGACATGGTGCAACCGAGCCGCGATTGAGCTCGTCCAGGCGCGGCCCAAAGGGCTGCGGGGTCGCCGGGACGCCGCGGCGCCATCCGGACCGGCACGGTCTTGCCGGTGACGCGCTCGACCGCCGCAACGATTTCCCGGACGGAATAGCCGCGACCGGTGCCGAGGTTGAGCGTGTCGGAACCGCCGCCTGCCAGCAACTCCCGCAGCGCCCGAACATGGGCGTCGGCGAGGTCGGTGACGTGGATGTAATCCCGGATCGCGGTGCCGTCGGGAGTGGGATAGTCGGTGCCGAGAATATCGAGATGCGGCAATTCGCCGGCCGCCGCCATCAAAGCGCGCGGAATGAGATGCGGTTCCGGATCATGGTCCTCGCCGGTTTCGCCTGTCGGATCGGCGCCCGAAGCGTTGAAATAGCGCAGGATGATCGAGCGCAAGCCGTAACCTACCTCGAAATCGCGCAGCATGCCCTCGACGATCATCTTGGTGCGCCCGTAAGGGCTGAGCGGCGCGTACGGCATGTCCTCGGTGACCGGCATCGCCGGCGGCAGGCCGTAGACGGTGCAGCTGCTGGAAAACACCACACACTCGATTCCAGCCGCCCGCGCAGCTTCGAGCAGCGCCAGCGATCCCGTGACGTTGTTGTCGTAATAGCTGGCCGGGTCCGCTACGGACTCGCCGACATAGGCAATGGCCGCGCAATGCAGAATGGCGGCCGGCGCGTGGCGGCGCAGCACCGCGTCGAGCCGCTCGCGATCGCGGATGTCACCCTGCTCGAACGGGCCCCATTTGACGGCCTCGCGGTGGCCGCGGTCGAGATTGTCGTAGGTAACCGGGACGAGTCCCGCCGCGGCCAGCGCCTTGCAGCTGTGGCTGCCGACGTAACCGGCGCCGCCGGTGACCAGCACGGAGGTCATGCGGAGGCTCTCAGCACGCCGTCGAAATAGGCGATGCAGCGCTGCAAGCCCTGTTCGAGGTCGATCGTCGGTTGCCAGTCGAGCAACCGCTTGGCCAGTGAAATATCGGGGCAGCGCTGCAGCGGATCGTCGACCGGCAGCGGCTTGGCGAGGATCGGCGAGCCCGATCCCGTCAGCTCGATGACCTTGCGCGCCAGTTCGCCGATCGTAATCTCGACGGGGTTGCCGAGATTAACCGGCCCGGTGACGTCGTCGGAAGTCCGCATCAGCTTGACGAAGCCCTCGATCAGATCGTCGACATAGCAGAACGCACGGGTCTGGCGACCGTCGCCGTAGATCGTGATCGGTTCACCGCGGAGCGCCTGCACGATGAAATTGGAGACGACGCGGCCATCGTCGATATGCATGCGCGGACCGTAGGTGTTGAAGATGCGGGCGACGCGGATGTTCAGATTGTGCTGGCGGCGATAATCGAAGAACAGGGTTTCCGCGCAGCGCTTCCCCTCGTCGTAGCAGGCGCGCGGCCCGATCGGGTTGACATGGCCGCGATAATCCTCGGTTTGCGGATGCACCGTCGGGTCGCCATAGACCTCGCTGGTCGAGGCCTGGAAGATCCGGGCGCCGAGCCGCTTGGCCAGCCCGAGCATGTTGATCGCGCCGTGCACGCTGGTCTTGGTGGTCTGCACCGGGTCGTGTTGATAATGGTTCGGCGATGCCGGACAGGCGAGGTTGTATATCTCGTCGACTTCCACATAGAGCGGGAACGTCACGTCGTGACGCATGAATTCGAACCGCTTGTTGTCGAGCAGGGCGAGGATATTGTCGCGCGTGCCAGTGAAGAAATTGTCGACACACAGCACATCGTGGCCGTCGGCCAGCAGCCGTTCGCACAGATGCGAACCGAGAAAGCCGGCGCCGCCGGTGACGAGTATCCGCTTTCTGTTGATCAATGCGAGCCCCTCAATGGTCTTGTTCGGCAAGTCGACCGGCACTCCAAATGCGATGGCCGCGAGCGCCCCTCAGCTTAGTTCCACCGGACTGTTCTTGTCGAAATAAAGCCGGTTTTCCTTCAGACCGAAAACCCGGCGCGCCCACAGGATCACCGCCGCGCTCGAACGGCCTTTCGCGGTGATCGCGAAGCGGCCGTCACGGAACTCGGCCCGGCCGCCCTCGAGCAGAGCGTCGATCCGATCCTGGACGAAGCGCCTGAAATGCACGTCGTAGAGCGTCTGGACCCCGATCGTCTGCGCCGCGTTCCCCGAAATGGCCAACAGCATCAGGACCGAAAGCGAGCGATAGCAGGTGCCATAGGCGTAGAGCAGGATGATGGTGGCAAACCAGTACGGCGCGGCATTTTGCCAATAGTCGAGCTCCGGCAGCAGCACCGCGCCCGCAACCGTGCCCACGACATGAACTGCCATCGCAAGGGCGATGATGGTCACGATCGCATTTCGCTGCGGGCGTATCCGGATGGCGATGGGAACGATGATTGCCAGGGCGACAAAGCTGATCAGGCCAACCAGGAGCGACATCAGCTACCCATCGGTTTCGACAAATTGAAATACAGCATCGCGGTCTCGAGCAGGGCCACGGGCAAGCGCGCATGGCGCGCCAGGGTGAGCGTCGATTGCCTGACGACCGCGGCGCCGGTGCCGAGCAGCAGGTTCAAGCGGTCCCGGAACAAATCCTCGACCCCGAAACCACCTCCGTAATCGGCAAGCCACGGCTCGATGTCAACCGGGCCTGGTTTCTCCGACAGGCTGACGAGCAGGGTCGTGCTGACGCCGGCGGCCACCAGCAGCAACAGGATCAGGATCGTCAGGATGCAGGACGAAAGGATCAGCCCACCCGCGACCACGTCTGATACCGCCCGCGCGTCGAAGCGCCAGACCTCGTCGCCCGACAGCATCAGGCCGACCCACAAGGCGATCGCCAGAATGCTGGCGAGGCGAAATCGCTTGTCGACATCGCGGACCCAGATCGGCCGTCGCGACAGCGCCAGCAGGAAGATCGGGACGGATGCGCTTGCCGCGAAGCTCGCTGCAACGATCTCCGATGGAATGATCACCAAGGCCAACGCGGTTCTCCCGGTTCCTGCATCTGTGCGTGTTCTACCGTGGCGGAAATCCAACCCCAGAACTCATCGGGCCGACGGATCGGCGCCAATCGGGGTCAATCGTTTCACGGCAGCCGCCTGCGTACCCTTCGAGGTGACATTTGGCGCAAGCAGGAGAGGGGCGACAAATCCCGCGACCGATCCCAATAGCCCGATCGCGCCAGCCATCCATTCACCATCCCAGACCAGCCCGGTGCAGACCAGCGGAAACACCAGCGGGTAGAGGCGGAAATGCGAGCCGTTGAGCCAACGGAAATAGGTGATGACGAGCGCGACGAGACCGGCGGCCGCGACCAGCGCCGGCGAGGAATGCGGCGCGGGATGGCGCAGCAGGACTGCGAACGACCAGGCAGAGGCGGACAGATGGGCCGCGATCCGCGAGCTGCGCCATTTGCGATCGGGATCGGAAAAGTTCAGCACCGCAAGGCCCAGATTTGCAAGCAATGCCGACGCCGGCAGCCCGACCGCCGCCAGCGCCAGGCCGAGCCCGGCATTGAGCCATTTTCCCTTGCGAAACCAGAACTCCGGAAGCGACATCGCGCCCGCGAGCCCAACGGAAGCGAGCGCCGGCAGCGATGCCGCGGCCATCATCGCCGCGACGACGACGGCGCACCCGGCAAGCTGGAATCCGAGCCGCTCGAAACGGCTGACCCTGGCCTGACGCTGCAGATGATCGGGTATTGCCAGCGCCTGGCGGGCGAAGCGATCGCCCAGCGCCTCGTTGCGGGCATCGCTTCCCGTCGCAGGCGCATTGCGCAGATCGCCGCGGACATAAAGTGCGACCTCATCGAGCGGAAATTCGAAGGTCTTGCGCTCGTCGCCGTCGACCCAGGACACGATCCAGGTGGTCACGGTCTTGTCGATCGCAAGGCTCTGGGCAATGCGGCGGTGGCGTTCCGGCGCGACATGGGCGCGCAGCATCCAGAGATGCTTCAGCAGAAGAAACCGCAGCGCGTGATGCTTGTTCATGTTCGGTACGGCCTCTTACGAGGCGCGCCTTACCAGTTTCTCCGGCAGAACGGCCGGATCGAGATGTTCGCCGGTACGCTCCCAGAGAATCTGGGCCGCGGTCTCCCGCAACTCCTGGGCGCTGAGTTTCTTCAGCACCGGCGGACGGACGTTGAAATAGTGGAAACGCTCGATCATCGCCTTGATGTAGCGCGCCGAGATCGTGATTTCCGGATAGCTGCCATACATGCAGCCGCTGCAGGAGCGGGTGTACGAATAGGCGTCTTCATGGATGCGGCCGTCGCGATACCAGTCCGGAAATTCCGGGTCGTAGACCGAATATCTTCCGCTGGTCTCGAAGTCGCAGCAGACCTTGAGATTGCCGTTGGGCGCAATCGCGAAATAAAGGTTCGGCGAGTCGCAGACATTGCCGTTGCGCCGGCGCCATTGCAGCGGCTCCTTGGCGACGAAGCGGTAGACATCGTCGAGATACTCGTCCGAGTCGTAGAGATTGAGGCCCGAGCGGCGCAGCGACTTCAGATGCTCGGTCGCCTTCTTCACCTCGGCATAGCGCTCCTTCGGGAAGGTCACGACCGCCTCGTCGTCGAAGGTCTGGAAACCGCGCGGCTTGTCGGCGGTCGAGACGTGCACCGGGACCACGGAAACGCCCCAGCCGATCGCGGTCGCAAACCGGATGACGTCCTGGATGTCGTGGAGATTGCGCGGCATCAGCACGTTGTTGAAGAACGCGGTGCCGTTCTCCGGGAAGATCTCGTTGATCACCGAGACCGAGGCGATCGCGCGCTCCCAGCTCTTGCTGAAACCGCCATTGATGGTGTCCTGCAGTTCGGGGCGCAGGCTGTCGAGCGAAATAGAGATGTCGTGGGCGCCGTTGCGGACGCATTCCTCCAGCGCCTTGCGGGTGGCAAGCCCATTGGTCTGCATCCGCACATGGATGCCGCGCTCGGTGAACGCCTTGACGATCTCGGGCAGGTCCTTGCGGACGAAGGGTTCGCCGCCGATCAGGAGGATCACGCACACCCCGATCGCCGCCAGGTTGTCCGCCATCCGGCGGATCTGCTCGATGGTCATTTCCTGCGCATTGGCGTCCGCATAGATGATGTTGCACTGCTCGCAGGCGAGGTTGCAGCGCGCGGTGATGTAGAACTGCACATAGGCCGGACTGGTCTTGGTCACCAGGCTGCGCGCCAGCGCTATTTTCTGATCGAGGCTAAAATAGTCCATGCCTGCTTTCCTTCCGGAGGAGGTATTCAGAGCGGGATTCACGTGTCCCGCGCCCCCGGATCAAGGACAACCCTTAGCAGCCCCGGGGTAATCAATAAAGCGCATGAAGGTCAGCCCGCCGATCCTGAGGACATAATTGGGCGTCCGGCCGTCGAAACTCGCATCCGCATCCTCCGCCCTGCGCAAAATAACCACCTGGAACGGGCCGCAGACATGATCGACCCTACGGTCAATGTCCGAAAAGGAGCGGGTTCGATAGACGAGCTTTCCCGCAACCGCGACCTCAGCCCCAAAGGAACGGTCTCGAGGTCCGGTGAGAAAACCACGTCGCGGTCGCTCGTCATGTCGTGGATCGTCAGCCAAGGAACAGCGGCGGCGGGATCTCCAGGGCCGGGAGATGCGGACTCTTGCTGTGAAATCATCATTTTTCGACCGAGTCCGGCTCTTCAGTTCGACGCCACGCGCGGCCGTTCCGAAACGGTCGGCGTTTGGTCATGCTCATCGGTCCGAATTTGCTGCCGGACCGATGGCAGCCCGAGCCTTTCGGCCACGACGTAGACCGGGCGCCGCTTGATCTCGCCATACATGCGAGCGACATATTCGCCGATGATGCCGAGCGAAAGCAGCTGGATTCCGCTGAAGAACTGCAGCGCCAGGAACACCGAGGTGTAGCCGGGCATGTCCTGCGGCGTGTAGCCGAAGATATGGATATTGAACAGACGCTGCAGCAGCAGCAGGATCCCGCCCATGATCGCGAGCGCCGACGTCACGAAGCCGGCAAGCGAAATGAAGCGCAGCGGCACATCGGAGAAATTGAAGATGCCGCTGGCGGCGAGCCGGACCAGCCGCACGAAGGAGTATTTGGGCTCGCCGGCGTGGCGCGCGGCGCGTTCATAGGGGTGGCCGCATTGACGGAACCCGGCCCAGGCGCGCAAGCCGCGCAGGAAGCGTCCGTTCTCGGGGAGGCTGCGCAGGACGTCGGCGACCTGGCGGTCCATGACGCAGAAATCGCCGCTGTCGACGGGCACCTCTATATCGGCCATGCGCTGCCAGATCCGATAGAACAGCCGGTAGCAGGCCCGCTTGAACAGGCTTTCCTTGCGGTTGCGGCGCACCCCGTAGACCACCTCGAATCCCTCGCGCCATTTCTGGAGCATCTCGAGCAGCACCTGCGGCGGGTCCTGCAGGTCGGCGTCCATGATCGCCACCGCATCGCCGAAGGCATGGTCGATGCCGGCCGACACCGCGGCCTGGTGACCAAAATTCCGTGAAAAGCGAACCAGCTTGACCCGCGGATCGCGCTTGCGAATGTCGCGCAGAATGGAGGCGGTCCCGTCACGACTTCCGTCGTCGACATAGATGAACTCGAAGTTGAAATCCGGCGAGGCGCCAAGGCAGCGGTCGAGTTCGCCATGGGTGGCGGCAATGACTTCGCTCTCGTTGTAGCAGGGGACGACGATCGATACAGTATTCATCAAACTCCTGCCCTCCGGCGCGCGCGGCTGGAAACAGCGATCAAAAAGGCCTCCGTGCCTGCAAACGAGGCGCGAGCTATAACAGCCCGCAAGAATTCCCGCTACAGCGGCGCTCGCGGTATCTTGCCACCAAAAACCGGTCGTTCCGCATCGCATGGACGGCTGAATTCGGCAGGCCGCCCGTGAAGCATAACCGGGTCTATCGGGCAAGACCGGGATTGCGTCCAATTTGTTTAAGATTCTTCGCTAGCGTCGCCCCGCGATTGGCAACCGGGGCGGAACAGGCCTATGGAAGAGCGACGAAAACACCCGCGGATCGAGGTCGACCGGCCGGCCTATGTCTCATCGGGCGGCTCCGTCATGCGTTGCATGGTACGAAACATCTCGGCCGAGGGCGCGGCCATCGAAGTCGAGAACCCGGCCTTCGTGCCCACGCAGTTTCGCCTGGTCATCGACCAGGAGGTCCATGACTGCCGCATTGCCTGGATCCAGCGCAATCGGATCGGGGTCACCTTCGCGGTGCCGCGCGAGGGGCCGCAACATTCCCGCGACGAGGTCACCGCCTAGCAGGCTGTTGAAGAAGTGGTGGCGAAGCGTTTCGGATCGTGATTCTCTAGGATCAGGATTGATCTGGGGGACGCGATGCGAGGAAGTGACGAAAGGTCCGGCTCGCTTTTCAGCTATGTTGACTTGGAAGCTCGGG
>NZ_DATHOP010000281.1:0-22889 GCF_035484855.1 Bradyrhizobium sp.
CCTGGCGGCAGATGCCCTGGAAGAGTTTCTCGGCTCCTTGATGCGCCGCCGGTTCGGGTCTTCGCAGACGCCGCTGGTGGAGATCGTGCCCAACGCCGCCCGCTACGCGCTCGAATACATCGGAAACAGCGATGCGCTCTACCACAATGTCGAGCACACGCTGCTGGTGACGCTAGCGGGAGTAGATATCCTTCGCGGCCGCGCATTGGATACCCAGCTGAACGCGGCCGACTATGCTCACGTCATCATTGCCTGTCTTACCCACGACATCGGCTATGTCCGCGGCCTGTTCAAGGACGACGACGAGGCCGGATTCGTGGTCGATGCGGCCGGCGGCAAGGTCCGCCTGCCGCGCGGCTCGTCGGATGCCGGCCTGATGCACCATCATGTCGACCGCTCAAAACTCTATGTGCTGCAGCGGATCGCGCCGATGGCGCCGCTCGACCAGCAGCGCATCGCGGACGCGATCGAAGGCACCCGCTTTCCGCCCCGCGAGGGCCAGCAATATGGCGTAGAGGCCTCGATCGTCCGCGCCGCCGACTTCATCGGCCAGCTCGGCGATCCCAATTACCTGCGGAAAGCCAATGCGCTCTATCATGAATTCGAGGAGGTCGGCATCAATCGCCAGCTCGGCTATGAATCGCCGGCCGACATCGTCAACCGTTACCCGCAATTCTACTGGGACATGGTAGCGCCGCAGATCCAGACCGAGATCGGCTATCTCAACAAGACCTCGAGTGGACGGCAGTGGATCGCGAACCTCTACGGCAACGTGTTCCGCGCCGAACGCGACATCGCCCTGTCGGGGCCGCAGAGGTAAATTGTAAGGGGGTTGAGCCCTTGCGAAACCCACCATCCTGAGCCGTCCCCCTTAGCCCTGCTCGTCCCAAGGACGCCGCGCTGCGTGCTGGATGTGCAATATCTCCACTGTATCGTCAACGACGCGATAAAAGATCTTGTACGGGTAGCGCCCAATTGACACCACTCGCACGTCCGGCCGTTTGGCCGAACGGCGCGCACTCTTCGGCCAGCGCGCGATATGTGCGACCACAGACTGGATGCGTCGCTCGACAGCCGGCGCCACGGCCGGATAGTGAACGATCAGCCAATCGGCAATGGCGTCGAGGTCCTTGATCGCTTCCTCGGTGTAGAGGGCTTTCATCTACCGCGGAATTTGGCGAAGACGGCTTCGACTTGGCTGTCGGTGGCGAAGCGGCCTTCCGCCGCCGCGCGCAGGCCGCGATCGATGCCGGCAAGCTCCTCCGGCGTCGGCTCGTATTCGCCGCCCTTAAGTCCGGTGTCGAGTTCGATCGCGAACTCGGCAAGCTCGTTCTGGATATCGGCCGGCCATGCCTCGACACGTTCGAGGGCTTCGGTCAACTTCTTGGTTTTCATGGCGGCCAATCTATCATGGCTGGATGTTGTTGTCAGCGGGCCAAGCTCCGCGTCCGACGGGAGTTAGCTAGGCCCGGATTGCGTTTCGCGCCATCCGCGCTACGCTGCCCGATCGGAGCCAGCCGGTAATTCAGGAGAAGAAGCCATGAACAAGCCCGTGCCCGTCAATCCGCCAAACCTTCGCTCGACCTTCGTCGCCGCCTCGGCGATGTCCTGGCAGCCGACGGCCTTCGCCGGGATCGAGATGAAGATCCTTTACCAGGACGATGAGGGGCGCTCGACCATCCTGTTCAAGATGGCGCCAGGCGCGGTGGTGCCGCTGCACGAGCACACCGCGCTGGAGCAGACCTACATGCTGGAGGGATCGCTTGAGGACGCGGAGGGCGCTTGCTCTGCCGGCGACTTCGTGTGGCGGCCGGGCGGCAACATCCACGTCGCGCATGCGCCGAAGGGTGCGACATTCATCTCGGTGTTCAACCGGCCGAACCGGTTTTTCGACGGGACGAAGTTTTTTACGGCGGGGTAGGGGCCGGTAGCCCGGATGGAGCGCAGCGCAATCCGGGGATATGTATCAACGAGTCGACCCGGATTACGTGGAGTTTATCATCGGGCGCGCATGAGCGCGACCCGTTGGCTCCATCCGGGCTACGCTCACGTCATGCATCGTTTTTGGGAATATATTTGCCGAGGATGCACTTGTACCTCTGCAGCTTCCACTCGTGGTACGGGCCGTTGGCGAGCCAGTCGGCAATGCCGATTTGCCCCTGGACCGCGCAGGCCGTCATGGTGATTCCGGACTGTTCACTGTTGGTGACGACTTTCTCGAGGCACAGCTGGCCATTGCAGAGAACGGCGACGAGAGTAACGAGCATGGCGTCCTTCGCTGATAAGGGAATGAACCAGTGGAATCCATGCAGAGTTCATGCCACGATTCGGGCCCGCCGGACGCTCCGTAGTATTGCGATGTCGCGCCAGCCGCTGTGTTCGTCGGCAGGCAAAACGAGAGCTGCGGTTCGGCGGTTTGAAAGGAGCCGCATCGTCACGCGGGGGACCGCATCAGGGCTGACGGGGGCGTTGAACTGCCCCAAACCAAAAATATCGAAAACAACCCCATGCAAAGTAGCCGGCAGGGCCAGCTCTGTGGCGCAATGACAACACGTGGATGAAATCGCATAGCTGCTGCCGTGCTCATCCCCGGCGGCCACGGTTACGCCCTTATTGGGCTCCGCTCTTGATGTCGCGCCTGGGGTTTGGTTGGGGGCACAGACTGGGGACGCGACATGTCTTCCATCGACTGTGCCGGTACGTCGTGCGTCGAGATTGAGGCAAACCATCCTGACGTGTCGCGGGCCTCGGCCGCACGCGTTGGGAATATCGTTCAACTGCTTGCCGCAGCGCTCGCGGCGGCGTCGCTTGCGGCCTGCGCCCAGTCCTCGGTCGTCAGCAAAAATTCCGGATTTCTTACCCCCATCCGGCAGGCGTCGCTGGAACGCAACCGGACGGCATCGCTCGCGCCGGAGCGCCAGGTGGTATCGGCGAAAAGGCATACCCCGTTCGCGCGGCACGACAATGCAGCCACCGCACCGATGGTCTCACAGGGACTTGCCAGCTTCTACTCGGAGGGCGCGCGCACCGCGAGCGGTGAAAAGTTCGACGCGCACGAACTGACCGCCGCGCATCCGACGCTGCCGTTCGGCACGAAATTGCGCGTGACCAACGTCGCGACCGGGCGGTCCGTCACCGTGCGGGTCAACGACCGCGGCCCGTACGTCGCGGGGCGCGTGGTCGACGTCTCCTATTCCGCCGCCAATGCGCTGGGAATGGTCGGCAAGGGTGTCGCGAAGGTCAAACTCGACGTCGTCGAGTAGAGCGGGCCCGGGCGTTCACGCCGGCTTGAACGTGGCGGCGGAACAGCGCCCGCGCCACGCCGTTGCCCGTCTTTAGCCAGACGGAGACGACCCATGATGAAGCTCAAACTGATCGGCGCGGCCGTGGTGCTGTCGGCCGCGTGCGCTGCGCCCGTGATGGCCCAGGAGGCCACGCAGGAGCCCGGCATGATCGGGTTCAACTATCCGAACTCGCACTACATGACCAGCGGCTATGGCGTGCACACGCCTTACAACACCGGCAGATATCCGCGCCTGCGCGGCGACTTCACCTATGTCGGCCCAAGCTATGTGGTGCCCGGCTACGCCCCTGGCGTCAGGGTCGGCGTGGGTCCGGTCGGCGTGGCCGTCGGACCGGGCTATGATGCTTACGCGTATGATCCTTATTGAGCGGTAGGGCGGGTGGCTCCGCCCTGCGAGGTGCAGAACGACGAAGCCGAGCTAGGGCGCAATAGCGTAAGCGTGTTGCGCCGACCGGTGGGGAGTGCAAAATCGAAGGCGCTGCACAATTTCGAATTCGTCATGCCCGGCCTTGTGCCGGGCATCCACGTCTTTGTAGTCCAACAAAAAGAAAGACGTGGATGGCCGGGGCAAGCCCGGCCATGACGACAAATGGATGAAGGGGCCTCACAACTCGCGCGAGCGCCCGGCGCGGTGCGCGACAAGGGCTTCTTCCGCAAGTGCATCAAGCTCGCCGGCGTGGGCGTCACGCTCGATCGCGGCGTCGAACTGCTCGGCGTCGAATAGCTTGAACCACGCGCGAAACCGCGCCAACTCGCGCGGGGCAAGCTGTTGGATGGCATTCTCGATTTCTTCGGCGGTGGTCATGTTGGGAGATATAGCATTTGAGCGCGATCCCTAAAACGGGCGGTCCGCGGCAAGAATTGACGGAATACGCGGAGCCTGTCATCGGGCGGCGCGGAGCTTGTCATCGGGCGCGCATTCGCGCGACCCGTTGGCGCCGACCCGTTGGCTATTCCGCCTACGGGCCGGATTTCGGTCAAATCTGACATTGCAACGCCGGCGGTATATAGTTGTCGTATGAAGCGAAAAGACATGGACATCGAAACCATCACGAAGGCGTTCGACCTGATGGGTCGCTATCTTCGCGAGCGAAATACGATCGGAGAGATCGCGGTGTATGGCGGTTCTGCGATACTGCTGCAATTTCCCTGGCGCAAGTCCACCGAAGACGTCGAGGCCACCTTTGGAAAACCGGAAGCTTCCGTCAAGGATGCCGCTGCCTTCGCGGCGATCGAGCTTCGGTTACCGGACGCCTGGCTGAACAATTCAGTTGGAAGTTTTACTCCCGAAGTTGAAGAGGAAGACTTCTTCGTGCTGTTCGGCGACTATCCCAGGGGAGAAAAATCGGGATTGAGGGTGTGTCTGGCAAAGCCGGAATACCTCATCGCAATGAAGCTCAAGGCCCTTGTCCGCGATAGCTATGACGACAAGGATTTCGGCGACATCGCGGGCCCAGCGGTCGAAGCCAGGATCGAGACGGCGGCGCAGTTGAACGATCTGTTTGCTTCATTCTTCCCGGAAGAAAAACTCGATCCGGTGGCTGCCGCCCGGATCCCGGAAGCTGTCGAAGCTATCCGGGCGAGGAAACCGCGATGAGCCGACCCATGACATTAAGGGAAGCTGCGTCGGTCGCCATCTCGGGGGAGAAAAATTTCGGCGATTCCATCGACGAGTTCGTCGATACCTTCTATCTCGATCACCCCGACAAGAAACGGCAGCAGGCAAGGATCGAAGACACGCCTCCGATCACCGGAAATCCGTCGCAGGACGCATGGATTGGCGCTGTCGGCGAGCATCTCGCCCGTCGCTGGGGTCTTGAGGTCCCAACCTGGACGAGGCGGCCCGAACATTACATCCTGGACCGTCCCAAATTCGTTCCGGATTCGAGAGCGCTGCGGTCCGTCCTGATTTGCGAAAGCCCCGCGGCATTCCGGTCGCGGATGATATTCACCTTCGCTGAACCTCTAAGGAGAGCCCGATTTCCCCTTGACGGCGGCGCAGACAAGGTCTCTCGAGGAGCGTAGGGCGCAATAGCCAACGGGTCGGCGCAAAGCGCCGCCCGATGACAGGCTCCGCGGATTGCGCCGACCGGCTGCATGAATCGAATTGGCGGAATATGCTGCACTATTACGAGCTCTGAATGCGCGGATCGCATCAGAGCTGACGAGGCCGGCGGCGGCATGGCGCGCGTATGGGCTCAGGCGCTATTCCGCCTACGATTACTTGTTCTGGCGTTGCTTCTACGGCCCCACCGAACGGTAGTATAATGATACCTAAAGATGGTGCGCGACCGCCCACCGCTGGTTGAAGATCCGGCGCGTAATGTTGAGAGAATCCGCCGGCCGTTCAAGCGTCGCTCGAAATAAAGCCCGGGCGATGTAAAAGTACTACTGCGTTAACGAACGTTCGGCTCTATATAGGCTTTAAGGAATCACAAGTACGGTAACGTACAGCGCGCTGAGGAGAAACCTATGGCAGAACGAAAACCCGTAATGGGCCCGAGGCCTAGCCATCCGGAACTGGATCTGCTGTTGGAGCAGACTCGCAACATTAAGGTCACAGAGTCGGATTTGCTGGAGCAGCGGATTAGCTTTGCTTATGGCAATGCCCCGCACTCATCGAATGTAACCAAAGATTCGGTGAGGGATGCCACGAGGACTATCCTTCTAGGATGAACAGAGGAGCCCGGCTAGGCCGGGCTTTTTTGCATATGCTCGTTTTGGAAAAAGAAGATTTAGCGCTTTATACGAAGATTCAAGAAAAAAATCTGATACGCCAGTACGACCTGCTCACTAATTGCATAGAGATTGGCTTGAAGCAGGGCCCCATCTCGTTCGACAAGTATTTTCTGTGGTCTCTAAACCACGTTGCAGTGGCAAACATTTCCCAATTTGGAGGTCGATTCAGAAATGAGCCGATCTATGTTGGGAATCATACTCCACCGCACTACAGAGACGTCCCCGATCTAATGGATCGGTTCATCTCTTTCATCCACGAAAATTGGTATACGTTGTTACCGACTCAGTTGGCGGCGTACGCGCTGTGGCGAATGCTATGGATTCATCCATTCATTGAAGGCAACGGCAGGACGGCTCGCGCTATTTGCTACTATGTTTTGAGTGCAAGAATCGGGCGTGTCTTACCAGGGAAAATAATTGTGCCCGAGCGCATTCGCGACAATCGGGGTCCTTATATAGCGGCGCTCCGAAAAGCCGATGAAGCTTGGGAGGCTGGAAATTACGACATCAATGACATGGCAGTCTATCTCGCTGGACTGCTAGAAGATCAACTAAGAGAAGCTAGGGATGCCGCTGCTACACCGCGAAATTGAACATTGCCAGGGGATAGGGCTACGCTTGCTGATGGGATGTTCATCTCGGTGTTCAACCGTTCGAACCGGTTTTTTGACGTGACGAAGTTTTTACGGCGGGGTCCAATTGATGTGTTGACGTCGGCATAAACAGGCAGGGCGAAGATGAGCCGGAAAGGCCACTATCCTGGAGGCAGCACGGTCGTAGGCTCGCGCGACCCCTCGTGGTTCAAGAAGGGGTCTATGCGAGTTCCCCCGAACGACAGTGCGCCCAAGCTTCCGCTTTCGCCGGCGGAAAAGGCCGCCCTTCAGGCGTTGAAGGAGTCGCGCGAAACTGGCACCAAGTTGATCGCCAAAAGCGAGAAAACGCGGACCAAGAAGCGATTCGGCAAGGCCAAGACCGGTGGTCCGAAGCCTTCGGTCATCAAGCGGGAGCGGTCGGAAGCGAACCGAGCGGTCGTCGAGGTGCGCCAGACGCGGAGTCATGGCCGATCAAGAGCCGTCGCCGTTGAGTTCGTTGGGCAAGATCGGTCATCAAGGCAAAGACCGAAATAACTGTAGGGCGTAATAGCGAAGCGTATTGCGCCGACCAGTATCCGGGAATTGGCCGAATATGCTGCGCTATTCTGCCCTACGCCCTAAGCGGCAGACCTACCCGGCGCGCATTGTCCCTTTGCGAAGCTGTTGAGATCGGAGAGAATTTTGCAGAGATCATCTGCGATCTCTTCCGCCCTAAGATGACGGATTATTTGGGTCGATGTTATGGATATCCCAAGCACGTCCTGAAGTCGCGTGTTAATCGCAGAAAGCAACGATTTCCCCGGAACGATTAGAAAGCGCCGCGAAGCGTCACGCCATTCGTTATCGACGTACGAGATCGCTTCACTGGCTACAGTTGCGGGATCCTTTGATGTTCGATGATCGAAGTAGCGCATTCGGTTAGAGATATGTTGACTCAGAACGGCTGATTTCATGTCGTCGGCGATTGGAAAAATCAAGTCTTCGAGATTCGCTTGAGAAAACGTCCTAGCCGAAACTTGCTCCTTTAGCCGCTCCGTGATGGCGCGCGTGAGGGCCGATGGGACAAGCAAGTAATTCTCAATCTCCTTTCCGGCAAGAACATGAAAATGCGGAATTGACCCTCGAGTTTCCCTGACAAGTTCTTCGATTTCCTCGCCACATCGATAGTCCCGGTCCAGTAGCGCGGAAATGGCAATCTCCGCCTTCAGGACTTTCTCAAAAGTCCAAGCTGCATTTTGAATTTTTTGACGCTGGCTAAATCCTCCGATGGGGACCACTGTGATATCGATGTCGTTCGCGAAATCCACGAAACCCAATTTCGTTGCAAATCTTCACAGTATGCGAAAATCGTTTCCTTCCAAAAATAGTATTTTCCTTCCGCGCGACAATCTCGTTAGGTGCACGTTTTGTGCTGAACCGATGCTGAAGAGGGCGTCTTGAAGTCCTTCGATGTCTGTTACGCGAGTTGCCCATCTTCGGCCTTTGTTGACGACGATGACATCATCATGCTCCGCTTCATTTATGATTTCGGCGGAATGGGTCGCCAAGATAATTTGCTTTTCGGTCGCCTTCAGAATTTGGAAGAGTTTATGCTGCAAATCTGGGTGTAAGTAGATTTCTGGCTCATCAACAACCAGAATATCGGCGGTCGCCGAATTGGTTATATGAGTAAGAATTTGCAACCACACTTGGAAGCCAAAGCCTGCCCAGCACAGTTCACGATCAACTCGTCCTTCTCGACAAAACATCGACAGTTTTGGGGGGAAAGTCCTTTGCAACTCGGGTCTCAAGATGGTCATTCCTTCCCAGGTATCTTCGACCAATTTTTGGAAACCTGGAAACTCGTTTGACCATCGGTACCAAATGTTTCGAAACATGCGGTGCGCGCGTCGCGTACCCACGGACTGTTCGACATATTGGTCGGTTAGCAATTCCTCCTCTTCTTCGAGAGGTCCGAGCGTTGGAATTGAATAAATGTTTGCTGGAAAGTTTTTCTTAAATTGGTAAGTGGTGACTGTTCTTTGCTTGGCGTCTATCGTCATAATGCAGCGAGCATTGTCGTAGAACCGAAGCTTAATTTCGTTTCCGTTGTCGAGAGTGAAGACTAAAGATGTCTCTTGATCTGTTTGATAATCAGAATGGATATTCGTGAGGGAGACTGGAATGAGAGACGGAGGAATTTCGTAACCAGCGATTGTCTCGTTGTTGATTTGGATTACTTGCGGCAGCCGCCGAGATGCGAATCCGTGAGCGGCCATCAGAATGCGAAACGCATCTAGTACCGTTGATTTCCCGGCGTTGTTCGGTCCCACGAGAACGTTTACAGCCCGTAGATGGATCGTAAAGTCCTTGAGGGACTTGAAGTTTCGAAATCTGACTTTTGTGAACATGATACACTACCACGATCCCAAAACACTTACTCAAGCTTTCACGATTGCCGCCTTTTTCGTGCGTTGAGTATATCTGTTGTTGCTTTCCCGCATGAGCACAGCGACACGCGGGGATCGAGATGAGAAGGTCTCGGCTTCGATTATCCGGGCGATGCTTGCTAAAGTGACCTTCTTATTTTTTCTTCGGCCTCGGCTTATGGCGCGCTTGGGCCAAGTCGGACGCCGCCACCGACTTGACTTTTTTGGGCGTATTCTTGTTACTCAGGAGCTTTGAAGCCCAAGAAGCATCTTTCTTTGAAGTGGCCATTTCATTTTCCCTTCCTCAGCTACACCCCGTCGTGCTCCCACACGTATCGCACTTCATGCACGTCCCGTTTCGCACCAGCGAGAAGTGCCCGCACTCGCCGCACATTTCGCCCTCATAGCCCTTGGCCTTGGCTTCCGCCCGGCGTTCGGCTTTGGAGGGCATCGCGGCCGCGGCGCCCGCCTTGCTCCATTGCAGGGCTTCCAGCTTTTCCGTCGGCGAGAGGTCGTGCTGGGCTTCCTGCTTCAGCGCCACCGCGCCTTCCACCGCATCGCTGGCGCGGGCGGTCGGGCCGTGCTGGGACAGCGAGGTGACGTTGCTGGGGCCGCGGGCCTCCGCCTGCGGCTCGGCTGCGCCGCGCATGACGACGAGGTTGTCGGTGCGCGATCGCGTCAGGCCCTTCGAAAGATACTTGTTGCTGGGCGCTTCCGGCGCCTTGCCTTCCTCGACGCCCTTGCCCATCGCGTCGAAGTTGGTCTCGCTGGGGTCGACATGGGCGAGATCGAAGCGGCCCATGTAGCTGACCGCGAGTTCGCGGAACACATAGTCCAGGATCGAGGTCGCGAATTTGATGCTGTCGTTGCCCTGCACCGGGCCGTTCGGCTCGAAGCGGGTGAAGGTGAAGGCGTCGACATACTCTTCGAGCGGCACGCCGTACTGAAGACCCAGCGAGACGGCGATGGCGAAGTTGTTGATGAAGGAGCGAAGTGCGGCACCTTCCTTGTGCATGTCGATAAAAATCTCGCCGATCCGGCCGTCGTCATATTCGCCGGTGCGCAAATAGACCTTGTGGCCGCCGACCACGGCCTTCTGGGTATAGCCCTTGCGGCGGTCCGGCATCTTCTCGCGCTCGCGCATCACGATGATGCGCTCGACCAGGCGCTCCACGACCTTCTCCGACAATGCGGCGGTGCGCGCGGCCATCGGCTTGTCGTAGAATGCTTCCACCGCATCCTCTTCCTCGTCCTCGTCGGCGATAAGCTGCGAGTTGAGCGGCTGCGAGAGCTTCGAGCCGTCGCGGTAGAGCGCGTTGGCCTTCAGCGCGAGCTTCCAGGAGAGCAGATAGGCGGACTTGCAATCGTCAACCGTGGCGTCGTTCGGCATGTTGATGGTTTTGGAGATCGCACCCGAAATGAAGGGTTGCGAGGCCGCCATCATGCGGATGTGGCTTTCGACCGACAGATATCGCTTGCCGATCTTGCCGCAGGGGTTGGCGCAATCGAACACGCTGTAGTGCTCGGCCTTCAGATGCGGCGCGCCTTCCACCGTCATGGCGCCGCAGATGTGGACGTTGGCGGCCTCGATCTCGCGTTTTGTAAAACCGACGGCGGTGAGGAGATCGAAGGAGGGTGCGGCGATCGCTTCCGCGTCGAGTTTGAGGGTTTCGCGAAGGAAATCCTCGCCAAAGGTCCATTTGTTGAAGGCAAATTTGATGTCGAACGCGGTCGGCAGCGCCGCTTCGACCTTGGCGAGAGCTTCGTCGGTGAACCCCTTGGCCCTAAGAGTGGAAACGTTGATCGCGGGCGCGTTCGACAGCGAGCCGTGGCCCACCGCATAGGCCTCGATCTCGGCGATATCGCTTTCGCGATAGCCGAGCGCGCGCAGCGCCTCGGGCACGGCGCGGTTGATGATCTTCCAGTAGCCGCCGCCGGCGAGTTTTTTGAATTTCACCAGCGCGAAATCCGGCTCGATGCCGGTGGTGTCGCAATCCATGACCAGCCCAATGGTGCCGGTCGGCGCCACCACCGTGGTCTGCGCGTTGCGGAAACCGTTGAGCTCGCCGAGTTCGAGCGCGCGGTCCCAGACGGTTTTGGCGCGATCGATCAGGTCCTGCTGTTTGCAGGAGGCGTGATCGAGCGGCACGGGGCTGACGGCCAGCGCCTCATAGCCGCGCGATTCGCCGTGGGCGGCGCGGCGGTGGTTGCGGATCACCCGCAGCATGTGCGCGGCGTTCTTCTTGTAGCCGGGGAACGGGCCCAATTCCTTGGCCATCTCGGCCGAGGTCGCATAGCTGACGCCGGTCATGATGGCGGTCAGCGCGCCGCACAGCGCGCGGCCTTCCTTTGAGTCATAGGACAAGCCCATGGTCATCAACAGGCCGCCGATATTCGCAAAGCCGAGGCCGAGCGTGCGGAATTCGTAGGAGAGTTCCGCGATTGCCTTGGAGGGGAATTGCGCCATCATCACGGAGATTTCGAGCACGACGGTCCACAGGCGGCAGAGATGCTCGTAGCTGTCGACGTCGAAGCGCCCCCTCCCTAACCCTCCCCCGCTTGCGGGGGAGGGAAGGGTGGGGGTGGTGTCGTAGAACGCGATCAGATTGGCGGAGGCGAGGTTGCACGCGGTGTCGTCCAGGAACATGTATTCCGAGCACGGGTTCGAGGCGCGGATGTCGCCGGAGGCCTTGCAGGTGTGCCAGTCGTTCATGGTGGTGTTGAAGTGCAGGCCGGGATCGGCCGAGGCCCAGGCGGCGTAGCCGATCTTCTCCCAGAGGTCGCGCGCCTTCAGCGTCTTCGTCACCTTCTTGCTGGTGCGGCCGATCAGCTTCCAGTCGCCGTCGGTTTCCACCGCGCGGAGGAAATCGTCCTTCAGCGAGACCGAGTTGTTGGAGTTCTGGCCTGATACGGTGAGATAGGCTTCCGAATCCCAGTCGGTGTCGTAGATCGGAAAGTCGATCTCCTTGTAGCCCTGGCGGGCGTACTGAATGACGCGCTTGATCATGGCGTCGGTGACCAGCGCGCGGCGCGCCAGCTTGATCTCGCGGCGGAGCGCCGGGTTCTTCTCCGGATCGAAGCAATCGTCGCCACTGCCTTCGCAGTTGACGCAGGCCTTCATCACGGCCTTCAGATGCTTCTGGTTGAGTTTCGAGCCGGTGACGAGAGCGGCGACCTTCTGCTCCTCCTTCACCTTCCAGTCGATATAGGTCTCGATATCGGGATGGTCGGCGTCGACCACCACCATCTTGGCGGCGCGGCGGGTGGTGCCGCCCGATTTGATGGCGCCGGCTGCGCGGTCGCCGATCTTGAGAAAGCTCATCAGGCCGGAGGAGCGGCCGCCGCCGGAAAGCTTTTCGCCTTCGCCGCGCAGGCGGGAGAAGTTCGAGCCGGTGCCGGAGCCGTATTTGAACAGGCGCGCCTCGCGCACCCACAAATCCATGATGCCGCCCTCGTTGACGAGGTCGTCCTCGATGCCCTGGATGAAACAGGCGTGCGGCTGCGGATGCTCGTAGGCCGACTTCGATTTGGTCAGTTTTCCGCTTCTGTAGTCGACATAATAGTGGCCCTGGCCGGGACCATCGACGCCATAGGCCCAGTGCAGCCCGGTGTTGAACCATTGCGGCGAATTCGGCGCGACCATCTGTTTTGCCAGCATGTAGCGCAGCTCGTCATAGAAGGCGCGCGCGTCTTCTTCGGAAGCCGCGAAATAGCCGCCCTTCCAGCCCCAATAGGTCCAGCAGCCGGCGAGGCGATCGAACACCTGTTTGGCGGAGAGCTCGCTGACATAGCGCTGCGACTCGGGGAGGTCGGCGAGCGCCTCGACATCGGGCACCGAGCGCCATAGCCAGGAGGGCACGGTCTCTTCCTCGACCTTCTTCAGGCGCGCGGCAACGCCCGCCTTGCGAAAATACTTTTGGGCAAGGACATCGGAGGCGACCTGCGACCAGAATTCCGGCACCTCGACGTTTTCCAGCCGGAATACCACCGAGCCATCGGGATTGCGGATCTCCGAAGTCGTCAATCTGAAATCTATCTGTGCGTAGGGTGACTGGCCCTCAGTGGTGTGGCGTCGTTCGATTCGCATGGTCGTGCCCCGTTCTTTTTGACCGGCCGCCGCCGCGGCGCCGGGTGTTTTTCCTTGAGCGAACTGTTAGTCCGCAAGCTAATACCGGTGGACCCGGCCCTGTTTCTCACGTGTCGCACTTCATGCAGGTGCCGTTACGCACCTGTGTGAAGCCGCCACGTTCAACGCCCCAACGCAGACTTGAGCCATTTTGGCCCGTTATTGACGCTCCGAAATGCCCCCGGATTTTGGGCGAAAAGACCCATCACCGCTGCCTTGACCGGCTGGCGGAGTGGTCAGATCGGAACCCATCTGGGAGCGACCGGCGGGACCCAAACACACTCGCGCCGAACAGGATCAAAGCTAGGACAACTCCATTACGCCCGTCAAGGACTAGTACGAGTTCCTGAATCAAATACTAAATATGGTGGAAAAGGCAGGAATCCAGGGCCGTGCGGCGGTTCCCGATGCTGCCAAGTATCAGTGAGTCCTCAGGGATTCCCAAGCGAAAAAAATTGTGCGGATGCTGCCAGGAGAGGCTTCATCCCGCTGTTCACAGGGTAACTATTTATTGCCGGCCTGGGCTTGCATCGGCGAGACTCACGGGAGGCTACGGGAGTTCCGCGCCAGGCATGCCGACTAGCCAATAGTTTTGCCGCCGGATAAGCGCCAAGGTCGCGCCGATTCTCCTGAAGTGATTCCCCATGGCGCTTCCAAACCAGCCGGGCGCGCGGGCGCGCATCACGCCCGCGGGGCTCTTGTTCCTCGCCATCACCTCGATCGGCTGGGGATTCAACTGGCCGGCAACGAAATACCTGCTCGCCGAATTGCCGCCGCTGACGCTGCGCGGCGGGAGCGGGGTGATTGGTGCTGCGATATTGGCGATCCTGGCCGTCCTCAGCGGCCAGAGCCTGCGGGTGCCGCGCGCGATGTGGCCGAGGCTCGTGCTGGCGGCCATCCTCAACGTCGCCTGCTGGATGGTGTTGATGGGGCTGGCGCTGCTCTGGCTTCCCGCCAGCGAGGCCGCCCTGATCGCCTACACCATGCCGGTCTGGGCCTCGATCCTGGCCTGGCCGATTCTCGGCGAGCGGCCGAACCTGTTGCGGGTGATTTCGCTTCTGATGGCGTTCGCAGGCCTTTCCGCCATCATGGGCGGCAACGGCTTTGCGGCGAGCATGGCAAAACTACCGGGAATCGTCATGGCGCTCGGCGGCTCCGTCGGCTTTGCCGTCGGCACGGTGCTGGCAAAGCGGTTGCCGCTGAACCTGCCGCCGATCACGACCGCCGCCTGGCAGATCGGGATCGGCTGCCTGCCGGTCGCCCTTGTCGGGCTCGCCATCGAGAAGACGGACCTCGGCGCGCTGTCGGATACCGGCCGGTGGCTCCTGGTCTATTCGATCCTCGGCCAGTTCTGCATCGCCTATGTCGCGTGGTTTACCGCACTTGCCCGGCTGCCGGCCTCGGTGGCGGCGATCGGCACCATGGCAGTGCCCGTGATCGGCGTCGTCACCTCGGCGCTTGCGCTGCACGAGCCGCTCGGCCCCGGCCAGATCACGGCGCTGGTGTTTACGCTCGCCGGCGTGGCGCTGGCGACGCGGTCCTAGGGCAATACCGGAACGGGGACTTTACTGGACAATCCCGCCCGCCGATGGCATCAGAACAGCAACGCCTCTCGAGCCGGCCGCGCCCATGAAACAGTTTTTTCTCAAGCTCTTCACGTGGTGGAACGGCCAGACGTTTGGCACCCAATTGTGGACCTGGCGGTTCGGCGAACTGGTCGGCAAGGACGAGCAGGGCAACCTCTATTACCGCACGATCGGCGGCAAGATCGATCCCACGCTCGGCTTCGAGCGGCGCTGGGTGGTCTATAACGGCTATGCCGAGGCGACGAAGGTGCCGCCGTCCTGGCATGGCTGGCTGCATCACACCGTCGACGTGCCGCCCACGCAAGAAGCCTACACGCCGCGCGAATGGGAAAAGCCGCATGTTCCCAACATGACGGGAACGCCGCTCGCCTACCGCCCGCCGGGCTCGACGCTGGCCAGCGGCCGCCGGCCCGCCGCCACCGGCGACTACAAGTCGTGGACGCCGGGCAGCTGAGCACCGATCGTCATTCCGGGGCGCGCGTCAGCGCGAACCCGGAATCTCGCTCTGGATTCCGGGTTCGCACGGAGCCTGTCATCGGGCCGCGCTTTGCGCGGACCCGTTGGTGCGCCCCGGAATGACGGGCATAGCGGCTTTTGGATAACAGGATCAGCGGTGCAGCGCGCTGCGCAGTGCTTGCGCGACCTGAAACAGCGCCTGATTGTGCTTCACCAGATGCTTGGCGCGATTGAGGCCCGACATCGCGGAGGCCGCAAGCCTGCCGCGCGGGCTGAGCGGGATGAAGCAATCGAACATCGGCTCGTCGCTCTTGCAGAACAGCCGCTTGTAGTGGTCGGAGCCGACGCCGAGGTCGAGCGCGCGATAGCCGCGCGCCGCATAATCGTCGATGATGTCGCGCATCAGGATCAGTCCGGGGCTGTAACGCGAACTGCCCGACATCGTGTAGGTGTTGAACATCATCGAGAAGCGATGCCCGTCGGCGACGCCGGCATAGATCGCGATCACCTCGTCGTCGCATTCGAGCGCGTGGATGTCGACGATGCGGCCGCCGCCTGCCAGCCGGGCCATGCAGGCGCCGCGGATGAAATTCTCGATTCCCGCTTCGGCGAATACGTTGGGCAGTTTCTGTTCGGCCATCCGCAGCGGCTTGACCGCGAAGAACCAGTCCAGCATCCGCTCGATATCAGCATCCGATGTCGCGACATGATAGCGGTAGCCTGGAGTCCTGAGCTTGCGCTCCTTGCCCTTGAGGCGGCGCCGGAACGAGTTGCTGATCAATGTGGCGGGCGCCGCGCCGGGCGCCATCGTCAGCAGCGGGCAATCGTTGACCGAGGGTTGCCTGGGCAACAGCGCCAGCGGGTTCGGCAGGTCGCGCCAGCGCAGCGGCTGCTGGGTCAGCGCCAGGACGTCGGCCACGGTGCGTTCGCGCAGTGCCGCCAGCAGGCCTGCGAGATCGGTAGCCGCGGCGCTGGCGGCAAAATCGCGCTCCCACAATGCCATGTTGAAGGTGGCGTGCTTGCCGCCCATGAAACTGGCGATGCGAAAGCCGTGGCGCTGCCCGATCGCCAGCGGCAACAACAACAGCGGCCGACGCTCCGCGTCATGGGCGATGACGATGAAGGGTGAGAGGTCGTTGCGTTCGCCGACCTCGCGTTGCCACGATGCCAGGAAATCGAAGCGCTGATACGGCGTCGAGAACTGGGTTTCGAGGCCGCGCCAGACAACCTCGGCCGCGCCGAGATCATGGACGATATCGACGCCGGCGATGCGGCTCGCCGCGGACCACGCTCCCGCTTCCGCCGTTCGGCTTTCGATCGCGGCAGCCATGGTCATCGCGAAACCTGTCCATAGGGAAATATTTACGTTTTTCGGCTTCGGCCGACCTTTGCAAAGAAATGTCAACAAAGAGTAATGACAATGCGGACGAAACCGCCGCACCAGGGGCCCAGGACGTTGCCACCCGACAACCCATTGCTGACGCGCCTGCGGCTCGAGTTCGCCTATTTCAGCGGCGTATCGTGGCTGAGGGGGCGGGGAGCCGGCGGCGCCGGCGTGATCCTGCGGTTCGAGCGCGTGCGTCCCCGCCGGGCCGACCCTTTTCAGCCGCTGCGGCATCGGGAAATCACGCCGAAATTCCTCGACCGCACGATCCGGGCGCTGAAGCGCTGGAAATACCAGTTCGTCTCGATCGACGAAGTGTGCCGCAGGGCGGTCACGCTGGCCGAGCGACGGCGGTTCGTCTGCCTGACCTTCGACGGTGGCTACAAGGATGTCATCGCATCGGCCTATCCGGTGCTCGCCAGCCACGCGGTTCCCTTTGCCGTCTACCTGCCCACGGCGTTTCCCGACGGCGTCGGCGAAGCCTGGTGGCTTGCGCTCGAGCAGGTGATCGCGCGCGAGGTGCGCATCAGCCTGATGATGGATCGCAGCGATCGACGTTTCGACATCAGGACGGCGGCCGAAAAATATCAACTCTACGAGTTTCTCGAGGGCTGGATGCGGCAACTCGCGCCGTCCGATCTGTCGGGCGCGATCAGGGACCTCTGCACGCGCTACTCGCTCGACCTCGCTTCGGTGTCGCGCCGGGCTTCGATGGACTGGGACGATCTGGCGAAGCTTGCCGCCGATCCGCTGGTGACATTTGGAAGCATGACGGTGAACCATCCGGCTCTCGCGAACCTCAGGGATGCCGATGCGCTGCGCGAGATGACGATGGGGCGCGCGGTGGCGCAGGCGGCACTGCACCGCGATGTCAGGCATTTCGCCTATCCGTTCGGCGACCGTGCGTCGTTTCGCAGGCAGCACGTCGCCATGGCCGAGGAGGCCGGTTTCGTCAGCGCGGCGTCGGCGATAGCGGGGATCGTCGAAGCCGAAGGCCGCACCAATCTGCACGCGCTGCCGCGTGTCGCCTGGGATGGGCGGCAGCGCTCGCTGCGCGCCATGCGCGTGATCCTGTCGGGCGCGACATTCCCGAAGGTCAAGCCGACGCGCAGCAGGAACGTTTAGAGCGGGACGACTTCTCTTCGAATCGTCATCCCGCTCTGTCTTTTTTTGAGCATGATCCTTTCGGAAAACCGGTGTCCACTTTTCCGGATCATGCTCTGTCCGGACGCGACATCCAGCTCACGATCGGCATCGCCGGCAGCACCCAGCCAAGGCCGGCCACGACATAGAAGATCGCCTGCAACAGTCCTGAATTCGCCAGCCACGGCGTCTGCGCCACCGTCATTCCCAACAGCGACCACACCGTCACCAGCACCAGGAGCGCGATGGTTCCGAGCAATTTGCGGCTGCGTATGGTCATGACCGAATTGTGCAACTCACAGCAGAAGCGCGGCTTGCGCGCGGGAAGGGGCGGACTATAAGGGGCGCGCCAATTCAATCAAGCACGGCTTCGATGACCGCCGCTTCCGCACAACAGGCTCCGCAAATCCGCGCCGTCAGATGGTGGCTGGTCGGGGTCGCCGCTCTGATCGCGCTGATGGTGCTGGTCGGCGGCGCCACGCGGCTGACCGAATCCGGGCTTTCGATCGTGGAGTGGAAGCCGGTCACCGGCGCGCTGCCGCCGCTCGACGAGCGGCAGTGGACGCAGGCGTTCGAAGGCTACAAGGCCATTCCGCAATACCGCGAAATGAACGCCGGCATGACTCTGCCTGAGTTCAAGACGATCTTCTGGTGGGAATTCAGCCACCGGCTGCTCGGCCGCGTGATCGGGATCGTTTTTCTGCTGCCGTTCCTCTGGTTCATGTGGCGGGGTGTGCTGGCCGCGGATCTGCGCCGGCGATTGTGGTTGATCTTCGGGCTCGGCGCGCTGCAGGGCGCGGTCGGCTGGTGGATGGTGGCGTCGGGATTGTCCGAGCGGGTGGAGGTTTCGCAACTTCGGCTCGCCACCCATCTGGTGCTGGCGCTCCTGATCTTTGCCGCCGTTGTCTGGACGCTGCGCCGGCTCTCGGACCGTCCGGCATCCGTCGTCTCAGTGCGGCTGAAGATCACCGGCGCGGCGCTGGTGATCTTGACGTTCGTGCAGCTCTATCTGGGCGCGCTGGTCGCGGGCCTGCGGGCGGGGAAGATCTACAACACCTGGCCCGAGATCGACGGTGCGTTCATTCCCTCGGCGGCGCGGCTGTTCTTCGAGTCCCCGTGGTGGCGCAACCTGTTCGACAACACGCTCACCGTGCAGTTCGAGCATCGCATGACCGCTTACGCGCTATTCGTGCTGGCGGTGTTTCATGCACTCGATGCCATCGGTTCGCGCGCCGGCGCCGCCGCGATCAACGGCGCGCTGTGGCTTGTGGCGGCGGTCGCCTTGCAGGCGACGCTGGGTATCCTCACGCTGCTCAATCAGGCTCCGATCGACCTTGCGCTCACACATCAGGCCGTTGCGATCGCGGTGCTGACGCTGGCGGTGCTGCAGGCCGAGCGCCTCGCCGCGCGTCGCCCGGAGATGCAGCCGCAGGAGTTGGTGGTGCCGGCAACGCAAACCGGCTGACCGGAATGCCCGGTTAGCAGTAGCCGTAAGCGCCGCAGGCGTAGGGCAGGCGATCCCAATACGGAAGATAGGGGCCATAAGGCGGCGGCGACGGATAGGGGACGCCGACATAGACCGGCGCGAGCACCACGAAGGGCGGCTCCTCGACATAGACCGGGCGCGGGTCGGCGGGCCGATAAATGATCGATGTCCTGAAATTGTAATGCGGCCTGGGAAGGCCCGGCGGCAGCATAACGGCCGCGCGATGCCTGCCGTGGTGGGGCACTGGCTTGTCGGCGGCCTCGGCGGTTCCGCTCGCTATGACGGCGGCAAGCAACACAATCGCAACGCGCAACATCGGCGACTCCGAAATGATGGTTCCGATATCAGCGCATTATATCGCGGCCGGCGACGTGTGGCAGCGACGATGTTGAAATATGGCTAAAGGTCTGTCCGCGTCATTCCGGGGCGATGCGAAGCATCGAACCCGGAATCTCGAGATTCCGGGTTCGCGCTTGTGCGCGCCCCGGAATGACGGGGGCTAAGCGCCCAGCGCCTGCTCCAGATCGGCGATCAGATCTTCCTTGTCCTCGATGCCGATCGACAGCCGCACCACGTCGGGGGCGGCGCCCGACTTGATCTTGGCGGCGTCGTCGAGCTGGCTGTGGGTGGTCGAGGCCGGGTGGATCACCAGCGAGCGGGTGTCGCCGACATTGGCCAGATGCGAAAACAGCTTCAGGTTCGACACCAGGTTGACGCCGGCCTCGTAGCCGCCCTTGAGGCTGAAGGTGAACACGGCGCCGGCGCCCTTCGGCGCATATTTGCGCGCGAGGTTGTTGTATGGGTTGCCCGCAAGGCCGGAGTAATTCACCGCGGCCACCGCGGGATGAGTCTGCAGCCATTCGGCGACCGCCTTGGCGTTGTCGCAATGCTTCTGCATCCGCAGCGGCAGCGTCTCGATGCCGGTGAGGATCAGGAACGCGTTGAACGGCGACAACGCGGGCCCAAGGTCGCGCAGGCCGAGCACCCGACAGGCGATCGCGAAGGCGAAATTGCCAAAGGTCTCCTGCAGCTTGATGCCGTGATATTCCGGGCGCGGCTCGCTGAGCATCGGGTATTTGTTGTCCTTCGACCAGTCGAAGGTGCCGGCATCGACGATGATGCCGCCGATCGAGTTGCCGTGGCCGGCGAGAAATTTTGTCAGCGAATGCACGACGATGTCGGCGCCGTGATCGATCGGGCGGATCAAATACGGGGTCGCCAGCGTGTTGTCGACGATCAGCGGCACGCCGGCCTCGCGGGCAACGGCTGCGATCGCCTCGATATCGGTGATGCTGCCGGCGGGATTGGCGATCGATTCGATGAAGATCGCCTTGGTGTGCGGCGTCACCGCGCGTTTGAAACTGTCGATGTCGTCGGGGTCGGCCCAGACCACGTTCCACCCAAAACTCTTGAAGGCATGGGTGAACTGGTTGATCGAGCCGCCGTAGAGTTTTCGCGCGGCGATGAATTCGTCGCCCGGCCGCAGCAATTGCTGCAGCGCCACGACCTGCGCGGCATGGCCTGAGGCTACCGCGAGTGCCGCGGTGCCGCCCTCAAGCGCGGCGACGCGCTCTTCCAGCACCGCGTTGGTGGGATTGCCGATCCGGGTATAGATGTTGCCGAACGCCTGCAGCCCGAACAGCGAGGCGGCATGGTCGGCGTCGTTGAACACGAACGAGGTGGTCTGATAGATCGGCGTCACCCGCGCGCCGGTGGTGGGATCGGGTTGCGCGCCGGCGTGCACGGAGAGGGTCGCAAATCCCGGGAGACGATCGGTCATGCTCTGTGTCCTGTTTTTCTGAAATCGCTAATGCAGCATGCTGATGGCAGCGGCGTCCGGCGTCAAGGCGGCGAGGGCCACATGATGTCGCTTGAAACGGTTGCGCTGCGTTTTGTCGCGATCCCGAAACGATGGTTTCGCAATTGCGTCACGAAAGGTCGTTCTTGCTTTTGGCGGCGCGATCCGATGCGGCGGTCTCGCCGCCGCCGACGCTCATCCGGTTCAAGGACAGCCGCATGCCCTGGGTCGGCATCGGCGCGCGCTTCGAGCTGAGCGTGCGCGAATTGACACCCATCCAGGAAATCTCCGAGGACAGCCGGCCATATTCGATTTTCGGGCAGCGGTTCATCACGACCTTGAGTCCGGCGGTTTCCGCCTTGGCGGCTGCCGCATCGTCGCGCGCGCCGAGCTGCATCCAGATCACTTTCGGCGGCGGCGACATCTTCAGGGCTTCATCGACCACCGGCATGATGTGGCTGGAGTTGCGGAAGATGTCGATCATGTCGACCGCTCGCCCGATATCGAGCAGCGAGCCGACGAAAGGTTTTCCGAGCAGGCTCTTGCCGACATGGCCGGGATTGACCGGGATCATGTCATAGCCGCGCTGTGCGAGGTATTTGAACGCGAAATAGCTCGGCCGCACATTGACCGGTGACGCCCCCACCATCGCGATCGATTTCACGCCGTTGAGGATCGATCGGATGTAATTGTCGTCATAGGCGTCGTGGTTCATCTTTTGATTTGTCCGTTCTCGTCATTGCGAGGAGCACTTGCGACGAAGCAATCCATCCTTCTTCGCGTGGCACCATGGATTGCTTCGCGGAGTTTATCATCGGGCGGCGCTTCGCGCCGACCCGTTGGCTCGCAATGATGGCGCTGGCGCGCCGTCACTCATCCTGCCATTTCGGATCGCGCTTTTCGATGAAGGCGCCGATGCCTTCCGCGGCGTCGCGCGCCATCATGTTCTCGACCATCACCTCTGCCGCATATCGATAGGCGCCGGCAAGGCTCATTTCGGCCTGCCGGTAGAACGCTTCCTTGCCGAGCTTGATGGTATAGGCGGAGTTCAGCGCGACCTTCTCGGCTAGCTCAATCGCCGCATCCCGTTCGGTGCCGGCGGCGACCACGCGGTTGACGAGGCCGATGTCGCGCGCGGTCGCAGCCGCGATCGGCTCGCCGGTTAAAAGCATTTCCATCGCCTGCTTCCGCGAGACGTTGCGCGACAGCGCCACCATCGGGGTCGAACAGAACAGGCCGATATCGACGCCGGGGGTGGCAAAGCTCGCGGCCTCCGAGGCGATCGCGAGATCGCAGCTGGCGACCAGCTGGCAGCCGGCGGCGGTCGCGGTCGCGTGCACGCGCGCGATCACGGGCTGGGGCAGCTTGACGATCGCGAGCATCATGGCGCTGCAGGCGCCGAACACCGCTTCGTAGAACGCCGGCTCGGTATTGGCGCGCATTTCCTTGAGGTCGTGGCCCGAGCAGAACGCCGGGCCGGCGCCAGCCAATACGACCACGCGCACCGAGCGGTCATCGGCGATCCGCCGCAGCGCGTCATGCAGCTCGGCGATCAGGGCGCGGCTCAGCGCGTTGCGCTGCTGCGGCCGGTTGAGCGTCAGGGTCGCGATCCCGTCGCGGTCGGAGCGCTTGAGGGCGGGCTCGTTCTTCATCGGCGGTCTCCTCGGTCGCAATGTGCAACCGGCTCCCGCTCGGTTCAAGGATTGCAATCGCCGCGCGCGCGCGCCAGCTTCTCGAGCGCGCCGAGCGCACCGGCGTGCGCAGCGTCGGCGTCGAGCGCGCGCAGGTAGCTGGCCTCGCCCGCTTCGTCGCCGCCGGCTTCCGCTTCGATCTTGCCGAGGCGGAAGTGCAACTCGGCGCGCTCGG
>NZ_DATHOP010000282.1:0-6481 GCF_035484855.1 Bradyrhizobium sp.
GGGTTCGCCGCTGCGATGCGGCGATTTATCCGGCGAGCGCTTCGCGAGCGCGCGCAGATCCTTGGAAACATCGGTCAGATGCGCCGCCAGCGACAATTCGGAGCCGAGCACATGCAGCTCCTCCAGATAATAGCGCAGCACCCGGCTCGACTGCAGTTTTAGCGTGCCGCGCATCACTTCTGCCGTCACGAACGGGTTGCCGTCACGGTCGCCGCCGATCCAGCTTCCCATCTTCAGGAACGACGCCAGTTCGCCGGGCGCGGCGCTGTCGCCCTCGTTGAGCTTGTCCTCCAGCTTGCAATGCAGCCGCGGCACCTCGTGCAGGAAGGTGTAATCGTAGAACGACAGGCCGTTGGCGACCTCGTCCAGCACGGTGAGCTTGGTCCGGCGCAGCAGGTTGGTCTTCCACAGCGTCAGGACTTCGCGGCGCAATTTCTCGTCGCTCGCCGCAAGCTCCTCGGGCGTCAGTTGCACCCGCTCGCGCCGGTCCAACAGCGCCGCGATCTCCATCTCGCGGTCGATGGTGCTCTTGCGGCGAACTTCGGTCGGGTGCGCGGTCAAGACAGGACTGACCAGTGCGGTCGCGAAGAATTTGCGCAAGTCGGCCGCGGAAAAGCCGGCCGCGCGGGCATGCGACAAGGTCAGTGCCAGCGTTCCCGGAAGCGGTGTGGCGCTCGCGGCAGAACGCATCTGGCGGATGTTGTTCTGGTCCTCGGCAATATTGGCGAGGTGGGAGAAATAGCTGAAGGCGCGCACGATACGCACCGTCTGGCTGATCGACATGCTGTCGAGAATCACTTCCAGCTCGCGCCGCGCCGTCTTGTCTTCATCCCGGTGGAACCGGATCGAGGTCTGCCGGATGCGCTCGACCAGGTCGAACACGTCGGCGCCCTCCTGGTCGCGCACGGTGTCGCCGAGGATGCGTCCGAGCAGGCGGATGTCATTCCGCAGCCGGACGTCTTCCTCGAGCGCCTGGGCATCCTCGGCGCGATTGGACCGCAATTCAGGTTCGGAAGGCATGGTCTGGGGAGACATGGCTGACTACTCCAGAGGCTGCCCGGCAAGGCGGAGTGTGCAACATTTTTGCCGCAGTGCAAGATAAAGATGGAGGCGGTCTCAATTTGTCGTCCCTGCGAAAGCAGGAACCCATAATCCCGGACGCCAGATCTTACGGAAGGCGTCTGCGGGAGTGCTCTATCGACAGATCACGCGGTATGGGTCCCGGCGTTCGCCGGGACGACGGTGGTTTAAATCCTCCGCCCCGCTCGCTCCCAATAGGGATCGCGCAGGCGGCGCTTGAAAATCTTGCCGGAATCCTCGCGCGGCAGGTTTTTCTGGATTTCGACGTGTTTTGGGACTTTGTAGTCGGCCAGCGCCGTCTTCAGCCGGGCGCGGATCTCGGCAACGTCCAGCGTCACCCCCGCTTGCGGTTCCACCACCGCCATCAGCGCCTCGCCGAATTCCGCGTCGGGGATGCCGAAAACAGCGCAATCATGCACCCCCGGCACCGCATGCAGCGCGGCCTCGATTTCGGCCGGATAGATGTTGACGCCGCCCGAGATCACCATGTCGCGCTTGCGGTCACAGATGAAGACATAGCCGTCCTGGTCGATGTAGCCGACATCGCCCGAGGTGATAAATCCCTCGCGCTCGATCTCGGCGCGCTTGTCCGGCTTGTTGTGATAGGTGAAGTCCGGATTGCCTGATATCCGCGAATAAATCTCGCCGATCTCGCCCTGCGGCAGCACCCTGCCGTCCTCGCCGATGAAGCGCAGTTCGGCGCCCGGCGCGATCCGGCCGACGGTGCCGGGCTTGCTCAGCGCGTCCTCGGAAGTGGCGAAGGTGACGGCGCCGGATTCGGTCGAGCCGTAGAATTCATAGATCACCGGGCCCCACCATTCGATCATCGCGCGCTTGACGTCGGCGGGACAGGGCGCGGCGGCGTGGATGATATGGCGCAGCGAGGAAACATCGTATTTGCGGCGTACTGCCTCGGGCAGCTTCATCAGCCGGATGAACATGGTCGGCACCATGAAGATGGTGTCGATCCGCTCCGTCTCGATCAGCCGCAAGAACTCTTCCGGCTCGAACCGCGGCAGCAGGACCAGCGCGCCGCCGAGCCGGCCGGAGCGCAGGCCGAACGAATTCGGCGCGGAATGATAGAGCGGTCCAGGCAGCAGTGCCCGTGCCTGCGGCTGCAGGCCATAGATCAAACCGCGCATCCGCTCGGCGGAAGCGCTCTGTTCCGGCGTCGGCGCATGGCGCCGTACGCCCTTGGGATTTCCCGTCGTCCCCGAGGTGTAGATCATGTTCGCCGGCTGCGGCCGCGCCGGGCCATCGTAAGGCGTTTGTTGGGCGAGCCAGATTTCGAAATCGAGTGCGAAATCGGGCGTGGCGAGAAGATCGGGATCGATCCTGTAATTCGCCAGGATTTCCGGCGGCGTCGGGACGCTGAGCACGGTAACGCCGGCCGGAGTAGCGTCGCGCAGCTGATGCAGCAGGTCGGCATGGCCGACCAGCACGCGCGTGCCGGAATCCCGCAGGATGTAATTGATCTCCTCCGGCTTGAAATGCCAATTGACCGGCACCGCGTAGGCGCCGAGCCGCATCGCGCCATAGGCCGCCTCGATGAAGGCGATGTCGTTGCGCATCAGGATGCAGACGCTGTCGCCTTGGCCGACGCCGAGCCGCTCGAAGCCGCCGGCCATCCGCGCGGCGCGATCGGCGACCTCGGCATGGGTGCGCCGGCGCTGGCCGCTGATGATGCCGAGGAAGGGGGAGGAGGTTTCGGTCATTTTCTTTTTCGTTAGAGCGCGTCGACAATTTTGTCGTCATCACCGGGCTTGTCCCGGTGATCCACGTCTCACCTTCGTTGCCGCAAGTGAAGACGTGGATGGCCGGGACAAGCCCGGCCATGACGAGAAGCGCGATTATCCCACATCCGCAAAGCGCGGCGCGCGCTTTTCGATGTTGGCGCGGACGGCTTCGGTCTGGTTCGGACTACCCAGCAGCCTCTGCTGCTCGACGGATTCGGCGAGCAACGCGGGGCCGGGATCGATCGAGAGCTTGCCGAGCATGCGTTTGGCGGCGCGGATTGCATCGGGGCTTTTTGCCGCGATTTCTCGCGCGACTTCAAAAGCCGCAGCGCGCGGATCGTCGCAGATCCGCGTCGCGAGCCCGTAACCCAGCGCTTCCTGCGCCGAGAAAATCCGGCCCGTATAGGTCAGTTCGCGCAAGATATCGTCGCGCACGAGGCTCGCCAGGATCGGCGTTCCCGCCATGTCGGGCACCAGCCCCCACTTGATCTCCATGATCGACATCCGCGCATCCGGCGCGAGATACCGCATGTCGGCACCGAGCGCGAGTTGAAAACCGCCGCCGAAGGCCACGCCCTGGATCGCGGCGATCACAGGCACCGGCAGCTGCCGCCAGCCCCACACCGCCTGCTGCGGGAAATTGGCGAGACCATGGGTACGCTCGGCCAGATCGCGCTTCTCGCCGCCGGCGACGCCATTGCCACCCTCGTCCTTCATCGCAGCAAAGCGGCCCATGTCGAGGCCGGCGCAGAACGCGCGGCCCTCGCCGGACAATACTACCGCCCGCAGCCCCTTTTCCTGGGCGAGACGGCCGGAGGTCGCGACCAGCGCATCGAACATGGCGGCATCGAGCGCATTCATCTTGTCCGCCCGCACCAGCCGGACATCGGCGACGCCGTCCGAAATCGAGACCGAGACGCGATGCTCCATGAGAATTCTCCCCTGCACTTCTTCGTTGTTGCCGCTTTACAGAATGGCGTCGGCCGGATTTAGTCAATCAACCAATTAACAGACATTTTTCAGGGGTGGAAACGCCATGTTCAGCGAAAAGCTTCTCGCCGACCGCCGCATCCTCGTCACCGGCGGCGGCACCGGGCTCGGCAAGTCGATGGCGGCGCGCTTCCTTGAACTCGGCGCCGAGGTCCATATCTGCGGCCGCCGCAAGGCCGTCTGCGACGAGACCGCGACCGAACTGATGGACCTCTATGGCGGCCGGGTCACCAGCCACGGCGTCGACATCCGCAACCCGCTGGCGGTCGACGAGATGATCGAGACGATTTTCCTGGAAGGCGGGCTGACCGACCTCATCAACAACGCCGCCGGCAATTTCATCTCGCGCACCGAAGAACTCTCGCCGCGCGGCTTCGATGCGGTCGCCAACATCGTCATGCACGGTACGTTCTATGTGACGCATGCGGTGGGCCGGCGCTGGATCGCGATGAAGCAGCGCGGCAATGTGGTGTCGATCACCGTGACCTGGGTCCGCAACGGCTCGCCTTACGTGGTGCCATCGGCGATGAGCAAGTCCGCGATCCATGCCATGACCATGTCGCTCGCCACCGAATGGGGACATTACGGCATCCGCCTGAACACGATCGCGCCCGGCGAAATCCCAACCGAAGGCATGAGCAAACGGATAAAACCTGGCGACGAAGCCGGCGCGCGGACCAAGGCAATGAACCCGATGGGACGCGTCGGCAAGATGGAAGAATTGCAAAACCTCGCGGTATTCCTGATTTCCGGCGGCTGCGACTGGATCAACGGCGAGACCATCGCGATGGACGGCGGCCAGGCGCTGGCGATGGGCGGCAATTTTTACCAATTGCGCGACTGGAAGGATTCCGACTGGACGGCCGCGCGCGACTCCATCAAGGCGCAGAACGAAAAGGACCGCGCGGCACGGGGGTAATCCGGTCAACGAAATAATATTCACGGGGGAATCATGTCTCAACAAACGGCAAACCTTGCCGAGGTGGTGCGTGCGCGGGCGAAGAGCCGGGGCGACGCCACGGCTTTTGAATTCGAGGGACGCCAGACCAGCTTCGCCGAGCTCGATGTCAACACCAACCGCGTCGCCAATGCGCTGATCGCGCTCGGCGTCAAGCCGGGCGAGCGGATCGCCTATCTCGGCAAGAACAGCGACATCTATTTCGAACTGCTGTTCGGTGCGATGAAGGCGAATGTGGTGATGGCGCCGGTGAACTGGCGGCTGGCCGGACCCGAAGTCGCCTTCATCGTCGAGGACTGCAAGGCGCCGGTGCTGTTCGTCGGGCCTGAATTCATCACGCAGGTCCGCAATATCCGGGCGCAATTGCCCGGCGTGCGGACAGTGATCACGACCGAAGGCGGCGGCGCGCCGGAATGGCCGGATTTTACGGTATGGCGCGATACACAGAGCAGCGACGAGCCGAAGGTCGCGATTAATCCGAAGGACATCGCGATCCAACTCTATACGTCGGGCACGACGGGCAAGCCGAAAGGCGCGATGCTGTCGCATGCGAATATGCTCAATCTGGTTCAGTCCGGCAACGAGGCGGAAAAGCCCGAGTGGAACGAATGGACCGAGGACGACGTCTCGCTGGTGGCGATGCCAATCTTCCACATCGGCGGTTCCGGCTGGGGCGTGCTTGGGCTTTACCATGGCGCCAGGGGCGTGATCGCCCGCGAGTTCGATCCGACGAAAGTGCTGGATTTCTTCGAGCAGTCCGGCATCACCAAATTGTTCATGGTGCCGGCGGCGATGCAGTTCGTGGTGCGCCAGCCGCGCGCGCGGAGCGTGGATTTCTCAAAGCTGAAATACATGCTCTACGGCGCCTCGCCGATCCCGGCGGCGCTGCTGAAGGAGTGCATCGAAGTGTTCAAGTGCGGCTTCGTGCAGTTGTACGGCATGACCGAGACCACCGGCACCATCGTGGCGCTGCCGCCGGAAGACCACATCGAGGGGCTGGAGCGGATGCGCTCGGCCGGCAAGGCGCTGCCGGGCGTTGAGCTGGCGATCCTCGATGCCGATGGCAAAAAATTGCCGCCGCGTGAAGTCGGCGAGATCGCCACCCGCTCCGGCTCCAACATGGCCGGCTACTGGAACCTGCCGGAGGCCACCGCCAGGACCCTCGACAGCGACGGCTGGTTGCGGACGGGCGATGCCGGCTACATGGACGAGGACGGCTATCTCTACATCCACGACCGCATCAAGGACATGATCATCTCCGGCGGCGAGAACATCTATCCGGCCGAGGTCGAAAGCGCGATCTGCGACCATCCCGATGTCGCGGAAGTCGCGGTGGTCGGCGTGCCCGACGACAGATGGGGCGAGGCGGTCAAGGCGATCGTGGTGATGAAGCCGGGCAAGCAGGCAACCGCATCCGACATCATCAATTTCACGCGCGAGCGGATCGCGGGTTTCAAGACGCCGAAATCGGTGGACTTCATCGCCGCGCTACCGCGCAACGCGTCGGGGAAGATCCTGCGACGGCACCTGCGCGATCCGTATTGGGAGGGGAGAGAGCGGCAAGTGAATTAGCCACCGTCGTCCCGGCCTTGAGCCGGGATCTACCGTGTTGCATGTCAAGTGGCGGAGGCGCCTTTCCAGGGCTGGCCTGACCTGAGCACGGCGTTGGCGAAGACGACGAGGCGTCGGAGCACGGCGATGAGGGCAACTTTGGGCG
>NZ_DATHOP010000283.1:0-5053 GCF_035484855.1 Bradyrhizobium sp.
AACGAAGCGCGGATGGTTGATTTACTTGGCATGTTCCGTCGACGCCCGGCAAAACGCGGTCCGGCTGGATTTGCGCGCTCGCACGCGGACATTACCGCGCTCGGCGACAATTTGGGCGACATGCTGCCGGCGCCGGTGCGCGACGCGCCTCCGCTCGCCCGCCAGGCGCCGGTGCCGAAGGTGGAAGCGCCCCGGCAGGAAAAGCCGCGTCCGGCGCCACGCGCCAAGACCAACGGCGCCGCCGCCGCACCTCGGCTGGCGACGCGGGCGGGTTATCTGGCCGTGCACAGTGTGGAAAAGAGTTTCGGCACCCGTCAGGTCGTGCGCGGCGTCAGCATCTATGTCCGGCGTGGCGAGGCGGTCGGGCTGCTGGGCCCGAACGGCGCCGGCAAGACTACGGTGTTCTACATGATCACCGGACTGATTCCGGCCGACCGCGGCACCATCGAGCTCGACGGCCACGACGTCACCAAGCTGCCGATGTATCAGCGGGCCCGGCTCGGGATCGGCTATTTGCCGCAGGAAGCGTCGATCTTTCGCGGCCTCAGCGTCGAGCAGAACATTCGCGCGGTGCTGGAGGTGGTCGAACCCTCCAGGAAAAAGCGCGAGGCCGAACTCAACGCCCTGCTCGACGAGTTCAACATCACGCGGCTGCGCAAGACGCCCTCGATCGCACTGTCCGGCGGCGAACGGCGCCGCGTCGAGATCGCGCGCGCGCTCGCGACCCGTCCCAATTACATGCTGCTCGACGAACCGTTCGCCGGCATCGATCCGATCGCGGTGGGCGATATTCAGGACCTGGTCCGCCATCTCACCAATCGCGGCATCGGCGTGCTGATTACCGATCACAATGTGCGGGAAACGCTGGGGCTGACCGACCGCGCCTATATCGTCTATGCCGGCGAGATCTTGACCGAAGGCAATCCGGATGAGATCGTCAATGATCCGGATGTACGCCGCCTTTACCTTGGCGAGGAATTCCGGCTTTAGCGCATGACCCGCCAAAGTGTGGGCGGTTTGGCGATAAGGTCATGCGTTCATTCAGGACCTATGGCGCGGCCGGACGCAAAACCGCACCCCACGCGGCATAGTCCATTTTTCCAGTCCGTCAAGCCGTGTACATCGGCTTCGGACTAGTTTAAGCAAGAATCGGACCAACTTTTAGGGATCGGTTCTTGGCTCCATGGCGCTGACGCAGAGATTAGAATTCCGACAGTCGCAATCGCTGGTGATGACGCCGCAGTTGATGCAGGCGATCAAGCTGTTGCAATTGTCCAATCTCGATTTGTCGGCCTTTGTAGAGGAGGAATTGGAGCGAAATCCGCTGCTCGAGCGCGCCAGCGACGGTCCCGAGGCCCCGGTGGCCGGCGAGCCCGCGCAGGAGCGGGGCGAATTCGCCGATTCCGACGATTCGGGCGCCGCCTATGGCGAGGATCCGGGCGCCGAGCGCGCCGACATGGCGGCAGGCTCGCCCGGTGACGGTTTCGAGCCGGGCCAGGAAGAGTGGCTCAACCGCGACCTCGGCAGCCGCGCCGAGATCGAACAGACCATGGATACCCCGCTCGACAACGTGTTTACAGAGGAGCCGGCCGAGGCCGCCGCGCGCACCGCCCAGGATGCGGCGCCGACCGCCTATACTGAATGGGGCGGCGGCGCCTCCAACGACGAGGCCTACAATCTGGAGGCCTTCGTCGCCGCCGAAATCACGCTCGGCAGCCATCTCGCCGAGCAACTGGCGGTGGCCTTTTCCGATCCCGCCCGCCGCATGATCGGCCAATACCTGATCGACCTCGTCGATGAAGCCGGTTACCTGCCGCCGGATCTCGGGCAGGCCGCCGAGCGGCTGGGGGCTTCGCCATCGGAGGTCGAAGCGGTGCTCGCGGTGCTGCAGAAATTCGATCCGCCCGGCGTCTGCGCGCGAAGCTTAAGCGAGTGTCTTGCGATCCAGCTGCGCGAACTCAATCGCTACGACCCCGCGATGCAGGCGCTGGTCGAGCATCTCGATCTGCTGGCCAAGCGCGACATCTCGGCTTTGAGAAAGTTTTGCGGGGTCGACGACGACGACATCACCGACATGATCGGTGA
The DNA here is from genome assembly GCF_035484855.1 of Bradyrhizobium sp. Taxonomy (GTDB): domain Bacteria; phylum Pseudomonadota; class Alphaproteobacteria; order Rhizobiales; family Xanthobacteraceae; genus Bradyrhizobium. Next base: position 2,086 of record NZ_DATHOP010000283.1, read on the forward strand.
AATCCGCCGCCTCGATCCGAAGCCGGGCCTGAAATTCGGCACCAGCCGGACGCAGACCATGGTGCCGGATGTCTATGTGCGGCCCGGGCCCGACGGCGGCTGGCACGTCGAACTCAACAGCGACACGCTGCCGCGCGTGCTGGTCAACCAGATTTATTACACCGAACTGTCGAAGACCATCCGCAAGGATGGCGACAAATCCTATTTCACCGACTGCCTGCAGAACGCCACCTGGCTGGTGCGCGCGCTGGATCAGCGCGCCCGCACCATCCTGAAGGTCGCGACCGAAATCGTGCGCCAGCAGGACGGCTTCTTCACCCACGGCGTGGCGCACTTGAGGCCGCTCAACCTCAAGGCGGTGGCCGACGCGATCCAGATGCACGAATCCACGGTGTCGCGGGTGACCGCCAACAAATACATGGCGACCAATCGCGGCAGCTTCGAACTGAAATATTTCTTCACCGCCTCGATCGCCTCCGCCGACGGCGGCGAAGCCCATTCGGCCGAAGCGGTGCGTCACCACATCAAGCAGCTAATCGACGCCGAAGACCCCGCCGTGATCCTGTCCGACGACACCATCGTGGAACGATTGCGCTCGAGCGGCATTGATATTGCCCGACGCACGGTTGCCAAATATCGCGAAGCGATGCGGATTCCGTCCTCGGTACAGCGCCGCCGCGACAAGCAGAGCATGCTCGGCAATGCGCTCTCGGCGCCGGCCGCATCCTCCGACCGCTCCCGCGACACTCAGCCCGCCTGATTGTGCCGCCAATTCGGGGTACTGTCCGCGCTCCAGACGAATCGAGGCATCGAATGACCCTCCGGATCTCGGGAAAAAGCATCAATGTCGGTGAGGCCCTGCGCGGCCGTGTCAGCGAGCGCACCGATGAAGTGCTGCGCAAATATTTCGACGGCAATTATTCCGGGCACATCACGCTGAGCAAGGACGGTTTCGGCTTCCGCACCGATTGCTCCCTGCATCTGGATTCCGGGATTACGCTGGAAGCCGATTCCAACGCTGCCGACGCCTATGCCAGCGCCGACCAGGCGCTGCTGATGATTGAAAAGCGGCTGCGCCGCTACAAGAGCCGGCTCAAGGATCGCTCGGCGCGAAAATCGCATGCCGAGGCGGCGGCCATGGTTGAATTGACTGCGCCGACCCTGGACGCCCCGAGCTATGTGATCGAAGCGCCGGCGGGAGACGACGAGCACGACCAGGACGGCTACAGCCCGGTCATCATCGCCGAGGCCACCACCTCGTTGAAGCGGCTGTCGGTCTCCGAGGCCGTGATGGAGCTCGACCTCTCGGGCGCCGCCTGCATCGTGTTCCAGCATGGCGGCAACGGCCGGGTGAACATCATCTACCGGCGGCCGGACGGCAATATCGGCTGGATCGATCCGCCGCTGGTCAAGCCTTAGAGCATGATCCGGAAAAGTGGGAACCGGTTTTCCGAAAAGATCATGCTCAAACAAAAAGATAGAGCGGGGCGACGATTCGAAGAAACGTCATCCCGCCCCAGGAAATGGGCGGCGACCGGCATTGACGGGCCAATGGCCCCTCCCTATGGTCCGCGGCCCCAAGGGCGAGGGTTCGAAACCACGTCGCGGCAGTTGGCACCGGTCTTGCGTTGGAGTAGAAGCGCGCCGTAGAAGCGCCCCGTAGCAGCTCCCCAATTTGGACTCGGACGTAAGCCCGTCTCCCGCCTCACCTTCTTGACGCCGACCCGCTAAAGACTATTTCGCAACCTGACGGTTTAATTCACCTCGGAACGCCGCATGACGATTACCGATCTGGTCGCACCCGAGGCGATTCTCCCGGCATTGAAGGTCAACAGCAAGAAGCAGGCGCTGCAGGAACTGGCGGCGCGGGCCTCCCATTTGACCGGGCAGAACGAGCGGGCGATCTTCGAGGTTCTGCTGCAGCGCGAAAAGCTCGGCACCACCGCGGTCGGCTATGGCGTCGCCATCCCGCACGGCAAGCTGCCCAAGCTGGAAAAGCTGTTCGGCCTGTTCGCCCGGCTGGAGCGGCCGATTGATTTCGAGGCGATGGACGGCCAGCCGGTCGATCTCATCTTCCTGCTGCTGGCCCCGGAAGGCGCCGGCGCCGATCACCTGAAGGCGCTGGCCCGCATCGCCCGGCTGTTGCGCGACCAGGACGTCGCCAAGAAACTGCGCGCCTCGCGCGATGCGCCGGCGATCTATTCGGTGCTGGCGCTGCCGCCCGCGACCGCGGCGTAAAAAACTACGGGCGCCTGTCGTCCGGCGAGGCCGGTGACAAACGCCCATGTGTTCTGAATTCCGATTTGGCTCTGCTCCCTGACGTCAGTTATGGCGTCAGTTCGATCGACGTCCGGCGTCGCTTCGAAGTCCTGCGCAAAGCTTCCGTCAGTGCACGCTGACCGCCTGCAACTCATTGCTCCATGCATTCGCGATCGCGGCTTCCCGGCTGTCGGTCAGCATGATCGGGGTGCCGTCGGCCGAATGCAGCGCGAACAGTTTCAGGCCCGGCGCGATCTTCGGCGCCTGGGGAAACAATCCCGGCACGTCCTCGGAACGGATCTGCTTCACATAGGCGATGTGACCCTCGCCCAAACTCGCCAGCGACTCCGTGGAGACGCTCGGCGGCTCATACACAACATTACCTTCAGTCATGGTCTCGACTCCTCTATTTTGACTAAGCGGTCGAGTCCGCTCCTCGTTCCATTATTCATGTTCATTGATAGCGATTGTCTTAACAATCTTCTCCGGCTCGGGCCGGGCAAGATCGATGGACAACAACCCGTTTTTCAGGTCCGCGCCCAACACCTGCATCCCCTCCGCCAGCACGAAGGTGCGCTGGAAGTGGCGCGCGGCGATGCCGCGATGGATGTATTGCCGGGCCTTGTCGTCTTGCTGGCGTCCGCGGATGACGAGTTGGTTTTCCTCAGTGGTTACATCGAGTTGGTCGCGGGTAAATCCCGCCACCGCG
>NZ_DATHOP010000284.1:0-14687 GCF_035484855.1 Bradyrhizobium sp.
CCTGGTCCGGCTCATGCGAGCGAATGCGCACGGTGCCGCGCGAGGTCGGCTGCAGATTGCAGGCGCTCACGGTGATGGCGGGAAAACGGTGCAGGGGATCGCCGAACTTGTCCAGCGACAGCGGCTGCACGTGAAACTGGATATTGGCGCGCTCGCGGCGCGGATCGGAGCGCGTGAAGATCCCGAGCTGCGACGGCGCCATGGTCAGCGGCCCGCGGCGGCGCAACGCATAATCGAGCCCCATCAGGCCGCGCCGGAGAAGCGAGTAATAAGTCTCGTTCAGCGTGCGCACGCCATCGACCTTGTAGATCGCCCGCTGCTGCAGATGGTCCTGCAGATTGCGCCCGACGCCTTTTCGGTCGAGCACGGTTGCGATGCCGAGCGGCGCCAGCCATTCCGAAGGCCCAATGCCGGAGCGCTGCAGCACCTGGATCGATCCGATCGAGCCGGCGCACAGGATCACTTCGCCCTTGGCGCGCGCCTCCACAATTTCGCCGCCTCTGCTGAAGCGCACGCCGGCGGCGCGGCCCTGCTCGACGATCAGGCGGTCGACCAGCACGTCCTTTTCGAGCCGCAGATTGGGACGCTTCAGCGCGGGCTTCAAGAAACCGCGCGCCGACGACCAGCGGCGTCCACGCTTCTGGTTGACATGGAAATAGCCGACGCCCTCATTGTCGCCGGTGTTGAAATCCGCAATTTTGTGAATCCCCATTTCCTGCGCCGCGTCCCCGACCGCGTCCAGGATCGCCCACGACAATCGCGGCGCCTCGATCCGCCAGCCGCCGCCGATGCCGTGGTGCTCGCTTTCGCCGAGGAAATGATCCTCCAGCCGGCGAAACGCGGGGAGCACGTCGTCGTAACCCCAGCCGGAGAGGCCAAGCTGGCGCCAGTGGTCGTAGTCGGCGGCTTGTCCGCGCATCGAGATCATGGCGTTGATGGCGGAGGAGCCGCCGATCACCTTGCCGCGGGGATAGGCCAGCGCGCGGCCGTTGAGGCCGGCTTCCGGCTCGGTCCGGAACATCCAGTCCGAGCGCGGATTGCCGATCGCGAAGAGATAGCCGACCGGGATATGAAACCAGATCCAGTTGTCGTTGCCGCCGGCCTCCAGGATCAGCACGCGATTGCTGGGATCGGCCGACAGCCGGTTGGCGACGATGCAGCCGGCGGTGCCCGCCCCGACCACAATATAGTCGAAATCACCCTCAAGCCGCTTCATAAGCCATCACCATGCCGCCCGTTTCAGCACCATAGCGTATCGAAGGCCATAGCGTCGCCATCGCCCGCTGTACAGCGCCCGAGGAGAATTGGGCAGACCGCGGGTTGCATGCTAGACAGGGCAGAGCCCTCAACCCGGAAAACCCATAACCGCCATGCCCATCGTCAACCGCGTCGCCGATCTGCAACCCGACATCCAGGCCTGGCGCCGCGATATCCACGAGCATCCGGAATTGCTGTATGAAGTGCACCGCACCGCGGCATTCGTGGCGGACCGGTTGCGGGAGTTCGGCTGCGACGAGGTCGCCACCGGACTCGGCCGCACCGGCGTCGTCGGCGTCATCAAGGGCCGCAAACGGGCGGCCAATGGCGACATCAAGGTGATCGGGCTTCGCGCCGACATGGACGCGTTGCCGATCGAGGAGGCGACCAGTCTGCCCTATGCCTCCAAGACGCCTGGCTTGATGCATGCTTGCGGCCATGACGGGCACACCGCGATGCTGCTCGGTGCGGCGCGCTATCTGGCCGAGACGCGGAATTTCGCCGGCGATGCGGTCGTGATCTTCCAGCCCGCCGAGGAAGGTGGCGCCGGCGCCGCCGCGATGATCAAGGACGGGCTGATGGACCGCTTCGGCATCGAGCAGGTCTATGGCATGCACAACGGTCCGGGCATTCCGATCGGCTCGTTTGCGATCCGGCCCGGTCCGATCATGGCCGCCACCGATTCGATCGACATCAAGATCGAAGGGCTCGGCGGGCACGCGGCGCGACCGCATAAATGCATCGATTCCGTGCTGGTCGGCGCGCAGCTGATCACGGCGCTGCAAACCATCGTCGCGCGCAGCGTCGATCCACTGGAATCGGCCGTGATCTCGATGTGCGAGTTCCATGCCGGCAACGCCCGCAACGTCATCCCGCAAACCGCCGAACTCAGGGGCACGGTGCGGACGCTGACGCCGGAGGTGCGGGAACTGGTCGAGAAGCGGGTGCGTGAGGTCGTCGCCGGCGTGGCGCAGATCACCGGCGCCAAGATCAATCTCACCTACGAGCATGGCTATCCCGTCACGGTCAATCATGCCTCGCAGACCGACCGCGCCATCCAGGTGGCGAAGGAAGTCGCCGGCGACGCCAATGTTCATGAGTCGCCGCCGATGATGGGGGCGGAGGATTTCGCCTACATGCTGGAGGCACGGCCGGGGGCGTTCATCTTCTGCGGCAACGGCAACAGCGCCGGTCTGCATCACCCCGCCTATAATTTCAACGACGAGGCGATCGTCCACGGCACCTCGTACTGGATCAAGCTGGTCGAGAACACGCTGGCGGCGTGAGCCGTCAGTCGATCAATCAAAAGGCCCGCGCAGTTGCGCGGGCCTTTGCAATATGACGAACGGTTGCGACCTAAAGGATGCTGTAGAACAGATAGTAAAGGAAGCCGGAGAGCATCATCGCGGCCGGTAATGTCAATACCCAGGCGAGCGCGATGTTGCGGATCGTCGACCATTGCAGCCCGGAGCCGCTGGCCGCCATGGTGCCGGCGATGCCGGAGGAGAGCACGTGGGTGGTCGACACCGGCAGTCCGTAGCCGTCGGCGGCTGCGATCGTCGCCGCCGCGGTAATCTCGGCGCAGGCGCCCTGTGCATAGGTCAGGTGAGTCTTGCCGATCTTCTCGCCGACAGTGACCACGATACGCTTCCAGCCGATCATGGTACCGAGCCCAAGCGCGATGGCCACCGCGATCTTCACCCAGGTCGGGATGAACTTGGTCGCGCCGTCGAGCGAGCCCTTGTAGCTGTTCAGGGTCGCGACCTCATCCTTGTTGAGTTCGCTCTCCTTGTCCTTCATCAGGAAGCGGAGCGCCTCGGAAACCAGATACATGTCGTTGCGGGTATTGCCGACGGCGTCTGCCGGGAATTTTGCCAGCGATCCGTACTGAGTCACCTGGTTGCTGATGTCCTTAACCAGCACCGCCAATGACGGGTAGGTTCCCTCATTGATCTGGTGCTCGGCGACGTAGCTCGTCACCGCCGGGCGCGGATTGCCCAGGATGTTGAAGCCGGCGCCCTTCTTTTCGATCACCGCGCTGGCAGCTTCCGAATGGACGCTGAACTGCTTGATCTGGCTGTCGGGCAGTGCGCGGTTGAGCGCATAGGCGGTCGGCACCGTGCCGATCAGGATCAGCATGATCAGGCCCATGCCCTTCTGGCCGTCGTTCGATCCGTGGAAGAAGCTGACGAGGGTGCAGGTCAGGATCAGGATGCCGCGGATCCACCAGGGCGGCGGCTGGTCGCCCTTGGGCTCGGCGAACAGCGCCGGCGTTGCGTGGGCCATCACCGTCTTGAGCACGAACAGCAAGACCGCCGCCAGTGCGAAGCCGAACAGGGGCGACAGCAGCAGCGCCTTGCCGATATTGGCCGCCTGCGACCAGTCCACCCCGGAGGTGCCGTCGCGGCCGCGGATCAGGGCGTTGGTGATGCCGACACCCATGATCGATCCGATCAGGGTGTGCGAACTCGATGCGGGCAGGCCGAAATACCAGGTGCCGACGTTCCAGATGATGGCCGCGATCAGCAACGCGAACACCATGGCGAAGCCGGCGCCGCTGCCGACCTGCAGGATCAATTCGACGGGTAATAGCGACACGATGCCGAAGGCCACCGCGCCGCTCGACAGCAGCACGCCGAACAAATTGAACATGCCCGACCAGACCACGGCGATGTGGGCTGGCATCGAGCGCGTATAGATGACCGTTGCCACAGCATTTGCGGTGTCGTGAAAGCCGTTGACGAATTCGAAGCCGAGCGCAATCAGGAGCGCGACGAACAGCAGAAGGTACGGCAGATAGGTCGTCACCTTGGTGCCGGTCGCATCGATGTCGAGGTAGATGCTGTAGGCGACGAACAGCAATGCTGCCGTCACCACTCCCATGTAGATGATACCGGTCAGCGGATGAAAGCCGCCATCGAGGTCTGGACCTTTCCGGATTGCGGGCTCGATCGAACCCGGTAACGCCATATCGCTCATGTGGATATTCCCCTGTCCCAATGGGGGGATTTTAGCTTGGGGCATGTGACAGGAGCGTGAAGTGCGAGCGTTGAAGTTGCGGCGCAGCAATATTGCGGCGAGGGAGAAGCGGGAAAGCAAGGAACAGCCGACCCTTTCCGGACAAGTTCAGGCCGCATGCAGGGACTTATCCACAAGCGCCGCGGCAATTTTCAGATCACTGACGAAGCGTTCGTACTCCCGTGCCTTGGCATCCTCGTCAGGCAATCGCAACAGGTAGGACGGGTGCACCGTCACCAGCGCCTGGATCCCATCTTCGAGATCGATCAGGCGGCCGCGATTCTTGTTGATCGGCGTGATCTTGCCGAGCACGCATTGCGCCGCGGTCGCGCCCATCGCCACCACCAGCGCGGGTCTGATCGCGGCCAGTTCGCGTTCGTACCATGGCCGGCACGCCCTGATCTCCGAGGTCGTCGGCTTCTGGTGCAGGCGAAATTTTCCCCTGAGCACAAATTTGAAATGTTTTACCGCACCGGTGACGTAGGCCTGTTTGCGGTCGATGCCGGCTTCCTCGAGCGCGCGGTCGAGCATCTGTCCCGCCGGCCCCACGAACGGCTTGCCGGCAAGGTCTTCCTTGTCGCCGGGCTGCTCGCCGACCAGCATTAGCGGTGCGTGTGGCGGGCCTTCGCCGAACACGGTCTGTGTCGCATCTTTCCAGAGCGGACAGGCGCGGCAACCGGCCGCCTCTTCGCGCAGGGTTTTGAGGCTGAGGAAGGCGGTCGGCATCGGCATTTCTCCAGATATCGTTGAGAGTGTCATTGCCGCGGTCAGCTTTAATGCTGGCCGGACGGGAAGAGTTCCTCCGATCCCATTGGGATTGCTTGGAAAAAACATAAACTCCGGATCCCGATTGACTCTCCTGACCTTGTTAGCTTTATATTAGAACATATCATGAACAAATGATCCAGCTTTTGGTTCTCCCTGAACCGGTTGGCAGTCCAGATCTTTCCCGGGAGCGGCGCATGAGCGGCGCACGCACGAACACGCTTGCGGCTCTGCGCGGCAACATCGAGCGCATCGAGGCACATGGCGATGCGTACGCGCCGCGCAGGGTGGCGCTCGGGCATGCCGAGGCGGACACGCTGCTGCAGGGCGGTCTGGCTTTGGGCGCGATGCATGAGGTGTTCACGGAAACCGGCCGACACAGCGCCGCGGCGACTGGTTTTGTCGCGGGGCTTGCGGGCCGCGCGGCGGCGCGACGGCCTTTGGTCTGGATACGTCAGGATTTCACCGAAATTGAATCGGGCGCGCTGTCGATGAGCGGGCTCGTCGAACTCGGGCTCGATCCGCGCCGCCTGGTGACGGTGCGCGCTGTGGATGTGGACGCCGCGTTGCGCAGTGCCGCCGATGCGCTGGCCTGCGATGCGCTTGGCGTAGTCGTGCTGGAAGTCTGGGGGCAGGCGCGTCAGTTCGATCTCGTCGCCAGCCGCAAGCTGACATTGGCGGCGCAGGCTTCGGGCGTCACCTGCCTGTTGCTGCGGATGGCGGCGGAGCCACAACCCTCGACGGCGGAGACAAGATGGATCGTGCGCGCGGCGCATTCGCCGCCGGCTATGCAGGCGCCTTTGCTGGCGAGCGCGTGGGGCGCGCCGCTGTTCGACACGCAGCTTGTCCGCAACCGTCATGGCCCTGTCGGCCGGTGGATCATGGAATGGAAATGTGATGAGTGCCTTTTCGGTCAACCGTCGGCGTATCCTCAGCTTGTGGCTGCCGCGCCTGCCCATCGATCGCATCAAGCGCGAGCTCGCGCGGAACAACGCCGCGCCAGCTAACGGCCAAAATGCCGATGATCCCAGCGTCGTCGTCGCCAAGCAGAACAATGCGCTGCAGATTTTCGCGCTCGACGATGCGGCAGCACGCCTCGGCCTCGATATCGGCTTGCCGCTCGCCAACGCCCGTGCCATCTGCCCGCAATTGCGGGTATTCGACGCCGACGAGGCCGCCGACGCGCAGGCGCTGAACGCCATCGCCGGTTGGTGCGACCGCTTCACCCCGCTGGTGGCGCTCGATTTCCCGCACGGCCTGTTTCTCGACATCACCGGCTGTGTCCATTTGTTCGGCGGCGAGGCTGCGATGATGCGGCTGTTGTGCGACGTGTTGACCGCGCAGGGCTTTGCGGTCAGCGCCGCCATTGCCGGCACCGCGGTGTGTGCGCGCACGCTGACCCGTCATGTCCATGGCCGCATCGTTTCGCCTGGCGAGGAAGCCGATGCGGTCGGACCGCTGCCGGTATCGGCGCTGGGCGCCGATGCCACCGTCGTCACCGGCCTGCGCCGCGCCGGCTTGAAAACCATCGGCGACGTCGCCTCCCGTGCCCGGCATGAAATCACCGCCCGCTTCGGCGCTGATTTTACGAATCTTTTGGAGCAGGCGCTGGGACAAGGCGATGCGCCGATCAGCCCCCTGAAACCGCTGCCGGACTACATTGTGGAGAAACGTTTCGCCGAACCGGTGACGACCGAAACGGTGATCTCCGCGACCCTGTCCAGATTGGCCGGAATGCTGGTTGCGGCGATGGCGCAGCAGGGCAAGGGCGCGCGGCGGCTGGAAGCCCGCTTCTTCCGCACCGACGGCGCGGTCCGCACTATCATGGTTGACACCGGACAGCCCGTGACCAGGCGTGAGGTGATCGACCGGCTGTTTCGCGAACGGCTCGGCGCCCTGAGCGATCCGCTCGATCCCGGTTTCGGCTTCGATCTGATCCGCCTGTCGGCGAGCCGCACCGAGATCGTCGTGCAGGAACAGCGCGATCTCGATGCCAATGTGCACGACAATGACGAGTTGGCCGCCCTGATCGACCGCATCGCCGCGCGCATCGGGGGAAAACGCGTGGTCGTGCACCTGCCGCAGGACACCCACATCCCGGAGCGCGCGGTGCTGGCGGCGCCGGCGCAGCATCATCTGACGGCTGCCACAAACGCGGTCTGGCCGGCGCGTGCCGAAGGCGAACCGCCGCTGCGGCCGTTGCGATTGTTCGATCGGCCGGAGCAAATAAAAGTCATCGCCCAGGTGCCGGATGGCCCGCCCGCGCGCTTTGTCTGGCGCCGCGCTACCCACGCCGTGGTCCGCGCCGAAGGTCCCGAGCGCGTCGCCATGGAATGGTGGCGTGCGGAAGGGACGATGCTGACGCGCGATTATTTCCGCGTCGAGGACGAAGCGGGCTTGCGGTTCTGGCTCTATCGCGACGGACTTTACGACCGCGAGATCGAACAGCAGGAGGGCAGGGCGGTTCAGCCGAACTGGTACATGCATGGGTTGTTCGCATGATGAACCCGGCTTACGCGGAGATCGGAATTACGACGAACTTCTCGTTCCTGCGGGGAGGATCGGACCCGCGGGATTATGTACATCAGGCGAGCGATCTGCGTCTTCCCGTTATCGGCATTGCCGACCACAATACGCTGGCGGGCGTGGTGCGGGCCTACAAGGAGCTGGAAAATCCAAAGGTCAATCACAAGCCCAAACTCCTGATCGGTTCGCGTCTCGTTTTTATGGACGACACGCCGGACGTGCTGGTCTACCCGCGCGATCGCGCGGCTTATGGCCGGCTGTGCCAGTTGTTGACCAGGGGCAAACGAGGTGAGGGTACTGAAAAGGGGGAATGTCATCTCAGGCTGCATGACCTGCTGGAATTCGCCGAGGGGCAGCTTCTCGCCGTGATGCTGCCGCATCGCTTCGAAGCGACGAAATCGATCGAGGTTCTGGATCAATTGTGGCGCAGCCGCGCGGATGGGGTGTGGCTTGCGGCCAGCCTTTTGTATCGTGGCGACGACAGGCGTCGTCTGGCGCGACTTCATGGCGTGGCCACAACCGCCCGCGTACCACTGCTGGCGACCAACGAGGTGCTGTATCACGACCCTGCGCGCCGCCAGCTGCAGGACGTCCTCACCTGCATCCGCGAAAAGACGACCATCGATGCCATCGGCAAGCGCCTTGAAGCCAACGCCGAACGTCATCTCAAGCCTGCGGATGAAATGGCACGGCTGTTCTACGATGTGCCCGAAGCGATTGCGGAAACTATGCGGTTTGCCGGCCGAATCGATTTTTCGCTCGATCAGCTCAAATACCAATATCCCGATGAGCCGGTACCGCCGGGCAAGACCGCGCAGCGTCATCTGGAAGATCTGACCTGGCAGGGTGCGCACAGGAGATTTCCGATCCGGATTTCGCCCAAGACCAAAAAGGTTCTGCACAAGGAACTGCGCCTGATCCGCAAGCTCAAATACGCGCATTACTTTCTCACCGTGCACGATATCGTCCATTACGCACGTGAGCAGAAAATCCTCTGCCAGGGCCGGGGATCGGCGGCGAATTCGGCCGTCTGCTATGTGCTCGACGTGACTTCCGTCGATCCGACCAAGGTCGATCTCCTGTTCGAGCGTTTCATCTCCAAGGAGCGGCTGGAGCCGCCCGACATCGACGTCGATTTCGAGCATTCGCGGCGCGAGGAGGTCATGCAATATGTCTACCGCAGATATGGCAGGCATCGCGCCGCCATTATCGCGACCGTCATCCATTACCGGCCACGCAGTGCGATTCGCGATGTCGGCAAGGCATTGGGGTTGACCGAGGATGTGACGGCGGCACTGGCCGATACGGTATGGGGGAACTGGGGCGACGGCCTCGACGAGATGCAGGTCAAGCAGGCCGGGCTCGATCCGAAAAATCCGATGGTTGAGCTTGCCGTCGAACTGGCAACCGAACTGATCGAATTCCCGAGGCACCTGTCGCAGCATGTCGGCGGCTATGTGCTGACGCAGGACCGGCTCGACACCTACGTGCCGATCGGCAATGCCGCGATGGACGATCGCACCTTCATCGAATGGGACAAGGACGACGTCGACGCGCTGAAGATGATGAAGGTCGACGTGCTGGCCTTGGGCATGCTGACCTGCATCCGAAAATGTTTTGATCTCATCGCCGATCACAAGGGCAAGCGTCACGAACTGGCGACGGTTCCCCAGGATGATGAACCAGTCTACGACATGTTGTGCCGCGGTGAATCGCTCGGCGTGTTCCAGGTCGAGAGCCGGGCGCAAATGAACATGCTGCCGCGCTTGAAACCGCGAAAATTTTACGACCTCGTCATCGAGGTCGCGATCGTGCGACCGGGCCCGATCCAGGGCGACATGGTGCATCCCTATCTGCGGCGGCGGAACGGCATCGAGAAGGAGATTTATCCCTCGCCCTCGCCCGAGCATGGACCGCCGGACGAGTTGTACCGGGTGCTGCACAAGACGCTTGGCGTGCCGCTGTTCCAGGAACAGGCAATGCGAATTGCGATTGAGGCCGCAAAATTCACGCCAGAGGAAGCCAACGGGCTGCGCCGCTCGATGGCGACCTTTCGCAATGTCGGCACCATCGGCACATTCGAAGACAAGATGATCGGCAACATGATCGCGCGGGGTTACGCGCCTGAATTCGCCAAGAATTGTTTCGAGCAGATCAAGGGGTTCGGCAGCTACGGCTTTCCGGAAAGCCATGCCGCGAGTTTCGCGCAGCTCGTCTATGTCTCGTCCTGGCTCAAGCACTATCATCCCGACGCGTTCTGCTGCGGACTGTTGAATTCGCAGCCGATGGGTTTTTATGCGCCGGCGCAGATCGTCGGCGATGCCCGCAAGAACGGCGTCGAGGTGCGCGCGATCGACGTGTCTTTCAGTCATGCGCAGAATACGCTGGAGCAGGGCGACGGAGAGTATTGCGCCGTGCGGCTGGGCTTTCGCCAGATCGACGGATTTCATTGGGTTGATCCGGACGAGGAAAGGCTGAAAGAAATTCAATTGTCGTTCCGAGGCGTCGCGATAGCGACGAACCCGGAAGTTCGAGATTCTCCGATGTGCAATTGCACATCGCAGTTCACGCTTGGCGTGCCCCGGAATGACATTGGAGAAACTAAAGACTGGTCCGAGCGCATCATCGCCGCGCGGCAGCGCCGTCCGTTCACCTCGCTGGAGGATTTCGCCCGCGACACGGGCTTGCCCAAGCGCGCGCTGATGCTGCTGGCGGATGCCGATGCGTTCCGCTCCATCGGGCTGGATCGCCGCGCCGCCCTCTGGTCGGTGCGCCGGCTGCCCGACGACGTGCCGCTGCCGCTGTTCGAGGCGGCCACCGCGCGCGAGCAGCCGGATGAAAATGCGAAAGCATTGCCTGCGATGCCGCTGCCGGAGCAGGTGGTGGCCGACTATCAGACCATCCGGCTGTCGCTGAAGGGCCATCCAATGGAATTTTTGCGGTCGATGTTTGCCGGCGAAAGCGTGATCGCCTGCGACGGCGTCTGTCATGCCCGCGACAGGCAATATGTCCGCTGCGCCGGCGTGGTGCTGGTGCGGCAGCGCCCGGGCAGCGCCAAGGGCGTCGTCTTCATGACGCTGGAAGACGAAACCGGCATCGCCAATATCGTGGTGTGGCCGAAGGTGATGGAGAAATTCCGCAAAGAAGTGATGGGCGCGCGGCTGGTGCTGGTCGAGGGCACCATTCAAAGCAGCCCGGAGAAAGTCGTGCATCTCGTCGCCGAGAAATTGTTCGACCGCTCCCGCGATCTCGTCGGTCTCGCCAATGACGCGCTCGGCCGGAAACACCCCGTGCCGGCAGGTCCCGCGCTGATCGAACCGCTGCATGATGACCGGCGCCAGCATCCGGACAATCCCGCCCAGAAAATCCGCCATCCCCGCAATGTGCGCATCCTGCCGCCCTCGCGGGATTTTCATTGAGCCGGTCGTCATTGCGAGCGCAGCGAAGCAATCCATCGAGCACCAAAAAGAAAGATGGATTGCTTCGCTCCGCTCGCAATGACGGTGGGAGCCGCTCTCGCCTATTTTGCACAAGCAGCTATAATTGCGAGATCGACACGCCGGAAAATCCTCATGCAAAGCCCCCGCGAAATCATCGCCGATCTCTGGACACTCGCCGGCGGCGAGCCTGCCACGCTCGATGCCGTCACGCTGACCGGGGAAGAACCGCAACTGCCGTCGTCGTTTCGTGTCGCGGCCGCCGCGCAGGCCAGCGTCGCCGCCGCGGGCCTTGCGGCCGCACAAATCTGGCAACTGCGTTCGGGGCAATCGCAGGATGTGACCGTCGACATGCGCCATGCCGTCGTCGAATGCCGCAGCGAGCGTTATCTGCGCGTCGACGGCAAGTCGCCGCCGCCGACCTGGGACGTCATCGCCGGCGTCTACAAGATCGGCGACGGGCGTTACGTGCGGCTGCACACCAATTTTCCCCATCACCAGGCCGCCGTCTGCAAGGTGCTGAACTGCAAGCCGGTGCGCGACGAGGTCCAGGCCGCGTTGATGGGCTGGGAAGCCGAGGCGTTCGAGACCGCGGCCTATGCCGCAGGCGGCGTGGTCGCGATGATGCGCTCGCACGATGAATGGTCGGCGTCGCCGCACGCCCGGGCGCTGGCGGCGCTGCCGACCATCACAATCGAAAAAATCGGCGAGGCCGCGCCAAAACCCTGGCCGGCGGGCGACCGCCCGCTTGCAGGGGTCCGCGCGCTCGACCTGTCGCGGGTGATCGCTGCTCCCGTCGCCGGCCGCACGCTCGCGGCCCATGGCGCCGATGTGCTCTTGATCTCCAGTCCCGATCTGCCGGCGATTCCCTGGCTCACCATCGACACCGGACGCGGCAAGCTCACGAGCTTTGTCGATCTCAGGAGTGAGCAGGGACGGGGCGTGTTGCGCGATCTGCTCGCCGCTGCGGATATTTTTTCGCAAGGCTATCGCCCGCGCGCGATCGCGAGCCTCGGCTTCGCGCCGGAGGATGCCGCCCGCATCAATCCCGGCATCGTCTACGTCTCGCTGTCGGCCTACGGTCACGCCGGGCCGTGGGCGGAGCGCCGCGGCTACGACTCGCTGGTACAGACCACGACCGGTTTCAATCATGCCGAAGGCCAGGCCGCCGGCATCGACGGTCCGAAGGAATTGCCGGCGCAGATGCTCGACCATGCCACCGGCTACCTGATGGCGTTCGGCGCCATGATGGCGAAGGCGCGCCAGTCGTGCGAAGGCGGCAGCTGGCATGTCCGGGTGTCGCTGGCGCAGACCGGCCGATGGCTGTGGAACCTCGGCCGCGTCGCCGACGGCCTCAAAACCGCGGATTTGCAGGCCGACGCGGTCAGTCCCTTCTTCGAACAGGTGTCATCGGGCTTCGGCCCGCTGCGCGCGGTCAGCCATTCCGCCATCCTGTCGAAAACGCCGGCGCGCTGGGAGCGACCCGCGATGCCGCTCGGCAGTCACCCGCCGCAATGGCCGGGGCGCCACGGCTAATTTCGGTACTGATGTGGGCGTATGCCCATGAATTCTGCCCACTCCGTTTGTGGTTGACGCTTCCCTGTGGCTGTTCCTTGATACCATCAGGGAAAAACCGCAGGAGATGACCATGCGGACTGGGGAACACCAGGGCCAAACCGTCGGAACCTCCGACCAGATTCTCGGGGAAATCCGCGACTATTGCCGCGCGACCCAAACGGCCGAATCCACCTTCGGGCGGCTCGTCGTCAACGACGGCAAACTGGTGTCGCGTTTGCGCGACGGCGCCCGGATCACCACCGGCACGCTCGACAAGGTGCGCGCCTATCTCAGCGAACATCGGGCCATGCAGCCCCCCGCGCAGACCAAAGCTGCCGCGGGCGCCAAGCCGGTCAACGGTGCAGCGGTCGTAGCCGACATCGTCCCGGCCGGGTTCCGGTTCTTCGACAACCGGCAGAAATACCTGCTGTTCGTCTCGACCTGCAGCGAGAAGACCGAAATCGCCAACCGGATTTCGCTCGAGCTCGGCAATCTGCAGCCGGCGCCGCCGGCGCTTCGCATCTTCGACGCCGGTGTCGGCGACGGTACCGTGCTGTCGCGCGTGATGCGCTCGGTGCATGCGCGCTTCCCGACCATGCCGCTCTATGTCGTCGCCAAGGAAATCAGCTACGAGGATGTGCGGCTGATGCTCGAGAAGATGGCGGATCGGCTGTTCGAGCATCCGGCGACCGTGCTGGTCGTCACCAACCTCTACTACGCGGAGGCGCCGTGGCTGACGCCGCGCTCGGTGACTTCGGCGCAGGGCCTGATCTGGAAGGATGTCGCGCTCACCGGCAATACCGCGCACGGCTTTGCCGAGCAGATCGGACAGCTCGAAGGTTTTCTGGCCGAGAATTGGCGGGCCGGGATCAGTCCGACCACCGGCAATCCCGTCTATACGCGGCCGATTATCCTGACATTGCGGCGCGAGGATCACTCCTTCCTGCTCGATCCGATCATGCCGCGGCCCGGGCGGGTGATGGCCGACTACGATCTGGTGATCGCCTCGCAACCGTACCGGGCGCGCGCCAGCGTCGAGTTCAAGGCTTCAAAAATCGTGACGCCGCTGGTCAAGGCGTTGCGGCCCGGCGGCCGGCTGATCGGGATCCATTCGCACGGCAAGGATCCCGGCATCGAGATCATCGACCAGGTCTGGCCCGGCGATGATCCGTTCAAGACCGATCGCTATGCGATCCTGCGCCAGGTCAAGCACGAGCTTGGCGCCGCGGCGCGGCACTATAATTTCAACGCCTCGTCGGACGCACGCTCGATCTTCCGCTACCGCATGCACACGCTTCCGGACGAGGTCAGCGGGCCGATCGGAACCTCGACCTTGTTCGCGGCCTGGAACGCCGCGATCTATGTCGCGCAGATCGAGGACGACCGGCTGTCCGAGGTGGTCCGCGAGGGCCGTTACCTCGAGGCCACCGACCGCGTGCTGAAAAAGCATGGCGGTCTCTGGTTCAACGACGAGACCTATGTGATTTCGCGACGCCGCGCCTGACGCGCGGCGGAACCTGCAAGCGGAGCAAAGCCGCAATGGCATCCGGCGACGAACTTATTACACTGTTGTCGCGGGCTTCCGTCGAGATCTCCTCGCGCGGGCACCAGCTGGAGCAGTTGCACGATCATTTCGCGGCCGGCACCGATGTCACCATCACCTTCCTGCCCGGCGACAGCTATCGCCATAATATCGAGACGGCGACCGCGCTGCGTCGCGCCGGCTTTAACCCGGTGCCGCATATCGCGGCGCGCGAAATGGCCTCGCGCGAGATGCTCGATGATTTTTTGGCGCGGCTGCGGGGCGAAGCCGATGTCGCACGCGTGCTGCTGATCGCGGGCGATGTCGCGCTGGCGCGAGGCCCGTTCAAGTCGAGCCTCGATGTCGGGGGGAGCTGCTTGATCGAGGCGCATGGCATCCGATCGGTGAGCGTCGCAGGCCACCCCGAAGGCCATCCCTATCTGGCGGCGGCCGAGGCCTTCAAGGTGCTGGAAGCCTGGCGCGACTGGGGCGCCAGAACGAAAATCCAGGTCAATGTGACGACGCAATTCTGCTTCGAGAGCGCGCCGATCCTCGGATGGATCGCCGCATTGACTACACAGGGCATCGGTCTTCCCGTCATCATA
>NZ_DATHOP010000285.1:0-5790 GCF_035484855.1 Bradyrhizobium sp.
GTGCTGCGCTATTATCTGGAGGAGCTGCATGTGCTCGGCTCCGAATTGTCGCTGGCGGCGCATCTGACCGATGTTTCCAAGGATCTGCGCGCGCTCGCGAAGCGCTCGCCGGATAAATCGCCGCATCGCAGCGGCGAACCCTATCGGCTGGCGGTGTCCGGCATCTACGCGCGACTGACCGCGACCGCCGCGCGGCTCGACGTCGAGACCACGCGCCCTCCGGTCGGCGAAGCCGCACCCTACGCCGATGTCGGGGAGTTCAAGGCCGATCTCGATATCATCTATCGCTCGCTGATCTCGAACAATTCGCGGGTGATCGCGCGCGGGCGGCTCCGGCACCTGCGCCGGGCCGTTGATTGCTTCGGCTTCCATCTCGCCAGTCTCGACATGCGCCAAAATTCCGCCGTGCATGAGCGCACGGTCGCCGAACTGATCGACGCCGCGATGCCCGGCATGTCCTATCTGGCGCTGGGCGAAGAGGCGCGGATCGCGCTCCTGACCGGCGAGTTGCGCAACACGCGGCCGCTGACGTCGAGCTTCGTGAAGTACAGCGAGGAGACGGTCGGCGAACTCGCCGTGTTCCATGCGGCGGCCGAGGCTCATGCCAGGTTCGGCGCCGACACCATCCCCCAATGCATCATCTCGATGTGCAAGGGCGTGTCCGACATGCTGGAGGTCGCGCTGCTGTTGAAGGAGGCGGGCCTAGTCGATCCCTCCGGCCGCAGCGCCATCAATATCGTGCCGCTGTTCGAGACCATCGAGGATTTGCAGGCATCGAGCGCCATCATGGACCGGCTGCTGTCGATGCACGATTACCGCAAGCTGGTAGATAGCCGCGGCGCGGTGCAGGAAGTGATGCTGGGCTATTCCGACAGCAACAAGGATGGCGGCTTCGTCACCTCGGGCTGGGAGCTCTACAAGGCGGAGATCGGCCTGGTCGAGGTGTTCGAGCGGCACCATGTGCGCTTGCGGCTGTTTCATGGCCGCGGCGGTTCCGTCGGCCGCGGCGGCGGACCAAGCTATGACGCCATCATCGCGCAGCCCGGCGGCGCGGTGAACGGCCAGATCCGGATCACCGAACAGGGCGAGATCATTTCCAGCAAATATTCCAATGCCGAAGTCGGCTGCAACAATCTGGAAATCCTTGCCGCCGCGACGCTGGAAGCGAGTTTGCTGCAGCCGAAGCAGAGCGCGCCATCGGACGGCTATCTGAAGGCGATGGAGCAATTGTCCGATCTCGCCTTCAAGGCCTATCGCGGGCTGGTCTATGAAACCGAGGGCTTTGCCGATTATTTCTGGAATTCCACCGTGATCACCGAAATCGCCACGCTGAACATCGGCAGCCGGCCGGCCTCGCGCAAGAAGACCCGCGAGATCGAGGATCTGCGCGCCATTCCCTGGGTGTTCAGCTGGGCGCAATGCCGCCTGATGCTGCCGGGCTGGTACGGTTTTGGCAGCGCGGTCGAGATCTGGATCAAGGAGCATCCCGACAAGGGCATGCCGTTCCTGCGCGAACTCTATCGCGAGTGGCCGTTCTTTCGCACGCTGTTGTCGAACATGGACATGGTGCTGGCGAAGAGCTCGATCGCGATCGCTTCGCGCTATGCCGAACTGGTGCCGGACGTGGCGTTGCGCGACAAGATCTTCGGGCGCATCCGGCAGGAATGGCAGACCTCGATCGACCTGGCGCTTGATATCATGGGCCAGGAGCGGCTCTTGCAGGGCAATCCCCTGCTGGAGCGCTCGATCCGCAACCGCTTCCCCTATCTCGACCCGCTCAACCACGTACAGGTGGAACTGTTGAAGGAGCATCGCGCGCAAAATCCCGACGAGCAGGTGCTGCGCGGCATCCAGATCACCATCAACGGCATTTCGGCGGGCTTGAGGAATAGCGGGTAGGGAAGAGGCGAATGGCGAGTAGCGAGTAGCGAGTAGCGAGTAGCGAATGGAAGATCCCTCGCTATTCGCCACTTCCCTATTCGCCTCCTCAAATCGCATCCCAGCTGAAAATGTCGGCGGAGCGGTCGAGCCTGTAGAAGGACGGCTTCAATGCCGGCATCGCGTGCTCGGCGACCGTCTGCGGCGTCCAGCCTTCGGTGCGCTGCACGGAGCGCAGCGGACGGTTCTGACTGAACAGAAAAATCTCGTTCATGCGCACGCCGAAGATTTGTCCGGTGACGTCCTTGGAGGCATCGCCGAGCAGATAGGCGACAACGGGCGCGATCTTCTCCGGGCCCATCTGCTTGATCTTTTCTACGCGCGCCTTCTCCGCCTCGGTCTCGGTCGGGATGGTCCCGATCAGCCGGCTCCAGGCGAACGGCGAGACGCAATTGGAGCGCACGTTGAAACGGTTCATGTCGAGCGCGATCGATTTCGACAGGCCGACGATGCCGAGTTTGGCGGCAGCGTAGTTGGCCTGGCCGAAATTGCCGACCAGGCCCGAGGTCGAGGTGAAGTGCACGAACGCGCCGCTCTCCTGCTCGCGGTACAGCCGTGCCGCGGCATGCGAGACATAGAACGAACCCATCAGGTGCACCTTGATGACGGATTCGAAGGCATCGATGCTCATGCGATGGAAGATCGCGTCACGCAGGATGCCGGCATTGTTGACCACACCGTCGAGCTTGCCGAAGCTGTCGACCGCGGCCTTGACGATCTTGCTGGCGGGGATGGCCTCGGCCACAGTTTCGAAATTGGCGACTGCCGTGCCGCCGCGCTTCTTGATTTCCTCGACCACCTCCTCGGCCGGCGAGGCGCTCGATCCCGAGCCGTCGGCGGCAACGCCGGGGTCGTTGACCACGACTTTTGCTCCCTCCGCCGCGCATAACAGCGCGATCTCGCGTCCAATGCCGCGGCCCGCGCCAGTGACGATGATGGATTTGCCGTCGAGTGATTTGCCTTGCGCCATGATGCCCTCCGTTGTTTTCGTCATTCCGGGGCGCGCAAAGCGCGAACCCGGAATCTCGAGATTCCGGGTCTGGTCCTTCGGACCATCCCGGAATGACGACTATCTCTCATTCGTAAAAATGATCGTTCCACTTGCCGCGAACATGCCGCCGACGCCGTGGCACACCGATATCTTCGCGCCCGGCACCTGCGCCGGCGCGATGCCGCGCATTTGCCGCACGCTTTCCTGCAGCGCGTACATGCCGTACATGCCGGAATGCATGTAGCTGAGGCCGCCGCCATTGGTGTTGAGCGGCAGCTTGCCGCCGGGTCTTGTATTGCCGTCGGCGATGAATTTGCCGGTTTCTTCATGCGGCATGAAGCCGAGATCGCCGAGGCCGTAGAGCGGCAGATGCGCGAACGCGTCATAGACCATGAGGTGATCGACGTCCTTGTGGGTGATGCCGGCTTCCCGGAACGCCAGCGGCCCCGCCACCTTGAACGCGCGCGAGCTGTCGAACGTCTGCATCTGGCTGACCATCGGCGTTTCCACGCTCTCGCCGGTGCCGAGTATATAGACCGGCTTTGTCTTGAAATCCCTGGCGCGATCGGCCGAGGTCAGGATCAGCGCGCCGCCGCCGTCGGTGACGAGGCAGCATTGCAGGATGCGGAAGGGATGGGCGATCATCCGCGAATTCAGAACATCTTCGACCGTGATCGGCGCCTTCATGGTGGCGCGCGGATTTTTCGCGGCCCATTCGCGCTGCACCACCGCGACCATGGCGATCTGCTCATGGGTGATGCCGTGGGTTTTCATGTAGCGCAGCACCGGAATCGGAAACATGCTGGCCGGCGTCGAAACGCCGTACGGCAGTTCGAACTGGCCATTCAGGCTGTCCGGGCCGGTCATGCGCGGGGTGCGGCCGATGTTCGACTTGCCGCTTTCGGCATGCGTGATCAGCACCGTCTTGCACAGCCCGGCCTCGATCGCCGCCGCCGCATGGCGGACATGCAGCATGAACGAGCAGCCGCCGACGGAGGTGCCGTCGACCCAGGTCGGCGTGATGCCGAGGTAATGGGCGATCTGCTGCGGCGTCTCGACCGCGGTGGCAAAGCCGTCGATGTCGGAAAGCTTCAGCCCGGCGTCTGCGATGGCGTTGAGCGCCGCATCGGCGTGCAGCTGGATCTGCGAGGTGTTGGGAATGACGCCGAGCTCGGTGGTCTCTGCTGCGCCGACGACGGCAACTTGATTCCTGCGCATGATCTCAGCCCTTCGCCGGTCGGAACAAGGGAAGGGTGATCTTGTCGTCGAGTTTTTCGAATTTGACCTCCAGCTTCATGTCGAGTTCGAGCGCCTCCGGTGTTTGCGGACAATCCACGATGTTGCTCATCATGCGCGGGCCTTCGTCCAGCTCCACCACCGCGATAGAGTAAGGCGGCGTAAAACCCGGCACCGGGCGGTGATGGATGACGTAGCTGTAGAGTTTCGCCTTGCCGCTGGCCTTGAAGATGCTGACCTTGCGGCCGCCGCAGGCAGGGCAGAACGGGCGCGGCGGGAAATAGACGTTGGCGCAGGCGTCGCAGCGCTGCAGGCGCAGTTCGCCTGATTGCGTGCCGTCCCAGAAATGCTGGGTCTCCGGCGTCGGTTTGGGTTTCGCGCGCGCTGGCTCGGCCATGTCGGTGATTTCCTCCTGATGGCGGGCACGCCTCGGCCCGCTGGTTCCAATCTTGATGCGACATTGGATGGCCCGCCGTCAACGGTCCAGCCGACCTCTTGCATGCCGTGTATTCCGGCACACGCACTATTGCCTGGGCGGGGATGCTTGTATGGCTATGACCTGACGCGGTACATTGCGCGCCAGAACCAAGAAAATCGGGAGGATTTCATGTTGAGGATCACAGGCGCGGTGCTGGCGGCGGGGTTTGCGCTGGCCGCACCGGCAATGGCTGCGGATGCGCCGGCCGAGATCAAGATCGGCACGCTCTATGCGTCATCCGGACGCTTCGCCTCGATCTCGGTACCGGTGTACAGCGCGCTGAAACTCTGGGCCGACCAGAAGAACGCCGACGGCGGGGTCTACGTGAAAGCGTTCGACAAGAAAATCCCGGTCAAGCTCGTTGCCTATGACGACCAGAGCAACACGGCCACCGCCTCCACGCTCTACAACCAGCTGATCACCCAGGACAAGGTCGACCTGCTGGTCGCCGATTCCGGCTCGGTGCTGACGGCGCCGGCGGTTGCGATCGCGCGCGACCACAAGATGTTCCTGTTCGACCAGACCGGCACCGGCGCCAGCTTCTTCTCCAAGGACAATCCCTATATCGCGTTGATGGCGGACCCGGTCTCGACGGTGTGGCCCAAGCCGGTCGCCGACTTCATCTCGCATGACGGCCCCGGCCTCGGCATCAAGAAGGTCGCCATTCTGTACGCGACCAATGAATTTACCGGCACCCAGGCCAACGCGTTCCGCAAATTCGTCAAGGATTCCGGCGCGCCGATCGAGATCGTCTACGACCAGGGCGTCCCGACCGAGACCACCAACTACACCGTCATCATCAACAACATCAACAACACCCAGCCGGATGCAGTCATCCATTTCGGCTATGCGCCGAACGACATCGCTTTCCTGCGCAACGTCGCGGACGTCGGCGTCAAGTTCAAGATGCTGTTCTGCATCTATGCCGGTCTCGAGACGGAGCTTCTGGAGAAGAACGTCGGCGCCAAGGGCCTTGAACACGTCTTCACCTATGTGCCGCCGTCCGAGCTCGACTATCCCGTCAATTTCGGCATGGACATGAAGGCGTATAAGGCTGCTTGGGACAAGAAATATCCCGACGGCAAGATCGAGTTCGGCTTCAACGCGGTGGCCGGCTACACCACCGGGCTGATCATCGAGAAGACGC
>NZ_DATHOP010000286.1:0-5644 GCF_035484855.1 Bradyrhizobium sp.
ACGCTGGTGTCAAGTTCGCGTGAAGTGACGCGGATGACGGTGGCCAAAAGGCCCGGAGCACCGGGGAGAGCGCGCTATAATCCGTAAACCATTGCGTGGGGAATGCCGGGTGATTCCGGTGTGACCTGCTAACGCGTGTGCCTTCTACCCACTACTCATTGCACACGCGGCTATCGGGCGCATCGGCCGCCCGGCATTCCCTGCGCCCTCAATGAAGAGGGCGGGAATAAAGGAATACCTCGCGCAAAAAAAATCATGCGGCGAGATCGTGGATGTATGTCAGGTCGTCATTCCGGGGCGGTGCGAAGCATCGAACCCGGAATCTCGAGATTCCGGGTTCGCCCTTCGGGCGCCTCGGAATGATGGCTCTAAAAATTGGCCGTTTGAAAATCGAATCGGAAAAACTACTGCTTCGCCAGCCGCGTCGAAAACTCGCCGTTGCGGACGCGCCCGGGAAGGCCCTCGACGAATTTCGCCACCGCGTCCTCGCCATAGGTTCCGACCAGTTCGGCGAATGCCGCAAACAGGCTCGCCTGCGCCAGGCAATCGCCGTCGACGCCGTCGTGCCGCGCCTCCGCCCAGGCCTCGTTCAGATAGCTCAGCGCCGCCTGCTTCTGCTCGTGATCGGGCAACGGGTCGCGGGCGATCGAGTAGGACGCTGGATGGCTCATGAAACTCAACAGGCTTTGCGCGGGTCCAGGGCGGAACGCGTCGAACGCTGCGAGATGTAGCACGCGCCGCGTGGCCGCCTAGGCCAGTTCTTTAGGAAAGGTTAACGGCGCCGAACAATATGGGCCCGTGGGTCCAAAACGAAGCGGCCGCGTCAGTTGGCATAACGGGCGGTCAGGTCGCGCGAAATCTTCGAGCCTTCCTCGATGTAGCGGCGGATCGCCACCGTCGCGGCCGGCGTGCAGGTCCGGTAGGTCTGCTGGAACCCGTTATAGCCGCGATTAAAACCCGCGATCATGCGGGCGCGGCGGTCGCCGGAGGGGGTTTCGGCATCGATCAGCGCCTGCATCTCGTTGCGCCACTTGCTGCCTTCATTGTTGCCGCAAATGCCCCGGAGGTAATGCAGGGTGCCGAGGATCTCGGCCAGCCGCTGCAGGTCGCCGTCGAACGGCGCAGCCGCATCCTGGGCCCGTGCGGGGCTCGAGAGGCCAACCGAGATGAGGATGAGAACGGCCCAAAAATGCTTCGACATGGATGGCCGTGATATGCCTTTTCAATGGGCTGGAAGCAAGGCGCTGGGCGGGTCCCGGCCGCCGGATGGGTCAGGCCCGGAGCAGGTCCTGGGCCCGCTGGATCATCTCCTGCAGGCCCGGAGTGAGCTGGAGATCGCCGAGCGAGCCGGGCGACAGCCACCTGAAATCGTCGAGTTCGTCGTTCAGCATCACCTCGCCGGAGGCCCAGCGCGCCGCGAACGACATGATCAGATAATGCCCGCCGCCCGCGGTTCCCGGGACCACCTCGCGCCAGCCGGCAAGGCCGATGATCTCGATCCGGAGCGAGGTTTCCTCGTCGACCTCGCGATGCAGCGCCGCCTGCAGCGTCTCGCCGAATTCGACCCGGCCGCCCGGCAGCGAATAAAGCCCCCTGGCGGGGAAACGGGCGCGCCGCACCAGCAGGATCTTGTCGTCGCGAAAGATCGCCGCGCTGACCGCCAGCTGGGGATGGGGGGGCTGAGCCTCCGCCATGGCTCAATGCGTCATGATGTAATCGACGTCGGCCTCGGCGCCGCCATTGATGACGCCACCGGCCAGCGCGACCAGCGGCTTGACCCAGTTGGTGGCCTGCTCGGCGAGCGTAGCCCGGGTTTTGTCCTGCGTGGCTTCGCGCATCGCCGCGCCGACCGCGGTCAGGATCGAGGTCATGGCGCTGGTGAGGTTGTCGAATTCGGTGCGGATGACGGTGTCGGCGGAATCATAGGCCTCGATGGCGAGATCGCGCGCCCCGAAATTGGAGGCCGTGAAATGCTCGCGATAGCTCAGCGGTTGCCAAACCAGGAAATCGTCCGCGCATTCCGGCATGTCCGGAATCATTTCGAGCAGCATGATGGCTTCGTTGAAATGATTCAGATAGTCGGTGGCAAGCCCGGTGCGGGGATTGATATTGGCGGCGCGCAGCAGGGCGGCCCGCGCCGGGTCGACGGGGCCGGTCTGCCGCGGCGTCGGGCGATCGGCTCGCGCGGGATTGGAAGCCGTTGATGTCATCTGCCGCAGTCTTGACGTTCGGGGTTAAAAGGTCCTGAACTTATGCATATTTAAGGCATAGAATGTGCGGACGCTTCGTCATCACCTCGCCCCCGGCGGCGCTGCGGCTGATTTTTGGCTATCTCGAACAGCCGAATTTCCCGCCGAGGCACAATGTTGCGCCGACCCAACCCATACCTGTGGTCATCGTCGACAACGGCATCAGGCATTTCCGGCTGATGCGCTGGGGCCTGCTGCCGGCCTGGGTCAAGGACCCCCGTAATTTCACGTTGCTGATCAACGCCCGTGCGGAGACCGTCAAGGAAAAACCGGCCTTCAAGAACGCGATCAGGCGGCGGCGCTGCCTGATCCCGGCGGACGGCTATTATGAATGGCAGGCTTCCGGGCACCGCAAGCGGCCCTATTTCGTCCATCGCCGCGACGGTGCTCCGATCGGGCTCGCTGGGCTTGCGGAAACCTGGATCGGCCCCAACGGCGAGGAACTCGATACGGTCGCGATCGTCACGGCGCCGGCGAGCGGCGATCTCGCCAGCCTGCATCCCCGCGTGCCGGTGGCGATCGGCGCCGGCGATTTCGACCGCTGGCTCGATTGCAGGTCGGACGACGCGGACGAGGTGATGGCGCTGCTGCGGCCGCCGCGCGAGGGCGAGTTCGCCTGGCACGAGGTCTCCACGCGGGTCAACCGCGTCGCCAATGACGACGCGCAGCTGATCCTGCCGATCACCGCGGAGCAGCGCGAAGCCGAAGCGCCGAGGCCCGCAAACAAGCCAAGCCAGCGCAAGCCGGCGCCGGTGGCGTCGGATGACGGGCAGGGAAGTTTGTTCTGAACATCGTCTCTTTTCGTCATGCCCGGGCTTGGCCCGGGCATCCACGTCTTAAGGCAAGGAAAGAAAGACGTGGATGGCCGGGACAAGCCCGGCCATGACGGATTCGGTATCGCGGCTCACGCGCGGACGCTGAGCAATTGCTTCAGCTTCGCGACCGCGCTGTCCGGCGTGGTCAGCACCGGCCGCCCGGAGGCCTCGGCGACCAGCGCAGCCGCCGGCGCCATGCTGTACTGCGCGAGCGCGATCAGGTCGCAGTCGCGCAAGTCGCGCGAGGCTTCCGCCACCAGGCGGTCGTGCTCAGTGCGATCGCCGCGATCGAGCGCGGCCATGGCGCCTTCCGCCAGTTTCGGCACGATCTCCATGGCCGCGGGAAATTCCCGGGGCATCGAGGCCAGCGTCGGCGGGAACGACGAGAGCAAACCGATCCGCATGCCGCGAGAGGCGGCCTGCTCGATCATCGCTTCGTTGGGCTTGAGCACCGGCATCGGCGCCAGCTCGCGCGCGACCGCCTCGATGCAGGGGCCGAACGCCGAGCAGGTGAACAGGATCGCATCAGCGCCGGTCGAGGTCGCGTAGCGCCCGAGCGCGAGAAAGCGGTCGGTCATCGCGACGGTGAGGCGGCCGTCGCGCGCGAGATCGGCCGACAGGCTGTCGTCAAC
This sequence comes from Bradyrhizobium sp., assembly GCF_035484855.1. GTDB lineage: Bacteria > Pseudomonadota > Alphaproteobacteria > Rhizobiales > Xanthobacteraceae > Bradyrhizobium. The sequence goes on from NZ_DATHOP010000286.1 coordinate 3,697, forward strand.
CAGGTTCATCAAGGTCGCATCCGGCCAGAGCCGGGCGAACGAGGCCTCGATCGGGACAATCGAATGTTTCAAAGCATGGATCAGGGTGATGCGCATGGGGGCAATCTGTCCGCGGCCCGCAGGGCTGTCAATGTTGCCTGAAAATATGCAGCGCCGCGTATTGCAGCAGCATGATGGTCTTGGCGTCGACGATGCGGCCGTCGCCGACCATGGCGGTGGCCTGGTCGATCGGCATTTCCAGCACCTCGATGTCCTCGCCTTCGGAGGGATTGCCGCCGCCCGAGCCGACCTTCATGCCGGGCTCATATTCGGCGACGAAGAAGTGCAGTTTTTCGGTGACCGAGCCGGGACTCATGAAGGCTTCGAATATCTTGCGGATCTCGCCCAGCCGATAACCGGTCTCCTCCTCCGCCTCGGCGCGAACCCGCATCTCCGGAGATTCATTGTCCAGCAGGCCGGCCAACGCCTCGATCAGGAGATCGTCGTAGCCGTTGACATAGGCCGGATAGCGGAACTGCCGCACCAGCACCACGGTGCCCTGCGCCAGGTTGTACGGCAACAGCGCAGCCCCGTTGCCGCGGTCATAGCTCTCGCGGTGTTGGGTCTGCCATTCACCATTGGCCCGCCGCCATTCGAAGGTGGTCGTCTTCAGGATGTAATGGTTGTCGGAGAGCAGGCGGACGTCCTTGACGCGGATGCGGTCGGAGATGGTCATGAATAGCCTGCCATGTTCGGATCACGCTGCCGGCTTGCGGCCATCGAGCCACTTGGCGAAGACGATCGTCTCGGCTTCTTCGTACCCGATCGACTGGTAGAATGCGCCGGCCTTCGCGTTATCGCGCCGGACCAGCAGCTGCAGCTTCGGGATATCAGCCGCGCGCAGCCAATCCTCTACCGCGTTCATGATTGCTCGGCCATGGCCTTGCCCACGGCGGTCGGGATCGACCGCGACGTAATAGACCCAGCCGCGATGGCCATCGTGTCCGACCATGGCGGTCGCGACAATCGTGCTGCCGTCGCGGCCGATCAACACGGTCGAGTTCGGCCCGCGCCGCGCCAGTGCGATATCCGCGGCGGGATCGTTCCACGGCCGCGTTAAGCCGCAAGCCTGCCACAGCGCGATGACATCAGCGACATCGGCGTCCCCGATCGGCGCGATGGACAACGTAGTAGCAGACGCCGACGCTGTCACAGTACCTTGCCGGGATTCATGATGCCATGCGGATCGAGCATGGCCTTGATGGCGCGCATCAGTTCGATCGCGACCTTGTCCTTGACCTCGGGCAGTTCGTCGCGCTTGAGCACGCCGATGCCGTGCTCGGCCGAGATCGATCCGCCCATCCGCAGCACGATGTCGAATACCACCGCGTTGACCTCGTGCCAGCGGCCCATGAAATCCGCGGTATCGCCGCCCAAGGGCTGGCTGACATTGTAGTGGATATTGCCGTCGCCGAGATGGCCGAACGGCACCGGCCGCGAACCCGGGATCAGTTTGATCACGGCAGCATCGGCCTGTTCGATGAAATCCGGCACCGCGACCACCGGCACCGAGATATCGTGCTTGATCGAGCCGCCTTCCGGCTTCTGCGCCGCCGACATCTCGTCGCGCAGCTTCCAGAACGCTGAGCGCTGACTGAGGCTATTGGCGATCACGGCGTCGTCGACGATGCCGGCCTCCAGGCCCCGCGCCAGGATCGCTTCCAGTGTGGCGCGGGCGTCCTCGCGCGGCGAGGACAACTCCATCAGCACGTACCACGGATGCTTGCCGGCGAGGGGATCGCGGACGTCGATGCCGTGCCGGACGGAAAAATCCACCGCGATATCGGAAAGCAACTCGAAACTCGTCAGCGTGCCTGCCGCCTCGGCTTGCGAGATCGAAAGCAATTTCAGCGCCTGCGCCGGCGATTTCAGGCCGACATAGGCGGTTTCGACCGCGCGCGGCTTCGGA
>NZ_DATHOP010000287.1:0-113596 GCF_035484855.1 Bradyrhizobium sp.
GCCCTTTTGCCGTTCGCGATGATGGTGCTGATCTTGTTGTTCCGGCCGCGTGGTCTGATGGGGACACGCGACACATGAAGTTCCCGAAACTCTGGATTTTCGCCATTCTGCTGGCCCTCGTCCTGCCCTGGCTTTTTTACGATTGGGCTCATCACCGTCATTCCGGCTTTATGATTTCGATGCTCAGTCAGATGGGGATGATGGTTATCCTGTCGCTGTCCTACAACATGCTGCTTTGTCAATCGGGGCTCTTTTCCCTGTGCCACGCGACATTTTTCGGTATGGGCGGGTATGCCACCGCGCATTTGCTGACCGCGATCGGCGATGACGGACTGCCGCTTCCGATGGAGCTTGTGCCGCTCGCGGCCGGGATCGCGGGTCTCGAACTGGCTGTCATATTCGGCTACATGGCGACAAAACAGCGCGCCACGGCGTTCGCGATGATTACGCTTGGCATCGGTGAATTGATGACCACGGCGGCCTTGATGTTTCATCACTTTTTCGGCGGCGAGGGCGGTGTCACCACCAATCGCATGATCGGCCGCAGCCTGTTCGGGCTGACCTATGCGTCCGGCATCCAGGTTTATTATTTGATTCTGGCCTGGACCCTGATCGCCGCCGCCGCGATGCTGTTTCTGACCCACACGCCCCTTGGCCGGATGGCGAACGCGACACGGGACAACTTCGAGCGTGCGCAATTCATGGGTTATGATCCACGCCGCGTACGTTTTCTTCAGTTCGTGCTGTCCGGACTGTTCGCCGGGATCGGCGGCGGGCTTTATGCCATCACCTATGAGATCGTGACCTTCGACGCGCTGGCCGCGCCGTTGTCGGCGAATGCGCTGTTGATGGCCTATATCGGCGGCGCCGGCGCGTTCGGCGGCCCGATCCTGGGCGCGGTGCTGATCACGCTCTTGCAAAGCGGCGTCAGCCTGATGTCGAATTCCTGGCTGGTCTATGTCGGCGTGCTGTTCATTGCCATGGTGATCTTCGCGCCGCAGGGAATCATGGGACTGGTGATGGCCCACGGGCCGATCGTACGCGCCGGACAATTCGGCCGGCTGGCGGTACCCTATCTCAGGGTCATTGTGCCCGGCATTTTCATGGTGCTCGGTTTTGTCGGCTTGGTCGAACTGACCTCGTTCCTGACCATCGGCGCGGCGCAGGGCAAGACATTGATCCTGTTCGGCCGCAGGATCGACGTTCACGCTTCACTGCCATGGCTGCTGGCGAGCGCCTGCCTTCTGGGCGGTGGATTATGGCTGCGGCCGGAAGCCCGCGCGTTCCGGCGGGTCTGGGAAGGACTTATGATCGAACTCAAGCCGCAGAGGAGCGCGGCATGACCGGCAACGCGCTCAGCCTGCACAACGTCACCAAGGCGTTCGGACAGACCGAGATCATTCGCGGCGTCGACCTCGAAATCGCCAAAGGCGAGCGTCACGCCATCATCGGGCCGAACGGCGCCGGCAAGACCACGCTGTTCAATCTGATCAGCGGCCGCTTCAAAGTGTCCTCCGGCGAGATCCTGCTCAATGACGCCCGCGTCGACCAGTTGCCGCCGCACCAAATCAATCGCATGGGCCTGTCGCGGAGCTTTCAGATCACCTCGATTTTCCACCGCCTGTCGGTATTCGAGAATCTGCGCTGCGCGCTGTTGTGGAGCATGGGCTATCGCTACTCGTTCTGGACGCCGCTCTGGCTGCAGCGCCAACTGACCGAGCGCACCAATCTGATGCTGGAAGATCTCAATCTCGCACCGCGCCGCGACACCGCGGCGGGACTATTGTCCTATGCCGACCAGCGCGCGCTGGAGATCGGCATGACGATTGCGGGCGGCGCCTCCGTCATCCTGCTCGACGAGCCGACCGCGGGAATGAGCCATTCCGAAACCAATAACGCCGTGGAACTGATCCGCCGCGTTTCCGCGGGCAAGACCCTTGTCATGGTCGAGCATGACATGAAGGTGGTGTTCGACCTGGCCGACGTGATCACCGTGCTGGTGTACGGCAAGGTGATCGCGTCGGGCCCGCCGCAGGCCGTCAGCGCCAACGCGGCTGTGCAGGAAGCCTATCTCGGGGCAATGGCGGCCGCATGATCCTCGAAGTCAGCAATCTCCACGCCTATTACGGGCAAAGCCACATTCTGCACGGCGTCGACCTCAATGTCGGCGATGGCGAGATCGTCAGCCTGTTGGGGCGCAACGGCGTCGGCAGGTCGACGGCCTGCAAGGCCATCATGGGTCTGGTGACCGCCGACGGCGCGATCAGGTTTCGCGGCGAGGATATCGCCGGCCTGCCGCCGCATCTGATAGCGCATTGCGGCATCGGTTATGTGCCGGAGGACCGGCAGATCTTTCCGACGCTGACGGTGCGGCAGAACCTGGAGCTGGGGCTGAAGCGTTCGGGCAAGTTCGGCCGCTGGGATTTTGCCGATATTTTTCGCCTGTTCCCGAACCTCGGCGCGCGGCAGGATACCTTGGCCGGCGTGCTGTCGGGCGGCGAGCAGCAGATGCTTACGATGTGCCGCACCTTGATGGGCGATCCGGATCTGATCCTGATCGACGAGCCGACGGAAGGATTGGCGCCGAAACTGGTCGAGCAGGTCGGCGAATTGCTGACGGAGATCGCCCGGCGCGGCGTCTCGATTCTGCTGGTGGAACAGAAGCTGGCGATCGCGCTCAGGATTTCGGCCCGGCTCTATGTGATGGGCCATGGCAGGATCGTCTTCGAGGGAACGCCCGATGATTTCGGCGCGAATTCGGCCGTGCGCAGGGAATGGCTGGAGGTCTGATTGGGAGCCAATCGGCAAAGTAACGCTTTCGTGGCGAACAGGGTGTGGCCGTTTCCCTCGGCGCGTTGTAATCATCGCTGCCGGGCCGGCTCGGCCAACAATTTTTCCAATTTTTGTCATCAAAGGTGAGGGAGTGATTCTATGACGCATGCCATCCGTTTTCACAAAACCGGCGGCCCCGAAGTCCTGGTCTGGGAGGAAGTGAATGTCGGCAAGCCCGGCCCGGGCGAAGCGAAAATACGCCACACCGCGGTCGGCCTGAACTTCGTCGACATCTATAACCGCTCCGGCCTTTATCCCGGGCAGCTGCCGAGCGGCCTCGGCGGCGAGGCGGCCGGCGTGGTGCTGGAAGTAGGCTCCGGGGTTACCGACCTGAAGGCCGGCGACCGCGTCGCCTATGGCGCAGCCCCGATCGGCGCCTATGCCGAGGAGCGGCTGATCCCGGCCGATCGTCTCTTGAAACTGCCCGACGGCATCGACGACAAGACCGCGGCCGCCATGATGCTGAAGGGCCTGACCACGCAATACCTGATCCGCCAGACCTATCGGGTCAAATCCGGCGATACCATCCTGCTGCATGCCGCGGCGGGCGGCGTCGGCCTGATCCTCGGCCAATGGGCGAAGCATCTCGGCGCCACCGTGATCGGCACCGTCGGCAATGACGAAAAGGCGAAGCTCGCACAGGCCCATGGCTGCGCCCACACCATCGTCTATACCCGCGAGGATTTTGTGAAGCGCGTCGACGAGATCACCGGCGGCAAGAAGGTGCCGGTGGTGTACGACTCCGTCGGCAAGGACACCTTCCTGAAATCGCTCGACTGCCTGGCGCCGCTCGGCGTCGCTGCGCTGTTCGGGCAATCCTCCGGGGCCGTCGATCCGCTCAACCTCGGCCTGCTGGCAGCGAAGGGATCGCTCTACGTCACGCGCCCGACGCTCAACACCTATGCGGCCAAGCGCGACAATCTGGTCGCGATGGCGAAGGAGCTGTTCGACGTAGTAAAATCCGGTGCGGTCAAGATCGAGGTGAACCAGACCTATCCGCTGAAGGATGCGGCGAAGGCGCATGCCGATCTCGCCGCGCGCAAGACCACGGGATCGACGGTGCTGACGGTGTAAGACCCGGCGATGGCGCGCGTTCTCGTCCCGTTGCCGGCGCGCGACTTCGATCCGAGCGAAGCCGCGGTGAGCTGGCGGGTACTGACGAACGCGCGTCACGCCGTCCATTTTGCCACCCCCGATGGACGGTCTGCTGCCGCCGACGACATGATGCTGACGGGGCAGGGCCTCGATCCCTGGGGCGCGATTCCGTTATTGCGCAGGCTGCCGCTGGTCGGATTGCTGATGCGGGCCAATCGCGCCGCGCGGCGGGCCTATGCCGAAATGATCGCCGATCCCAATTATCTTGCGCCGCAGCGCTGGGACGCGATCGACGCTTCCGCCTACGATGCGCTCTTGCTGCCCGGCGGACATCGCGCACGGGGCATGCGCGAATACCTGGAAAGCGAAACCTTGCAAAATCTCGTCGTCCGGTTCTTCGAGGAAGAAAAGCCGGTGGCGGCGATCTGTCACGGCGTGCTGCTGGCGGCGCGCAGCATCTCGAAACGGACCGGGCGTTCGGCGCTTTCCGGATACCGGACCACCGCTCTGACCTGGGCGTTCGAAAAGAGCGCGTGGTCGGTCGCACGCATCACGCGGTTCTGGGACCCGGACTACTACCGGACCTACCTTGGAACAAGGCGGGCAGCCGCAGGGTTATATGTCGGTGCAGCAGGAAGTGACGCGCACACTGGCGCGCCCGGAGGATTTTTGCGACGTGCCGAGGGAGGATCCGCTCTATCGCCGCAAGACCTCAGGCCTAGCGCGCGACACCATGGATGATGAGACCCCGGCCTTCGTGGTCCACGACCGCAACTACGTTTCGGCGCGATGGCCGGGCGACGCCCATACCTTCGCCAAGACGTTCGCCGCCATGCTGAAATAGCCGCTGCCGGAACGCTTCACTCGATCTCGATTTGAAATTCCACGTCGTTTCGCGAACACTGTTCCGGTCGGCGGATCGAGCATCCGGAGTCCCAACGAAGCAAATTTGAATCGAACGTTCCGGAGCATTGCCCATGATGTCTTCCTCGCACGCGTCGATTTCCTCTTCCGTCATTCTGGCCGCCCTTGCGATGGTGGGCGCGGTTGCCTTTGCCGCGGGGCGGGAAAGCCTTTCGCCGTCCCCGGTCTCACCGTTCGCAATCTGCTCGGCGGCGACCGAAGCGGCATTCCCGGCGGAAACGCCCTACTTGCGGGAAAACGACGCGGCCATGGCCAGGATGATGGCCGGCATGGTCATCAAGCCGACCGGCGACGTCGACCGCGATTTCGTGGCGCTGATGACGCCGCATCACCAGGGCGCGATCGAGATGGCGGAGGCGGTGTTGCGCAGCGGCCGCAACGAACAGATCAGGCGGCTCGCGCAGGAAATCATCGTCACGCAGCAGCAGGAGATCGTGGCCATGCGGCTCGCGGTCGGCGAGGCGCCACCGGTCGCGTCACCGACGCAAATCTCCGTTTCGTCGTCCCCCGTCCTCACTCGCACCCAAAAAGCAGGAGAGCTCCCATGAAGCGCAGCCTGTTGATATCAGGATTTCTCGCCGGTGCCTGCCTGACTGGTCAGACCGCAGCCTGGGCCGGCCAGGCGCCCGGCGCGGCGTCCGATCCGGATATTCCCCTCAGCCACCACGACCGGGTCTATTCCGCGGAGCAATTCTCCAACACGGTCTCGGTGATCGATCCCGTCGACAACAAGCTGCTCGGCGTCATCCGCCTTGGCGAGCCGCAGCCGACCAATTTCAGCCCGCTCTACAAGGGACAGGTTCTGGTCCACGGCATGGGCTTCTCGCCGGACCACAAGACCCTCGCGGTGGTGTCGATCGGCAGCAACTCCGTCGCCTTCATCGACACCGCGACCAACGCGGTCAGGCACACTACCTATGTCGGCCGCTCGCCGCATGAGGCGTTCTTCACGCCCGACGGCAAGGAGGTCTGGGTCACCGTCCGCGGCGAGAACTATATCGCCGTGCTCGACGGCAAGACGTTCGAGGAGACGTCCCGCATCACGGTGCCGGGCGGACCGGGCATGCAGATTTTCTCACCGGACGGCAAATACGGCTATGTCTGCTCGTCGTTCAATCCGGAGACGGTCGTCATCACCGTTGCCGATCATGCCATCGTCGGCCACGTCAAGCAGGATAGCCCCTTCTGTCCGAACATCGCCGCCTCTCCCGACGGCAAACAAGTCTGGTTTACGCTGAAGGACATCGGCAAAACCCAGGTGTTCGACGCGCAGCCGCCGTTCTCGGTGCTGAAGACGATCGACACCGGGCCGATCACCAACCATGTCAACTTTGTCCGCAAGGCCAACACGATTTTTGCCTATGTGACGATCGGCGGATTGAACGAGGTCAAGGTGTTTCGCACCGACGACTTCTCGCAAGTCGCGACCATTCCGGTCGGCAAGTTGCCGCACGGCATCTGGCCGTCCGGCGACGGCAGCCGCATCTATGTCGGGCTCGAGAATGCCGACGGCATGGCGGCGATCGACACCGCGACCAACAAGCTCATCGCGACCAGCCCGGTCGGGCAGGCGCCGCAGGCCATCGCCTATGTTCCGAACGCGGTGCCGGACGGCGACGGCACGCAGGGGCTGCAGCCGCTCGACCTGGCGGGCAAGGCCACCCATCTCGTGCTGGTCCCGCTCGCCGGCGGCAAGACGAAAGAGACTGCGGAAGATGCCCCGACCAGCGTGGCGTTGTTCGACCAGGGATTGACGCAGGTGTTCCAGGCCTCCGCCACCGGCCTGCAGCCCAAAATGCCCCACGTGCTGGCGCTTTCGAGCGAACCGGACGGCAAGGGCGAGCTGGAAGTGATCGCTGCCTTCATGACCAACCCGGCCGGTTCAGCCATCGTCAACACGGCCGGACCGATCAGGCAGATCGTGCAGGGCGAACAACAGATCCCGCGCCGCTATCTCGTGATCGCGGAAGGCCATCCCGACAAGCCCGGTCCGGTCGTGCAGGTGCAGATGAAGTAGCGAATGCCCGACGCGGTGTGCGGCGGCTTGTCAACCGCCAGCGCACTTCACCGGCGCGCCCGCGGTCATCGATCGCAGCGCGGCCTCGAATGCCGACAATGTGACGAGCACGTCGGCCTCCGGCACCGGAAACGGGTGCCGCATCTCGACTGAGTCTGCGAACGCATCGAGCTCGGCGCGCAGCACGTCGACCGCGGGGTAGTTCACCAGTCGCGGCTCGCTGCCGCTCTTGCGCAGCACCAGGGTGCGATCATCGAGCACCTCGGCCGAACCCCTGGTTCCGAACACATGGACCCGCCAGTAGAACGGCGTCGCCCGCACGGTTGCCAGCGTGCCGGTGACGCCATTTTCGAAATCCAGCGTCATCATCGCCGTATCCAGCGGCGGAGGTCCGGCTTCGTGCTGATGGAGTTGCGCATAGACCTGGCGGACCGGTCCCAGCATGCTGACAAAGGCGTCGAGCACGTGCAGTCCGGCGCCGGTCAATCCGCCGCCCGGCGATTCCTTCGGCGACAATCGCCATCCCTTGGTAACCGCTTGCGAGTTCTCGTTGCTGTTGTGGCCTTCGACGTGAAGGATGGTTCCGAGTTCGCCGCCCGCGACGATGTCGCGCAGCGCGCGCATCGATGGCCAGAAGCGGCGGTTGTGCCCGACGGCCAGCACCACGCCCGCCTCGCGGCAGGCATCGAACATCCGCACGGCATCGGCGCGGTGCAGCGCCAGCGGCTTCTCGCAGAATACATGCTTTCGCGCGGCGGCGCAGGCGATCACCTGCGCGGGATGCAGCGAATGCGGCGTTGCCAGCAGCATCGCGTCGATGGCGCTATCGGCGAGCACCGTCTCGAGACGGTCCGTCAGCTCGAGCCGATGCTGCCCGCAGAAGGATTGCGCCGCCTCGATATCGGGCTCGACGGCGCGGACGATTTTCAGCCGCTCGTGGCCGAGCGAGGCCTCGACGAGATTGCGGCCCCAGCGGCCGAGGCCGGCGATCGCGACGTGGATCATCTGATGACTCCGGATGCCGCCGGATCGCCTCGATGACGGCCGCGATGTCTCTTCCCTTGCGAATTTATACGGACAAATCGGACCGGCGCAAGATATTGCCGCTACTCGGAGCGGGCTTGTTCGATTGAGGCGACAATGATTTGACCGTATAAACCACCTATCGATCGTACAGGGGGAGTGAAGCGGTGGACACCAAGGAATTGTACGCGCGCGGCCTTCGCCGGCGCAAAAAGATGTTCGGCGAGGCCGACGTCGAGAAGCGGATGGCGGCAGCAGGCGAGTTCGGCGCGCCGCTGCAGAACATCATCAACGCCTATGTCTATGGCGATATCTGGGAGAGGTCCGGTCTGCCGGACGATATCCGCAGTCTGGTCATGCTCGGGATTACGGCTGCCAGCAACAAGCCCGCCGAATTTCGCGTCCATGCCAAGGGAGCATTGGCGAACGGCTGCACGAAGGCACAGGTACAGGACGTCCTGCTCCTGGTTGCGATGTATTGCGGCGTGCCCGCGGCAATCGAGACCAACCGCATCGCCGCGGAAATATTCAGCGAAGCGTCCGACCCGGCTTCCGGCGCGGCGGGCAAACCTTAGAGCGTTTTCGAGCGAAGTGGTCACCGGTTCGCGTGAAGAAAACGCGTCAAAACAAGAATCCAGAGCCCCGTTTCGATTCCATCGAAACGGAAAAGGCTCTAGCGATCAATGCGTGATCCGCCAGATCGTGCCGTTGCCGTCTTCCGATATCAGTAGCGCACCGTCATGGGCGACGGCGACCCCGACGGGCCGGCCCCATACCTCGGTGTCGTTGATCACGAAGCCGGTTACAAAATCCTGATATTCGCCGGTCGGCACGCCGTCCTTGAGGCGAATGCGGATCACCTTGTAGCCGGTGCGCAACGACCTGTTCCACGAGCCGTGCTCGGCTGCAAAACCGTCGCCGGCATATTCGGCGGGAAACGCATTGCCGTTGTAGAAAGTCAGTCCGAGCGAGGCCGAGTGCGCCTGGAGCAGGACATCCGGAACGGTGACCTTTCCTTTCAGATCGGGACGCTGGCCGGTGTAGTGCGGATCCTCATTGCCGCCGATATAGTACCAGGGCCAGCCGTAGAACGCGCCCTCACGTATCCGGGTAACGTAGTCCGGCACCAGATTGTCGCCCAGACCGTCGCGTTCATTGGTCGAGCAATAGAAGTCGCCGGTCTTGGGGTGAACGGCAAGCCCCACGCAATTGCGGATGCCGGTGGCGAAGACGCCCGGATTCTTGCCGTCGGGATCGAACACCAGCACATCAGCGCGATCGCTCTCGCTCCCCCAGCTTGCGCCGAGCGGGTGTTGGCCCGCCCATGACGGCAATCCATCAGGCGGCTTTCCCATACCCTCCGCGTCGTTGCTCTCGGACCCAACCGAAACCAGCATCCGCTTGTTGTCCTGGGTGAAGGCGATGTCCCTGGTCGAATGGCCGTAGCTGTGCGGCAATTTCGCAACGACGATTTCGGGTTTGTCCGTCGGCTTCAGGTCGCCGTTGCGGTAGGGGAAGCGGACGACGCGATCGGTGTCGGCGACGTAAACCCACTGCGGATTTTCGCCGTTCGGGAAAAACGCGATGCCGAACGGCTGGTGGAGGCCGCCGGCGTAAATCTGGTCTACCGAAGGTTTTGCGCCTCCATCGGCTGCCCGCAGCACCCGAATTCTTCCCGGCCCGGTTTCCGCGATGAAGATGTCCCCGTTCGGCGCCACCCGCATCTGCCGCGGTCCACTCAGCCCCTCGGCGAACAATTCTATCTTGAATCCGGCGGGGACTTGCAGGGTTGCGGAGGGCGGCCGGCGGACGACCCGAGAGGCATTGGCGGCCGATGGCGTTGCCCCCGGCTTCGGCAAATCCTCGGGCCTGATCAGCCTGATGACACCAGGCTTGTCGGCGCGCCAGTCGCCAAACGCCGCGGCGCCGACGAGCGGTGCCGGTTGAGCGAATGCGGGAGTGACGAAAGCTGCGCCAAGCAGCAGGACCAAACCAATTTCGATGTGATTATATGCGGATTCCATCATCCTCGCCCGTCAGTCGCCAGCGCTGTCACAACACAACGATATCGCTCGCGATGCAAATCACTCCGCCGCGACGTTTGGCGGTGGTTCGGGCTTCTACCTGGTCATGTGATGTCGGCCGGACAGGTCCTTCACCCTGACCGAGCCGGAGCGCTGCCGTGCTAGTCCTAGCGTTCCCGGCTTAGCGCGCGAGCCACATGAAATGCCGGATCAAGCCTGCGACGTTCACGCCATGATAGTGGTGACGGCGGCCGTGGGTTTGCGCGACCGTCGGCGGTTCGGTAAGAAGCGCCGTATGGCGCCGTCCGATCGCCTCAAATTGCGCCTTCTGTTCGTCGCTGAGCTTTCCGTAGAAGTCGTCGAGCGCCGTGCGCACGCTCTTGACGGCCTGCAACATGACGTCGAGCCGCTCGCCGACCGCCGCAAGCCGTGCCGGCGGCGTGATGGCCTCAGTCGCCTGGCATGAACTCTTCAGCATGTCTTCGGCCTTTGCGGTGGCGTCCTGCAATGCCGCAAGGCTGGTGCGCTGCGTTTCGGTCGGATGCAGCCTGCTATCGATCTGGGCCGAAGGCCATCCCAGCACGCCGGATTGCGCGGCTCCGCAGTTAGCGGTGAGGGAGCCGCTCTTTTTGTTCGCGGCGTCTGCCCGGTGCTGATCCTCGCCCAGCGCGTTCAGCCGTGCTTTCTGTTCATCGCTGAGCAGGTCGTAGAATTTCTGCAGCGGCGGCTGAACCGTTTTAACCGCCGCTATCATCGCCTCGATCCGCTGCTGCATGGCCGCGAGCCGGGCAGGGGCCGTCAGCGCGATCTGGGTCGGACAAGCGGCGCGGATGTCCTGAGCCGCCTTGACCGAGGCGTTGGCAAGATCGTCCAGCGCTGCGCGCTGGGCATCGTTGGGTGTGATCGCCTGCTGGATCTGATCGATCGGCAGGCCTGCGATGTCGCGGCTGTCCTCGCCGCACATTTGCGCCAGCTGGTCGGACGTCGCGGCTTGGGCGCTGGTGCCGGAGGGCTGTTGGATACTGGCCTGAGGACCCCCGGCGCCTTGCGGCAAGTAGCCGGCGAGGTCGTCGTAGCCATAGGGCGAGAAGAGGCCGGCATAGATGTCGCCGTAGCCATAGTCCCAGAACGGGTCGTCGTAGCCGTAGCCCCACATCGCGTAGTCATAGATGTCGTAATAGGCGAACGGCCAAAACAGCGGACCGACCCAGCCGTAGCCGCCATTGCGGTGTCGCCACCATCCGCCGCGGCCGCGGCCATCGTGCCATCCCGCCATCGCTGCGCTTGCCGTGATTTGGGCGCGCGTGTTGGGATTGCGCAGCGCGGCCCTGTTGTGCAGTGCGCCCGCGACCGCGCCGGCACCCAGGGCGTGCCGCACCGCGTTCGACCTTACGCTGGCGTTTCGATTGGAACGGAGGGTTGGATTCCCGCTGACCCTGCTGGCCCGATTGGCACGCGACGCCGGACCATGAACGGCAAGCCGGTTCGCAGTGCTGCGTGGCGCAGATGAACGTTGATGGAAGCTGGGCCGCGCCGCAGACCGGGATACCCCCACTCTGCCGCTGAAGCGAGGCCCGCCGCCGATCCGGGCGCCGCCGCCGAAATGGGCGCCGCCCATACGCGCGCCACCGCCGAAATGGGCACCGCCACCACCGAAATGCGCGCCGCCGCCGCCACGTCCTCCGCCGCCACCACCGCCTCTTCCGGGCGCCGCAAAGGCCGCGCCGGCCAGGACGGCCGTCAACACGACAACGCTACAGATTTTCCACTTGGACATGGCACCCTCGAACGCCCATCCCGGCGAGCCGCTTGTAGGCGCGGTTTCGTCCCGTATCCCATAACCTTCATTCGGTCTGAAAGTTCCCCCCGAGGGAGCCGGAGGGTTCCGATTTCACAACGAACTCTTCCCTTCTCAGAATCGTAATGACACCGTCTTGAAAACAGGTTTTAAATCATTCCGGGCAGGGCGTTGGAGGCGCGACATGCAAAACCTCGTTCGCTACCGCGCGATGGAGTCGCTGTGCCGTCAGGGCGCGGTATTTCGTCCCCTTGAAAGCTGGCGACTGCTGGCTCAGGCGGAGATGTGGCATCACAAGGCGCAGGACGAGATGGCCCTGCATTCCGAGGATCGCGATCATGTCTCGGCCTTCGGCGCGACCGCTCGAACGGACGCTCCCGGCACTGCCCACGCCGCTATCGCCGACCGACCAAGCCAGGCCCGCAGGATGTGACGCGAACGCCGTCGCGGCGCGCTTCTTGATTTTGGGTCTTCAGGAGTGGGTAAAATAGACCGATCCGGTTTCCCGAACAGGTCTGATGGCTTTTCTGCTTTGCGAACTTCAACATGATCACGGCGCCTTGAGGTAAATCTCGGCACTCCCAGCGATTTCACGGGCCTTCGCCGCGGCGGCACCGGTATAGGTCTCCGGCTTGCTCAGCATGTTGATCGTCTCCGGCGGGATTTTACCCCACACCTGGTCTGCCGACTGCTGCTGAAGCGCCCATTGCGTCGCTTCAAGAAGCGAGACCCCGCCCTGTGTTGAATGTGGCACGGCGATGTGATTCACCAACTCGTGAGCGTCTCCCTCGTAGCCTGCCATCTGGAGAGCGATGTAGATCGGCTCGGCAAGAATAGCATCGCCTTGAGCTTCGAAGTTGCGCTTGAGCGACGCTTGGTCGACCGAGATACGCGAGATGAACGGTATCCCGTTCGCTTCGCGCAGCAGCGTGTTGAGTTGATTGACCAGATTGACCACGATCGTCGGGAAATCACGAGCGATTGCGCTGCCGACCAGGTCACGCTGGTGCTCGCTGACCATCGTCGCCAGAACCTTGGCGAATTCGACCTGGTTCTTGATCCATGTCCCCTCGAGGTTTTCGAAATTAATCGGGTTCCTCTTGTGAGCCATGGTCGACGATCCGACCTGTCCTTTCTCGAAGGGTTCGCCGAGTTCGGCGATCTCGGTCCGCATCAAGTGTCGGCCGTCTCGGCCAAACTGGCCGAAGGCAGCGGAAAGCTTGACGCAGGCGAACAGGTAATCAGCGAGTGGTTCCGGCGACAGAATCTGCGTGCTGATCGGCGCCGCTTTGAGGCCGAGCTTTTCGAGCACGCGCTCCTCAAAGGTTTTGTCACCGCAGCGAGCTGCGATGCCGAGACCCACTTGAGCGTTGTAGACGCCGACAGCGCCGGAGATTTTTCCCACCAGCTTTTCCGCGGCGCTGTTGGCACTCTGGATGTTGGCGAGAATCCGGCTGAGGATCGTTGCGAACCAGAAGCCGACGGTGATAGGCAGCGCGTGCTGTCCGTGTGTCCGGCCGATCTGAGGCTGTAGCGCGAATAAATCGACTTGTTCGACGAACAGACCAATCACCTTGTCGGTGAGTCGCTTTACCGCTTCGTGTCCGCGCACGAACTGCAGAGCCCGAGCGGTGTCGAGCGCATCGTAGCTTGTGAGCGGAACATGAATCCAGCGCCGCAGCCCCGGGTCCACCTTGCTCTGAGCGATCCGCACCCATGCGCGAATGTCGTGCTTGGTCACCTCGCGTTCCACGTCATCGACTTCAGTTGTCGAAATGGCGAGGAGTTCCTGCTCAACGACGGGCGTGAGCGATGCGATGTTGGCCTCGGGAATGATCCCGATCTCGGCCAGGGTTTTAAGCGTCGCGATTTCCACTTCGGCAACAGCCCGAAACAGGTTGTCGTAGCCGAAGACTGATTGCAGGTCCTTCGGCTGATACCGGGGGTTCCCCGGAAGTGAGAGATTTGCCACGACCTACTCCTTTGATTTGTTTTTAGCGGCGACGGACCGAAATATCGCTTGCTACGTCTCCGCCTTGCGCAGGTCGCGGAGATGGTCGAAGCGGCTGGCCTGCAGATCGGCGCCGGTAGCGGCAATTTCCGGCAGCGCCGCCTCCGCCAGGATTTCGGCCGTGATGTCCCAGACCGCGGAATCGGCGATTTCGTGGATGAAGCTGATGTTCCTGTACTCGCCGGAGGTGATGCGCGCGACCACCTCGCGCCGGGTGATCTCGGGATCGACGATGGCCTCGCGTCCGCGCCGGCCGTAGTCGATCATCACGACGAAATATTGCATATGGCGCCGGCCCTGTCGCCCCGAAGCAAGAGGCTCGAAATGCCGGCATTGTTTCCGAAAATCGGAATGCAGTCAAGCCCGATAATGCCGAAAATCGTAAATTAGCGGAGCAGGTGGCCCCGGACGGCCGCGGCCGGAGCGAATCGGGGCTCCAGCCGATTCGGCCTCGCCCCTCACTTTTCGGCCAGGCGCGCCTTTGCCGCCTTGCGAGCCCGGCCGGCCGCCTTGGCCCGCAAACGCCCGATCTGGCCCTTCGGCAAGGTGACGCAGATCTCCCCGATCCAGTCCAGCTTCACCCCGTTGATCGGCTTGGAATTGAAGCTGGTCAGGTTGACCTGGGAGGCGGTTTTGCCCCGTTCAATGGTCTTCAGGTAGCGCTCGCCGGTCTTCAGCCGCACCGCCGCCTCTTCGCCGTAGAAGGTCGAGACCGGATGGCGCTGGTCCTTATAGACCACGATAACGTCTCCATTTTCATATTTCGGAAGCATTGAATCGCCCACCACCTCGAACGCGATGGTTTCCCCCGCAAGCGGGAAGGGCAGTTCGATATCGCCCAAGCCTTCCGGCGGTATCTGCTCGAGGTCCGGCTCGATCACCGCGCCGGCGCCGACCCGGCCCATGATCGGCACCCGATTCAGCTCCAGATAGGTGACAATCGGCTCGATTTCGGACGCCTTGACCAGGCGGATCCCGCTCAAAATCTCCGAAACGGCGCCCGGGCGCACGCCCATGGCGATCGCGAGCCCGCCCTTGGACTTGCCCGTCCTCTTCAGCCCGTATTCGATCAATTTGGCATCCATCATGACGCTATCCCTTTCTGAACATGGCGCTATTCATTCCGAATTCCAGAAAGTAAATCAATTACGTATTTCGGAAATCGTAGTTGACCTTGAATTCGGAATACCATAATATATCCCCCGTAGCTGGAAACGGGAGCAGAACGGGAATGCAGGCGTTCGACTGGCCTCCGGAGCATTGCGCCGCGCTGCGCGAGCATTTTGCGCGTGGCCTGTCCTTTGCGCAGATCGCCGCCGCCATCAACACGGCGTTCGGGACCGCCTATACGCGCAGTGCCGCGATCGGCCGTGCCAGGCGGATGGGGCTCGCCCGTCCGGACCGGCCGAAAGGTAGAATCAAGCGTCTGCCCAAACGGCTCGGTAAGGCGAAAGCGAAGGCGCCGCCGCCGTGCAAGCACGTTCCCGAGGCCCCGCGGCCTAGAGCGGTCTTCGAACGCGTCAGGGCGCCAAAACTGCGCTGTGTTGAAATCGCCCCGCGCCATCTTTCATTGCTTGAGCTTGAAGCCTCCGATTGCCGCTATCCGTACGGCGGCGATCGGGACGGCGAAGCCATTACGTTCTGCGGTCATCCGCGGCGCGAGGGATCGAGCTATTGCGCGCCGCATTTTCATCTGACGCGCGGTCCCGGCACGCTGTCGGAGCGCACCGCCGGCGCCGTCCTGCTGCGGCTGGTGGCGGCATGACGCACTGGATGAAACCGCGACCGCAATTCACCCTCAAACTCCTCTCACTCAAGGGAACCAGCCGACATGGCACAGGCTAGACGCAGCAGGCTGCACAAGCGGCAAAAGATTCACGACCGGCGGTCGACGGATCTGCCGCGCAACGCCGAAGTGGCGGCGATCGAGGTGGACGATCCGCTCGCGCTCGAGCCCGGCGAAAGGATCGTCACGCTGCGCTCGCTGCGCAACGATCCTCTCGGCAGGCTGCACTCGCACCACCAGGTCGACGAGGCGCAGTATCAGGGCGGTCGCGCGTTCCAGGAGGATTGGGAAAAGGCCGAGCGCGGTCCGCGCGCGGTCGATCCGACCCGGGAATATGTCGATGGCGGACGGGCGCGGGAGCCGATTACCGAGCGCCAGCGCAAGGCGGTGCTGCGGCTCAACCGCGCCGAGCGCGAACTCGGTGCCGACGGCTCGGCGCTGGTGCACGAGGTCTTGATCCTCGGCATGACGATGGAACAGGTCGGGCAACGGCGTGGCCTGGCCACCCAGCGCTGGGCCGATTATTTCTCACGGCGGCTGCGCGAATGCCTGGATCGGCTGGCGCTGATCTACGGCTTTGCGACGGAGCGGCGGTAGTGCCGCCGCGCGAGCGCGCCATTAGCCGTGCCATTCTCGACCAAACGCGGGAGGCGGAAAATTCATTGATGCGGCACTATCGCGTAAGGCGTGGTGTAGGGCTCGACCCGCAGTGAGGAATTGGCGAGCAGGCCGATTTTCGCCGTCGGTGCCTGCTGCAATTCGCCGTTGGGTCCGCGGTGCACGTTGTATTGCCACACCGTCAGGTCGCCTTTCTGCGCCAGTGCGTGCGCTACCGCGCTCGCGTCGCGCCCGCCGAGCGCGCTGAGTTCGTCGGCCGAAAGTCCGATGATGATTTCGTCCTTGACGGTGACGACCTTGAACAGATCGATCTTGGCTTCCTCGGCCCGCGCGGCCTGGGAGCCGGCCAGAATGAAAGCCGCAAGCGCGGCGTACTTCAATTGACGGCGCTGAGAAACCATGTTTTCGCCCCTTGCTGGCTGGTGACGCACGCGTCTCCGACGTTCCACCACTGGCGCGGTGAAACGGACGCGGCTTGATCGCACGAAGGCTTGGTCGCGCCCTGAGGCGTTTGAGTTCACGCCATGCGGCGGGCAGTCGGGGGGGGCGCTCGGTAGGTTCCCGCGCTAGAGAGATATTGCGGTCCGCCTTTGGATGAATGAACCTGACCGGCGGCGGAACAGTCAAACCGCGGTTGCCGCTTTCCGGGGGACCAACATGAGATACGCTTTCCTCGCCCTTATCGGCGTTGCCGTCGCGACCGGCACGCCGGCCAAATCGGCCGATACCTTCTATCTCGGGACATGGAAGATCTCCGGCGCGGTGACGGCGCCGTGGGCCGATCCGACGCAAAAGCCTGACCGGGCCGAGCAGGCGCGGCTGCTCGGCAAGGCGATCGTCTTCAAGGCCGGCGAGATCGACGGGCCGCCGCCGTTCGCCTGCAAGGCGCCGCACTACAAGGAGAGCGATTTTTCCGCCGACATGATTTTTCAGGGCGCCTTCGAGGAAATGCAGTCAAAGGACAAGTCGGTCGATCCCGACAGGCTTGCCACCTCGCTCGGCTTTCTGGGAAAGAACATCAAGACGCTGGAAACCGGATGCGAGATGGACTTTCATTTCGTCGATGCGACGACCGCGGAAATCGGCCTCAACGACAAGGTCTATACGTTGAAGAAGCAGTAGCGGTCGCCAAGCGGCGCGGCGACCAATCCACTAGAACGGTCCGGCGCCGAAGTTGATCGGCTGCACCACATCGTAAGCGGCCTTGGTCACCGGTACCGCGTAACTGACGGTCAGCGCGCCGAACGGCGAGGCCCAGCTCAGGCCGACGCCGACCGATGACCGCAGGATGTTGTTGTTGGCGACCTGCAGGGATTGCGCGGAGCCAGGAAACGCCGTTGGGCCGCTGTAACGAAACACGCTGCCGGCATCGACGAAGGCCGATGCCTTGAGGCCGTACTCGTTCGGTACGCCGGGGATGTTGCTCTGCAGCTCCGCCGTGGTTGCCCAGTACATGCTGCCGCCGACATTATCCATGGTGCTGCCCGGCGTGAGGTCGCGCGGACCGAAACCGTTCGGCGCAAATCCCCGCACCATCGACGGGCCGCCGAAGAAGGTGTTGAGCAGCGGCACCTGCTGGCCGCCCCAGCCCGTAACATAGCCGCCTTGCCCGCGCACCAGCGCGACAACGTCGTCGTTGATCGGTTGGTAGTAGCGTGCGTCCTCGGTGGTGCGCAGGAACTTCACATCGCCGCCGAGGCCGGCGATATCCTCCTTGAGCTGCGAGTTGAAGCCGCTGGTCGGGTTCTTTGCGTTGTCCAGCGTGCTGTAGGTGACGGTGTCGCCGACGGAGGAGACCCATTGCGGGCCGGCTAGCGCCGCCAGCTGGATCGGCAGCGAAGGTACCCCGGCCAGCGAAGCCGGGTCGAGCGTCACGTCCTGATTGTAGATGGAGTAGCGGTACTGCACGCCGATCTGCTCGGTGATCGGGGTGCCGAGCTGCATGGTCGCGCCGTAGATATTGCTGCCGTAGGATTGATATGGGCTTGATTCACTTTGCCTGCCGTAAAGGTCGATGCCGGCGGAGACGCGGCTGCCGAGAAAATACGGATCCGTCGCCGACAGGTCGATGCCGCTGGCGTACTGGCCGTAGGTCACGGACGAATTGACCGCGATGCCGGATCCCAGGACACTGCGGTCGCCCAGCTTGACCTCGGCGAGCCAGCCATCGGTTGACGAGTAGCCACCGGAAATGTTGAATTCGCCGGTGGATTGCTCGGCCAGCTCGACATCCAGAACGACGTGGTCGGACGTCGAGCCGGGCTTGCGCGTGATCTTGACGGTCTTGAAATAGTTCAGGTTCTTCAGCCGACGTTCGGCGCGGTCGATCAGCGTCTTGCTGTAGGCATCGCCCTCGGCGATGTCGAATTCCCGGCGGATCACATAGTCGCGGGTGCTGGTATTGCCGTGGATGTCGATGCGCTCGATATAGGTGCGCGGCCCCTGATCGACGGTGAAGGCGACATCGATCCGCCGCGCAGTGGCGTCCCGGATGATATGCGGGGTGGCCTGCGCGAACGGAAAACCGAGTTTTGAAAGTTCGATCGCCAAGACCTCGTCGGTCTTGTCTAGCGCGCCGCCGTCGAATACCGCGCCGGGCCGCGCCACCAGCAGGCTGCGAAGTTTTTCGGCATCCAGTCCCGGCACCTCGCTGGCCACGGTGATCCCGCCGAAATGATAGAGCGGGCCTTCGTCGATCGTAAACGTCAGCGTGAAACCGTGCAGCGCGGGATCGTATTCGGCCGTCGCCGAGGTCACGCTGACGTCGGCATAACCCTTGCTGCGGTAATACAGCCGCAGCTGCTCGCGGTCGGCTGCGATCCGGTCGGGATCGTAGTCGTCGCCGCCGGTCAGGAAGCTCAGCATGTTGGTGGCCGAGGTCTTGATCACCGCGGCGAGCTGCCGCTTGCCGAAGATGTGATTGCCGACGAAGTTGATCTGGCGGACCGTGGTCTTCTTGCCCTCGGTCACCTCATAGATGAGGTCGACGCGGTCGTTGCCGCGGTTGATGATCTTGGGCACCACGCCGACATCGTCGCGTCCGGCGTGACGGTAGGCTTCCATGATGCGGCCGACGTCGGTCTGCACCTCGGCGCGCTGCAGCGTGCCGCGCGGTTTGGACTCGATGACGGCATTGAGCTCCTTGTCCTGGATCTTCTTGTTGCCTTCGAAGGCGACCTTGTCGAGCACCGGGGCTTCAGTGACGTGCACGACAAGATGGTCGCCGCTGCGCTCGATCGTGACTTTGTCGAACAGGCCGGTCGCGACCAGCGCCTTCAGCGCCGCATCGCGCGCGGCGTCGTCGAACCGCCCGTCACTTGTTGCGTGGAAATAGGAGCGAACCGTCTCGGCATCGACGCGGCGATTGCCTGCGACTTCGACGGTCTCGGCCGCGGCGGCCGGCGCGGAAAACAGCGCGGCTGCTGCGATCAGCAGCGCACCCGCCGCCATCGTCCCGCGGCGTTGCGCGGCCGTCGCCCTTGCGTTCGTCATCACCGTCTCCGATTGGCAGGGTCATCGAAGGGGCTGTCCGGGGCAAAAGAATGTCGGGGGCAAGGTGACTTGCCGCCTTAAGCGTTAACGCGTTGCCACAATTTCGACGCAGCGCCGCACCGCGCGCGTCGTATAGCCGCTTCAAATTCTTTTTAGCCTGAGGGGCGGAAACGTTCGCGGCTTGCGGTCGCCGCGCTCGCGAACGGGCTTGCCGGGAGTATCACATGCGTTACGCCGCTTTCCTTGCCGCTACCATCATGCTGATTGCGCCCGCGAGCGCCGCGGTCACGCCGGAGATCGACCCGCGCGCCTCGCTCAGCGTGGTCCAGCAATGGATCTACAATTACCGGGCCAAGCCGGACTACGCCCATGTCCCCGCCGCGGTGCGCGTGCTGTTTCACGCGCAAAGCTTCAAGGAGCCGGAGAATTCCGGCATCTATCTCGGCTTCATCGCCGGCGCGATCGGATCGAACCCGGCCAAGGCCGAGCAACTCGTCACCAGCTTCTTTCCGGTGGCTCCCGAAGACGAATGGGTGATCGTCCGCGCCATCGCCTATTCGGGACTGCCGGACTGGCGCAATCTCCTGCGCAAGGTCGCCCCACGGATGCCGGGACGCAAGGTGATGATCGACAGCTATCTCGCCAACACGCTGCCGACGCTCGCCAACATCCCGCTGGAGGAGGCAAAACCCGGCATGTTCGACAAACTGCGCGGCGTCTTCACCAAAAATCCGTTCGCCAAGGACGACAAGAGGCTGAGGATGGTGCAGACCTTCGCCAGCAATCAGGATCTGCTGGATACGCTGTGGGGCTATTATTTCGCGACCGGCTCGCATCTTCCGATCCTGCGCATCATGCAGATGCTGCCGTGGAGCAAGAGCCGCGATACCGTCGACAAGCTGACGGTCGGCAGCATGGCGCGCTATACGCTGGCGAGCTATGCGGTCCGCGATACCGGCTTGCGCGAATTTCTCCGCAGTGAACTGGCAAACCAGCCGGAAGCGGTCAAGCTGCCGCTCGGCGAGGTCATCGATGCCGCGGACACCGTGCAACTCGGCGCGGTGCGCCGCGATGCGCTCGCCGCCGTGGACGAACTCAAGACCAAGGGTTCGGATTCGCACCGCAATCTCGACTTCTGGGGCCAGGTCGGTGTCGGCGCGGTCGCGCTCGGCTGCGTCTCGGCGGCGGCGCTCGGCCAGGTCGAGGTCGGCATCCCCTGCGTGATCGGCGGCTCGGCCTCGCAAGGCCTGCTGTCGTTCTGGGAAAAGCAGCAGTGAACCGGCGGGCCCGCCCGGATTCATCGGGAAGGCCGCTCAAGTACTGTCGTCCACCGGCTATCGGCCTGCCGCGGGCGGACGGCGTAAGTCCGCGGCACACTTTCCAAATCGTAATCCCCCTGTTTCGAACGACGCATTGATCGCGACCGACCAATCTGCGTGCCGATGGAGAGTGCGATGAAGACGATGTCATGGTCGCGGTATCATTGCCTGTCATGGTCTGTCCTGCGGGCGGCCCGTCAGCATCGCGTGGCGAAGCGGCATAGCATCCGGCACCGGCATGATGCCTCAAGTAACGCGCCGGCCATGGCGGCCCTTTGGGGCGATGATTCCTCGTCGCTCCGCCCCAACCGTTTCCGATCGGTAATGCGGATGTTTCGAACCGAAGCGCGGCCGGGCGATACCGATAACTGAGATCGTTGTCTCGCGTATCGTTTCCGCACCGGACGCCCATGAAAGCCTTTCAGACTGCCCTGCCGTTCCGCCTCCGCGCCGTGCTGCTGGCGGGCCTGTTTTGCCTGCTGGCCGGCGCCGGGCTGATCGGCTACCGGCTTTATCTGCGGCCGACGACGCTGACCATCGCGGTGGGGTCGTTCGACGGCGAGGCAAGGCAGATCGCTTCGATCATCGCCGGCGGGCTCGCCACGACGGAGTCGCCGATCAGGCTGAAGGTCGTCAACGCCGGCAACGCCCTCGATGTTTCAAAGGCGTTTGCCGCCGGCACGGCCGATCTGGCGGTGGTGCGGGCGGACAGCGTCGATCGCCAGCTGGCCCGCACCGTCGCGCTGACCGCTCACGGCGTCGCGATGATCGTGGCGCCACCGGGATCCGGCATCACCAGCATCGAAAAGCTCCGCGGCCATACCGTCGGCGTGGTCGGCGGTGAAATCAATCACGGCCTCGTCGAGGTGCTGGAAAAGGAATATGACCTCGGCCGCGCCAATGTCGTCTTCAAGGACGTCGCGCCGGCGGACGCCCGCCGCGCGCTGCAGGCGAAGGAGGTCGGCGCGCTCCTGCTGGTGGTGCCGCTGACCGAGAAGCATCTCGCCTATGTGAAGGGTCTGTTTCGCGAAGGCGCGAACTCCACGCCGGTGCTGATACCGATCGATTCCGCCGGCGCGATCGCCGATGTCAAGGGACCCTACGAAAGCTTCGACATTCCCAAGGGCACGCTGCGCGGCGCGCCGCCGGTGCCGGATGACGATGTGACGAGCCTGCGGGTCGGCTATTATCTGGTTGCGAACCGGCACCTTGGCTCCAGCCTGGTCGGCGAGCTCGCCCGCAAGGTCATCAGCGTCCGCAGGGATCTCATCGGTGAGCAACCGCTGCTGTCGGGGATATCGGCGCCCGACCTTGATGCCGACGCTTACCTCCCGGTGCATCCGGGAGCAGCAGCCTTCTATAACGGCACCCTGGAAAGTTTCATGGACCGATACGGCAATGCCATCTACCTGACCCCGATGGCGCTCGGGGCGCTCGCGTCGATGTTTGCGGCGGCATGGCGATTCCTGGGGGTCCGCTCGAGCGAAACGGCATGTACGACGCTGGATGAATTGTGTGTCCTGCCGGCGCGGATACGAAAAGTCGACAACGAAGCCGAACTCGCCGATATCGAGGACGAAGTCGATGCCATCCTCCGGGCGCAGCTGGCAAAATCCGCCGATCGCGAGGACAGCGCGTCGGAAATCCATGCGTTGATCGGGGTCGCGCATCGGATCGACAATCTCGTCCATCAGCGCCGGCTGCTGCTTGCTGCCCGTACGCCCGCGATCGGGGAAGCGCGCCGGCACGGGTTTCCGCTGGCTACCTGATCGCAAAGTGCTAGTCTTGAAGGCAAAACAACCGATGAGGACGCCATGGGCTTCATTTCCGTTCTGGTCATTCTGATCGTCCTTTATGTCATCGTCTCGCTGCGCGTGCTCAGGCAATACGAGCGCGGCGTGGTATTCCTGCTCGGCAAGTTCGCCGGCGTCCGCGGACCGGGACTGACGCTGATCTTCGTGCCGATCCAGCAGATGGTGCGGGTCTCGCTGCGCACCGTCACCATGCAGATCCCCTCGCAAAAGATCATCACCCGGGACAATGTGTCGATCGATATCGCGGCGGTCGCCTACTATCACATCACCGATCCGGAAAAGGCCGTGATCGCCATCGAGAACGTCTACAACGCGATCAACCAGATCAGCCAGACCACCGTGCGCAACGTGGTCGGCCGCTTCAGCCTCGATCAGCTGCTGTCCGATACCGCCAGCATCAACGACCAGATCAAAAACGTCATCGACACCCATACCGAGCCGTGGGGCACCCAGGTCACCGCGGTCGAGATCAAGGACATCACGCTGCCCGACAACATGCAGCGGGCGATGGCCAAGGAGGCCGAGGCCGAGCGCGAGCGCCGCGCCAAGATCGTCGCCGCCGAAGGCGAATATCAGGCCGCGGTCAAACTCGGCGAGGCGGCCGACATCATCACCCAGCATCCGGTGGCGCTGCAGTTGCGCACCCTGCAGACGATGGCGGAAATCTCGGTGGAGAAGAATTCGACCATCATCTTCCCCGCGCAATTCATGACCACGGTGCAGGAGGCGATCGCGTTGCTATCAAGGGATTCGTCGCCGAAATAACCCGACCGACACTGCCCGGAGACCGTGATGAAACGGCATCGATTTCTCGTTGTGTTTCTGGCCCTGTTCTGCCTTGGGGCGGCGTTTTCACCGGCGTCCGCCGGGGTAAAATTGGCGCTGGTGCTCGGCAATGCGAAGTACGAAGCCGTCCCCGTGCTCGAAAACCCCGCCAATGATGCCGCCGATCTGGCGCAGGCCTTGCGCGCCACAGGCTTTGAGGTGATCGAGCAGCGCGATGCCACCCGCGACGTCATGGCGAAGGCGGTGCGCGACTTTTCCGAGCGGCTGCACGGCGCCGACGTCGCGCTGTTCTTCTATGCCGGGCATGGCCTGCAGATGAACGGCGAGAACTATCTGCTGCCGGTCGACGCCAGGATCGAGAGCGCCGCCGACGTGCGCTTCAACACCATCAATCTCAGCGACATCCAGCAGGAGATGGAAGGCAGCGGGCGCGCCAACATCATCATCCTCGATGCCTGCCGCAACAATCCGTTCGCCGAAAAGCTCGCGCGCGGCGGCCGCGGCGTGACCACGCGCGGCCTCGGCCGCGTCGATGCGACGGGGGAGGGCTCGCTGATCGTTTATTCGACGCAGCCGAACAATGTCGCGCTCGACGGCTCGGGACGCAATTCGCCGTTCACGGCCGCGCTGCTGAAGCATGTCGGTACCCAAGGGCTCGAAGTCCGGCAGATGATTTCCAGGGTGCGCGGCGACGTGTTGCAGGCGACCGACCGCCGCCAGACCCCGTGGGACAGTTCCTCGCTCGTGGGCGACGTTTATCTGGCGGGCGCACCGGCCGCTGATGCAGCCGCGAGCAGCAGGCCAAACGTGGCCCCGGCCGTCACCACTGCGCCCGCGCCGCCCGCGCCCGCCGTCGTCCCGCCGATAGCATCGGTTCAGCCGACCGATCGCGCCAGCACCTTGCCCGCGGTCGTCGGTGAATGCGATCGCCTGACGGCGCCGCCGGACCAGACCGCTGGTCCCGTCGTCGTGAAGACCGACTGGAACAGGGCCGTGGTCGCCTGCGAGGCGGCGCTGCAGGCCGAGCCGCGCGAGCCGCATTTCCAGTTCGCGCTCGGCAAGGCCTATTTCTTCGCCAGGAATTACATCGAAGCCGCGCGTCATCTCGCGCTCGCCGCGGACGCGGTGCCGGAGGCGGAAAACGCGCTGGGCTATTGCTTCGAGAAGGGGCTTGGCGTGGTCAAGAACGACCAGAAGGCCTTTGAGCTCTACAGCAAGGCGGCGGCCGCGGGCTCGCCGGTCGCCATGGAAAGCCTGGGCGGCGCCTATGCCAACGGGCTTTATGTCAAGCAGGATTTCGGCAAGGCGCTCGACTGGCTGGAGAAGTCGGTCGAGGCCGGCAATGCCGACGCCTTGCAGCAGATCGGCAACATGTATTTCAACGGCCACGGCGTGCCGAAGGATTATGCGATGGCTGCGCAATATTTTCAGCAGGCCGCCGATCTCAACAACGGATACGCGCTGCGATTTCTCGCCAACATGTACGAGGTCGGCCTGTTGGGATCGCCCAATCCGGAAAAGGCGGGCGCCCTGCGGCTGCGGGCGCAGCAGGTCGATCCCGACGGCAGCAGGCAACCGGAATCGGTCGCGGTGTTTCGCAAGATCGCCGCCGAAAACCAGTCGCATCGACAAGCCCGCGCCTCCGGCCCGACGCGCCGCTACGTCATCTATCGCCGCATTCGCATCATCGGCTGCGGCTGGACGTGGTGTTAGCGGCGGCGGGAATTAGCGAATAGGGCGGGTCGTAGCCGAAGGCGTAACCCGCCTCTTCGACTTCACACCGGCGCTTGGCAAGGGGCTTGTGACGGCGGATTACGCCCAACGGGCCGCGCTTTGCGCGAACCGTTGGGCTCCAATCGGCCCTACCGCACAGGTGATTTGCCCGACGGGTCGTTTTGCCGCAGACAATTCGGCTTTTCAGAATACCCAAATCACCCCTATATTCCTCCCATCCCGCCCCACCAAAGGGGCGTTGCGCAACGTCAACAACGCGGGGCGGGATGCGGTGGACGCCGACGGTGCTCTTGACGAAGGCACTTGAAGCGGACGGAAAAGACGTGTGGTCCTGGCACCTCGACGCTGGTGTCAAGTTCGTGGAAGGAAACTTTCGCGGGTGACGGTGACCAAAGAGCCCGAGCACCGGGGAGGGCACGTTATAATCCGTAAACCATTGCGTGGGGAATGCCGGGTGATTCCGGTGTGACCTGACTAACGCGTGTGCACTCTATCACTACCCATCGCACACGCGGCTATCGGGCGCATCGGCCGCCCGGCATTCCCTGCGCCCTTTGTTTGAAGGGCGGGAATAAATGAACACCTCGCGCAAAAAAAATCATGCGGCGAGATCGCGGAGTCATGTCTCAACGTCATTGCGAGGAGCGCTTGCGACGAAGCAATCCACTCTTTCTTTCTTTTTGTTGCTCTATGGATTGCTTCGCGGAGCCTGTCATCGGGCGCGCATTCGCGCGACCCGTTGGCTCGCAATGACGTTGATAAGGCTGTTTGAAAATTGAATCAGAGCGCGCGCTCCGGTCACCGCTCGCTCGCGTCCGCGGCGGGGCTTGACGGAAGAGACCCCGCGAACGGCATCAGCAGCAGCCCGAGCAGCGCGATGCAGGCGAGCAGGGCCCAGGCTTCGTTGGTGCTCTGCGCGAACGCGGCCCGCTCGACCATCGGGCGAAGATACGCTTCCACCGTGGCGTCGGATACACCAGATGGAGGGTGCTGGAACAGTTGCAGATCGAGTCCGATCGCCTGCGCCGCGGTAATGTCGCCCGCGATCAGCCGGTCGCGCAGCGCTGCGGCGTGTCCGCCGGTGCGGCCGTAGAGGATGGTATCGATCAGCGCGATGCCGATCGCGCCGCCGAGATTTCGCATCAGGTTGAACAGGCCGCTGGCGTCGGGCACCTGCGCTTCCGCCAGCGCGCCCAGCGCCAGCCGGGTCGGCGGCAGCAGGCAAAACATGATGGCGACGCCGCGCAACACCTGCGGCCAGAACATTTCGTGGAAATCAGCGGTGCGACTCTGCAGCGCGCTCCAGCCAAGCCCGAGCGCAAACAGCGCGAACCCAAGCGACGATAACCAGCGCGCGTCATACTTGCTCTCGAAGTGGCCGGCAATCGGCGCGGTCAAGAGCTGGGCAACGCCGGTCACGAGCATGATGGTGCCGATCTCGAAAGCGTCGTGACGCCTGACATAGGCGAGGAACACCGGCATCAGATAGACCGAGCCGAACAATCCGACGCCGAGACAGAAGCTCAAGCCGCAGCCGATCGCAAACGAACGGTTCTTCAAGGTCGAAAGCTCGACGATGGGATGCCCTGCTTGCAGCGTCCTGATGGCGAATATCAACGTCGCCGCAGCGCTGATCGAAAACAGCAGCAAACAGACGGGCGAAAGCCAACCGTCCTGCGGCGCCTGTTTCAGTCCGATCTCGAGGCTCGCGAGCGCTGTCGCCATCAGCGCCAGCGACAATCCGTCGAGCGTGACGAGATCGGCAAACCGCGGTTTTCCGGGCGGCAGCAGCAAGGGCGTCACCACCGCCGCGACCACACCGGGAGCGACATTGATCAGGAACAGCCAATGCCAGGAAAACGTCTCGGTGATGAAGCCGCCGACCACCGGCCCGATGGTCGGCGCCAGCACGGCCATGATGCCCGCCATCGTGGTCGCGATCGGATGCTGGGAAAAGGGAAACAGCAGGAAGACCGCGGAGAACACGGCTGGAATCAGCATGCCGCCGGCGAATCCCTGCAGCACACGGAAGCCGACCAGGGTCGCAAAGCCGCCGCTGAACGCACAGCCAATGGAGGCGAGGGTGAAGAGGGTGACCGCGCCTGCGAATAGCCATCGCAACGTCAGCGCGCGCGTCAGCCACCCCGTCAGCGGAATCGCAATGATCTCGGCGATCAGATAGGCGGTCTGGATCCAGCTCATCGCCTCGCGCGATATCGAAAGCGCTTGCTGGATCGCGGGCAGCGACGTCGCCACGACCTGGATGTCGAGGATCGCCATGAACATGCCGAGGCACATCAATGCAAAGCCCGCCCAGATGGCCGCGTTGGCCTCGGTCGGCCGGGTGGCGTTCTCGTTCATCGGGCGCCGCGCGTCATCGGTTCACGCAACGCCGCGAGCGCCCGGTTCTCGGCGCTGATGCGGATCGCAAGCACCGCCGCGTTGAGAACCGTGAAGATGGCGGCCGCGATCGGCAGGCCCAGCGCCAGCGGCAGCACGGCGATTTCGCCGGCCACTACGGCATAATTGGGATGCGACATGAATCGATAGGGACCGGCCGACACCAACAGCTCGCCCGGCAGCACGATGATCCGCGTCGTCCAGCGCGGGCCGAGGGTGCGCATCACCCAGATGCGAAAACCCTGCAGCACCAGATAAAGCGATAGGGCCGGGAGGTATATCGGCTGATCGCGCCCGAGCAGC
The DNA here is from genome assembly GCF_035484855.1 of Bradyrhizobium sp. Classification (GTDB taxonomy): domain Bacteria; phylum Pseudomonadota; class Alphaproteobacteria; order Rhizobiales; family Xanthobacteraceae; genus Bradyrhizobium. The sequence goes on from NZ_DATHOP010000287.1 coordinate 27,977, forward strand.
CACAGCGATATCAGCCACGCCGCGTGCACCGCGACAATGAGTGGATAATGTTTCGGCGCCAGCTCGACCGCACCGCGCGCCCTGAGCCTGCTTGTGTTCCGGCTGGAAATGACGAGTTCTGCCGCACGCTGCAGCGTGGCCAGGCCGAGAATGACTTCGGCGGGTGTCACGCGGCGTGGCGCAGCGCGACGCAGCTTGCGGTGAAGCCGGGCCCGAGCGCGGTCAACAGCGAGCGCGCCGGCAGCCCCTTGGCGCGGACTTGCTCGAGCACGAACAGGATGGTGGGCGAGGACATGTTGCCATAGTCTGAAATCACCTGGCGCTCGCAATCGAGCGTGCCCTGATCGAGCGTGAGCGCCGTCTCCAGCGCATTGATCACCTTGGCGCCGCCGGGATGGCAGATGAAGCGGTCGATGTCCGCCATCGACAACTGCATGTCGGCGAGGATCCGAGTCACAACGGGATTGAGATGGGCGGTGACGAAATCGGGGATGGTGCGCTGGAAGATCACGCCAAAGCCTTCGGGGTCGACGCTCCAGCCCATGATACCGAGTGTGTCGGGCCAGAGATGTTCGCCGGCATTCTCGATTTGGGTGGCGCCGCCATCGCCGGCCCGCAACACCACCGCGGCAGCTCCATCGCCGAACAGGCTGATGGCGATGATGTTGGCCTTGGTGAGTTCGTCGTGGCGAAGCGCCAGCGAGCAGAGCTCGATTGTCACCAGCAGCACGTTGCTGCCCGGCCGCGCTTGCGCCAGACGCGAGGCGATCGACAGGCCCGAGGCTCCGCCGGCGCAGCCGAGGCCGAACACCGGCACGCGCATCGCGTCGGATCGGAAACCCATGCGGCGGGCGACCCGCGCCTCCAGGCTCGGCGTCGCAATCCCGGTGGAGCAGACGGTCACCACCGTGTCGATATCCGCGCCGGTCAGTTGCGCGCTTGCCAGCGCCTTGCTGGCCGCATCGACGAACAAGGTTTCCGCGCCCTGCAGAAAAGCCTCGGTGCGTTCCGGCCAGCCCCGCGGTTGCAGATACCAGTCGAATGGTTTTATGGCGTGACGCTTGACGATTCCGGTGTTGGTAAAGATGCTCGAGAACCGCTCGAAGTCGGGAAAGCGCGCCCCGAACCCCTCCCATGCGGCGGCCAGAACATCCTTCTGCAGGAAAACGTGGGGAGGCACCGATGTCGCCAGCGAAACCAGGGCAGCCGTTGGCATCGCGAGGACTCTCCTGCCGCTTGCGTTATGAACGAGAACAGCGGCATCGGCGTTTTATTTCGCAGCCGGCGCGAAAATCAGACCGAACGGGTCACTTAAACGTGACAGTTGGAAGAAGCTTCGCGTTCCGTTGTTCTCCAATGTGTGGTGATCGACCGGAAGCAGCCTTCTTCGGTTGGGCGACCGGCGGAACGCAATTCCCCGGACCCAATTTGGCCACGGGTGGCAAACGAGGGAGGACGACATGAAATTCGCAGTGAGCTGCTGCTGCCATCGCGGCAACCGCGATGGTAATGCCCGTGACGGCGCAGGAGGTGATCACTAACCCCGGCAAATGCGCGCAGTATTATCCGAATGCCAATTGCCAGAACTACGGGCCGGGCAATCCCTATACCGGCGGCGGTTACCGGGCGGGGTATGGGAGAAACGATTATGCCTATATGGGGCATCGGCATTGGCACCACCGGGGCCATCATCATCATCACCACTGATCGAGCTAGGAAAAGGGCCCCGCGTCGGGGCCCTTGCTTCATCGAAGGGCCTGTCCGCCCGCCAACGCGTGAAGCGGCTATTTTCCGCGGCCGGTGCCGGCGTCCCGGGGATTCTGCAAGGCCGGGTTTGGCGCGACCCCCTTGATGGTGCGGGCCTTGGTTGCCGAGCCCGTCGTCGTGCCCGTCTTCATGTTCAACTTGGTCGCGTCCGATCCAGGTTTGGCTTCGCTCGACGCTCCGGAAGCCGGGGGCGTTTGGGCCGATGCCACCGCCGTCACTGCGAACGATGCGGCGACGACGATGGCCGTGATGGCTGGCTTGCATCGCATGGCAATCTCCTCCTCGGATTGTGATGCGAAAGGATTAACCGGCCATCCGGGGTTGGGTTCCATGAGCGCGCAGCTTTTCAAACGCAAGGCCTGCGGCTAATGCAACCCGACGGCAAGGGAACGCGTTAATCGGCCTGCGAAGTATTCAAGAAGTTGAGAGCCATTCACTGAAGAAGGCGGGAAAACGCGATGCCCAGAGAAAACGACCTGGAAGGTGTGCAGGATCAAGGCGGCAAACATGGCGGCCAGAAGGGCATGCCGAAGCCCGAAACCAAGCCTCCACATGGTGCCGATCAGGGCATCGTGCGCGATAAGCAAGGACAGGAACAACCGCGCGACAAAGCGCGCGCTCAGCAGGTCCACCGAACGGACACGAGCGGGCGGTGACATCGAGCCGGGACGGACCGGGTGGCGTCGGATTACTACACAGACGCGGTTCCTGAACTGTGCTAACCCTTCATCGATACTGGAGGATGGCGACGATGATTGAACCGAAACTGGAAGTCCCGGCGGAATTGCGCGATTTGGCCGAAAAGACCATCGATCAGGCGGAAAAGGCGTTCGGAATGTTCTTCGATGCGGCAAACAAGTCGATCGCATCGGTTCCGAGCCCCGGAACGGAGATGTCGAAACAGGCCCTGTCCCTGACCGAGCAGAATATCAAGGCTGCGTTCGAGCATGCCCGAAAGCTGGTCCACGCCACCGATCTGCAGGAGGCCATGCGCATTCAATCCGAGTTCCTGAAGAGCCAGTTCACCAATGCCGGGGAGCATATGCGCCAGATCACCGGCGGCGTGATGTCCGCGGCAAAGGATGCGACCAAGGGCAAATACTGACGGGCGGGCGGAAGGCCGTTGCGACGGCTGGGGATGAACATTTCCTTGCCCATAATATAGTCTTGCGTGGCCTTGCGCCGTAGATTTCAATTTGAGCGCAGGTCCTTGACGGGCCACCGGGTGATCCACTCGCCGTCCGTCGACTTTTCTGCTGATCCCTGTCGGTCCCACCGGCAGGGATTTGCATTTGGCGGGACGCGAAGTGTTTTACCTGGGCAGCGCCTCTCTCAGGACCGACCCCGCCAGGCAGGAGAACGGCCGACAAGGAAAAGCCGCGCTGCCCGAGGGATAGCGCGGCCTCTTCCGTCCCGGAGAAAGCTATTTACTGTCTTTCTTCATCCCGTCCTTGGTCGCATCGCTCTTCATGCTGTCGTCTGACTTGGTAGTCTTCTTGGTGCTCTTTTTCTTCATCTTGGCGTTGGCGTTCGCCGGGCTGTTGGTCTTCATCGAATCCTGGGAGGTCGGGCCGCTGGTTTGGGCTGAAGCAACCGACACGCCTCCGACGAGGGCCGCACAGCACGCCGCAATGAGCAGATTTCGCATTTTGGTCTCCTGTTGGAACATAGGCCCCGGGACAATGAAAGCAGGCGTTCCCGGGTTCCAGTGGCCGTTGCAAAAATTGCGCTCAAACCGCGGCCGCAGGGAGTTGGAGAGAGCCGCTCCTGGGGTTAGGCCGCCCTCAAGGAAACCGCGCTCTGTCGTTGTAAGCGATCATGTTGTTCGCGGGCGCCTTGTCGTCGTCCGCGGGCGCCAGCTTGGCGCTGCTGCCGCCATCGCTCAAAAACTGATCGAGGGTGGCCTGAATCCTCTCTTTTACGGAATCAGGGCCGCGGTCGCTCATCCAAGTATGCTGAAATTTTGTATGGATGATATCGATATCGTCCGCCTTGGCCTGCTGGGACGTCGGCAGCACGCCGGGATCGGTTTGGAAATTCGGATCCGACGAGCGGAACGACAGGATCTTCAGCTTGTTGCTGAGTACGAAGGGGACACGCAAATTGTCGAGCGTGACGACTTTCGTTACCAGTTCCGGATGATGCTTGGCGAAGTACATCGCGGTGTCGCCGCCGTTGGAATGACCGACCAGCGTCAGGTGCTCGTAATCGGCGTTCGGCTGCAGTTTCTTCAACTGTTCGATCGCGAACAGAATGTTGGCTTCGCCCTTTTCATACACTTCGCGCCGCCCGACATAGGGCAATCCGACCTTCGTCATCAACGGCGGGTCGGTCGGAATATCCTGCTGGATGCTGGCGACCAGATAGCCCCTGGCCGCGAAGACGTTGGCGAGGAACGAATACTCGGTGTTTTTGACGGTGTTGCCGTTGCTGATGATGGCGACCGGCAGTTTCCAGTAACCGTCATCCGCCTTCATCTCGTAGTCCCGGCGCACGGCAAGGTCGACCGCGACCGGCCGCTGCCGCGCGGTGTCGAACAGATTGAGCGTCTCGTGCGCAATGCCCCACTTGCTGATGCCGAAATACACCGCACCGGTGAGGGCACAGACGCACGTCAGAACCGCGATTCCTCGCTTCATCGTTTCCGTCCCGATCACTTTGATTCAAGATATGGTGTAGAAACGCGCCACAGCTGAGGCAGGGTGGGGCAGCCTGGATTAAATTTCGGAAATCTTGCTGCTCCGCAGCAAAGCGGTGCACATCCTTCCCGCTTCCCGCACCTAGACTAATTTCCTATCGGACATCACCGACTCGTAATTGGCTCGTGCCGTATTTTGTCACGATCGCCTCGCTTATTCGCACGCACTTCGCCGTCGCAGTCTTGGCCGACCGGCCGAATTGCCGACATCCGTGTGTTTTGCTATAGCAGGAGTGTTGCGATGCGAGCCCTCGATCTCGCCCCTCTCGTATTTGCCGTTGCCCTGGTCGTCCCTGCGGCGCACGCCGCGGAGACGCCGCGCGATATCAAGGGGCTTTATTTGATGACCGACTACCCGGCGGTCACGGTGCGGCCGGGTACCACGTCGAACATTCCGCTGCGCCTGCAGGATTATGGGCTGGCCCCGCAACGATATCAGCTCTCGGTCACGGGCGTACCTAGCGGGTGGACCGCCACGCTGTTGGGCGGTGGACAACCTGTCGCCGCCGCGATGCCGGGGCCGGACGCTAATGTAACACTTCAACTGCGCCTCGATGTCCCGGCCAATGCCGGCCTCAGCGGGCAGACTCTTACAGTGAAGGCGGAAGGGCAGGGAAGCCAGGTCGAGCTGCCGATAAACGTATCGCTTGCCAAGGAGTTGCCGGCGAAACTTACAGTGACGTCGAAACTTCCATCGCTGCGCGGCAGCTCGAAATCGAACTTCGAGTTCACCTTGAACATCAAGAACGACAGCGGCCGCAATCTGGTCGCGAGCTTCGCCGCGCAAGCGCCGTCCAATTTCGAAACTTCGTTCACGGAAGCCTATGGCAGCCAGGAACTGTCTTCGATTCCGATCGACGCGGGCCAGTCTAAGGACATCAAGTTAAAAGTTCGTCCACCGAGCACGATCGATGCCGGGCATTTTCCGGTCAAGGTGACGGTCAATGCCGAGGACGCTTCGGCGAATACGGAGCTTGCGCTTGATGTGGTGGGTCAGCCGCAGCTCCAGGTGTCGGGACGCGATGGGCTCTTGAGCGCCCGCGCAGTAGCGGCGCAGCAAAGCTCGATCCCGATCGTCGTCAGCAATACCGGCACCGCGCCGGCCGACAACGTCACGCTCTCGGCAAGCGCGCCGACCGGTTGGAAGGTGACGTTCGAACCGGCCACGATCGAACGGCTGGTTCCAGGCAAGGACGCCGAGGTCCAGGCGCTGGTGACGCCGAGCGACAAGTCGCTGGCCGGCGATTACATGACCTCGGTCAGCGCCACCTCGCGTGGCGAGAATGCCTCCAGCCAGTTCCGCATTACCGTGAATACCTCGACGGTGTGGGGAATGGCCGGCGCCGGCGTCATCGGAATTGCGCTGCTGTTGATGTTGGGTGCGGTTGCAAGGTTTGGACGCCGATGAACGACATTCAAGGCAAGGCGGCCACCACAGCCAACGACATCGTCATCGCGGCACGCGGCCTGACCAAGCGCTATGGCGAGGTCAGCGTCGTCGACGCCATCAATTTCGACATCGTCAAGGGCGAGGTATTCGGACTGCTCGGGCCGAACGGCGCCGGCAAGACGACGACGATCCTGATGATGCTCGGGCTGACCGACATTTCCGCGGGCCAGGTCAGCGTACTCGGCTATGATCCGGCACGCGCGCCGCTCCAGGTCAAGCGCCGGGTCGGCTATCTGCCGGACTCGGTCGGCTTTTACGACAATCTCACCGCGGTGGAGAACCTGTCCTATACCGCCAAGCTGATGGGCCTTGCTTTCCCCGAGCGAACGCGCCGCATCGCGGCGGCGTTGGCACGCGTGCGTCTGTCCGATGTCGCCGACAAGCGCGTCGCGACCTTCTCGCGCGGCATGCGGCAGCGGCTTGGCCTCGCCGAGATTATCGTCAAGCAGCCCGAGATCGCCATTCTCGACGAACCGACCTCGGGGCTCGATCCGCAGGCCACCCATGAGTTTCTCGACCTGATCGGGGAGCTCAAGTCCGAAGGCGTCAGCGTGCTGCTGTCGTCGCACATGCTCGATCAGGTGCAGCGGGTGTGCAACCGCGTCGCGCTGTTCCAGGCAGGGCGTATCGTGCTGATGGGCCCGGTCGCCGATCTCGCTCGCCAGGTGCTGGGAGCGGGTTTTGTCGTCGAAGTCGAGGCCGATGGCGCAGGCCTTGCCCGACGGCTCGCAACCATTCCAGGGGTGACCAACGTCGAAACGCTGGCCGAGGATCGCTTCCGCATGACGGCGGACCGCGACGTGCGGCCGGATGCGGCGCGCGCCGTGGTCGCCGCCAATGGATCGCTGCGCCGGCTCCTCGTCGACGAGCCCTCCCTCGAGGCGATCTACGCCCGCTATTTCCAGGGCCAGGGCGAGCAGCCGGGAGGAGCGCGTCATGCGGCGTGAAGGTTCTCCGTTCCAGGGTCTCGGCACCGTCGCGATCAAGGAATTGTCCGACAATCTGTCGAGCGCGCGGATGTTCGTGCTCGAACTCCTGATCGTGCTCACCGCGCTCGCCGCGCTCTACGGCGCAATCGACAGTTTGCGGCAGAATACGGCCGAAGACCCGTTCCTGTTGCTGCGGCTGTTCACGGTCGGTCGCGACCCCCTGCCGTCCTTTGTCGCGATCCTGGGATTCCTGATCCCGCTGATGGCGATCGGGCTTGGCTTCGATTCCGTCAACAGCGAGCATAACCGGCGGACGCTTTCGCGCATCCTGGCGCAGCCGATCTACCGTGACGCGCTGCTGATGGGAAAATTCCTCGCCGGCCTTGCGACGCTCGCGATCAACCTGGCGGCGCTGTGGCTGATGGTGATCGGCCTTGGCCTGCTCTTCCTTGGCGTCCCGCCGGGCGGAGAGGAGATCGCGCGCTCGCTGGCGTTCCTGGTGGTAGCGATTTTCTATGCCGGCGTCTGGCTCGCACTGGCGATGCTGCTATCGATCGTGTTCCGCTCGCCCGCGACCGCGGCGCTGGTTGCGCTCGGCGTCTGGCTGTTCCTGACCATCTTGTGGCCGATGCTGGCGCCGGCTCTCGCCCAGGTGATCGCGCCGCCGGATCCGCGTTACGCAGCGCTTGGGCTGCAGACTCCCGACACGGCGATTTGGGCGCAAACGCTCTCGCGCCTGTCGCCGAACCATTTGTTCGGCGAGGCGATGCTGGCGGTGCTGTCGCCGACCACGCGATCGCTGGGTCCGGTATTCATCGATCAGCTGCGCGGCGCGGTGATGGGCGCGCCGCTTCCGTTGGGCGAAAGCCTGATCATCGCCTGGCCGCAAACGGTGGCGCTGATCGCCGGCACCATCGTGCTGTTCGTCGCCGGCTATATCGTGTTCCAGCGCCAGGAGGTGCGGGCCTGATGCGATCAAGCATTGATCCGGAGGCATGATGCGGTTGGAGCGGCGGGAACGCAGCTCATTTGCGGCTCGGCGGTTCACGCAGCCTCTGTCGCTCCGCGATCTCAGCATCGGTTAGCCGTGCATCGTAGATCGAGCGAGGTTCGATCACGCGCGAAATGATCGTTGCAATCACCACCGCGAGCATCAGCGGCACGATGAATGAGCGGTCCTGACCCGTGAGCTCCATCATCAGCACGACCGCCGAGATCGGTCCTTGCGTGGTTGCAGCGAGCACGGCGCCGGCGCCCATCACGGCGACGAGAGCCGGTTGCACACCGGGCAACAGCGGAGCGCAAACGTGCCCGACGAGGCCACCGAGCAGCGCTCCCAGGGCCAGTGAGGGAGTGAACAGGCCGCCGGGAACGCCGCTGCCGAGGCACATGAGGGTGGCGGCCGGCTTGAGAATCAGCAGTGCGCCAAGCAGTGCGAGCGGCAGCTGGTCGTCGAATGCCAGCTGAGCGATGTCCTTGCCGTTTCCGAGCAGCTGGGGAAAGGGAATCGATATTGCTCCAAGCAACCCAAGTGCCAATACCGGCGCCACCAGCCGCCACCAGCCTCGCGGCCGGTTTCGATCGCCCCAGGCGACCAGTCGCACAAATGCCACCGATACCAATCCGGCGACGGGTCCAATGACAAGGACCGAAGCCATATTGGCAATGGACGCTTCAAATTGCGGGATGAAATAGGTCGGCGCATTCGGCAGTACCAGCCATGCGGTAGCGGTCGCAATGACTGCGGTCATGAGCGCAGGCAGCACCAGCCGCAGCGCCAGGATTCCGCGCAAGACCTCCAGCGCGAACAACGCGCCGCCCAATGGCACGCCATAGGCCGCGGCCATGCCCGCGCCGGCGCCACAAGCGACCAGCAGCCGGCGCTGTTCGTCGGATAGGCCGCCCTTGTCGGACAGAATGTTGGCGATAACCGCTCCCGCCTGCTTGGGCGCGCCTTCCCGACCAAGCGAAGCGCCCATTCCGACGACGACCACGGAGAGCACCGCGCTGCCGAGCGTTCGCAATGCCGGTAGTCGTCCCGCCGAGAACCAGATCGCTTCTGTTATGTCGATGCTGTTGCCGCTGGTCAGCCGCACCAGCACGATCTGGCCGGCGCCGGTCGCCAGGCCTGCGCCTAGAAGCACCAGGATATGCCGCCACGGCGGCGCCTGACTGGCTGCCTCCAGCAGACTGGCGCCCGGCCACGCCTGATGTTGCACGGCCTGCAAGATAAGCGTCAGCGCAGCCGCGCTTACACCAGTGCCGAAACCGGTGAGCACGATCGCCAGCCAGAAACGTGGTGCTGCCATTGCCCCCGAGCATAACCCTGAAGTCGTGTTCTGATACAGCCTCGTGGCGGCCAGGATTGTGGGTAGGGTGACGCAAATGACCGATGGGCAGGTCCATTTCGGTCCCACCGTACTGAACGGCCGGATCAGGATGCGCGGAAGGCGATCGACCTTGGCGGCCGGTCAACGCTTTCTTCGCGACGTGGCGCGTGCAAGCGCGCGCGAGAAGTAATCCCTCGCCACTGCGTCCAGCGCGGCCGAGATCAATTCTTCCGATTCCGTGGCGCGACCCCTGTTCTCGGCCTCGAGCCGCTCCGCTTCCTGGATATAGTCGGCGGCAAGTTCGCGCAGACGTTGGGATTCCGTGTTGTCCGGCACCGGATAAACCGTCGCCAGCAAATCCCTGGAGCGAGCGCGAGCGCGATCATTTCGCAGGCCCACCATGGGCGCCTCCCTTCGTCATCCATATTCCTCGAGGTGATCGAGTTCCACGCGGCCCAGCGGCCCGAAAATAAGTCGACAACGAGTGTTTGAACTCGACATAGCAAGCTTCTGCGAGGGAAAGCATTCCGGGCTATGTCCTGTTCCGGACCAAGCGCCTTATTTTTCAACCTGGTTCCGGAACCGCAAGCTCGGTCCGGCCTGCGTGTGCTCAATATTGCTCAAGTATTGGGCTGGCGGTCGCGCAGGGTCTCCGCCAGAAGGCGAATTCGGAGGATGGGTCCTCCGACTCATCGAGAGTCCCATTTGCCATTCGGTGTTCTCTGCGAAATGTCGCGCGATCGCACCGCGCATCTGGCCACAGACGCCGGTCAACTCCTTCCACGCAGGACCGGCGCAATCAGGCCTGATGCGCCAATAACCGTGTCGTCGCCCGATGGAGTTGTCTCGAGGGACCTATTGCGACGCCTTCTGAGACGGCTTCGCATCTGTCTTTTCTGCGTCGTGCTTGTTGGCTTCGTGATGGCCGATGATGCATCCAGCCACCACCCCGACCTTGCCATGACCAGCCATGTGGCCCGCGATGCCCCCGACGATAGCGCCCTTGATACATCCCTTTGCCTCGGCGGCTGCGGGAGCGAACGCCATGCCAAGAATGACGGTAGCGAAGATCAGCGGCTTCATGGTGGTTCTCCGGAAAGGCCAGTTGCAGCGACAATCCGCTGGTGCGGCGATTGGTTCCCCGGAGACCATCGGAGTCAGCGGCGGCGCGCCACCGCAACCCCGAACAGAAATGCGACGAAAAGACTCGAGAGCGGTGCCTCCCGGGTGATCGCGCTGATGATCGCAAGCGGTCTGCCCGGCTGCCGCGCGCTTGTGATGGCTGCGCTCAACTGCTCGACCGCGGATCGCAGGCCCGCGGAGATCTCGGTAAGCGTACGCGACACGTCGGTCGCGGTATCGATGGCGCGTTCCGCCATACCGGGCTGAAGCGTTGGTTCGGGTGTCTCGAAATCCACGGTTTTCATGCCTCAAATTTGAAGCGCCAGCACGATGGGCCGCCACCTTTGGCTATCCGCGCGTGCGCTTGTTATGAACAGCGGGTCCGAAGACCTTTGGCTATCCGCGACAGGCGCCGTGTTGAACGGCGGGTGGCGGCCCGCCCAAACAATGCGGCGTCCAGAATTTTGTTCCCATGACGGCCGGATTTGGCCTCCCGAAATGACGGTCAAGCCACGGAATGAGGAGATGTCCCGCCGGCATGAGCGTTGGCTCTGGCTTTTCCCGACCGGTGTTGGCAGATAATCCTGCTTCAGAGGGTTTGACGTGGTTGACACTTCGAAAGCAGAAATCAAGAGCATAGCGGTGTTGGGCGCGCCCATCGATATCGGCGCGTCACAGCGGGGAACCCTGATGGGACCGGCGGCGCTGCGGACGGCCGGTCTTCTGACCGTGCTCGACGGATTGGGGTTCGACGTGCGTGACCACGGCGATCTCTCGATCGGCGAGGTGGCCGAACTCGACGATGCTCCGCCCGACACGGCCAGGCATTATCGGGAGATCCAGCGTTGGACCCGGGCACTCAGTCCGCGCGCCCACGCACTGGCGAGGTCCGGCGCGATTCCGATCTTTCTGGGCGGCGATCACACCCTGTCGATGGGCTCAGTTAACGGAATCGCGCGGCATTGGCACGAGGTCGGCCGCGAGCTGTTTGTGATCTGGCTCGATGCGCATGCGGACTACAACACGCCGAAGACCACGCTGTCCGGCAACATGCACGGGATGTCGGCGGCGTTCCTGTGCGGCGAGCCTGGTCTCGACGGTCTTCTGGGCGATGAGCCGCGCGCATCGCTCGACCCCGATCAACTCGAACTGTTCGGTGTCCGCTCGATCGACAAACCGGAAAAGGATTTGCTGCGCGATCGTCGCGTGAGCATTGCCGACATGCGTCGGATCGATGAGTTCGGGGTGGCCGTTCTGATCCGCCGGGTCATCGACAAGGTGGTGGCACGCAACGGTGTGCTGCATGTCAGTTTCGATGTGGATTTTCTCGACCCGAGCCTCGCGCCCGGCGTCGGCACCACGGTGCCGGGAGGCGCGACCTATCGCGAAGCGCATCTGGTGATGGAGATGCTGCACGATTCCGGATTGGTCCGGTCCGCCGATATCGTCGAACTCAATCCCTTCCTCGACGAGCGCGGACGCACGGCGCGCACCGCGGTCGAACTGATCGGCAGCCTGTTCGGCCAACAGATCACCGACCGGACGACGCCGAGCAACGCGATCGAACCGGGCGAGTGAAGCCCGATCCGCGGACTAGGCCGCGCTGGCCGGCCGCGCCGCAGGCCTGATGCCGTGATCGGCAAAATAGCGCTCAATCGCGCCGGGCGCGCCCGCGGCATCGACGAGCGCCACATAACTGTCGGGCCTCAGCAAATAGAGCGCATCGCGGGCAAATCCCGCCGCTTCGTATTCGGATCGCCAGCCGAAGAGGTGCAGCGGTATGCCGTGTGTCGTGCACCACGCCGTAAGCTCGGCGCTGGCCGAGCCGTAGACATGGACTTGCCAGTCCATCGCTGTGAGCGATGCAAAGTTATCCGCGCCGTCGACCCGTACCCACGGCAGTCGTTCACCGCCATGCACGCGTCCGGCGGCGCCGCGGCTCAAGGGACCGTTGCGATAATTCAGCATGATCTGGGAGACGGTACGGAACATGAATTCGCGGACCGAATCGAATGCCGCGATCCTGGGGATCAGCACCGGCGCCACGCGAGTGCGCATGATTTCGGCGATCCTCCCTTCGGCGGTGGCAAAACTGAAGACGCGGTCGGTGGTCGCGACCAGCCGCCGCGCAAAGCCGATCCGTTCGGCCTCATAGCTATCGAGCAGAGAGTCGGATGCGCGGCCGGCGACGACCGCTGCGAGTTTCCACGCCAGATTGATGGCGTCGCCGATCCCGGTATTCATGCCCTGGCCGCCGGCCGGGCTGTGGATGTGCGCGGCGTCGCCGAGCAGGAAGGCCCGTCCTTTACGGAAATGATCGGTCACCCGGTGATGCACATGATAGGTCGAAAACCAGTTGACCTGCTTGACCACTACCTTGAGGTGGGTGATCGCCCGGTCGCTGACGTCGCTGAAGGTCATCGTGTCGGCGCGATCTGCACGCTCGTCGCGCACGGTTCCGATCAGGCGCGCCCTGCCTTGTCCGGCGAGCGGAAAGACGGCGAGGAAATCAGCCTCGTCGAGATCGATGTGCAATTCGCCGTTCAGGGCGGGGCCTGAGGCCTCGACGTCGGCGACATAGAAGATCTGCCGATAGGTGCCGCCGGGAAAGCCGGTCCCGATGGTCTCCCGCACGATCGAGCGGGCGCCGTCACAGCCGGCGATATATTGCGCCTCGCAGTCTGCCTGCTGACCGTCCGGCCCGCGTAGGCGAGCCGCGATGCGATCCTGCTGTTCCGTGAAACCGATCATTTCAGTTTGCCGCTCGACCGCAACGCCGAGCGCTAGCAACCGCTCGACCAAGAGACGCTCGTGCTGGTCCTGCGGAAAGATATGCAGGAAAGGGTAGGGCGTAAGTCCCGAGCCGACGGTCTCGAATCCCATGCGTGCGGCTCTTTCACCCTTCACCCAAAGATTGACGCCGGGTACCTGATGGCCTTTGGCGATCACGGCCTCCGTGAGATCGAGTTGCCGGTAGAGTTCGAGCGTGCGCGCCTGCACCGCCAGGGCACGAGAGGTCGTTCCCGGCTCGGCGGTCTTGTCGACAATACGCACCCTGGCGCCCTGTTTGGTCAGCCAAAGCGCCAGCACCAGACCGGTCGGCCCGGCGCCAATGATCAGAACGTCGCACGGCTTCATCTGTTTCTCCGTTTACCGGCATCCCAGGCGTCGCGCTTCCCGGATACCCGAATGTAGCTCGATAGCAAAATCCCCCGACAGATAACTCCGAAGCCGAAGCGCGGGTTCGGGACCGATGAGGGTGCCCATCCGGCATGCAGTTTGCATCCATTCTAGCGGAATATCTCGCCTCTCCAGAGGATTGTACGTCAGCAGGAGGCCGCAATGACCATCACGGCAACGGCGCCGATCGCCGGCTCCGGGCGCACGGGGCTCAATTCCATCGTATTTGCCAGCTGCTTTGGAACCATCATTGAATGGTACGATTTCCTGATCTACGCAACCGCGGCAGCGCTTATTTTCAACAAGGCTTTCTTTCCGACCTTCGATCCGCTCGCGGGCACCCTGGCTGCGCTCGGCAGCTACGCCGTTGGCTTCCTGGCGCGGCCGCTTGGCGGCGCGCTGTTTGGCCATTTCGGCGACCGGCTTGGCCGCAAATCCATGCTGGTTCTGACGCTGTTCATCATGGGGTTGAGCACCTTCTGTATCGGGCTGTTGCCGACCTATGCTTCGATCGGCGTGTTCGCGCCGATCCTCCTGATCGTGCTGCGCGTCATTCAGGGCATCGGCCTCGGCGGCGAATGGGGCGGCGCCTCGCTGATGGTGCTGGAGCACGCGCCCGCCGACAAGCGGGGATTTTACACGAGCTTCGTGCAGATCGGCTTTCCGGTTGGGCTGGTGCTGGCGAGCCTTGTGTTCGGGCTGGTCAGCAAACTACCCGACGCCGATTTCGCGGCCTATGGCTGGCGCATTCCGTTCCTGGTCAGCATCGTGCTGCTGGCGCTCGGCACCTTCGTACGGTCGCGCGTACCCGAGACGCCGGTGTTCGAGGCGCTGAAGGCGCGCGACGGCCTGTCCGGCAATCCGTTCGGCGAAGCCGTCGGCCAGAACACCAAGGCGTTTCTGATCGCGGTCGGGTTGAAGCTCTCCGAAGTCTCCTGGGTCTACATGCTCACCGTGTTCGTCGTGGTCTATGCAACGACCAAGCTTGGCCTCGCCAAGCAGATGATGCTCGACGCGGTGATGTATGCTGCGCTGCTGGAACTGGTCAGCCTGCCGCTGTTCGGCTGGCTCGCCGACAAGATCGGCCGCCGGCCGCTCTACATCCTGGGAGCCGTCTTTACGATGCTGTTCGCATTTCCGCTGTTCTGGATGCTGGAAAGCAAGAGCACCGCGCTGATCTTCGCCGCGGTCATGATCGCCATGAATTTCGGTCACGGCATGATGTTCGGCCCGGAATCATGCTATTTTCCGGAGCTGTTCGGGCCGCGTGTCCGCTACAGCGGCGCCTCTTTCGGATTCCAGCTCTCGGCGGCGATCGGCGGCGGCTTCGCGCCGATCATCGCCACTGCGATGGTCGGATATTTTGGCGGCACCACCGGCGTCTCGGTCATGATGATCGTGCTGGCGCTGATCACGCTTGCAGCCGCGCTCGCGGCGCGCGAGACCAAGGGAAGCTCGTTGACCTGAACTGGATGGGACCCGGTGCGGTTTGGCATATTCATTTACGATGGTGTCGAGCCGATCGATCTGGCCACCTTCGGCGTATTGTCGATGGCGCGCCGGATTGCGCCGGAGATCGAGATCTGCACGATCGCACCCCGTGCCGGGCCGGTCGCGCTCGCCAATGGGCTGAAGGTGACCGCCGATTTCGGCATCGAAAATGCGCCGCCTTGCGATCTCGTCATCGTCACCGGCGGACCCGGCTGGACCACCCAGGCGGCGGTGCCGACCACGCTCGACTATATCAGGCGCGTACATGCCTCGAACCGCATCGCGTCGGTATGTACGGGCGCCATGATATTGGCCGCGAGCGGTATCCTTGATGGTGGACCTGCGACTACCAAACGCGAAGTCGTGCCGCCGGAAACCTCGCCGCTTGCGGTGATGCGCGCCAACTATCCGCAAATCGACGTGCAAGAGGCGATGCTGGTGGACCGAGGCGGAACGACGGTGACCGGCGGCGGTGTCTCGCTTTGCATCGACACCACGCTTCATCTGCTCGCCGCCATGCTCGGCCAGCATGTCGCCGAGGAGACAGCCCGTATCATGGAATATCAACGCGCCTGGCGTGCGAACCGTGAAGGGTTTGCGCCGGTCCTGACCGCAGATTAGGAGATTGGATCGTCGGCATGTGTTATGACCCGGTCAATCGATGCGTCGGTCCACGAGGGCGGTGCGCAATTTACGGGAAACGCCGCGGGGCGCGGGCAACTACAGGAGCGGCCGACCTGAACTTGGGCGGATTATCGCGACTGGATGCCCTGGCGGCATTGCGGTCTCCCCCCAAGCGGACCAATAATGATTTTCATCCCGTTGGGGCTGGACCTGACTGGAAAATTGGGGGGCTATCGTGACAGTCGTGAATCCAACGATACCGAGCGCGTGGTACTGGAACCGCTGGTGCCAGTTAGTTCTGGGCTTGATCGCCATGATGGCGATCTCATCGCCGCAATATGTATGGACCTTGTTCACCGGTCCGCTCAACCAGAAGCTTGGAACGACGCTCGCCGAATTGCAGTGGACATTCTCGCTGCTGATTATTCTGCAGACCTGGTGCTCGCCGCTGCAGGCCTATCTGGTCGATCGTTTCGGCCCGCGGCTCCTGATTTCAGTCGGCGCATTGATGTCGGGCGGCGGCTGGGTCTTATCCAGTTACGTCAGCGACCTCTGGGCTTTGTATTTCACCTACGGGGTGATCTGCGGATTCGGGACCGGGATCATCTATGTCGGGATCATCGGTCTGATGGTGCGCTGGTTTCCCGATCGCCGCGGATTGGCGACGGGTCTTGCCGCCGCAGGCTACGGTTTCGGCGCGATCTTCACCAGCTTTCCCATCGACAGCATGATCAAGAGCGACGGCTATGCTCACACCCTCGTGGTGTGGGGCATTATTCAGGGAGTCATCGGTATCATTGCCGCGCAATGGTTGCGCGTTCCCCCGGAGGGCTGGCAGCCGGAGGGTTACTCGCCGGCAACTGCGACCACCATGCAGGCGAAGCGTAGTTATTCGCCCGCGGAGATGCTGAAAACTCCGACCTTCTGGCTGCTGTTCATCATGATGAGCATGATGTCGACCAGCGGTCTCATGGTCGTGTCCAATGTCGGTCCCTTCGCCAACGAATACAAGGTAGCGCAGGTACTGGTGTTGGGGATGGCGGCGCTGCCGCTTTCACTGACGCTCTCGCGGTTCACCAACGGGCTGACAAGGCCTTTCTTCGGCTGGGTCTCCGACCACATCGGCCGCGAGATGACGATGGCATTGGCCTTTTCGCTGGAATGCGCCGCCATCCTCGTCTTGTTTGCCTTCATCGACCAGCCTGCCTTGTTCGTGGTGCTGACCGGCCTGGTGTTCTTTGGCTGGGGCGAAATCTTCTCGCTCTTCCCATCGACGCTGACCGACACTTTCGGGCCGAAATATGCCGCGACCAATTACGGGTTTCTCTATGTCGCGCAGGGCGTGGGTTCGATCCTGGGCGGGCCGGCTGCGGCGTTCCTCAAGCAGACGACGGGCAGTTGGACCTCGGTGTTCATCATCGTCGCGATCCTCGATGCCGTGACCGCGCTGCTGGCGATCACGCTACTGAAAAAAATGCGGAGCCGGCACATGCAGGCCGGTTGAAAATGCGGGGGCTGCCAAACGCAGTCCCCGTTCGTCACGGCGTTCTATGGAGGCGGCGGCAACTCACGGGGAAACGCGATGCAAAACAAGAAATGGTCGCGGCGGGATGTCCTCAAGACCTCGAGTGCGCTCGCCGCCGGCGTCTTGTTCGCCGAGCCGGTCCGGGCGGCAGCACCGCCGCCGGCGAGCGTGACGCCGGAATTGATCGAAGCCGCCCGCAAGGAGGGCAAGGTCGCTTACTATTCTGCGCTCGAGCTGAACGTTGCGGAACGGGTGGCCAAGGCGTTCGAGGCCAAATACCCGGGTATAGCGGTCCGGGTCGAGCGTTCGGGCGCGGAGCGGATTTTCCAGCGTATCGCGCAGGAGCAGGCCAGCGGCATCAACGCGGTCGATGTCGCCAACTCGACCGACCCCGCGCATTATCTGGATTGGAAGGCCAAGGACTGGCTCGCGCCCTATCTCCCCGACGATGTCATGACGAATTTCCCCGCCGATCAATTCGATCCCGATGGTCTGTGGGCGACGTCTTGCGCCTGGATGGAAGTCATCGGCTACAACACCGATCTGGTGAAGCCCGAGGACGCACCGAAAAGCTATGCCGACCTGCTCGATCCGAAGTGGCAGGGCAAGATCGTCAAGGCGCATCCCGGCTATAGCGGCGCGATCATGACGGCGACGTTCGTGCTCTCGCGCGAACTCGGCTGGTCGTATTTCGAGAAGCTCGCGCAGCAGAAGGTGATGCAGGTGCAGTCGGCCGCCGATCCGCCGAAGAAGCTGCTGCTCGGCGAGCGGGCGGTGATGGCCGACGGCAATGACTACAATCTGCTGCTGCTCAAGGATCAGGGCAAACCGGTCGAGGTGGTCTATGCCTCCGAAGGCGCGCCGCTGATCATCGTTCCCTCAGGAATATTTCGCAGCGCACCCAATCCCAACGCCGCGCGGCTATTCCAGAGCTATTTCCTTGGCGCGGAAGGGCAGCAATTGCTGGTCGACGATTACGGCCTTCGCTCGTTCCATGCGCAGATCAAGGAAAGGCCCGGTCATCCGCCGCTGTCGACCCTGAAATTGCTAAGGTCTGATCCCGCGGCGGTGCTGGCACAGAGCGAAGAGATCAAGGCGCGCTACGTCAAACTCTTCAAAGTGTGATCGGGGTTAGCGGCGGCGGCGATCGCTCAGCGGACGCTGACAAACGCGCCCCATGCCGCCGCGAGACCGGCGCCGGTGAGAACGTAGACGGGATTGTCGCAGAACGCGCCGCCGTATCGGCACATGTCGGCGCCGAAGCTGCCTATTTCGTTCTGGCCGGCGGCATAGAACAGACCCGACAGCACCACCAGCACTGCGGCCACGAAATACATGGGACCCTTCCTCCGAACTGAAATCAGGAGACGGTACGTCTCGAAACTCCGGAACTGCCGCAGCTTAGCGCGCGCTCCCTCATCGAGGCTTGAGACAGGTCATTCGATTTTCGGAAAATTAGCTTCAAAAGCCGCGCTACTTTCCCGCCAATCCGGATTGAACCGGATGCGCGCCCGCCCGCTGCGGAAGCACCAGCAGACACCCCAATATGAAGATGGCGATAACCGCCGAGGCCAGCGGGCGGCTCCAGGCGAGGCCGCCATCGTGTACGGGTTTGTCGAGAAAATCGCCAACGGTCGCGCCGAGCGGCCGAGTCAGGATGAAGGCCGCCCAGAACAGCGTCACCCGTGAAACAGCGGTCCAGAAGTAAGCGGCCGCGACGATGGCCAGGGCGGCGCCGAACACCAGCGCGCCGCCTTCATATCCGAGCCCCGTGGAATCGGCCATCCAGTCGCCAAGCGCCGTGCCCAGGGTTTGCGAGAAGGTGATGGCCGCCCAGTAGAACATCTCCGCTTTCGGGGTGCTGACGGCGTCGACCGATATCGAGCCCGATGATCGGTACCAAAGGCCGAGCGTCGCCAGCAAACAAACCAGCAGCAGCGAGGAGCCGCCGGCATAGCCGATCCCCAACGAGCGATCCGCGAAATCCGCCATGGTAGTGCCGAACGTCGTGGAGGCGATGATTGTCGCCCAATACAAAAACGGGTGAAATTTCTTCGCGATGATCTGCAGGCTGATCAGCACCATCAGGGCCGCGAGGAACAGCGCGGTTCCGGCCAGATAACCCCAGTTCAGCGTCATCGTGACGGTATCGCCGCCGGTCTCGCCAAGCGTCGTTGCCGCGATCTTGATGATCCAGAAGCCGAGCGCGACCTCGGGAACCTTGCTGAAGGATTCGGGCATGTCTATCCGGTTGCCGCTGTAACCGACGAGACAACTTCCGCCCGCCAGATATGTTGTGCGGCGCGTCGATGTTCGATTTGCGGCGATTGCGCGCGGCATCGCGCCGGTAACGCAAATTTGCATCGGCAACACTTCGGTCCCCGCCGAACCTTTCAGTGGTTCGCCTGTGCTATCCGGTTGAGGGCGGCCAAAGGTGAGGCATCACATGAAAAAGACGAGCTATACCCCGGCGGAGCTGAACGACGGTTTCGTCGTGGCGATCACGATCGAAGCCAAGGCCGGTCAAGGGGACGCCATGGCGGCCATTCTCGGCGGTCTGGTTGCTCCGACGCTGGCGGAGCCCGGCGTCAAACTGTTCATTCCCTACCGTTCGCCGACCGATCCGCTGTCATTTTTCATTTTCGAACTCTATGTGAACGAAGACGGATGGCGCGCCCATCAGGAAACGCCGCATTTCGAAGCCGCCATCAAGGAGCTGCTGCCGCGCGCCGCCCGACGCGAACGCATTCCATTCGTGCCATACACCGCGGTCTGAGCCGCTCCGACGGGCCATCGACCGGGTCCTGCCTTCATCCGCCCGCCTGCGTGGACAAACAGCCTTCAGGGCTTGCGGCCATAATTGAGCAGTCCGCCGACGCCCTTCGGCGGATGGGCTTTGAGACCCTCTTCATTGGGCTCGGTGCCCCAGCCGGGCCGGTCCGGCATCACGAGATAGCCGTCGACGAATTCCGGCACGTGGGTGAAGAGCTCGTGATCCCAGGCCAGCCGGTCGATGTCGGTCTCCATGATCCGCAAATTCGGCACCGCCGCGCTGAAATGGGCGTTCATCATGGTGCAGAGGTGGCCGTAGAAATTATGCGGCGCGACGTTGACCTCGTGATGTTCGGCGCTGGCCGCGATCTTCATCGACTGCCATACGCCGTTCCAGGGCGTATCGATGATCGCGACATCGACAGCCTGCTCGCGGAAATAGGGCAGGAATTCACGCAAGCCCAGCAGCGTCTCGCAGGACGAGATCGGATGCGGACTTTGCCGCCTGATATAGCCCAGCGCTTCCGGGCTAAAGCTGTCGATCTCGATCCAGAACATATCGAGGTCGGCGATGGCGCGCAGGATCTTCAGATAGCCTTCGGTCTTGGCATTGAAGTTGAGGTCGAGCAGGATATCGATATCGGGACCTGCGCCGTCGCGGATCGCTTCCAGATGCATGCGCAGGTCGCGTAGCACCCTGCGATCGACATTGATCTCGGGCTGGAAGGGCACGCCGAAGCCCGGTCGCCAGCCCGTCGGCTTGCCGTCGTCATAGGTGAAGATGTTGGTTTTCAGCGCGGTGAATTTCTTCTCGCGCACTTCGCGGCCGATCGCCTTGACGCCGTCGAGATCGGTGATCGCCGGCTTGTACCAGGTGGGATGGTTGATGCGCCAGGTGGCGCAATGCGACCAGTACACCCGGATGCGGTCGCGGATCTTGCCGCCGAGCAGTTCGTAGCAGGGCACCCCGAGCAGTTTTGCCTTTGCGTCGAGCAGGGCGTTTTCGATCGCACCGAGCGCCTGCGCCACAACGCCGCCGGCCGCCGGCCTGGTTGCCGAAAAAAGCTCCGCGTAGATGCGCTCATGCGCAAAGGCGTTCTGTCCCACGACCCGCGCCGCGAGACGCTGTATTGCAGCACCCACACCGGGCGAGCCAAAACCTTCGTCGAATTCGCTCCAGCCGACAATGCCGCTTTCGGTCGTGATCTTGACGAAATGGTAGTTGCGCCAACCGGCGTCGCAGGCCAGCAGTTCGACGCTTCTTACCTTCGAATCCTTTGTCATGGCGTTTCCTTTTTTGGGCGAGCCGGGGAGGCTTTACTCGGTCTTATAGGGCTCGCAGGCCGCATTGTGGCGGGCGGCGTCGATCTGGGCAACATCGGCCTCATCATTGACCAGCGTGCGAAACAGCACGATGCCGCGATTGGTCGGGGCCGCGACCACGGGCAACCGGCTCGCCTCGGTGGGCTTTCCTTGCGGCATCAGGATGAAATCAGCAGCACCTGACTTTGCCTGCTGGTCGTTGATTGCGTAGAAGTTGTTGGTGTCGGCGTCGAATACCGATACCGACCAATAGGTCTGCGGCATGTCATGGGTGGAGACTCGGACAGCGCCGGCCACGCGGAGGTCGTAGACGCAAATCGAATACAAAAGGTCCGGGGAGGGGCGAACCACCGTGCGCGAGCGCCACGTCGCGCGCGGGCCGTGCAGAATGGCATTGGAAGCCCCCGCCGTCTTGGTGATCCCGTTCATGGTGCGGAGCATGATCAAGCGCGGCAGCAACAACACGGTTGCGCCATGTACCACCGCGGCCACCAGCAGCATGGCTGCAATCCATTTCCAGCCCCTCGCGATCATTCGCAGGCCACCTTCATGATGGTGGGCAGAGCAGGATGCGTGGGATCGGCGGCGACGGAGGCTTCCGGATTGTAGAGCCGGATCATCAGGTCGAAGCGTCCGGCGGCCACCGGAATCCAGTTGGCTTCGGCCTGCGCCTTCGACAGCGTGACAGCAAAGCTTCCGTCGGCGTGACGCGCGACCGAATTCATCGAGACGGAGTAGCGATCCACCGGGTTGGGTATCAGGAAATCATCGGCGCCGTAGGCGGTGATGCTCCACCACCGCGCGGGTGGGTCGCGCCCCTCGATTCGGTAGGAACAATGGCCATCCAGCGCATGGCCCTCGCTGTCTTCCGATGCGTTGTAATAAATCGTCTCCGCGCGGCTGAGCGCAAGCAACGCATGCACCGCGACATAGGCGCGAAGATAGGGACCGCCTTCGCTCGACCCCGCTGCGAGGCTGGTGCGCCAGGGACCGTCGGCAACACCACCGCTCCCGTTGGGGTGAATGACAGTCGCCCATGTCGTGGCCAGTCCCAGCGCGATACCGGCGATCAGCGTCAGCAATACCTTCAGAGTTCGAAGCATCTCGATGCCGACCCTTCCGACGTTGTTCCGTCAAGCGCCATGGGCTCGTCCTATCGCCGGCTGCGGATGTTGTTGATGAGCATCACGAGCAGGCCGCCACCGAACAGCAGGAACGAACTGACATAGATCACCGCGGCGCAGGTGAAGAGGACGGGGTGTTCCGCGTAGGAAACGTAGTGCTCGGGCCCAAACTTGCGAGCATAGATGCGCCCGGTTTCATACCACTCGTAGAGCTGATAGGCCGCGAATATCGCAATGGCAATACAGACGAGAATCTTCCACGGCGTAAGCTTGCCTGACTGATTTCCTGCTCTTGCATTCATGGCCATCGGAAATTCGCGCGCGCTATGGCCACATGCTCGCCGCTACTCCGCCGCCTGCGACGACGGCGAGCGCATGGTGCCGACGCCGTCGGCCTCGGTCGCCGAGATCGTCGTGCGCACCATCAGGCGCGCCTCGTGCGCCGGCCACGGTCGCCCACGGTGCATGGTGGCGCGATTGTCCCACATCACGACGTCGCCCTTGCGCCATGGGTGCAGATAGCTCGCGCCGGGCGCGGTCGCGAGCGTCATCAACTCGTCGATCAGCCGCTTTCCCGCCGCCGGCTCCATGCCGTCGACCCCATAGGCGTGCGAGGCAAGGTAGATCGCGCCGCGGCCGTTGACGGGATTCCTCCACACCATGCGCCAGCATTGCGGCGGCAGCGCTGCGCGCTCCTCGGGGGTTGCGAGGCCGGGCGCGATCTGGCTTCGCGAATACGCATAGTCGTGCCAGGCAAAGTAATTCTCGAGCTTCTCGCGCATGCCGGCATCGAGCCGCTCGAAGGCGAGCCGGGTCGAGACGTATTCGGTCTCGCCGCCTTCAGCCGGAATGACGCGCGCCGAAAGGATCGAGGTCAGTGCCGGCACGCGCTTAAAGGAAGCATCCGTATGCCAAAGCTGGTTGGCCTTGTTGCGCAGGGACAGCCGGTGATCGGCGGGAACGACTTTTCCGTCGGGGCCGATGGTAGAGAGGATCACGAAATGCGATCCCTCGCCCTGCGAGCCGACCTTGGTCACTTCAGGCGGTCCGAAGCGGCGCGAAAAGGCGAGTTGGAGTTCGTCGGTGACTTCCTGGTCGCGAAACACCAGAACCGAATGTTCCTCGAAAGCCGCGCGCGCGGCCGCATAAGCGGCATCGTCGCAGGCTACATCCGCAAGCGTCACGCCGCGCAACTCGGCGGCGAACCCCGGACCCAGCGGGATCACGTCCATCGGAAAATCCTCCCCGTTTTTGTTTGCGCGACGTTAGGGCAAAACTGCTCGGGCGGCAACGATAGGGGAGGCCTCAATTTCATATACACTGCTATGCCGACTGGCTAAAAACCGGCGGGTATACGGACCGTCTGGGCTCGGGGTAACGCCAATGCTGCGACGCGAGTTTGTTGGACTTCTCGGCGTCGCCGCAGCCATGACGTTGCGGTCGGGTGCTCTCCGCGCTGAGTCCTCAAAAGTGTTTCGCGTCGGATTCCTGGGACTGCCTTCCGCCGACAGCCTGCCCAAACGCACCAAGGCGTTTAGCGACGGCTTGCGCGATCTCGGTTATCACGAGGGGCGGGATATCATCATCGAGTACCGCTGGGCCGACAGCAACTACGAGCGGTTGCCGGCGCTGCTGGCGGAACTGATCCATCTCGACGTCGATGTGATCGTCACCCATGGTACCCCGGGGGTGATGGCCGCCAAGCAGGCGACCTCGACGATCCCGATCGTGATCGCCGTCGTTGGCGATGCGGTGGCGACCGGCGTGGTGGCGAGCCTGGCGCGGCCCGGCGGCAATGTCACTGGACTCACATATTTCCAGCCCGAACTGAACGCCAAACGACTCGAACTGCTCAAGGAAACCATACCCGACTTGGTGGACGTCGGAGTGCTGCTCAATCCGGACAATCAGATGAACGAGCCGGTGCTGCGCCAAGTCACCCAAGTCGCCCAGTCGCTCGAACTGGAGCTGCACCAATTCGACGCGCGTTCACCCAGCGAGTTCGAAGCCGCCTTCGCGGCCATGGCGGCAAAACGCGTTCGGGCGCTGATCGTATTCGACGATGCGATGCTGATCGGCGAGGCCAAGGCGGTGGCGGCGCTCGCCTTGAAGCACGGTCTCTATTCCTGCGGCTTTCTGGATTTTGCCGGGGCCGGTGGCCTGCTAGCCTATGGAGTCGACTTTCCCGACATGTTTCGGCGCGCGGCGACCTATGTGGACAAGATCCTGAAGGGCGCCAAACCGGCCGACTTGCCGGTCGAGCAGGCGACCCGGTTCACGACCATTCTCAATCTTGCGACCGCCAGGTCGCTCGGCTTGAGCGTGCCGTCCTCGGTGCTGTTGCGCGCCGACGAGGTGATCGAATGAAGGCGGCCGGCGGCCGTCGAGAGGAGTCAAATTACAATCCTGTTTACCTTCTTCATTAGGCTGCGATCAATGCGGCTGCCCTAAGCAGGGAGGGCCGCGAGAGAATCCCGCGTTTCGATCCAGAAGGTGTTTGGAAAGAAATTGGGGGTTCCAATGCGATTGCTCTTGAAATTCTTGAGGGACGAAACCGGCGCGACCGCCATCGAATATGGCTTGATCGCCGCGGGCATCTCGCTTGCGATCATCAGCATCGTGGACGGCCTTGGCACCAGGCTGAACACCAAGTTCACCTCCATCAACAGCTCGTTGAAGTAGCGGGCAGCATCGCGTGGCGGATCTCTGGAGGGCTGGCCCTCCAGGAACGAAACCCTGTCACCCACGGCGGCGAAGGTCATCCAAACAGGCATGGGGCCACGATTGTTTCTCTGGTTCGTCCAGAAAACGCGCCAAGCTCTGACGTTTTTGGCCACAATCCAAAACGACGATCCCGGCATGAGGACGTTGGCCGTAATTTCGATTCTGGCGCTGCTCACGATTTCCGGGGCGGCCTATACGGATCAGATTCTGACCAGCGATCGGCAGGCCGCGCAACGGGTGAATTGATTTCAGCCTTTCGGCGCCGGCGTTTTTGGGGGACGAAGACGATGCTTTCGGTGGATCAATTCCTGAGGCTGATAAGCGTGCCCGCGGTGGTGGTGGCATTCCTGATCGCATCCCAGGTTTCCGGCGGCTTCTCGCGCCCGGCGCCGACCGAATTCGCCAGCGAGTAGCCCGCGCCACATCGGGCGCATGGGCCAAAGTGTCGCAGATTTGCGCGACCGCTTGGCTGAGACCGAGAATGCCCGCGCCCTCCTCGTATCGGGTTTGATCGCCGGTTGTCCTCCATTTCCCGCTCGCCGCCCGGTCGCAAAGTGCCGGACTTTACGCACTACCAGAGGCGTTGCGGGCCATTGAATCGCTTCCGATAGGCCGCAACTCGACCGCCTGCGGGCTGTCGCAGTCGCTGCGAATGCCGGTGCTGCCTTGTTGGGCATGACGGCCAGCAGACAACCGGTATTTTCGTTCGCTGGCGGCCGTCGATCGGGGTCCCCGACTATATCGACAGGCAGCGCCTCTGCAGGTAGGGTCCCGCCCAAAGACCATTCGGGAGGACCGCCTGTTGCCGGCGAAATTCATGATAAAACGTGATTATTATGCAGGCGCGCTGATGTTGCTGCTCGGTGTCGGGGCCGCCGTGACCGGTACCGGCTACAAGTTCGGCAGCCTCGCCCGGATGGGGCCGGGATTCATGCCGGTCGTGCTCGGAATCGTGCTTGCCTTTCTCGGTATCCTGATCGCCGGTACCGCGCTGGGGTCATCGGAACCCGACGACAAGAAGTTCCTGCCGGAACATCCGCAATGGTTCGGTTGGCTCTGCATCATTGGCGGCCCCATCCTTTTCATCATCCTGGGGCAGTACGGCGGCATGATCCCGGCGGTGTTCGCCTGCGTCTTTGTCTGTGCGCTCGGCGACAAGACCGCCACCTATAAATCCTCACTCATCCTGGCGGCCGGCGTCACGGTGTTCGGTGTGCTGTTGTTCCATTACCTGCTGAGCATCCCGTTCCCGCTGCTACGAGGGTTCAACCTGT
The DNA here is from genome assembly GCF_035484855.1 of Bradyrhizobium sp. Classification (GTDB taxonomy): domain Bacteria; phylum Pseudomonadota; class Alphaproteobacteria; order Rhizobiales; family Xanthobacteraceae; genus Bradyrhizobium. Next base: position 54,310 of record NZ_DATHOP010000287.1, read on the forward strand.
GATCTCAACGGCGATTACCGATCTCTGGTACGGCTTTGGCGTAGCGCTCGAGCCGCACAATTTGATGTACTGCTTCCTCGGTGTGCTGGTCGGCAATCTCGTCGGGGTGCTGCCCGGAATGGGCCCGGTCGCGACGATCTCGATCTTGCTGCCGTTGACCTTTGGAATGCCGCCGGTGCCGGCGATCCTGATGCTGTCCGGCGTCTATTACGGTGCCCAGTATGGCGGGGCGATCTGCTCGATTCTCTTGAATCTTCCATGCCACCCGCCGCACGCCGTGACGTGTCTGGACGGGTTCCCGCTGACCAAACAGGGCAAGGGCGGCACCGCGCTCGGCATCACCATTATCGCCGCCTTCGTCGGCGCGTCCTTCGGCATCACCGAGATGATTTTCCTGGCGCCGTTCCTGGTCAAGGTGGCGCTCGAATTCGGGCCCGCAGAGGTCTGTTCGCTGATGCTGGTGGGTCTGCTGGCGGGCTCGACGCTGGCGAAGGGATCGCCGCTCAAGGGCATCGCGATGACGGTTCTCGGCCTGCTGGTCGGCATCGTCGGTTCCGACATCGAGACCGGGCAACCCCGCTTCACCTTCGGCATCACCGAACTGTTCGACGGCGTCGAGATCATCGCGCTGGCGCTCGGCATGTTCGGTATCGCCGAGTTCATGAACAGCATCAACAATACCGAAGATGTCGACCTGCGATACGCCAAGGTCGGCATCTCCGACATGTTTCCGTCGAAGGCCGATCTAAAGAAATCGTTCTGGCCGATGATCCGCGGCACCCTTCTCGGCAGCCTCTGTGCGCTGATTCCGGGGACCGGACCGACGATTGCGTCCTTTGTGTCCTACGCCACCGAGAAAAAGATATCGAAGACGCCGGAGCGGTTCGGTCACGGTGCGATCGAGGGGGTCGCATGCCCCGAGGCTTCAACGCATTCCTCGGTGCAGGGCGACTTCATCCCGACCATGAGTCTCGGTATTCCCGGCGATACCGTGATGGCGCTGCTCTTGGGCGCGCTCATCATTCACGGCATCGTTCCCGGTCCGCAACTGATCAGTCAACATGCCGACATCTTCTGGGGCCTGATCGCGAGCTTCTGGATCGGCAACATCCTGCTGGTGATCCTCAACGTGCCGATGATCGGGCTATGGGTGAAGTTGTTGAGCATCCCCTATCGCTACCTCTATCCGAGCGCGATGTTCTTCGTCTGCATCGGCGTCTATGCCGCCAACAACGACATGTTCCAGGTCGGCGAGACCTTGTTCATTGGCGTGATCGGCTACATCCTGCTGCGGCTGGATTTTCATCCGGCGCCGATTCTGCTCGGCTTCGTGCTGGGACCGCGCTTCGAGGAAAACTTCCGGCGCAGCCTGTTGATCTCGCGCGGCGATCTGATGACCTTCATCGACCGCCCGATCAGCGCATTCTTTCTATTCATTTGCGTCGTGCTGATTTCGGCCCAGATCTATGTCTGGCTGCGCAAGCCGAAGATCATTGCGGAAGAAAAGGCGATCGAGGCCCAGGTGCCGACCACGCCATATTCGGAACTGGCGGAGTAACAGCAGGTGTTCGGCGCTGAAAGGTCCGCGCTGGAGATCCCCAGCTGATGAGAATACGCCTCGGCTTCTTGATCGGGCTTACAGCCCTGGCCGCTTCCGCGGCGCTCGTTGCGATGATGCTCGGACATGTCGCCCACAATGACATCGGGCTCACGCGAACGGCAATCCGTCATTCGGCATTGATCGCCAGCGCGGTGATCGCGATGTTTCTGGTCCCATAGGTCGCCCGTCAAGCCATCCCCCGATCGTCTCTTGATGCCGTTGTGCTGATCCGGTTCGTGACCAGCGGATCTTCGCGGATGTGCATCCTGCGGAATTGGGATCGGCCTGGGTGCTCCGCACTCACAACTATCAAATTGCTCTCGGGGCGGTTACGGTGCTGCATTGCCGCTCGAAGGGGTAGTTCGTCCGCAATGAAGATCGACCGTTCCGCAGCCGTCGTCGACTTGCCGCCCACGGTGCGGCAGACCATCTTTCTCTATTTGGGAATCCTGATCATTCTGCTCGCGTTTGGGAGCCCGGCGGGCGGCCTGATCGATATTCCAATCAGCTTCTTTCTCAAGAACAGACTGCATTTGACCGCGCACGAAGTCGCCAATTTCCGGGTCTTGGCGGCAATCCCGCTTTATCTGTCGTTTGTTTTCGGATTCATCCGCGACATGTGGAACCCGCTCGGGATGAAGGACCGCGGATACATGTTGCTGTTTGGCGGCATAACGGCTTTGCTCTACCTGCTTTTTGCGTTCGCGCCCATGAGCTATGCGACGCTGCTCGTCGCGGTCATTGTACTGACGGCGTCGTTCCTCTTCGTCTCCAGCGCCCAGAACGGACTAACCTCGGTGATCGGTCAGCAGCACGCGATGACCGGTCAGGTCAGCGCGGCCTGGAACGTTTTCCTGTCGATTCCTACGTTCGCCGCGCTACTAATCGGCGGAACGCTGAGCGGCATGCTGGAAGAAAAAAGCCCGGATCAGGCGGTTCGGATCCTGTTTCTCGCCGGCGCCGCGATCATGGGCGCAATTTCGCTTTATGCGCTGTGGCGGCCGCGCGCGGTGTTCGACAATATCCGCGCCGAGAACGGATCGGGCAGTCATCCGATGCGGGATATCAAGCGGCTGGTGCGGCACTGGCCGATTTATCCGGCGATGCTGATCTGGGTGCTCTGGAATTTCGCGCCCGGCTCGGTGACGCCGCTGCAGTATCATCTGCAGAACACCCTGCACGCCACCGACGGTCAATGGGGGCTGTGGAACGCCATCTTCGCCGCATCCTTCATTCCGACGTTCATCGTGTATGGACTGCTCTGCCGCAAATATCCGCTGAAGACGCTGCTGTGGTGGGGAACGGTCTTCGCCGTCCCGCAGATGGTGCCGTTGCTCTTCATCCATACGGTAGCGCAGGCTCTGATCGCAGCCGTGCCGATCGGCCTGATGGGCGGTCTTGCCACCGGGGCCTATCTGGACCTGATCATTCGCTCCTGCCCGCGGGGCTTGCAGGGGACGACGCTGATGATGTCGTACAGTCTTTATTATGTTGTCGTGCGATTTGGCGATGTTCTCGGAACCAACCTTTACGATCGCTACGGCGGCTTTACGGTTTGCGTCGTTGCGATCACGGTGGTCTACGCCTTGATACTGCCGGCCCTGCTGCTGGTGCCCAGGCACCTGATTGCCACCGCCGATGGGCAGGCGCCCAACCTGGAATTCGGTGCAATGGAACCAGCAAGCCGTGCGGTCGATTAGCATCCATACCTTTCACGAGCGGCGATTGGGGCAAGGGATCAATTGAGCGAAACTTCCTCACTGGTTGCCGTCGAAAGCGGGCGAGAACCTCCGCAGGGCAAGCTGCCCATTCTCGCCGTGTCGGCGCTCGGCATTGTGTTCGGCGATATCGGCACCAGCCCGCTCTACACTTTCAAGGCCATCCTCGGCGCCACGGAGACCTCGTCGAACGCAGCCGTTGTGCTGGGCGTGCTCTCGCTCGTGCTGTGGACGCTCTTCATCATCACGACGGTAAAATACGTCTCGTTCGCCATGCGTGTCGACAATGACGGCGAGGGCGGCATCCTGGCGCTGATGGCGCTGTTGGGAGTGAAGAAGCAGAACCGGCCGACGATCGTCGCGGTCGGCCTGTTCGGAGCGGCCTTGATCTATGGCGATGGAGCGATCACGCCGGCGATTTCGGTGCTGTCGGCGCTGGAGGGCCTGAACATGGTGACGTCAGCGGTGCAGCCCTATGTCGTTCCTTCAGCGGTTGCGATCCTGCTGGCGTTGTTTGCGATCCAGTCGCGGGGAACGGCAGCGATCGGCCATCTGTTCGGGCCGGTAATGCTGCTCTGGTTCGCCACCATGGCCGTCATGGGAATATGGGGCATCGTACAGCATCCCACGGTGTTTGCCGCGCTCAATCCTGTTTACGGCCTGTCCTATCTGTTCTCCAACGGGTCGACCGGCTTCCTGGTGCTGGGCGCGGTGTTCCTCTGCGTCACCGGCGCCGAGGCGCTCTACGCCGATATGGGTCATTTCGGCAGGGGGCCCATTAAAATGGCCTGGTTCGCCGTCGTGTTTCCAAGCCTGATCCTGAACTACGCGGGCCAGGCGGCGCTGGTGCTCGAAGGCGCGCCGACCGACGGCAATATTTTCTTCAGGCTTTGCCCCGCCATCCTGCTGATCCCGGTGATCGTGCTGGCGACGGTCGCAACGATCATCGCCAGCCAATCGATCATCACCGGTGCGTTCTCGATGACACGGCAGGCGATCCAACTCGGCTGGCTGCCAAGACTGCAGATCAAGCAGACCTCGTCCGAGGGCTACGGGCAAATCTATGTCGGGGCCGTCAACTGGCTGCTGATGCTCGTGACCATCGGGCTTACGATAGGCTTTGGCAAATCCGACAATCTGGCCTCCGCCTACGGCATTGCGGTGTCGCTGACGATGCTGATGACGTCCGCGTTGCTTTTCATCGCGATGCGCGAGATCTGGGGCTGGAGCCCGTGGGCGGCCGGCTCGGTCGCGGGTTTCTTTCTCATCATCGATAGTGCCTTCTTTTTGGCCAATCTCACCAAGGTTGCTGAAGGCGGATATGTGCCGTTGATCCTAGCGGTCTCCGTCTACGGCATGATGTGGATCTGGCACCGCGGCTCAGAAGCCATCGCGGCACGGCTGCATGAAGCGCTGATTCCGGTCCCGGAATTCATGGCCAGGATCGCCGAAAAAAACATCCCGCGCGTTCCCGGCACGGCGGTGTTCCCGACCCGAACCGAGCGGGATACGCCGCCGGTCATGATCTGGCATGTCAAGCATAACCGCGCGCTGCATGAGCATCTGTTCGTGCTGAATGTCCAAATCCTTTCGGTGCCGTGGGTCTCCTCGCGCAGCCGCATCTCGATCGAGGAAGTCGCGCCGAACTTCTGGCGCGCGGATGCGCGCTTCGGTTTCATGGAGCGGCCGAACATTCCGGAACTGCTCGCCGCCGGCAAATCGCTGGGCTGCACCGTCGACCTCGCCGACGTGACCTATTATGTGGGACGCGAGACGGTGATCGGCCGCGAGGACGGCACGGGCTTGCCTGCCTGGCAGGAGAAAATCTTCGCGGTGATGGAGCGCAATGCCGCTCATGTCAGCGACTTCTTCAGCCTCCCCAGCGATCAGGTCGTCGAGATCGGCCGGCAGATCGCGATCTAGCGTGGGTGACCGCGGGGCTCGCTTGGCGGATTGGCGCCGAAGCTGCTTGTTTTCCGGGTTTTTCGCAGGCTTTCCAACTTCGCCGTGATAATACCCTAAATCGAACATTCATCCGCCGCCGCGCCATAACTGAAGTGCGTGCGCTCGGGGCAGGGTAGCCTCGAACGGGGTGATCTTTCAAAAATGCCGCTGCGGTCGCTGCGTTGAGTAGGTCCTTTCGAGACGAGAAGGGATCGGGGTTCTGCCGGCATCGGCAATTCTTGCACGGTCCGAATTCTGTGCAACGCGGGCGCCCCTGGCGCCTGCTGCGGTCAGCATTGCGTCTTGGCTTGATAAGCTCGTCGATCTTTCTGACGGCCGGATGCGCAACGATGGCTCCGCGCAACGCCTTGCCGCAAGCCAGTGCCGGCCAGCTTGAGCTCGAGGGATTTCACGACATACGTTTCTGGGGCGACGCATCGGCCCAGGATATCCACGCGATCATGATGGCAGACGCGCCGAAAGCGGGAACATCTGCCTCCCTGTCGGTTGAAAGGCACCAGCAGGTTTCCAACCTGCTCGCCATCTCCGGCGGCGCCGAGGACGGCGCCTTCGGCGCCGGCCTGTTGGTCGGCTGGAGCGACGCCGGCACGCGGCCGAAGTTCGACCTGGTCACCGGTGTCAGCTCCGGCGCGCTGATCGCTCCGTTTGTTTTCCTCGGGCGCGAACACGATAATCAGCTGCGCGAGATTTTCACCAAATACGGACGCAAGGACATTTTTACCTACAACGTGTCCGGGTTGCTCGAAGGAGCCGCACTGGCGGACGATGCTCCGCTGGCCCGATTGATCGAGAAATATGTCGATGCGGCGTTTCTGCAGGAAATTGCCGGAGAGCGGATCAAGGGTCGCATCCTGCTGATCGGCACCACCAACCTCGATACCCAGAGGCCGGTATTGTGGGACATGGGCCGGATCGCGATGAGCAGAAATCGCGACGCGATCAACCTGTTTCGCAAGATATTGCTGGCGTCGGCGACGCTTCCCGGAGTTTTCCCGCCGGTGCGGATTCAGGTACGGGTCGGCGGACAGAATTATGACGAGCTGCATGTCGATGGCGGTGTCACCAGGCAGGTATTTATCGCTCCCTCAGTATTCTCGTTCGTGGGCCACGATCAAAAGGCCGGGAGGGCAGCCGCGAAGCCGAGATTGTTCGTGATCAGGAACGGAAAAATCGATCCCGAATGGCAATCGGTCAACGACAATGTCGTGTCGGTTACGCAACGCTCGATCTCAACGCTGATCAAGAATCAGGGGATCGGAGATCTCTATCGGATCTATTCCGTGACCAGGCAAGACGGCATCGATTTTAACCTTGCGAGCATTCCAGCCGACTTCACCGACACCAGCGACGAGCCGTTTGACCAGAAATACATGATCGCGCTCTTTAACCGCGGATACGATCTGGCAAGTCACAACTATTCCTGGGCAAAGGCTCCGCCGGGGATGGAATTGGTGACTCAGGCGCATAACTGAGCGCAGAGCGGCTGCGGCCGAGCGAACGCGTTCACGAGGCGTAGCCGCCCCGCGCGGCGAGGCCCAAGCGCCGCGCTCGCGGGTTCGGTGTGCCGCGTGGTGCATGTCGGTTCTCGACCGCATGGACGACAACGACAACCGCCTGTTCGGCGTGAGGGCCGAGATCGCCTTGGTGCCGAAGCCGGCCAATCAGCTCAGGATCAGGACGCCGCTTCATGCGGTAAGGAATTGGGGTGGCCAAAAGGATTTGACACGTCGGGCAAATCACCGGCATATCTTCATCATCCCAGAAATTGATGCCCGCCCCGGGAAATCGGTCGCGGGCTTTTTCGTCAGACGACCGCCGCATGTCACCGAGCCCGTTGACACGCAGTGGCGTTGTCCAACGCCAGAAGATACAGCCAGTGGCAGGCGCGAATCAGTCGCCGCAGGAACAGGCCTGATTGCTGAGAAAGTTTGACACGTCGGGCAAATCACCTGCATATCTACAACCTCGCAAGAATTCTAAAGCCCGCGCCGGGAGACTGGCCGCGGGTTTTTTCATTGGCGGTTTTCGAATCGGACGGCAGCCGCGGGCGCACCACTCTCCCGTAGAGCGCTAGTCGCCAGGCGTCACAGCGCGCTGCCGTCCGAGCTTCATTTTGCTGCTCAAGCCCGGCGATGAGCAATCGCGTACTTCTGGATGGAGGTAGAGATGACCGCGTATCTGATATCGCTTTCATTGGTGGGCCTGGTTGCGATCGCCGTGTGGGACGGGTTCTCATGATAGTCGCTCGATGAACCCGCTGCCCCCGGCGGAACAATCGTCGATGGCGGCAAGCCCCGCGCCAATCAGGGCCAGACCGGAAAAATGCCTGGGCACCAGTTGCTCTCTCAATCGGAACGTTCCCAGCGCGATCGCGGCGTGCCCGGAAAGGTCAAATTCCCCATGGCTAAAACCCTGACTGAAATTCGCTCTTTGGCCCGCAGCCACACCAGGACCGCGCTCAATGTGCTGGTCGGCGTGATGCGGTCGAAGGATGCGACCGCGGCCGCGCGGGTATCGGCGGCCAACGCCATCCTGGACCGCGGCTGGGGCAAGGCGCCGCAAGCCATTGAGAACGGCGGCGACGGCGCCTTCGAAATGATCCACAGAATCGAGCGCGTCATTGTCCATCCTGAAAATCCCAACAGCGAAAATCTTTGAGCCGCTGCTCAAGCCCGGCCGCTACAAGGCGGCACACGGAGGCCGCGGCTCTGGAAAATCGCACTTCTTCGGCGAGCTTCTGGTGGAAACCTGTCAGGCCGAGCGCGGCACGCTGGCGGTGTGCATCCGCGAGGCGCAACGGACGCTGGCGCAATCAAGCCAGCGCCTGATCGAAAGCAAGATCGCCGCACTGGGTCTCGGCCGCCAGTTCAAGCTCTTCAGCGACAAGATCGAGACGCCAGGCGACGGCCTCATCATCTTTCGTGGCATGCAGGATCATACCTCGGAGTCGATAAAATCGCTGGAGGGGTTTCGGATCGCCTGGATCGATGAGGCGCAGAATCTGAGCGCGCGCAGTCTTTCGCTACTGCGCCCGACCATTCGCGCGAAGGCCTCCGAGCTGTGGGCCAGCTGGAATCCCAGGCGCCGCTCCGATTCGATAGATGATTTTTTCCGGGCCAAACGGCCCGCGGGCGCGATCGTCGTCAACGCCAACTGGCGCGACAATCCCTGGTTTCCGTCGGTGCTGGAAGACGAGCGCCAGACCGACCTGTCGCTCTATCCCGATCGTTACGACCACATCTGGGAGGGCGACTACGTGAGGGCATTCGAGGGCGCCTATTTCGCGCAAATGCTGTCGGAGGCGAGCGCGCAGGGCCGCATCGGAAAAGTCGCCGCCGATCCGCTACTGCCACTGCGCGCCTTCATCGACATCGGCGGTTCCGGCGCTTCCGCCGACGCCTTCACGATCTGGATCGTGCAATGGGTCGGCGCAGAGATTCGCGTGCTGGACTATTACGAGTCGGTCGGCCAGGTGCTGGCGTTTCACGTCAACTGGCTGCGCTCGCATGGCTATGCGCAGGCGATCCTCTATCTGCCGCATGACGGCGTCAACGAGAACAACATCACCGGCAAGCGCTACGAGGATCATCTGCGCGAAGCCGGCTTTGCGGTCCAGCCGCCGGTTAGGAACCAGGGCAAGGGCGCGGCGATGATGCGGATCGAGGCGCTGCGCCGATTGGGTCCGCAACTCCAGTGGAACGAAGCCACCACCGAGCCCGGCCGCGACGCCATCGGCTTCTACCACGAGCGCAAGGACGAGACCCGCAACATCGGCCTCGGCCCCGAACACGACTGGTCGAGCCACGCCGCCGACGCGCTCGGGCTGATGGCGATCTGCTACCAGGAGCCGGGAAGGCAAGCGAGTTTCAACCGGCCGATCCAGTATCGGGAGCAGGGATGGGTGTGAAGTCTTTGCGCATGGTCCAACTGCTGAGCTTGGTTGGCTGGCTTACGGAAAAAGCGGAATCGCTAAATATTGGCGTCTCGGGAACCATTCGGAAAATTACGTGTTGACAATTAGATGCTAATGTGTATTTATACACACTATGAAAAGCCGGGAAATTATCTCGGTCCTTCAAAGGGATGGATGGTCCGAGGTGGCCCGAAAGGGAAGCCATGTTCAATTCAAGCACCCTGCTAAAAAGGGCCGTGTAACAGTTCCGCACCCTGAACGGGATATCCCGATCGGGACATTGAAGAGTATCGAAAAGCAATCGGGTCTCAAGCTGAGGTAAGAGACATGGGTCAATATATTGGTCTTATCCATAAGGAAGCAGATAGCCACTTCGGCGTATCGTTTCCAGATTTTCCGGGTGTTGTCACTGCAGGCACTACTTTGGATGATGCTCGAGCTATGGCTGAAGAAGCTCTCGCCTTTCATATCGAGGGGTTGGTTGAGGATGGAGAGGCTATTCCCGAAGCTTCTAGCCTTGAAGAAGTTATGTCCGACCCAGACAATAGATCTGGCGTTGCCATCTTGGTCGCCGTAAAAACCGAGGCGCCCAAAATTATTCGAGTAAACGTCACGCTTCCCAGCGATATCTTGGAGCAAATCGACAGATATGCTGAGACGCATGGTCTTTCCAGATCAGGCTTCCTGACTCAAGCGGCAAAAAAGGCAATGCTAGAGGCAGCTTAGTTCTGCTTCCGGCTGACTTGCCGGGCTTTTCTCAGGGACGCGGTCGCAGCGTATAAGCTCCAAATCCGCGTTGAGCCAGAGGCGCTGACCTTCGTTGAACGATTTGACGCGTCGGGCAAATCACCTGCATATATTCAACATCGAAAATTTCAGCCCGCGCCCCGGGAAACCGGTCGCGGGTTTTTTGCATCGGGTAGCGGTCGAATTTCTGCTCCTATTTTGACGACGCCACTGACTCGGTAACCGTGGATCCGCACCAGCTACCGTCTCGAGCGTGCTTCTTCAAGGAAGGCGCCGGCCAGAGGTGTTTTGCTTATCGAGAATAAACGGGCCGGCACCTCTGCCTGCGATTCCATTCTTTTCGAGACTACCTCTAACAATTGAAGACGAGCACCGAACCGTCGAAAAATTTGACACGTCGGGCAAATCACCTGCATATATTCAACATCGAAAAATTGCAGCCCGCGCCGGGAAACCGGTCGCGGGCTTTTTGTATCGGGCAGCGGCTACGCCAACATGCTGCAGGCCGCTCGCGATTGCCTCGCATTGACGGCCAAGCCCGATCGATCCCAAAGGAACGAGAATGTCAAAGATGTCGGTACTCGATCTGAAAGCCATGCTGGCCTCCGAAAAGGCCAACGCGCTGGCGGCGATTTCGGCGGCGCAGCTGATGGAAGAGCGCGCCGACGCCATGGATTATTACCTCGGCGACATGCGCAAGGACATGCCGGCGCAGGATGGCCGTTCGCGCGCGGTCTCCACCGATGTCGCCGACACCATCGAAGGTCTGATGCCCTCGCTGATGGATATCTTTGCCGGATCCGATGAAGTGGTGCGCTTCGAGCCGGTCGGGCCAGAGGACGAGGCCGCGGCGCAACAGGAGACCGACTACGTCAATCACGTCTTCATGCAGCAGAATCCCGGTTTCATGATTCTGTATTCCTTCATCAAGGATGCACTGCATATCGTCACGGGCTTCGTCGGGGCAGTCTGGCTTGGCGTCAAGGTCATGCTGGGCAAATGAGACGTACAATGGTGGTGGTTGCGGCTCTGCTTGTCATAGTTCCGGCGCAAGCCATTCCTTGCTGGATGGTCAGGAAGGCCGTTGCGCAATATGGCGAGGCGGCGGTGGAATCCTGGGCTCGCGCAAGGGGCATCTCCGAAGCAGAGATTGAGAAGGCCCGACGATGTCTCAAGTAGCATGTCCCGAGAATCGTGATGTCAAGGATCGATCCGATGTACAGGATTCGCGAGGTTGACGGACAGGACGACGAAATTGCCGATACGCTCGCTGACCTGCATCGGCTGACATTCTTCGACGATGCTCCGATTCCGGAATTCGACTTGGGACACTGGTGGCTCGCCTACCACGAAGACCTGCCAATTGCCTTTGCCGGCGTCGTTCCGTCGACACTCGCAGTAAATGCTGGCTATTTCTGCCGTGTGGGCGTCCTGAAAAGGCATTGCGGCAATGCCCTCCAGCTGCGGCTGATGCGCGCGTTGGAATTGCGCGCGCGGCACAACGGATGGAATAGCATCGTATCTGACACGACGGATAATGTCGCGTCCGCGAACAATTTCATCCGTGCCGGCTATCAATTGTACCGGCCGCGATGTCCCTGGGCCTGGCCGAACACGCTATATTGGCGCAAGGCAATCGGGTGAGACAGCCGTGGGCCGCGATTTGCGCATGCGCTCAAGCGATTGCCGACGTTGCCCTTCTGGAAATAGACCCTAAAATCGCTTGGCGCCGGCCGCTTTGGCGCCAATCGATACCGGAAGGGAAGAGACGATCATGGCTGCCAGACCGCAATTGCCGAAGCGCGCGCCTCGAACCAAGGGCGCGCCGACCGCGCTCGACGGTCTGCTCGTCGTGGATTTCACCCGGGTGGTTGCGGGTCCTGCCTGCACGCAGACACTGGCCGATTTCGGGGCCGAGGTCATCAAAATCGAGAATCCGGAAGGCGGCGACGACACGCGGAGCTATGAACACGCCGATCTGGCTGGCGAAAGCGCCGCTTTTATCAACCTCAATCGCAACAAGCGCGGAATCGTTCTTGATCTGACCAAACCCGAGGCGCGCGCGGTCGCGCTGGAATTGATCGCGCGGGCGGATGTGGTAGTCGAGAACTTCTCCTCCGGCGTGATGAAGAAGTATGACCTCGATTATGCATCGGTCGGCCCTGCCAATCCTCGCCTGGTGTATTGCTCGATTTCGGCTTACGGCAGGAATGGGCCGTTTGCGTCCCGCCCGGGCTTCGATCCGATCACGCAAGCCGAGAGCGGATTCATGTCGCTAAACGGCTTTCCGGATGGTCCGCCGGTGCGGACCGGACCGCCCGCGGTCGACATGCTCACGGGCATGTCGGCTTGCAACGCCATCCTGCTGGCGCTGCTTGCCCGCGATCGGATCGGCCGCGGCCAGCATGTCGAGGTGGCGCTGTTCGACGTTGCGGTGGCGATGACCCAGTTTTACGGCATGGCCTATTTGATGACTGGCGTGAATCCCAGCCGTCAGGGCAACTCCCCGAACGGGTCTCCGTCCGTCGGCGTCTATGAGGCCTCCGACGCACCGTTCTATATCGCCTGCGCCAATGATCGTCTTTATCGCCGCCTCGTCGTCGAAGTACTCAGCCGCCCTGATCTCGCCAGCGGCGAGTTCGGTGACCGGCGCTCGCGATCGGCCAACAAAGAAAAACTGCGCGCGATCCTCACCGGGATTTTTGTACAGGATGCTCGCGAAAACTGGATGGCGAAGATGAAGGCGGCCAACATCCCCGTCGGCTATCTTCGGACCGTCGAGCAGGCTTTCAACTCGCCGGAAGTGCGCGAGCGCCATCGCATCAGCCAGATTCCTCACCCGACCGCGGGCTTCGTTCCCAATATCGAATCGCCCATCCATCTCGGCCTGACGTCGATCATAGATCCTGTCGCCGCGCCCCTGCTTGGTGAACACACACAGGAGGTGTTGCGCAGGAAGCTCGGCTATGACGATGCTCGGCTCGAGGCACTTGCCGGGGCGGGCGTATTTGGAAGGGTGGCAACGGTATTGGCCAGCTGACGTTGGAACGATGCCCCCGCAGGGCATCGTTCAGTGTAGAATTTCCCCAGATTGCAACATCCGCCCGGTGGCCCGATGGCCGCCGGGCTTTTTTTCGTTTTAGGATGCTTGTCCTTCAACGTGAGTGCGATAGAGGGTCAGGTCCATAGCTGTTCGCGCCGGTGGTGCCGCGCAGACAGCCGATTTCGACAAATCCCCAAATCGTCAATGCAAATGCCGCCAGGACCAGGATGTAGCGTGGCACTATGCCTCCCGCACTGCCAACCCATGCAACCCTGGCCAATTGGTCGAGCGCGCCCGGCAGCAGGTAGAAGATGGCGAGCCACCAGGCGCTCTTGTCGCGGTCGTGCAGCCGTTTGGTGGTGAAGGAGAGCCCCCACAGCAGCCAGGGGATCAGGACAACGACAACCATGATGATGAAGAGCGCCGCGGCGATGCCGGCGGCGGTGAACAGAATCACGGCTGTCATCAGTCCCGCGCCAACATAGGCAAGAACGGAGCGCCAGTACTTTGCCCGGTTGATGCGCCCACTGGCGCCGAACAGGAATTCGAAGAAGTCTTCCATGGTTTCTCTGCATGCCAATACCCCGGCAGGCCGGCGCTTGGCGATGTGTCGCTTGGAAATGGAAATCGGTTCAAAGGCCGGCTTGGCACGCTTGCGGTCTCCTCCTTCCTCCTTTTTTGTCCAGACGCCGCCGCTTGCAACTTTGGCACGATATCTATCTGCGGGTTTGTCTGGTGTAATCGGAAAAACCCTCGGGGGAGACAAGAACGTGGATCGCCGTAATTTCCTGGCCGGCTGCGCCGGTGTTTCAGTAGTTGCCGGAGTGGGTGACGCGTTCGGAGAGTCTGGTCCGCTGACCAAGATGATCTTTCCTTTCTCGGCCGGAGGCGGAGGCGATACGCTTTGCCGGCTCGTCGCGCAATATGCCGGCCAGCTGCTCGATCGGACCATCATCGTCGAGAACCGGACTGGCGGAGACGGGCTGATTGGCATCAAGTGGGTCAAGAATGCCAGCCCCGACGGAACCTCGATCCTGGTGACCACCGGCCCAACCATGTATCTGTTGCCAATGGTGGAGACCGAACCGAGCTTCGATCTGGACAAGGATTTTGCGCCCGTCTCGCTGCTGGCGCGTTTCGAGTTCGGTGTGGTCACAGGCCCTGCGGTTGATGCGAAGGACTTCAAACAATTCGTCGCCTGGCTCAAGGCGAACCCGGGCAAGGCCACATTCGGCGTGCCGAGCAACGGTACCATCCCGCATTTCACGGGATCGAAACTCGAACAGGTGCTCGGCATCCCTCTGACCCGCGTGGCCTACCGCGGCAGTGCCCCAGCCATCAACGATCTGATCGGCGGCCATCTGCCGTTCGCCATCGTGACGATCGCGGATGCAATCCCGCAACATCGCGCCGGGAACGTCAAGATTCTTGCCGTGAGCAGCGCCGAGCGTTCGCCGTTCCTCCCTGACGTTCCGACCCTGAAGGAGAGCGGCGTTGATCTCGTCGCCGATGGTTGGTACGGGATGTGGCTCCCCGCTGGCAGCCCACCGGATTTTGGCCATCAGCTCAGCGCGGCAGTGGTGGCCTCGCTTGCCAAGCCGGAAGTCCGCGAAAAGTTGATGGCAATCGGTCTGATTCCCGTCGGAACGACGCCGGAAGGCCTCACACAGGAATTGGCCGCCGATACGGCGCTCTGGCGGCCGATCGTCAAGGCCACAGGCTACAAAATCACTTATTAAGTTCCGTCAGGCCGATCTTTCGGCGGACTGCGGCGAGTTCAGTCTCGTCCCAGATCCCGATCAGGATCCCGCCTTTGACCTGCAGTTGCTGGCTTGCATAGGCCTCGATCTTTTCCCGGCTCGTCGTGATGTGGCCTTTGGGGTGTAGTGCCCAGTCGAACAGGGCCGACTGCAGACGAGCAGTGACATCGGCGCTGTTTGAATCTTCGCCGCGATCGATCAGTTCCTGCGGATCTTCGAGAAGGTCGTAGAGCATTGGCCGGAAGCCGGAAGCGTGAATGTATTTCCAGCGTCCGTCGAACACCATGAAAAGCCGGCATTGATCAATCGGCTGGTTAAGCTTCAGCCGGACATCCTGCATGCAATAGTCGTATTCCGAGAACACCACCTGGCGCCAGTCCGCGGGCACCTGGCCGCGCAGCAGCGGCATCAGTGAGCGTCCCTCGAGAATATGATCTGGAGTCTTGCCGCCGAAATATTCGATGAAAGTCGGCGCCAGATCGATCGCCTCGACCAGGGCATCGCAGACCGTATCCCTTGTGCGATCGGCAGCTTCAGAAGGATCAATGACGATCAGCGGGATTTTTGCTGATTGATCGTGAAACAAATCCTTCTCGCCCATCCAGTGATCGCCGAGATAGTCGCCGTGATCGGAGGTGAACACGATCATGGTGGTATCCAGCAAGCCGCGCGCGCGCAGAAAATCCATCAGAACACCCATCTGATCGTCGATCTGCTTGATCAGGCCCATATAGGTCGGGATGACTTTTTCCCTGGCTTCGTCGCGCGCCATGTTCCGGGAGTAGCGCATGTCCATGTAGGCGGCAAAAACTGGATGGGCGCTCTGTTTTTCCTGCTCCGAGCGAACCGCCGGCTTGACGCCGCCCGGGCCGTACATGCTGGCGTATGGTTCAGGGGCGATATAGGGCCAGTGCGGTTTGATATAGGATAGATGCAGGCACCATGGGCGGCCGTCTTGCTCGGCCTCGACAATAAAATCCATGGCGCGGCGCGTCATGTAGGGCGTCTCGGAATCCTCCTCGGCAACGCGGGCCGGCTTGTCGGCGTGGATCAGCAGCCAGCCATTCTGCAGCGTGCCGTCGTCAGCCGCGCCGGAATTGGCCCATTGCTCCCAGGGATTGGCCGCGTCGTAACCTTGTTCGCGCAAATATCCGTCGTATTTCGGACGCGGTCGGCCCGTCGGATGCAAGCCGTCGTCGCGCTCGTACGGTTCGAAACCGCATTCGGCGACATGGACGCCAATGATCGAATCCGGCGCGATCCCGAGCATTTTCAGGCCCTCGAGGTCCGGCGTCATATGTGTCTTGCCGACCAGCACATTGCGCACGCCGATTTTCTTGAGATGATCGCCCAGCGTCGGTTCGCCGATGCGTAGCGGCCAGCCGTTCCAGTGCGAGCCGTGTGAGCGCATGTAGCGACCGGTGTAAAACGACATTCGGGAGGGGCCGCAGATCGGCGATTGCACATAGGCGTTTGAAAAGCGCACCCCGCGCTTCGCCATGGCATCGATATTCGGCGTCTTCAGGGTTGGATGCCCCGTGCAACCCAAATAGTCAAAGCGAAGCTGATCGCACATGATCCAGAGGACGTTTTTGGGTCGGGGCATGTCTTGCTCGATTTTTTCGGGAGCTTGATGGTGCGATATTGCATGGCAAATGACAATTGGCCTCGCTGCCATCCGGTTCAGACACTAGTCGAACGGCAGCCTGTTGTGCTTTGATACGGGAGGGCCGAGGCCTGAATATGGGCCGCGAAAACGCGGCCAGCGGCCGATTCCGTCGGCCGCAGAAGCCAAAAAGGAGGACAGCCCATTGCGAGAGCCCAGCCGTACATTGCTGGCCAAGATCTGGGACCAGCACGTCATCACGCAGCTCAGCGAAGATACCGATCTCCTCCATGTCGATCGACACCTGCTGCACGATCTGGGCGGGTCGCGCGGCCTGCTCGATCTCAAAAGCCGCAGCCTTTCGGTGCACAATCCGGAGCTGACTTTCGCGACGCCCGACCATGCCATTTCGACGGCGCGCGGCCGGGCCGGCACTATCAAGATCGGTCAGGAGCTGTTGGCGGCTTTGAGGGTTGAAACCTCAGCCAGTGGGATTGCGATGTTCGATATCGGCGAGCCTGGCCAGGGCATCGTCCATGTCATCGGCCCAGAGCTTGGCTTGAGCCTTCCCGGCTGCCTGATCGTCTGCGGCGACAGCCATACCTGTACGCATGGCGGGCTGGGTGCGCTGGCTTTCGGGATCGGATCGAGCGAAGTGACGCATGTGCTGGCAACGCAAACCATCATCCAGCGCCGGCCGAAAACCATGCGCGTGAGATTCGAGGGCCGACTGCCGTTCGGCGTGACTGCCAAGGACCTCATTCTCGCTTTGATCGGCGATGTCGGGGCAGCCGGGGGCACCGGCTACGCCGTCGAATATGTCGGCGGTGCGATCCGCGACCTGCCGATCGAAGGGCGGCTGACCATCTGCAATCTTTCGATCGAACTCGGCGCCAAAATGGGGTTGATAGCGCCGGATGAGAAGACCTACGAGTATATCCGCGGACGCGCCTATGCACCGCAGGGCGAGATGTGGGAGCCGGCCGTCAAAGCATGGCGGCAGCTGCCGAGCGATCCTGACGCGGTGTTCGACAGGGAAGTCCTCATCGATGTCGAGAAGATCATTCCCCAGGTGACCTGGGGCACGAGCCCCGAACATGTCATCGGCGTCGACGGTCATGTTCCCGATCCCAGGGAGATTGCCGATCCGGCGCGGCGCGCAGCGATCGAGACCGCACTCGACTATATGGGTCTCAAACCGGGAGCGCCGATCGCCGGTACGCCGGTCGATTGGGTTTTCATCGGATCATGCACCAATAGCCGGATCGGCGATTTGCGGGCTGCCGCTGCGGTCGCGCGGGGCCGCAAGGTTGCGCCTGGCGTTCGCGCCTGGGTCGTGCCGGGCTCCGAGACTGTCAAGCGTGATGCGGAGGCCGAAGGCCTCGACAAGCTCTTTATCGATGCCGGCTTCGAATGGCGTGAGCCGGGATGTTCGATGTGTGTGGCGGCGAACGGAGAAACCGTCCCTCCCGGCCAGCGGTCGGTCTCTACCTCCAACCGTAATTTTGTCGGCCGTCAGGGACCGCGCGCGCGGACTCATCTGGCGAGCCCGGCCACGGCGGCAGCGGCGGCAATATCCGGCGCCATTGCCGGCGTGCGGACGATGGAGCGCTGACATGCCGAAGGCTTTCACGAAACTGAGCGCAATTGCCGCACCGATGATGCGCGGCAACATCGATACCGATGTCATCATCCGCATCGAGCGTCTCGTCGGAAATGCCGTTCGCGGCACGCTCGGTAAATGGGCATTCGGTTCGCTGCGGTATCTTGCGGATGGTTCGGAGAACCCCGACTTCATTCTGAATCGCGAGCCCTATCGGCAGGCGGAAATCCTCGTCACCGGTCCCAATTTTGGTTGTGGTTCCTCCCGCGAAGGGGCGGTTTGGTCGCTGCAGGAAATGGGGATCCGCGCCGTCATCGGGTCGAGTTTTGGAGACATTTTCTTCGCCAATTGCTTTCAGAACGGTGTTCTCCCAATCGTCGTCGACGAGGCGATCGTTGACGGCCTCGCTGCGGAGATCGAACTCACCCAGGGGGCTGGACGCATCGGCGTCGATCTCGAGGAACAGACGATCACCTCGCCAACGGGACAGCGGCACCGCTTTGAGATCGATCGGCGCCGCCGCGCCGGCTTGCTTGGCGGTCTTGATGAGGTTGCACTGACACTGCAGCGCGACCGCGAAATCCGCGCCTTTCAGGCGGCCGATCGGGCCGAGCGACCGTGGATTCATTTTGCGAGGAAATCGGCGTGAATAGTCTTTCCAACATGGTCAAGGTCGCGGTGGTCGGCGGCGAGGGCATCGGCCCTGAGGTAACAGCGCAGTCGCATCGCGTGCTCAACTGGTTCGCCGCGAAGCGAAACGTACCGATCGTCATGCGCGAGGCCCAATACGGCCTCATTCCGTATCTCGCGGCCAGTAAGGTATTGCCGCAGGACACGGTCGAGGCGATGGACGAAGCCGACGCGATCCTTTGGGGAGCGACTGGCGGCCCGGAGACGAAAGAGGTTCCAGCCGCGGCGCGCAAGGCAGGGAGCTTGTTATCGTTACGCAGCAAATACGACCTTTATGCCAACCTGAGGCCCATTTTTTCTCATCCCGCGCTGGCCGGTGCGGCGCCGCTCAAACCTGATGTGCTCAGGGGCGTCGATTTCGTCATCATTCGCGAGCTCACCAGCGGGATCTATTTCGGCGAGCCGCGCGGCATCGAAACCCTCGCGGATGGACAGCGCCGCGGATTCAACACCGAGCAATACACCACTAATCAGGTCCGTCGCGTGGCGCGGGCTGCTTTCGAATTGGCGCGCACGCGCAAGGGTAGGGTCTGCTCGATCGACAAGGCCAATGTATTGGAAGCCAGCGTGTTGTGGCGCGAGGAGGTCATTGCGCTCCATGCCGCAGAATTTCCAGATGTTGAGCTCAACCACCTCTATGTCGACAATGCCGCCATGCAGATCGTTCGGCAGCCCTCGCAGTTCGATGTGATGGTGACGGGCAATATCTTCGGCGACATCCTTTCCGATTGCGCCGCGATGGCGTCGGGCTCGCTCGGCATGTTGCCGTCGGCCTCGCTCGGTCCAGTCGACAAGTTCGGTCGCCGCAAGGCGCTTTACGAGCCTGTCCACGGCAGCGCGCCCGACATTGCGGGCAGGGGCATCGCCAATCCGCTCGGCTCGATACTCAGCGTTGCCATGATGCTACGACTGACGCTGAACCGGCCCGACGATGCGGATTTGTTGGAAAAGGCGGTAGGCAAGGCGCTATCGGCGGGTGCGCGCACGGCTGATATTGCTGAACTCGGCGCGACAAAACTTTCGACCGAGCAGATGGGCGATGCGGTGCTGAACGCCTTGGAACAGGTTGCCGGCAAGGAGAGGGAACACGCGTGATGTGTTCGCCGGCCGGCTCCCGAAAGTGGGTGGAATGTTACTTCCATCGAGGCGCCTTCGCCGTCGCTCCGCCGAAAGTGGAACAGGTCCGGTACTGTATCTGTCAGGGCAGACCAAATATTGGCAAGGGAATCTCATGAGCATAACGGTTTACGGATTTTGGCGGTCGATAGCCTCATTTCGCGTGCGGGTTGCCTTGAGGCTCAAGGGCCTGGCTTTTGAGGAAATCCCGATTGACATTCTTTCCGGCGAGCAATTCAAGCCGGATTACGCAGCGGTCAATGCCGAGCGCGTGGTGCCGACATTCATCCATGACGGCCACTCCATATTTCAGTCGTTGGCGATCATCGAATATCTCGATGAGATCCAGCCGGAGCCGCGACTGATACCGCAAGACGTCAAGGAACGTGCCTACGCACGCTCGCTGGCGTTGATGACGATTGCGGACGCGCATCCGCTGTTGGTGCCCCGTGTCC
Source organism: Bradyrhizobium sp. (assembly GCF_035484855.1). GTDB lineage: Bacteria > Pseudomonadota > Alphaproteobacteria > Rhizobiales > Xanthobacteraceae > Bradyrhizobium. Next base: position 74,526 of record NZ_DATHOP010000287.1, read on the forward strand.
GCAATCATCTCGCCAAAACCTTCGGCGCCGATGCGAAGGCGATCGAAGACTGGGGCGGGCATTGGACGATCGAGGGGCTTGCGACCTATGAACGGCTGCTAGCGCACCGCGCCCCGGCGCCCTTCGCCTTGGGCGCGCAACCGGGGCTAGCTGACATTTGCATCGCTGGCCATGTCGTGGGTGGGCAATATCTCAAACTGGAACTGAGCGCCTTTCCAACGGTGGCGAGACTGACCGACCATTGCTTCGAGATGCCCGCTTTCGCCACATCCCATCCGTTCGAGCAGCCGGGGTATAAGACGGCAAACGGGCATCACTAGAGACCTTACCGTTCGATGGAATCAAAACGGGGCTCCAGATTCTTGCTTTGACGCGTTTTCTTAGCGCGAACCGGTGGCCACTTCGCTCGAAAACGCTCTGGCCATCGCGCTTCAGACATCGAGCCCGAGCACCCGTGCAGCATTGCCGCCGGCGATCTGGGCCAGCGTCGCTTCGTCCATGCCCTGGACACCGGCGATATGTCCGATCGGATTATATTCAGCCATATCGAAGGGATAGTCGGTGCCCATCACGATACGATCGGGGCCGAACACGTCGATCAGATAGGCCAGCTGGTGGTAGGAGAAGACCACGGTGTCCAGATAGACCTGCCTCAGATAGGTCGTCGGCGACAAGGGCAGATCACCGTGGCAGTCCTGCCGCGCACCCCAGGCGTGATCGATCCGCCCGGAGTAACCGGGGAGATAACCGCCCCCGTGCACTGCCATCAGCTTCAGATCGGGAAAGCGCGCCAGCGTTCCCGAAAAGATCAGGTTGTGAAGCGCAAGGGTCGTGTCGAGCGGATTACCGAGCACGTTGTTGAAATAAAAGTGAGTCAGGCGCTCGCCATGCGTGAATCCGTTCGGATGCATCATGATGAAGGCCCCGAGTTGCTCGGCCCTGGCAAAGAAGGGACGGAATTTCGGATCGGACAGTTCCTGGCCGTCGACATTGGTGAGGATTTCGACGCCCTTCAGCTTCAGGCCGTTCATAATGTAGTCAAGCTCGCGGACTGCGATCTCCGGCTCCTGCAAAGTCACCACGCCAAGGCCGACGAAGCGGTCCGGTTTGCGCGAGCAATATTCCACCACGCCATCATTGGCGAGGCGGTGAGCGGACTCCGCAATTTTCGGGTCGATGGAGTAGTAGCATTGGCCCGGCGCCGGCGCCACGACCTGGATGTCGATGCCCATCTTGTCGAGATCGAAAAGGCGACGATCGATCGTGGTCATGACCTCACCGACGTCCTTCTCCTGCTGCGCATTGATCTCCTTGGTGGCGGCATCGGCAAAATGGGCAAGCGGAATCCGGCTGATGTCGATATGCGGTTGCGCTAGCTTGGCGGCCTGAGGAACCACGATGTGAGCGTGAATGTCGATCGTGGCGGATGTCGGTCGCCGGGCGAGGCCGTCGGCGTCATGGATGCGGGCAGCGGTGCGGCCATAGCGATTCTTGCGATCGATCATTTGAATTGACTCTGCTGTTGGAGTTTTCTGTTTCGGGCGTGGAGCGGGGTTGATGTTACTAGGATTTGCCTTTGCGTTGGGTCCAGCGGGTCGAAATCGCGGTTGCGTCTGCATCGCCGAGGCCAGCGGCTTCCGCCTCCTCATAGCACGCAAGCGCGCTGGCGGTGACAGGAAGCTCGGCATGAAGCGAGGACGCGAATTGGACCGCGCAGGCGAGATCCTTTTTCGCGGCGTTGAGGCCGAAAGCGGTTTCGCCGAGCGGCGCTCCACCCAATACCTTGGCGATGACGGGGCCGCGACCCTTCATGGCCGTCGGCGCGCCCGAGGTGTCAGTCAGGATGTCGATCAGTCGGTCGGCCGGCAGATTGAGCGGCTTGCAGATCGTCAAGGCTTCGCCAAGCGCCTGCCAGTACACCAGAAGCGGCAGGTTGACCGCCAGTTTCATCATGGAGCCCGCGCCGAGGTCGCCGACATGCTCGAAGCGGCGGCACATTTGTTCCATGATCGGCAATGCCCGCGCCACATCTGCCTTTGACCCTCCGACCAGGCCGAGCAGTTTGCCTTCCTTCGCCGGTGCGGTGCTTCCGCCGACCGGGCATTCGACAAATGCGCCGCCCTGCTGCAATACCGAAGAGCCGTTCGACTTCATCGTGTCCGGACGGATCGTGCTCATATCGACAATGAGCTTGCCGGCAAGCTTGGCTTTCAAAATGCCGTCTGGCGCACGATAGACCGCTTCGGTGGCGGCATCATTCAGCAACATGACGATGATGACCTCGCAACCCTCGACGAGTTGCGCCGGCGAGGCGAACAGTCGTGCGCCCGCATCGACGAGCGGCTTCATCTTGGCTGGGTTGCGATTCCAGACCCCGATTTCATGCCCAACCGACATCAATCGCTGCGCGATCGCTGACCCCATACGCCCCGTTCCGCATACGCCGATCTTCATAGCTTGACCTCGATTCAGCAGTGGATGGCTGAGTTAGTGAGCATGAAAGACGCCGAGATTTTGTGCGATCAGCTCTTCATTGTTCAAGACGTCACTGGCCGGCCCGGCGAACACGCAGCGTCCGGTATTGAGGATCACTGCATGATCCGCAACGTCGAGCGCAAGTTGACGGTTTTGTTCGACTAGCACGATCGATTGCCCCTCTTCCTTCAGGCGCCGGATGGTACGGCCGACCTCCGCGACGATCAGTGGGGCAAGGCCTTCCGATGGCTCGTCAAGTAGGAGTACCCTCGGATTGCCCATCAGCGCCCGCCCGATTGCCAGCATCTGCTGCTCGCCGCCCGAGAGTGTACCGGCAAATTGAGCGTGGCGTTCGCGCAGCCGCGGGAACATCCCGTAAATTCGCTCGACGTTCCAGGGTTTTTCAGTTGCCCGTCCGCGCTGGTGCGCAACCAGAAGGTTTTCCCGGACCGTGAGCGATGGGAAGATGCGGCGCCCCTGCGGAACGAGCCCGATGCCAAGGTGCGAAATTCGTTCGGGGCTGAGGCCTCCGATTTGCTCTCCAAACAGGCTGATCTCGCCACCCTGCGGTCGCAGAAAGCCGATGATCGTGGAGATGCAGGTCGTCTTTCCCGCCCCATTGCGCCCCAGCAAGGCCAGCACGCCTCCCGGTTGCAAGGAAAAGCTGACGCCGTGCAGGATATGGCTGTCGCCATAGAAGGTATGCACATCTATCAAGCTGAGTGCGTCAGGAGCCAAGATACACCTCGCGCGTTCGCTCGTCCGCGATCACCACATCCCGCTCGCCATCGACGATCACTCGGCCGTAGTTCAGCAACGTCACGGTTTCGGCAAGGTCAAGGGCTGTATCCATGTCATGTTCGATCATGATCACCGAGGTTTGCCGCGGGATCGAAGCGATCAGCGACTTCACCTGAGATCGTTCGGTATTGGAAAGGCCCGCCATCGGTTCGTCCAGCAGCAGCACGCGCGGCTTCTGAGCAAGCGCCATCGCAAGTTCAACCCGGCGCTTTTCGCCATAGGCGATATCCGTGACTGGATGCTGAGCCAGATGCAGAAGTCCGACCGCATCCAGCGTCCTGCGCGCCTCGGTTGCGAGATCGCGGTAATAGGACAGTGGCCGCCACATCTGCCAGCGCGACGGCCGCAAACCCAATAGGCCGAGGATAACGTTGTGTTCGAGCGTATCGCCGGTGAACAGGGTGATGATCTGGTAGGTTCGCGACAGCCCGGCGTGGGCGCGCCGATAGGGCGCCAACCGCGTGATGTCGGTGCCGAAAAGCCTGACCTCGCCCGAATTTGGCCGAATGTCGCCGCTGATCTGGTTGAACAGCGTGGTCTTGCCGGCGCCGTTCGGGCCGATGATCAGACGGCGTTCTCCGGGCCTAATCGCGAGCGATATGTTCTGCGTGACCGAAAGGCCGCCGAAGGCCTTGTTCAGCTTGACGACCTCGAGTGCGTAGTCGGATATCCCCGGGGTCATCGCGAACCCCTGCGAAGAGCCGTGGCCAGCCTGCTCAGGCCAGGAACTATGCCGGTAGGCATCACCAGAACGATGAACAGGAACACCAAGCCCAGCAGCATGTTCCAACGTTCGATATAGGCCGAGGCGTAATTCTTCAACAGCAGCACCAGCGCCGCGCCGACGGCGGGGCCGCCAAGCGTTCCTGAGCCACCGGCGATGACGCCGAGCAATGCCTCGGCCGAGCTCGTGGTGGAGAGCGACGTTGGGTGGATATATTTGTTGTAATAGACGTAAAGCAATCCGGACACGCCGCCCCAGAAGCCGGCGTAGATGAAAGTGATCCAACGGATCATCCAGGGATTGAAGCCAAGTGCGGCCATCCGGCGCGGCTGATCGCGTACGCCCTTCAATGACGATCCAAATGCCGATGACACGAAAATCGCTATCATCAGACAAGCGATCGACGCCACGACCAGGGCGAACCAGTAAAACGACGCGGCGCTTTCCAGCGAAATGCCGAACGGCATGGGCCGGGTCAGGCCGGCGATGCCGTTGTCGCCATTGGTCACACCGGACATGCGATAGGCAAGCCCCCACAATACCTGCGACAACGCCAGCGTGATCATGAGAAAGCCCAGGCCCGTGGCGCGTAGGGCGATGATGCCGAAGAAGGCCGCCATCGTGGTGGTTCCGGCAATCGAGACGATCGCGGCCGATCCGTGTCCGAACCCGTACCGGCTCGTCAGCAGGGCGGAAATATAGGCGGCGACGCCGAGATATGAGGCGTGTCCGAGCGACGTCATCCCACCATAGCCTACCAGCAGATTAAGGCTGAGTGCGAAGATGGCCGCGATCAGAATTTGGCTGGCGAGATTGACGTAGAAGTCGCCCGCGAACGAGGGCAGCAAAACAAGCAGGGCGGCGAGCAATGCTGCGGCGATCCACTTCATGCGCCGAGACGTCCAAACAAGCCTTGTGGCCGGAAAGCAATGACGACGATCATTGGCAGGAACAGGATGATGTAGGCCAGTTCCGGAAACAGCGCGGTGCCGAATGTATAGATGAACCCGATGATAAAGCTGCCGACGAATGCACCCAGCAAGCTTCCAATGCCTCCCAGAATGACGACGATCAGCGCCAGTGGCAGCATGTCGGCGTCGAGCCCCGGATAGGCCGACAGAATGGGTCCGCCCAGCACGCCACCTGCGCCGGCGATCCCCGCGCCTAGGCAAAACACGACCGTGAACAAATTCGAAACCGGGATGCCGACGGCGCGCGCCATCTGCCGGTCGTCGACACCGGCCCGGATCATCGCCCCCAACCGTGTCCACTCCAGCAGGAAATACAGTACCATCGCAACGGCAACGGCGCAGCCCACCAAAACCAGCCGATAGGTCGGAAACACGAAACCAAGTACCCGAGTTGGCGCCTGCAGGTTTTGCGGCGTCGGCACGGGAATCGAATCGCCGCCCCACAACAGCAGGCAGGCGTCGGAGATGATAAAGGACATGCCGAGGGTAACCAGCACCTGACCGAGCGGGTTGGTCTTGAGTCTGGTCAATACCAGTCGCTCGAACAGACCGCCGATTGCAGCGACTGCGATTCCGGCGCCCAGTGCCGTTACCCAGATATTCAGCCCGCTGTAGGAGCGCAGCGCCGTGGCTCCGAAATAGGTGCCGAGCATGAAGAAGGCGCCATGCGTCAGGTTCGCCAGCCTCATCAGGCCGAAGATCAGAGAGAATCCCGAGGACAGCAGAAACAGCAGACCGCCGAGCGACAGGCTGTTGAGTCCCTGGATGATCCAAAACTGCATCGTTCGCCGATCTCGTCCCGAGGATTTGTGCGATTGCCAACCCGCGAACGCGGGACTATGGCTCAAAGTTCTTTGCCGGTCGGCTATCTTGGACAAAGACTGGATTGGGAGTAGCCACGCTGGCGATACGCGCACCGGCAACGCCAGAGACGAAGTCTCGTCGCGATATCCTCATTGGAACCCTCCCCGAAAGCGCTACAAGCGAACCAGTCCTTGATATTTTCTTGATTGACGGATTTATCGAACGGAAGGCGTAAATGATCAAGTGATAACCACGCCATCGAGTTGTCGCGCAGGATATTTTCGCACCCGAACGTCCTCGGTTGATGCGGTGCGGTATCGCGCGCGCGTCTATTCCCCTGTGGGGGCGGTCTGTTTGGGGGGCGTGATGATGGTCGTCTTCAGCACTTCGAATACCGCCGCCGTATCCTGGTCTCCCAGTCCCATCGCCAAGGCCCTGTCATAGACGGGCTGCGTCAGCGTAAATAGCGGCGTTGAGCAGCCGACGTCGTCGGCGAACTCGGCGATAATGGACATGTCTTTTTTCCAGGTAGAGACCTTCATGGTCGCGGGCTCGTAAACGCCTTCGACCATCATCGGCGCGCGCATCTGAAACATCCGGGAACCGCCGGCGCCTGGTCCGACCAAGTCCACCACCATCTTGGGATCGAGGCCGGCGCGCTCAGCCAGGACCATTGCCTCGGCGGTCGCAACGTTGTGGATGGCTACGAGGTGGTTGGCAACGAACTTCATTCGGCTGCCGTTCCCGTACCGGCCAAGGTCGGCGCTCTGTTTGGCGAAATCAGAGAACAGGCTCGTGCATTGCGCGATGGCGTGGCTGTCCCCGCTGGCATAGACGATGAGATCGCGATTTTTCGCTTGCGCGCCGGTTCCACTCAATGGGCAGTCCAGCGCGATGTGATCGGCGTTCTTCAGGATTGCCTCGAAGCGGAGCTTGTCGGCAATGCTGAGCGTGGATAGTTCGACCACGATTCGCGGAGACTGACCGGAGCCCGCGATCTCCCGCGCGACCTGCTCGGCGGCTGCGGGACTGGGAAGGCTGGTCATGATGATGGGCGCGTCCCGCGCAATTTGAGGGACGTTGCCTGCAATTACAACCTTAGCGAGTTCAAGGTCCGCGCGTCGCGCGGCGTCGGTATCGAAGCCGATCACGCGCCATCCGCGTTCGACCAGATTGCGGGCGATTGCCCCTCCCATGATGCCAAGGCCGATAATTCCGACGGTCTTGTCCATGTGTTCGCTCCCCGCGGCTGGTTTTCGAATTCCGATTGCCGGCAAGGCTGGTCGCGCCTTGGATAGCGATCAGCGATGAATAATCGTCACCCGGCTTAGATCGGTCAAGTGACGCCATCGATAGTTTGCCTGAGCACGAATGGCAAGGGTACCGCCCGCTGGTTGCGGTCGATGACAGCTTGCTTTGCACCTTGGGGCGATGAAGTGATGCGATGCATTTATTGCCGAGGCTATCGTCGGAAGATTAGGATTGTTATGCAGATATCGTGCAGACATGGCGATGCGTCTGGCGCTGAATGAGCAAGTTTGATACCGGCGATTGAACCGCGAGACTATCGCGCAAGCACTCACGATCGCTCAGCCAGATGGCAAGACTTCTCGGAATCGTTTTGATTTGGCTCTTTGGATCGGCTTTCCTTTTCGCAGGCGTCAATATCAACGAGCCCTACCTGATTTCGCTGCGCGGCTCGGGAGCCGTTGCTCTTGGCAGTACCAGCATCGTTGTCGTTATCTTTCTGATCAAGCATGGATACTGGAATCGGCGAGCCATCACGGCAAGAATACTGATTCTACTATGGTGTCTGCCGTCAGTGGCAATGCTGCGCGCGCACGCATCGTTTGAAGTCCGCAAGCGAAATGTCCTGCAAACCGACCCCATGCGCGGGCATATACTGGGGCGGCATTTCGTCGTGGGCTATTCATCGTTCGATGAAGTGGCATCGTTAGTCGAAAAAGGCTTGATTGCAGGAATCTATATTACCCGGCACAATATCGCCGAGCAGACAACGCAGGCGTTGAGGTCCGAGATTGCCGCGCTACAGGACAAGCGCCGCGCCGCTGGTCTGCCGCCTTTGATCGTCGCTGCCGATCAAGAGGGTGGCATCGTTTCCCACCTGTCGCCGCCACTGACCACACTGCCCGCGTTATCCACGCTGGCAGACCTGCCCTCGGAGACTCGGGCAAAGAGGGCTGAAGACTTCGGGCGCATTCACGGGCGTGAATTAGCGGCACTCGGTGTGAACCTTGATTTTGCCCCGGTCCTCGACCTGCGCCCCGCGTCAAGCCACAGCCGATTTGATTTCAACACGCTTATCAGCCAGCGCGCAATATCCAGCGATCCGGACACGGTCACGGATGTTGGTCTGGCTTATATACGTGGCCTCGACTCGTTCGGTGTAGGGGCGACTGTGAAACATTTCCCCGGATTGGGCCGCGTGCGCACCGATACCCATCATTTTAGCGCCGCCCTTGATACGCCGCTGGCGGACCTCGAAGCTTCCGACTGGCGCCCTTTCCGGGACGTCTTGGCGGGTTCGCGCGCGCAACTCATGATCGGGCATGTCACGTTGACGGCGATTGACCCGGATCATCCGGCATCGCATTCCAAACGTATCATCAGCGGAATCGTTCGCGAGAGATGGAACTACCAGGGTGTGATCATTACCGACGATTTGGTGATGGGCGCGATCTATCGGCACAACGTCTGCACGGCCGTCGTTGAGGCGCTCAACGCGAGCGTGGACCTGCTGCTCGTCGCTTTCGACGGTTCGCAATTCTATCGGCTCTTTGGGTGTGCGTCGGACGCATTCGAGCATGGAAGGCTTGATACCGGGATGCTGCTTGACAGCGAGGTGAGGTTGAAGCGCAGTTTCGCGGCAGACTAGAGGGTCTGAAAATAACCCTTTCCGATTGTCGGATACCGATAGCCGTGGCCAAAGATCCGAACGCATCTTGAACAATTAGTGATCAGGCGATAAACACCAAGCATGCTCGTCCGTCTAAAGACGGTAACAAGAGACGAGCGAGGAACGCCAAAATGGCTGATGCCGGCCGGAAGCCGAACGCAGGCCAGCCCTTGGGACTGGATAAGGACGACCGCGCCTATGCCGCCATGATTGCGCGCGCCAAGGCACTGATTCCGGCCTTGTGCGATCGCGCTTCGCGGACCGAGGAGCTTCGGCGCCTGCCGCCGGAGACCGAGCGCGACTTGCATGAATCGGGTTTGTTTCGGATCGTGCAGCCGAAGCGGGTGGGCGGCGCCGAGTTCGATTATGTCGCGTTGGTTGATTCCGCCGACGTGATCGGACGGGCGGATGCGTCGGTGGCCTGGAATCTCGCGAATCTCGCCAGCCATCACTGGATGCTGGCTATGTTCGACAAACGCGCCCAGGATCTCGTCTGGAGCAAGGATGCCAACGCATTGATCGCTTCCTCCTTCATTTTTCCGGCAGGCCGCGCCAAAAAGGTGGACGGCGGATATGTGTTGCGGGGGTGCTGGCCGTTTTCGTCAGGGGTAGATTCCAGTGAATGGAACATGCTTGCCAGCGTTGTTTCATCCGACGATGAGGCGGACGGCATCGAGTACCGGATCTTCCTTGTCAACAAGAGCCACTACAAGATACTCGATACCTGGTACGCGACCGGATTGAGAGGGACGGGATCGAACGATGTCGAGGTCAACGATGCCTTTGTCGCCGACTTCATGACCCTGGCGGTGAGCGATTTGGACGGTGGCCCCACGCCCGGGAGCGCCGTCAATCCCAATGCGCTTTATGTGCTGCCGGTGTTTTCGTTGTTTCCCTATGTGCTTTCCGGTGTGGCACTCGGAAACGCGCAGGCTTGTCTGGACGACTATGTCGATATCGCACGCCATCGCGCTTCGACCTACAATCGCGCCAAGATCGGCGACCTCCAGAGCACGCAGATCAAGATCGCGGAAGCCTCTGCCAAGATAGATGCGGCTCGCCTGATCATGCGTTCGACCTGTATCGAGGCGATGGCCGGTGCGAGAAGCGGTCACGTTCCTGATATCGCCGCCAAGACCAAATCGCGCCGCGATGGGGCTTTTGCCGTCAATCTCTGCACCGAAGCCGTATCGCTGTTGTTCGCGGCAAGCGGCGCGCGGGGCCTGTTCACCACAGGTGTATTGCAGCGGCAGTTCCGTGATGCCCACGCGATCAATTCGCACATCGCCTTCAATTTCGATGCGGCGGGGACCAACTACGGTCGGGTGGCGCTTGGCCTGCCTTCCGAAAACCTGACGCTTTGAGACTACGGATGACCGACGCTCCAAAGCATCCGACCGAACCGGATCCGGCTAACGAACTGGCCAGCGATCATTCACCCATAGATCCGAGGGATTTCCGTAACGCGCTCGGTACCTATGCCACGGGCGTCACCATCATCACGGCGATCGCGGCCGACGGAAAGCCTTATGGCCTGACGTGCAATTCGTTTGCGTCGGTGTCGCTGAACCCACCGCTGGTGCTATGGAGTCTGGGGATGTTCTCTCAGCGATTAAACGTCTTCCAAAACGCCAGTCACTTCGCGGTCAATGTACTCGGCGTATCGCAGCAGGCGCTGGCGTCCAGATTCGCCAAGTCCGCGGAGGAAAAATTTGCTGGTATCGAATGGACGCCGGGCCTCGGCGGCGCGCCGCTGCTTGCGGATAGTGTGGCAAATTTTCAGTGCCGTGCTGCCAACCGATATTATGGCGGCGACCACGTAATCTTCCTGGGTGCGGTCGAGGCCTATTCGTACAATCGGCAGGAGCCGCTGTTGTTTGCCCGCGGCGGGTACGGCCGGTTTCTCGGGGCTGGCGGCGGTCCAGCGTCCAAGCCATGAAGAAGAAAGCGCCGCTCAAGCGGATTCGAGCGAAGCAGAAGCGGTTGTCCCCCGATGATCGCCGCAAGGAATTCGTCGCCAAGGCTACCGAATTTTTCTCCGAACAAGGATTTGGCGGTGGGACGCGTGATCTGGCGCGGCGGCTCGGCGTGACGCAGCCGCTGCTATATCGCTACTTTCCAAGTAAGGACGATCTGATCAAGGAAGTCTATCGCACGGTTTATCTCGAGCCGCTCGATACCGGCTGGGAGAAGCTGCTAACCGATCGCACCCGGCCGATCCGCGATCGGCTGCAGGAATTCTACAACGCCTACACGAACGTGCTCTTCACCCGCAAGTGGCTTCGAATCTATCTCTATTCAGGTCTGAAGGGGCTTGATATTAACCGGTGGTATGTCGGCGTCGTGCGGGACAAGATTCTGACGCGTATCATCAGGGAATGCCGTCACGAAGCGGGGCTTCCCGCGCAAAACAAACCGACCGCCTCCGAGCTGGAGGTCGCCTGGGTGTTTCACAGCGGGATATTCTATTATGGCGTACGCAAGTACATCTATGAATCGCCGGTGCTCGAAGACAAGGAGCAAATGATCAGCGATGCCCTGGATGTCTTTCTGGCCGGCTTCGGACGGGTATTTGCTGCGCCTGCGGCACCGAAGCGCGCGCCGGTGAAAGCGGTTGGTTGAGCCCACCATCCCAAACCAATGATAGCGGCTTTGATCATGCGCCGTTGCGCTTCCGACTATGATTTCGACATTTCGGTACGGTACCAGTCGCCGATTTCGCTTGCGGTCATCAGCGCGACGCCGTCATGGCTGATGACGTAGTCGAGCAATGCTTCCAGATACTTGATGCGATGAGGCACGCCGGTAATGTAGGGATGGATCGAGATCGCCATGATCCGCGCATTGGCCGCGCCCTCGAGGTAGAGCCGGTCGAACTGGTCGGTGCAACGTTTCAGAAATTGCTCGGAAGAAAGGTGTTGCAACGCGTGGATGACGATGTCGTTGGTTTCGACCGAATACGGAATGGTCGTGATGGTGCCGTGAGGCGTTGAGATATCCTGCGGAAGGTCGTCGATCACCCAATCCGCGACATATTCGATGCCGTTGAGGCGCAACAGATCGAGGGTCTCGTCGGTTTCCGTGAGACCCGGGCTTTCCCACGATCTGGGCGGCCTGCCACTGAATCTTGCGATTGTATCGACGGCCCGTTTGATAGCATCGCCCTGGTCTTCCAGCCTGTGCATCGGCCCCTGAACGAAGCCGTGGCCCATGAACTCGAAGCCCGCCTCAAGCGCCGCCGAAGCAACGCGAGGATAGGAGCTGCACACGTTGGCGTTCAAGGCCAGAGTGACCGGCATGTTGCGGTCGGTCAAAGCCTTGAACTGGCGCCAGAACCCGGCGCGCATGCCGTATTCATGCCATGACCAGTTAGGTACGTCCGGCAACAGCGGCTGTCCCATCGGCGGGCTCAACACGGTCCGCGGCATCGCGTTCTCGATCCGCCATTCCTCGACATTGAGGATGATCCATACCGCAAGTTTCTTGCCACCGGGCAATGTCAGCTTTGGTCGGTCGACTTGGGCCTGATAGGGGATGCGATCGGTCAGAGCCACGACGAATCCTTTTGACGGGCTGCGGACTATTCCGCGGCGTTGGATTGTTTGGAAATTCCCGCGTTGACCCGTGGCATCACCTTTTCGGCCATCAGGATCATGGATTGGCGGCCAAGTTCGCGATCTTTCCAATCCTTGCCTGCATATAGCAGCGTGCCGAACTTGCCGACATCGTCCTGGAAAGCCAGCACCTGATCGGCGACGCTCTCGGGAGTGCCATGGATGATCAGCCTGTCGCAGATCATCTCCAGCGTCACTTCCTCGTCGGGCTGATCGCGGCGCGTTTTGAACAACTCAATGCGGCCGTTGTTTTTCAGTTTGGTGAACAGCGAGCGATAGTAATAGACATAAGGCCCATCGGGATCGGTGGCATAGGCCTTGGCCGTTGCCGCGTCCTTGGCGACAAACACGCTCTTGGCGACACGCCAGTTCGCCGGATCGGCGGCGCGGCCAGCGCGTTCGCAGCCCTCGACATATTTCGGCCAATGGCTTTTCACCCAGGCCGGCATCAGGAAATTGGCTGAAATCGGATCCCAACCGCGCGCCGCGGCCTCGGTGACGCCTTTGGAAAACGGCGCAACCGCGGTGACGACGATGGGCGGATGCGGTCGCTGCAACGGCTGCGCAATGAACCCCTGGCCGATCTCCCTGATGAGCGTCTTCTGCGTCGAGATGTTCCAGTACTTTCCCTGGATATTATACGGCGGTTCGCTGGCCCAGATATCCAGCACCTGATTGATCGATTCGAGAAACATGGCGTTGCGGTCGGAGTCGAGATTGCCGAACAGTTCCGCGTCGGACAGCAGCCCCCCGGGGCTAATTCCGAAAATCAGGCGCCCGTCGAGCATGTGATCGAGCATCGCCATGGTTGCGGCGACGGTGGCCGGATGGGTATTGGGCATGTTGATCGTGCCGGTACCGAGCTTGATCTGCCGGGTGGCCGCCGCGATCCATGCAATAAACGCGATGCAGGAAGTGATGTTCTCGGCCTGGTCGGTGACATGTTCGCCGACATAGGCTTCCGTAAACCCCAGTTCATCAGCCAGCAGGAATGCTTCGCGGTCTTCGTGAAGCGAGAGTTTCCAGTCCTTGCCGAGGGGATGGATCGGCATTGTGAAGAAACCCAGATTCATCGCCTGCTCCTCCCGGGGGCTCTTTTGATGAGGCCGACCGCGCGGCGTCCGTGATATTATGACAGGTCCAAGGTCGAATGTTACGAAATAATCGTTCGATAAACAAACTTGACCTTTAAGGGCCGCCGCCTTCTAATCTCAAGCAAAATCAGCGTAAAGACCGGCCGGGGAGGTCACGTCAATGAAAGCCTCGGCTTTCAGTTATGCACGCGCAGGCAGCGTCGCGAACGCGCTGGAACTGCTCGTTGCATGCGGGGACAAGGCCAAGGTGCTGTCGGGCGGTCAGAGCCTGATGGCGGCGATGAATTTGCGCCTGATCTCTCCGGAACTCGTCGTCGATATCGGTGGGATCGCTGAGCTGCACGGCATCGCGGTCAGCAGTGGCGTGCTTCGGATCGGCGCGCTGACATGCCATGCCGATCTGCAGAAGTCGCCTGAGGTCGCCGCGCATGCGCCGCTGCTGACGGAAGCGATTGCCCATGTCGCTCATCCTGCGATCCGTAACAGGGGAACCATCGGCGGCAGCCTGGCGCATGCGGACCCTGCTTCCGAGCTGCCGGCCTGTGTGGTCGCGCTGAATGCAACTATTGTCATCGTCGGTCCGAACGGCGAACGACGGGTCGCGGCGGAGGAATTCTTCAAGGGAATTTACGAGACGGCCCTGTCCGCGCAGGAATTGCTCATAGCCGTCGAGGTGCCGGTCGAAAACGGGAACTCCAGGCACTTCTTTCATGAGTTCGCCCGGCGGCACGGGGACTACGCCATCGCAGGCCTCGCCACCCAGGCCGTCGTGGATGGCAATGTCTTCGCGGACCTGCGCATGGCCTTCTTTGCCGTCGGCGATCGGCCGGTATTGGCCCACGCGGCGAACGGGCTGGTCAACGTCGTCATCACCCCTGCAGTGCTGTCGCAAGCATCGGCGGCACTGGCTCAGGAGCTCGATCCTCAGCCGGACCAGCAGGCATCCGCTTCGATGCGGCGCCATCTGGCGAAGGTCCTGATGGCGCGTTGCGTGGCCGCGCTGCTGCCCCGCCACGACCTCGCTGCCGGGCAATCGAGATGACCGTTCCCATGCCGATCTCGCTCGAGGTCAACGGCGAGCGCGTCGACGCCCATGTTCTGCCCCGGCTCAACCTGGCGGATTTCCTGCGCGAACAGCTCGAGCTGACCGGAACCCATGTCGGCTGCGAGCACGGGGTTTGCGGTGCCTGCACGGTGCGCGTCAACGATGAAATCGTTCGCTCTTGCCTGATGCTGGCGGTGCAGGCGCACGGCACGTCTGTCCAGACCATCGAGGGACTTTCAGATAGCGGCGAGGTCGCCGATCTGCAGGCCGCGTTCCGCGATCGCAATGCCTTGCAATGCGGCTATTGTACGCCGGGGATGCTGATGGCGGCGCAGGATTTGCTGAAGCAGCAAGCCGAGCCGAGCCGCGAGCGGATCCGCGAGCATCTTTCCGGGAATTACTGTCGCTGTACCGGATACCAGGCCATCATCGACGCGGTCGAGACCACGGCGCGGGCACGCATGGGGCGTCGGCCGTGACGATAACCTCTGCCAATCCCGAAATTCTCTCGGAGCTCGATCGGCCGAACTCCTATATCGGCAAGGTGGTGCCGCGGCCGAACCTGGAGCGGCTGATGCAGGGACGCGGGCTCTATGTCAGCGACATGCAATTGCCGCGCATGGGGCACGTCGTATTCCTGCGCTCGCCGCATGCCCATGCCAAGATCGTTGGCATCGATCCGACCGAGGCTCGGCAGATGCCGGGCGTCATCGCCGTGGTCACCGGCCGCGAACTCGCGTCCGTGATCACCCCCTGGGTCGGCGTGCTCTCGCATCTGAAGGGGCTCAAATCGGCCCCGCAGCATGCCATTGCGATCGAACGCGCTTGCTGGCAGGGCGAAGCCGTCGCGGCAGTGGTGGCCAAGAGTCGGGCCGTTGCCGAGGACGCGGCGGAGATCGTGCGGGTCGACTATGAGGAACTCGAGGCGGTGACGGACATGCGCACCGCCCTCGATCCGGGAACTTTGGTCATCCATCCCTCGCTCGGCGACAATCTTGCCTTCGAACGTAACCTCGATGCCGGCGCCGTCGATGCGGCGTTTGCAGATTCCGACGAGGTGGTCGAAGCGGATTTCATCTTTGGCCGGCACACCGGCGTGACGCTCGAGCCGCGCGCGGTGGTCGCTGACTGGAACGCCGCCGAGGACAGGCTCACGATCTACCAGGGCACGCAGGCGCCACATATGGTGCAGAACATCGCGGCGCTGCATCTGCGGCTCGAAGAGTCGCAGGTTCGCGTGGTCTGCAAGGATGTCGGCGGCTCCTTCGGCATCAAGGTTCATATCTACGCCGACGAAATGGCGACCTATGCGCTTTCCAAAATGCTGCGCCGGCCGATCAAATTCGTCGCAGACCGCGTCGAAAGCTTCAACACCGACATTCATGCCCGCGACCACCGTTGCAAGGGCAGGATCGGCGTCAAGCGCGACGGAACCATCATGGCGTTTGAGATCGACGATCTCACCGGCATCGGCCCTTATTCGATGTACCCGCGCACCAGCGCGATCGAAGCCAACCAGGTCGTCAATCTGGTCGGCGGCCCCTACGTGACGAAGAATTATCGCGCCCGCGCCCGCGTCGTGTTCCAGAACAAGAACGTGATGTGCCAGTACCGCGCTGTCGGCCACCCCATCGCGTGCTCGGTGACGGAAGGTCTGGTGGACCTGGCCGCGACAAGGATCGGCATGGATCCGGTGGAAATTCGCCGCCGCAACCTCATTGCTGATGACGCCTATCCCTGCGCTTCGCCTTCCGGCCTGCGGTTCGAGCTGTTGTCGCATCACGCCGCGATGAACAAGCTGATGGCGATGATGGACTACGACGCGCTGCGCGCCGAACAGGCGGCGCTGCGCGAGAATAACATTCACCGCGGCATCGGCATTGCCAGTTTCATCGAGGTCACCAATCCGAGCGCCGCGTTTTACGGCGTCGGCGGTGCCCGCATCTCGTCGCAGGACGGCGTCGCCGTGCGGCTGGACGCGCAGGGTTCGGTGGTCTGCCAGACCAGCATTACCGAGCAGGGGCAGGGCTCGGAATCCCTCACGGCGCAGATCGTCGGCAGCGTGCTCGGCGTCTCGATGGAGCGGGTCCGCGTCATTTTGGGCGATACCGACAACACCCCCTATGGCGGCGGCACCTGGGCGTCGCGCGGCGCCGGCATCGGTGGCGAGGCGGCGCTTCAGGCAGCGAAGATCCTGCGCAAGAACATCCTCGATGTCGCTGCGGCCATCCTGCAGTCTTCGCCTGCCGAACTCGACATCATCAGCAACGCGGTCGTTAACGCGAGTGACGGATCGCCGCGCATCGACCTGCGCGAACTGGCCAGAATTGTCTATTTCCGTCCCGACACGCTGCCGCCCGGCATTCAACCGGAATTGATGGCCACTCGTCACTTTGTACCGCGCGAATATCCGTTCGCCTTCACCAACGGCGTTCAGGCCTCTTGGCTTGAGGTGGACACCGACACAGGTCTTGTAAAGCTGCTCCGGCATTGGGTGGTCGAGGACTGCGGCACCATCATCAATCCACAACTGGTCGATGAGCAGATCAGAGGCGGCGTGGTGCAGGGCCTCGGTGCGGCACTGTTCGAAAAATGCATCTACGATGAGCGCGGCCAGCTCACCAACGCCAATATGGCCGACTATCTGGTTCCGATGTCCGGCGAAATGCCTGACATCGACGTCGGTCACGTGGTGTCGCCGACCGCTGAGACCGAGTTGGGTGCCAAGGGCGCGGGCGAGGCCGGGACGGCGGGCGCGGCCGCCGCGGTCGCCAATGCGGTCAATGATGCGCTCAGGCCGTTCGGGGTTGCTGTCACGGAGATTCCCCTGACGCCGCAGGTGATCCTGACGGCGCTTGGGGTGGTCTAATCGAGGACGATGCCGACAAAGCCAAATACGAACGACAACCAGATCATGGGGCGCCACCGCACCGTGGAATCGCGCAGTGCGGCGTGGCGTGCAGATCGGCAAATGCAAGAACCCGCAAAGCCACTTCAGCGGGCCTTGATCTCAATCAGCGCTTTCTGCTTCAATCGGCAAACGCTGGAAATAGTTAATAGGCCGGCTTTGGGAGGAACATCATGAGCGTGCCAGTCCGGGCGATGCCGCCCAGCTCACCGCCTCCCGAATCGCCGCGCGGCCTGGCGCTGTTACGCGATCCGCTGCTCAACAAGGGCACGGCCTTCACGGAAGAAGAGCGCGACGCGTTCGGATTGCGCGGTTTCCTGCCTGCGCACGTGCTGTCGATGCAGGAGCAGGTCGAGCGTACCCTGATCAATCTGCGCAGCCTGCCGAGCGATTTGGAAAAATACATCGCGCTCAACGCGCTGCACGATCGCAACGAGGCACTGTTCTTCCGCGTCGTGTGCGACAACATCGACGAAATTCAGCCGCTGATCTACACCCCGACCGTCGGTCTCGCCTGCCAGCGGTTCGGCCTGATCTTCCAGCGTCCGCGCGGCATGTTCATTGGCGCCAATGATCGCGGACGGATTGGCGAACTGCTTGGCAACTGGCCTTATCAGGCGAAGCTGATCGTGGTGACCGATGGCGAGCGCATCCTGGGCCTCGGCGACCTCGGCGCCCATGGCATGGGCATTCCGGTCGGCAAGCTCTCGCTCTATTCGGCCTGTGCCGGCGTCCACCCCGAGCATTGCCTGCCCGTGATGCTGGACGTCGGCACCAACAACGAGGAGTTGCTGAACGATCCCTATTATATCGGCCTGCGTCAGAAGCGTATCAGCGGCGCCGCTTACGACGAGTTCGTTGACGAATTCATCACCGCCGCGCGCGAGACATTCCCCGGCGTGCTGATCCAGTTCGAGGATTTCGCCAATCATTCGGCGTTCCGGCTGCTCCATAAGTATCGCGATAAAACAAGCGTCTTCAACGACGACATCCAGGGAACGGCCGCGGTGGCGCTCGCAGGACTATTCTCGGCGCTGCGCGTGGGCGGCGGCAAGCTTGTCGATCAGACCGTGCTTTTTCTCGGTGCCGGCGAAGCCGCGACCGGCATCGCCGATCTCGTGGTTTCCGCCATGAGGGCAGAGGGGGCGTCCGAAGCCGATGCGATCAGGCGCAACTGGCTCGTGGACTCGCGCGGACTTGTTGTGAAGGACAGGCCGGGATTGACCGAGCACAAGCTTCGCTACGCACATGAGCATGCGCCGATCGGCGATTTCCTGACCGCGATCGAGACGCTGAAACCTACCGCGATCATCGGCGTTGCCGCGGTCGGCGGGGCCTTTACGCCCGAGGTGCTGCAGGCGATGGCGCGGATCAACCAGAGGCCGATCGTCTTCGCGCTCTCCAATCCTACCTCGAAAGCAGAATGTTCCGCCGAGGAGGCTTACCGCCACACCGGCGGTCGCGCGCTGTTCGCCTGCGGCAGCCCCTACGATCCGGTGGAGTTCGACGGCAAGACGTTCGTGCCGCGCCAGGGCAATAATTCATACATCTTCCCCGGCGTCGGCCTCGGAGCGATCGCGAGCGGGTCCAGGCGGGTGACCGACGAAATGTTCATGGCCGCCGCGCACACCCTGGCCTATCTCGTCAATGATGACGATATCGAGCAGGGCAGCCTCTACCCGGCGCTGCCGCGGATCCGTGAAGTATCGGCCCATATCGCCGCCGCCGTTGCGGAGGTTGCCTACAAGCGCGGTCTTGCGACCGGGCAGGCGCCCAACGATCTGATCGGATACATCGAGTCGCAGATGTACGACCCCCATTACTGACGTCACCCGACGCCGCCGGTCGGCGGGTCGGTTCATGAATCGTTCATTACATTATTTGGTTCAATTTTAATGACCTGGCCTCACACTGCCGACCTCGGGACCCGAAGCATTCGGGCGTAATTTACCAGGAGGTACAGTGAACAAGATTCTTGCAAAGTTTTGGGCTGACGAGTCGGCCGCGACTGCGATCGAATACGGTTTGATTGCCGCCGGCATCAGCCTGGCAATCATTGCCGTGGTCAACGGTCTGGGCACCAATCTCAACACCAAGTTCACGTCGATCAACACGTCGCTGAAATAATCCGCCTTCTTTCGGCGGACGATTTCACTGTGTACCTGGCGGTCGTTCGGATGCCGTTCTCAGCGGCGCAATTCTTCGTTAGCCCGTCCGCGAGCATTTGCGGGCGGGTTTGCATCTTTCCTACTTTGCAGCCGCGTTGGCGACGACGTTCTCCTGCCGGGTGGTGACAACCACCTTGATGGCATCCTCGACCCGATCCCGCGCGTAGCGCAGTGCGGTCGGCAGATCGGCGAGCGCGAAGGTATGGGTGTGAATTTTCGCCGCGTCGAACCGCTTTTCCGCCATTAGCGCCATCGCCCGCCGTGTGGCGCTGCGGCCTTCGCCGCGAATGCCGTAGACATAGATATTGTTCTTCACAAGATGGGCGATATCTGTGGTTACCGGGTCGTGCGGGAACGCCGCGAGGCATATCTTCCCGCCGCGATTGGCCATGTGAATGGCTTGATTGACTGTGCTCTCGGTGCCGGCACACTCCACGACATAATCCGCCCCGATGCCGCCGGTGAGATGTTTGACGACCTCGACCGCATTCTCTTCCGCGATATTGATGACGCGGTCCGCACCCAACTCCCTGCCGATTGCAAGCCGCCTGTTGCGCGTTCCCGTCAGGATGACCGGGCTCGCGCCCAGCGCCTTGGCGACGGCGACCGCGAGCAACCCGATCGGGCCCGGGCCGATCACGACTACGCTCTCGCCGG
The DNA here is from genome assembly GCF_035484855.1 of Bradyrhizobium sp. Taxonomy (GTDB): domain Bacteria; phylum Pseudomonadota; class Alphaproteobacteria; order Rhizobiales; family Xanthobacteraceae; genus Bradyrhizobium. Next base: position 94,704 of record NZ_DATHOP010000287.1, read on the forward strand.
CCACCAGCCCGCCCAGTTCGGTCAATCCGTACATCGATGTCCCGGCGGTGACGACGAGGGTTGCCTCCGCATCGCTCATGGTGTCGGGCACCCGCGCCAGCGTGTTGATGTGATTGACGGCGTATTCGGCGAAACCGCCATCGGTGGTGAACCCGTTGGCGCGGTGACCCTTCTCGGGCTTGCCGTAGTTGAGGCACGAAGTGTACATGCCCTGTCGGCACCGCTTGCACTGACCGCAGCCGGCGTGGATCTCGACGCTGACCCGCTCGCCGATTTCGTACTCGTCGACATCCGGTCCAAGCGCCGCAACGGTGCCCATATATTCATGGCCCGGCGTGAAATTCTTGTTGAAGGGCAGGCCGCCGCCGATGCTCGCGGGCGAGCCGCCGTGGATGACCTCGAGGTCGGTCGCGCAGATCGCAACCGCGTCGATGCGAACCAGGACTTCGGCGCGTCCCGGTGAGGGGGTCGGTTTGTCGCGGAGAACAAGCTGGTCCGGGTCGCCCAAGACCCAGGCTTTCATCTGCGTGGGAACGGGAAGTTGGAGCGATGTTTTGACGCCTACCGGTTGGTACATGGGCGCGATCCTCTGCTGCCGAAATTTTCTACCCAAGATTACAATTATGATAAAATATCATTTATGGTTTATCAGGGCCGATGCCTCACCTGTTTTGTGCGGCCGACAGTTTATAGATTTCGAGCGCGTCGGCATCCGCGCCGCGCGCCGATTTGGCCAGCCTGAACAATTGCGCGGCAAGGCCGGCCATCGGCACCGGGCTCGATGTATTGCGGGCGACATCGATCACCGTATCCAGGTCCTTCAGCATCGTTGCGATATGGCCGAGCGGCGGCGAATGAATGCCCTGCGCCATGCGCGGCACGAACAATTGCAAGGGGATCGAATCCGCGAAGCCGCCGGCGAGCGCCTCCGGCAGCCGCGTGGCGTCGATCCCGGCATTCGTCGCAAGCCTTGTTGCCTCCGCCAGCACCGCCATGGCGCAGCCGACGATCACCTGGTTGCAGAGCTTTGTCATTTGGCCGGCACCTGATGGGCCCATATGCGTGAGCCGACGCGCCATGGCCAGAACATAGGGCCGCGCTCGTTCGACGTCGGCAGCATCGCCGCCGGCCATCACCGCGAGCGTGCCCTGTTCGGCACCCACGGTGCCGCCGGAAACCGGCGCATCGATCCAACCCATGCCGTTGGCCAGTCTCAGCCGCGCGGCGATGGCGCGCGCCGCATCGGGATGAATCGATGAGAAATCGACGACGAGCTTGCCGGCGCCGGCCACTGTCGCAAGGCCATCCGAGCCGAACACCACCTCTTCCACGGCTGCGGCGTCGGTGAGGCACATGAAGATGATGTCGGCACTCTCGGCTACATCGCGCGGAACGCCTGCGAGCTTCGCGCCAGCCTCCACCAGGGCAGTGGCCTTGCCGGTGGATCGGTTCCAGACCATGACGTCGTAGCCTGCCTCGAGCAGGCGCTGGCTCATGGGTAATCCCATCATCCCGAGTCCGAGATAGCCGAGCCTTTCGACTTTCGTCTTATCCTCCCCGCCGGCCCCCGCCATTCTCTATTCCTTTTCCCAGCCGTCGCCCAAAACACGTCCGGCATGCCGGCTTTTACCACACTCGAGGCTTTGTCGAGCGATTACCGGCAAGCCCGGTGGCTTGCCTCAATGTTTGAACCATGAAAGGTTTGGCGCAAGCAATTTTGCGCCGGCGCCAGTCGGCATCGGAGAGGTGGAGTGAGTGCGATGCGGATAACTTCGAAATGGGCCTTTCTCGCCGGAGCTTTGGCCGTCCTTGCCGGCGTGAATGCATCGCAGGCGCAGCAGACAATCCGCGTCGGCTGGACCATCCCGGCCGAGGAATCGAAATACTGGATGATGCGAAGGCCCCAGGAATTTCCCGATATCGGAAAGACCTACAACATCGAGTGGACCCAGTTCCAGGGCACCGCGCCGATGACCCAGGCACTCGCCGCCGGTGCCCTCGACTGCGCAACGCAAGCGCCACTGTCGCTGGCGAACGGCGTGGTCGGTGGAAACCTGAAGGCCTACATCGTCGCCCAGCACGTCTTCGAGAAACCCGGCGGGTTTTCGGTCTATTGGGCTGTCAAGGACGACTCGCCGATCAAGACCATCGCCGACCTCAAGGGCAAGACCGTCGGCATCTCCGTGATCGGCGGTGGCACCCAGGGCCCGTTCAACATGCTGCTGAAGCAGAATGGCGTCGATCCGGCCAAGGACATCAAGCTGGTCGAGGTCGGATTTGCCGTTTCCGAGGACGCGCTGCGCCAGGGCCGCGTCGATGCCGTCAACATGAACCAGCCGTTCGCGGCGCGCGCCGAGGCGAAGGGCGGCATCCGGAAGCTGTTTTCGCTCAATCAGGCGATGCCGAACATCGTTCACATTCTCGAAGCCTGCCGTGCCGACTTCGTCGACAAGAACCCGGAACTGGCAAGGGCCTATGTCCGCGACATCACCTCCGGCATGAGGAAGGCGCTGGCCAATCGCGAGGAAACGCTGAAGGTCGTCTCCGAAGTGCTGAAGGCGCCGATTCCGGTGCTGGACACCTATCTGCTCAAGGACAATGATTTCGGCCGCGACCCCGGCGCCGCGCCGAATTTTCCGGCGATCCAGAAGATGCTCGACATCTACGCCGAGACGGGAATGCTGCCGAAGATGGACGTCGCGCAGTTCAAGCATCCGACGATCGTCGCGCCGCTGCAATAGGTGGAGTACGTCTCAACGAGACTTCGCGGCGAGTTGGAGAGGGATTGGTATCCCATGAAGAAGTGGCGATCCCGCGTGACGACCGATGGCCTCGATCGCGCGCCGCATCGCGCCTTCATGCGCGCGATGGGGCTCGACGACGAGGCGCTCGCCAAGCCGATGATCGGCGTCGTCAGCATGAAGGGCGAGCAGACGCCCTGCAACATGACCCACGACTTCCAGGTCGAAGCCGCCAAGGTCGGCATCGCGGAGGCCGGCGGTACGCCCCGGGAATTTGCCACCATCTCCGTCTCCGACGGCATCAGCATGAATCACGAAGGCATGAAGTTCTCGCTGCTGTCGCGTGAGCTGATTGCCGATTCGATCGAGGCCGTGGTGCATGGTCTCGCCTACGACGCGCTGATCGGATTCGGCGGCTGCGACAAGACGCTGCCCGGCGTGATGATGGGGATGATCCGCTGCAACGTGCCGTCGATCTTCATCTATGGCGGCAGCGCGCTGCCGGGGCGGTTCGAGGGGAAAACCCTCACCGTGCTGGATTCCTACGAGGCCGTCGGCAGCTTCATGACCGGCGAAATCGACGAGGCAACGCTTGAAGGCATCGAGCGTAGTTGCCTGCCGACCATCGGCGCCTGCGCAGGCCAGTTCACCGCCAACACCATGGGCATGGTGTCCGAAGCGATGGGACTGACCATGCCCAACGTCTCGATGATCCCCGGCGTCTATGCCGAGCGCGCGCGGGTGGCACGCCAGGCCGGTCGTCTGGTGATGCAGATGCTGCAACGAGGCGGGCCGTTGCCGCGCGAAATCGTCACCCGAAAATCCCTTGAAAACGGCGCGGCCATCGTGGCCGCAACCGGCGGATCGACCAATGCCGCGCTGCATCTGCCGGCGCTGGCCAACGAGGCCGGCATTGCCTTTTCGATCGACGATGTCGGCGAGGTTTTCGCCCGCACGCCCTTGATCGGCAATCTACGTCCGGGCGGAAAATATACCGCAAAAGACGTCTACGATATCGGGGGCGCCGCCGTCGTCATCCGTGCATTGGTCGAAAGCGGCCACATCGACGGAAGTTGTCTGACGATCACAGGTCGGACCATTGCCGAGGAATATGGCGGCGCGAATATACCCGACGGCGAGGTCGTCTTCTCCACGAGCGCGCCGATCATGCCGGACGGCGGCGTCGCGGTTCTCAAGGGAAATCTCTGCCCCGATGGCGCCGTCATCAAGGTTGCCGGTCTCAAAAACCTGGTGTTCGAAGGCACCGTGCGCGTGTTCGAAGACGAGGAGCACTGCGTCGATGCCGTGCGCAACCGCAACTACTCGGCCGGCGAGATTCTCGTGATCCGCAATGAAGGTCCGGTCGGCGGTCCCGGCATGCGCGAGATGCTGGGCGTCACCGCACTGATTTATGGGCAGGGCATGGGCGAGAAAGTCGCCCTGATCACCGACGGACGTTTCTCCGGCGCAACACGCGGCATGTGCATCGGCTACGTCTCGCCGGAATCCTTTATCGGCGGCCCGCTGGCGCTGGTGCGGGAGGGGGACCGCATCCGGATCGACGCCGCTGCCCGCCGCATGGATCTGTTGATCGAGGAGCGTGAATTCGCAGAACGGCGAAGGGCCTGGAAACCGCGTCCACCGCGGCATCGGGCCGGCGCGCTTGCCAAATATGCCCGCCTGGTCGGCCAGGCGCCCGGCGGCGCGGTCACCCATGCCGGAGCGGCGGAGTGGCCGTGGTTCGACTAGCACGCAAGCCGCCGAGCTTCGGCCGCCTCAGGTCACCTCAAGCTGCCGGCTGAACCGGGGATCGCGCCAAACTTCGGCATGGATGGACTCCGCGAGGATTTCGGCGGCATCCCAAACGTCGCTGAACCGAACATACAGTGGCGCGAAGCCGAAACGCATCAGGTTGGGCGCTCGAAAATCGCCAATAACGCCGCGCTCGATCATCGCCTGGACCACCGCATAACCCCTGTCGAATTCTATCCCGACCTGGCTGCCGCGTAACGACGCCTGGCGGGGTGTCACGATTTTGAGGTCCGGCAGAAGCGCACCAACCCGCGCCATGAAAAGCCCGGTGAGAGCAAGACTCTTCTGCCTGAGCGCGGCCACTTCAGCGCCCTCCATGGCGTCGAGCGCCGCGTCAACGCCGCGCAGGGAAATGATCGGCTGGGTGCCGCAGAGGAATCGTTTGATGCCCGGATCGGGCCGGAAATCGCGGTCGAAGGCAAAGGGAGCGGCATGGCCCCACCAGCCCGACAGCGGATGCTGCGCGGTGGCCTGATGGGCCTTTGCCACGGAAATGAACGCCGGAGATCCCGGGCCCCCGTTGAGGTATTTGTAGGTGCAGCCGACCGCGAAGTCGACGGCATCCCGGTCGAGGGCGATCTCCGCCACGCCGATGGAGTGACAGAGGTCCCACACGACCAGCGCGCCGGCGGCATGAATCAGTCTGGTGATGGCGGGCATATCGAGCAGCTCGCCGGTGCGATAGTTGACGTGGGAAAGCACGACGGCCGCGACGTTTCGGTCGAGCAGCGCCTCCACCGAGGGTCCGTCGGCGCCGATCAAACGTCGCTTCATCGGACGACCCGCGGACTTCATGGCGCCTTCGACGATATAGAGATCTGTCGGGAACGAAGCATCCTCCGCGATCACCACGTCGCGATCCGGTCTCAACCCAATCGCCGCATGAATGGCCTTGTAGAGATTGATCGAGGTGGTGTCGCAAACGACGGTCTGCCCAGGCGCCGCGCCAATCAGTGCGCCGATGCGATCACCGAGTCGAACCGGCATTTCGAACCATCCGGCGCTGTTCCAGCTCCGGATAAGGTCATGACCCCATTCCTGTTCGATCGTGCGATTGAGGAGACCAGGGGCGATTCGCGGCATCGGGCCGAGCGAGTTGCCGTCGAGATAGATGGTGCCTTCCGGAATCACAAAGCGATCGCGAAAGCTGCGAAGCGGATCGATGAAATCGCGCGCGACGCACGCCTCGCGCGAAGTCATGGAGGCCGACGACATGCTGGGAGCCTCGCGCTCGATTTCGGTCGACATTCCGGAAGCATAACGGAAATCCGGATTGACAGCAAAAGCCTATCATTTTAAGTTTAAAATATCGTCGGCAGTATTCCGGGCATGGCATGCGCGAACCGGATATGGCATGCGTAAAAAAATGTCATCGACTCGTCTGAGGCCATGAACGCGATGAGTCAGCGCCAGGAAATATCCTATTCAGGCTATCTCCAGCTCGACAAGGTTCTGCAGGCGCAGCGGCCGCTTTCCTCCGCCCACGATGAGATGCTGTTTATCATCCAGCACCAGACGTCGGAGCTGTGGATGAAGCTTGCGATACACGAACTGAACGCCACCTGCCGGTTGATATCGGCGGACGACCTGCAGCCGGCCTTTAAAACCCTATCGCGGGTATCGCGCATTCTCGAGCAGCTCAACTCGGCCTGGGACGTCCTGCGCACCATGACGCCGAGCGAATATACCGAATTTCGCGGACTGCTGGGGCAATCGTCGGGATTTCAGTCCTGGCAGTATCGCGCGATCGAGTTTCTTGTCGGCAACAAGAATGCCGCGATGATCCAAATTCATGCCGGCGACGAAGCCGCTGCCGAGCGACTCGAAACCATCCGCCGTGCTCCGGGTATCTACGATCTCACCATCCAGCTCCTGCATCGTCGTGGCCTTGGCATCGACAAGGCGGTGCTGGAACGCGACGTCTCGCTGCCGCATGTTGCGAACGAAAGCGTCGAGAACGCCTGGTTGTCGGTCTATCGAGATCCGGCGCGGTTCTGGGAATTGTATGAGCTTGCCGAAAAGCTGGTTGATTTCGAGGATTATTTCCGGCGCTGGCGTTTCAACCACGTGACGACGGTTGAACGCATCATCGGATTCAAGCGTGGCACCGGCGGCACGTCGGGTGTTTCCTATTTGCGCAAGATGCTGGACGTCGTGTTGTTTCCCGAGCTCTGGCAGGTCAGGACCCAGTTGTGATGACCCTGATCGACATATCGCCGTCGCTGCGCGTCGGCATGGGGGTGTTTCCCGGCGATGCCGCTTTCGCCGTCAGCCAGACGTTTGCGATCGGACCGGATTGTCCCGTCAACGTCGCCAGCATCGCGATGTCGACGCATTGCGGCGCCCATGTCGATGCGCCGCTGCACTACGATCCCGCGGGCGCCAGCATCGACACGCTGGATCTCGCCGATTTCATCGGCCCCGCAAGGGTCATTGACGCGCGCGGAACCGGCGCTCTCTGCGGCTATGAGGAGATCGCATCCGCCCTCGACGGGGCCCCGCCACGACTGCTCCTGAGATTGATGGACAGAGGTGACGAACTGGCCTGGCCGACGGGTTTCCGCGCGCTGGCGCCGGAGACCGTGGAGCGTCTGGCGCGGCGTGGCATCCGGCTGATCGGCGTGGACGTGCCGTCGATCGACCCGGAGGCGTCGAAAGACCTCCCGTCGCACATGGCATGCCGGCGGCATGACCTTCGAATTGTCGAGAACCTCGTCCTTGCCGATGTCGCGCCCGGCGACTACGAATTGATCGCACTGCCGTTGAAGCTCAGGGGGCTGGACGCCGCGCCGGTACGCGCGGTACTCAGGCGATGAGCGTGGCCCAATCTGGATCGGCAGGACTTGCAAGTTTCCGCCATGCTGGCTTTAACCGATATATCGCCAGCATCTGCTTGTGGCTGACGGAGCTTTGCCGGGAAGAACAGCGGGAATGAACGTAGTGCCATCGCGATCGAATCTAGAAGCGGAAGCCGCTGCCCTGCGCAAGCCGGCGGCCGCCATCATCGAGATCGATCGCGTTTCGCAGATTTTCCGCACTTCCGGCCGCCAAGACCATCTGGCGTTGTCCGAGATTTCCCTCTCCATCGAGGATGGCGCCTTCGTCTCGATTCTCGGGCCTTCCGGCTGCGGAAAATCGACGCTGCTTTATATCGTCGGTGGTTTTGTCAGCCCGACCAAAGGCGTGGCGAGGATGAAGGGCAGGGCGATCACGGGGCCCGGACCGGATCGCGGACCGGTGTTTCAGGAGTTCGCGCTGTTTCCCTGGAAGAGCGTGCTCGGCAACGTGATGTACGGCCCGCGCCAGCAGGGCGTGAAGGCCGCTGAGGCCGAGGCGCAGGGCCGCGCGCTGATCGAGATGGTCGGCCTCAAGGGTTTTGAGCATTTCTACCCCAAGGAACTGTCCGGTGGCATGAAGCAGCGCGTCGCGCTGGCGCGCACGCTCGCCTATCACCCCGCGGTGCTGCTGATGGACGAGCCGTTCGGCGCGCTCGATGCGCATACCCGCACCCGGCTGCAGAACGACCTGCTCAACATCTGGGAGCGCGATCGCAAGACCGTGCTGTTCGTCACCCATTCGGTCGAGGAAGCGGTGTTTCTGTCCGACAAGGTCGTGGTGATGACGCGTTCGCCGGGCCGCATCAAGGAGATCGTCGACATCAACCTGCCGCGGCCGCGCCGCCGGGCGGAACTGCTGCTCGATCTGCATTACCAGAAATACGTCGTCGATATCGAGCGCATGATCGACGACACCAGCGAAGCCGAGTTGCGGCCATGATCGCAGCACGCACGCTCCTCTCGCGCTCGGCGCCGCTGCTCGCCTGCCTCGGACTGCTCGCGATCTGGCAGGTTTCGGCGCTGATCCTGGACACCGACAGTTTCCCCACCGCCTGGGAAGCGATCCGCGCGATCCCCTCGATCCTCGGCGACAAGGAATCCCTGATCAACATCCTGGCCTCGCTGCGCCGGATGGCGATCGGCTTCGGCGTGGCGGTCGCCGTTTCGATTCCACTGGGATTGATGATGGGCCGCTCGCGCGGTGTGGCCGCGTTTTTCAACCCGCTGCTGATGGTCACCTATCCGGTGCCGAAGGCGGCGCTGATGCCGATCATCATGCTCTGGCTCGGAGTCGGTGATCTCGCGAAAATGCTGGTGATCTTTCTCGGCGTCAGCCTGCCCGTGATCTATCACAGTTTTCAGGGCGCCAGGGCGGTCGAGGAAAAGATGCTGTGGTCGGGTGCCGCGATGGGCCTGTCGGCGGCGCGGCGCATGGTCCGGATCGTGCTGCCCGCGGCCCTGCCGGAAATCCTGACCGGCTGCCGTACCGGGCTGGTGCTGGCGCTGATCACCATGGTCACCTCCGAGATGATCGCGCGGCAGTCGGGTGCAGGCAACATCCTGTTCAACGCAATGGATATGGGACAATACGACACCGTCTACGCCATGATCATCATCATCGGCGCCATGGGAATAGGCCTCGACGCCGCGTTTGAACGGCTGCGCGCGAGATTGGTGAAATGGTCGGAGCCGGGCTTCGATATCCCCCTGAGCTTTGCATGAACCCGCGCGCGCTCACCACGGATACTCTGCTCGGGATCGTGCCGATCGCACTGCTGATCGCGCTGTGGCAGGCCATCTCGTCGTTCGGTTATGCCCCACCGACGCTGCTGCCACCGCCTGGCCAGGTGTTCATGCGTCTGGCACAGCAACTCACGGACACTACGTTCCAGGAGGAGATCGCCGCCACGCTGTTTCGGTTGTTCGCCGGGTTTTCGATCGCGGTGATCCTGGGCGTCAGCATCGGCCTTGCGGCCGCGGCCAATCCAGCCATTGACGCCGTGGTGCGGCCGATCGTGCGGGTGCTGGCGCCGCTGCCCAAGGTCGCGCTCTATCCGGCGCTGCTGTTGCTGCTCGGCTTCGGGCACGAATCGAAGATAATCCTGGTTGCGGCCGATGCCCTGTTTCCGATCCTGCTCTCGACCTATTACGGCGCCTCGATGGTGGAGCAGAAGCTGATCTGGTCGGCGATGGCGGCGGGCACGCCGCGGCGTCAGATCCTGTTCAAGGTGGTGCTGCCGGCCGCGGTGCCGTCGATCCTCACCGGCTGCCGCATCGGCCTTGTGATCTCCTGCATCGTGGTGTTTCTTGCGGAAATGATCACCTCGACCGACGGTCTCGGCCACGTTCTGGTGACCGCGGCGCGCACCTTTCAGGCGGTCGACATGTTCGTGCCGCTGATCACGATCTCGTTGTTGGGATTGATCCTCAATGGTTTGCTGCAGGGATTGCGGTCCTATCTGCTGCGCGGCTTCCCCGAAGTATGACGCCATGCTGGAAGTGGAGATAGGCTGATGTTTGCTGATCGCATCGAAGCAAAATGGATCGACGCGTTCTGCGAAATCTTTGAGCGCTGCGCGGTCAAGTCGGGGGACACCGCCGCTATCCTGTCGGAGACCCAGTCGCGCGCGCTGAACGTTCACCTCGCCGAGTTGGCGCTGCTGCGGATGGGCGCCAAGCCATTCCACATTGTCGTGCCGACGCCGCGCAACAGAGAGGTGGTTCCGGTCCGCTCCACCGGCGCCAGCGTCGCCATCCAGCGCCTCGGTCCCGTTGTCGCGGCGCTGCAGCAGGCAGGCTTTGTGGTCGACTGCACCGTCGAAGGGCTGATGCACGCCGTCGAGACGCCGGAAATCCTGAAAGCGGGTGCGCGTATTCTCAATATCTCCAACGAGCATCCCGAAGCGCTCGAGCGCATGGTGCCGGACATGGCGCTGGAAAAACGCGTGCGCGCGGCGACAAAAATGCTGCGCGGGACGAAGCGGATGCGCGTCACCTCGAAGGCCGGCACCGACCTCGACGTCGACATGGCCGGTGCCTCGACCGTCGGCGTCTGGGGTTGGACCGACAAACCCGGCACGCTGGCGCATTGGCCCGGCGGCATCGTCGTCAGCTTCCCGAAGAGCGGCGCGGTCAACGGCACGCTGGTGATGGCGCCGGGCGACATCAATCTCACCTTCAAGCGCTACCTGACGTCGCCGGTTCGGATGACCTTGAAGGACGACTACGTCACCGATCTGCAAGGCGAGGGCGCCGACGCCATGATGATGCGCGCCTATCTGGCGGCGTGGGGCGACCGCGAGGCCTATGCGGTGTCGCATGTCGGATTCGGGATGAACCCCGCCGCCCGCTATGAGGCGCTTGCGATGTACGACCAGCGCGATACCAACGGCACCGAACTGCGCGCGGTTTCCGGCAATTTCCTGTTCTCCACCGGCGCCAACGAGTTCGCCGGCCGCTACACATCGGGGCATTTTGACTTGCCGATGATGGGGACGACGATCGAACTCGACGGTGTCGCGGTGGTGCATGACGGTGTGCTGCAGGATGTGTTCGGCTAGAGCACCGGCGGTTTGGCCAGTCCAAAGTGCCTGAGCATGTCGACCAGCGCCGCGAGGCGCCGGTCGCGATAGGCATCGACGTCGAGGCCGGAATAATCGAGAAAGCCCGCGCCGGTGCGCAGGCCGATGCGGCCCTCGCGCATGTTGCGCGCGATCACCTCGGGCGCGCGGTAGCGGTCGCTGCCGAGCGCATCCTCGAGGTAACGGCTCGCGTAATAGAGAATATCGCCGCCGCCCCAGTCGATGAATTCCAAAAGGCCCAGCACCGCGTAGCGAAAGCCAAAGCCGTAGCGGATTGCCTTGTCGATGTCCTCGGCGCTGGCCACGCCTTCCTCCACCATCCGCGCCGCTTCGTTCATGGCGAGCGCCTGGATGCGCGGCACGATGAAGCCGGGCGTCGCGGCGCAGACCACCGGCACCTTGCCGATGCCTTCGAGCAACGCTTTCATCCTGATGATCACGGCCGGATCGGTCGCAGCGCCCGGCGAGATCTCGACCAGCGGAATCAGATAGGCCGGATTGAGCCAGTGCACGTTGAGGAAGCGCTTTGGATTCTCGACCGAGCCCGAGATATCGTCGACCAGAATCGTTGAGGTGGTCGAGGCGATGATGACATCGGGCCCGACGCATTTCGAGGCTGATGCCAGCACTTCGCGCTTGAGCTCGACCACCTCGGGCACGCCTTCGAATACGATGCCAGCGTTGCCAAGCGCCGCAGTCATGTCTTGCGCAGGCGCGACGGCGACACGAGCGATCACCGTCTCGGTGTCGCTCTCGGCCAGCAATCCGAACCGCGCCAGGCTCGCCAGCGTTTTCCTGACTTCGCCGAGCGCTTCGGTTTGAAGCGTGGCGAATTGCTCAGTCGATCGCGTCTTGACGTCGATCATGGTGACGGCGTGGCCGGCATAGGCAAACGCAACCGCGATGCCGCGGCCCATGCGGCCGGCGCCAAGACAGGCAATGGCGGGACGGGCGGTCATGGCTCAAATCCCTCACGCAACAGCACCTGCAATTGCTCTCGGCCGACACCCCCCTGTCCCAGACTTGCGAGCGTGCGGCCGTCCTTCATGAAATCCTCGCCGCAGATCGCGCCGCCGATGGCCAGAAATGCCCTTGCCAGCGGCGTCGCAACCCCGGCCAGTTCGCCGACCGAGACCAATAACGACAGGCCGAGCCGCAAATCCTCCCGCATGTAGCGATGCTCCCTGAGCACGATGCGCTCGCGCCAGTCGCCCGAGTCGGTCAGCCGATCATGCGAGCCGCGGCCGTACATCCATTGCTCGCCTTCGATCGCGTAATGATGCGCCAGCGGAAAATGTGGGCCGCCGTAGCCGAGCGCTTCGCGCACCGCGATGCGTTCGGCATCGAGCGCGTCGGTGACCCGCCGGATCGAGCCTTGCGTACCTTCCTTGTGGATGTCCCAGCGCTCGAAGTGCTCGATCGGGCCGGCGTTCATCACGATCAGCGGTGGATGGATGATCGGCCCCGCATTCATCAACGCGCCCGACAGCGCGTCGCCGCAGGGCTCGATCACGCCGGGAAAGGCGCGGCCGATCACCTCGAGCGCATGGCTCGCATTTTTCAACGGAAATACGCCGACTGGCAGCCGCTTGGCGCGGATGGTGATGGCGACCTCGAACGGTCCGTGCTTGCGCGTGAGCCAGGGCAGCGTGCCGGTTTCGGCAAAGCTTGCGCTGGCGCGATTGCCGGCATCGCGTGCAACTGTCGCGAAAATCAGCGAGCCGAAGGTCGCGGGCGGCAGGAACACGACCTGACCATCCGTCAAATGCGGCGCGAGCAGTTTGGCGATATTGGGTTGAGCAAAGGCTGGCGCCGGGCACAGGATCAGTTCGGCGTCATGGACGGCTTCGGCGATGTCGGTCGTCACGACTGTCAGCTGCACGTCGTGCCGGCCGTTGGAATCCTTGACGAGGATGCGCGATCCCGCGGCGCGATGTTCCGCTACCGCCGATGCGTCGCGCCGCCACAGGCGCACCTCGTGGCCCTGCAACGCGAAATCGCCTGCGGCCGCAAACGATCCATTGCCGCCGCCAAGCACCGCGATCTTCAAATGGCCTCTCCTTTCGATGATACCGACGCGTCGAGCTGCCGCAGCATGAAATGCTGGACCTTGCCCAGCGCCGTGCGCGGCAGATCATCGACGAAAACGATATCGCGGGGCACCTTGAAGCGCGCCAACTGCGTCAGCACATGCGCCCGCAAATCTTCCGCTTCCACCGCGCGCCCCGCGCGCCGGATCACATAGGCGACCGGCACCTCATCCCATCTCGGGTCGGGCCGCCCGATCACGCCGCATTCGACGACATCAGGATGCTCCAGCAGCACGCGCTCGACCTCCGCCGGATAGATGTTCTCGCCGCCCGAGATGATCAGGTTCTTCTTGCGGTCGTGCACCCAGAAATAGCCGTCGGCGTCGCGACGGCCGATGTCGCCGGTGCGATACCAGCCGTCATGCAAGGCCTCCCGCGTCGCTTCCTTATTGCCCCAATATTCGTGGAACACATTGGGACCGCGCACCGCGATCTCTCCCGGCGTGCCGGGCGGCAGTTCATTGCCGGCGTGATCGATGATCACTGCCTCGCAGCAGAGGCCAGGCAAGCCGGTCGAACCCGATCGTGCCAGGTCGCCGCCGAGCCGGGTGTAGATCGCGACGGGGCAGGTTTCCGTCGAGCCATAGACCTGAAGCACCGGCACGCCGCGGCGGACAAATCGATCGATGAGGTGCGGCGGCACGATGGTCGATCCCGTGGAAACCGCCTTCAGCGAGGACAGGTCGGTTGTGGCCCAGGCGGGATGGTCGGTCACGCCCTGGATCGTCGCGGGAACCAACACCGTCAGGGTCGGACGGTCGCGCGCGATCGTTGCGAGCGCTGCATCCGCCGTGAAGCGCGAATGAATGGTCACGGTGGCGCCAACGTGCAGCGCCGGCGTGGTCTGGATGTTGAGGCCGCCGACATGGAAGAACGGCAGCACGGTGAGAACATGATCATCCGAGGTGAGGCCGTGCATGTGCTGGCTCATCACGCCGTTCCACAGCAGCGCCTCCTGCCGCAGTACCGCGCCCTTGGGCCGGCCCGTGGTCCCCGAGGTATAAACGATCAGCAGCGGACAGCTGAGGTCGGTATGCGGATTGCGGCCGTTACCGCGCGCCAGAGTCAGCAGGGCATCGAAGGCGATTCCGCGGGGCGGCGCAAAATCAAGCCCGATAGCACCAGTGTCGGGCAGGCGCGTTTCCAGCGCCGGCAGAATCCCCGCAAAGGCCTGTTCGAGTACCAGCACCTTGATCGCGGCATCCGACAGGATGAACAACTGCTCTGCGACCGCAAGCCGCCAGTTCAGCGGCACCAGCATGGCGCCGAGCCGCGCGCAGGCATAGAGCAGCACGAGGTAGTCTGGCCGATTCAGGCTGAGGATCGCGACGCGGTCGCCGCGACTGACGCCGAATTCGGACCTGAGCGCGCACGCGGTTTGTGCGATGCGGGTATTGAACGCGGCGTAACTGAGTGCCTCACCCTCGAAGAAGGTCGCGGGCTTGTCCGGCGTGAACGCCGCGTTCCGCTCGATGAGGTCGGAAAGGTCCATTGGCCTGACTAGTCGTCCGTCTCGCCGGTCTCATACAGCGCCTCGCGGCCGATGCGGTCGAGACAGAGCTCGGCGGTCCATGGCAGCATCAGCGAGCCGCAGCGGCTGTCGCGATAGATGCGCTCCAGCGGCAACGATTTCAGCATCGCCTGGCCGCCGCAGGTGCGGATCGCCAGCGTCGCAAGTTCGTTGGCGCCCTCCATCGCCGAATATTGCGCGGCATAGGCCCGCAGCACCTGCTCCTTGGTCGGATTGGCGCGGGCCTCGGTGACCGCCTGGAACCAGATCGCCTTGATCTGTTCGAGCTTGATCTGCATCTGGGCGACAGCGATCTGCTTGGTCGGATACATCCGCCGCTTGACCGGCGGCGTGCCCGGCACCTCGCCGCGCAGATAGCGCACGGTGAAATCGTAGGCGGCTTGCGCGAGGCCCATATAGGTCGGCGACAGCGTCAGGAACATGTGCGGCCAGCGCATCGCCGCCTGGAAATAGACGCCGCGGGGCATCAACGCCGCATCCTCCCCAACGAAAACATCCTTGAACAGCAATGTGCGCGACACCGTGCCGCGCATCCCCAGCGGGTCCCAGTCGCCGACGACGGAAATGCCATCGGTCCTGGCGGGGATCGCGAGGTAGAGCGTATTGCGGCGGGAGGCTTTCTCGCCTTCCGCGACCTCGGTGCAGAGCACGCCGTAGTAATCGGCATGGCCCGCCAGCGAAGCAAAAATCTTCTTGCCGTTGACGATCCAGCCGCCCTTGACCGGCTTTGCCTCGGTGCCGAACGCGACCCCGCCGGCGGCCGCCGCGCCGCCTTCCGAGAACGGTTGCGAATAAATCGCGCCGTTTTCGACGATGCGTTTGTAGTGGACGGCGCGCCGGCGCTCGTGTTCGGCGCGAGCGGCGGCGTCCATCTCGAGATCGTCGGCCAGCGGACCGGACCATAGCGTCGAGCAGACATGCATGTTCCAGGTCAGCGCGGTGGCGCCGCAGTAGCGGCCGATCTCGGCGGCAGCGAGCGCATAGGTCTGGTAGTCCGCGCCGAGGCCGCCGTGCTTTTTCGGAATGGCGATGCCGAGCAGGCCGGAGCGATGCAGATCCCGGTAATTCTCGGTGGGGAATTTCGCCTCGCGATCATAGGCCGCGGCGCGGCCGGCGAAAACGCGCTGGCCGAGCTCGCGTGCGCTCGCGATGATGGCGGCCTGTTCATCGTTCAGCCTGAACGCGGCGGGATCGAAGATCGGCGCATCCGGATCGATCTCGTCGATATCAGTCGCGCTCTTGCTGGCTTGCACCGTCATACCGTCACTCGTGTTGCAGCCACATGGGCCCTGAGAAAGGAATCCAGCGCGGCATTGAAGGTCTTGGGGCGTTCCAGATTGACGAGATGGCCGACGCCTTCGAGCTCGACATAGGTTGCCGAGGGAATGTAAGTCGCCATCTTCGCCATCATCGGCGCCGGTGCGTTCTTATCCTTTGTACCCGACAGCACCAATGTCGGCACCGCGATATTCTTCAGCGCGCCGCGCTGGTCGAACCCGAGCAGCGCCAGCATGCTGGCGCGATAGCTCGCCTCGGGTACGGCTGCCATGCAGTCGCGCGCAAGCTCCATCCCGGCGGGATCAGGATCATCGCCGACCAATTCCCGCACCAGCGAAGGTGCCAGCGACACCATGGTTTCGCCGCGGTCGAGCGGACCAAGCCGCGCGCCGATGAATTCCTTCTGCCAGTCGCCGTCGGCCTTGCCGAACGCCGGGCTGGTCTGCGCGAGAACGACGGCGGCGGCGCTGTCCGGATGTTTCGTCAGCCACTGCTGCACGATCATGCCGCCGATCGAATGCCCGACCAGGATGGGTTTTGCCGCGCCTGTCGCTTGCAGGAAATCCTGCAATGCGTCGGCGAGCGTGACGATGCTGACGGCGGCAAGCGGCGCCGAGCCGCCATAGCCCGGCATGTCCCAGGCGATCGCGTGGTAGCGATCGCCGAACGCCTCGATCTGGCCGCGCCAGCCCCGCGCCGCGCCGCCGATGCCATGCAGGAACACCAGCGGCGGCGCAGTGAAGTCGCCTGCGGCCTCATAGCCGAAGCGGCCGTCAGCGGTTTTCAAGGTTGTGGGTTGAGGCACGCCGGCTCTCCTGTCGGACCTTTTCGGATGCTAACAGCACATCCACGGATGAAAAGCGATATTTTATACTTAAAGCAAGTGACGCCGGGGCGCCGTTTCTTGCAAAAGCTTGAAGTCTAAAATATACGCAAACCCGCCAGTCGATGAATTCACTCGGGAAGGCCTGCGCATGTCCGGACTGCCGCGTTCCTCGCATGCGCTGGTCACCGGTGGCGGGCGGGGCATCGGCCGCGCCATTGCCTCTGCGCTCGCGCAGGCGGGCGCGACCGTCACGGTGATCGGCCGCAACCGGGCGACACTGGAGGAAGCGGTTGCCGCCGGTGCTGCGCATTTCGCGGAGGTGGCTGACGTCGCGGACGAGGCCGCCATCAGTGCGGCGATTGCGAGGGCAGGTGACCGCCAGCCGATCGATATCCTGATCGCCAATGCCGGCGTCGCGGAATCCGCGCCGTTCGCCAAATCCGACGTTGCATTGTTCCGGCGCATGATCGATGTCGACTTCATGGGCGTCGTTCATGCCGTCCAGGCCGTGTTGCCCGCGATGAAGGTCAGGCCCTATGGCCGCATCGTCGCCATTGCATCGACCGCCGGTCTCAAAGGTTACGCCTATGCCAGCGCCTACAGCGCCGCCAAACATGCCGTCGTCGGGCTGGTACGCTCTCTGGCGCTCGAGCTGGCAACGACGCACATCACCGTCAATGCGGTGTGTCCCGGATTCACCGACACCGATCTGCTCGCCGACAGCATCGACAACATCATGAAAAAAACCGGTCGTAGCCATGAGCAGGCGGTCGCCGATCTTTCCCGCAACAATCCGCAAGCGAGGCTGGTGACGCCGGCTGAGGTCGCCGATACCGTCGTGTGGCTGTGCGGCGAGGGCGCAGGCGCCATCACCGGGCAGGCCATCGCGGTCGCCGGCGGAGAGGTTTAGGGATTTGCATCGTGCGTAACAACAAACCGTCATTGCGAGCGAAGCGAAGCGATCCATGTCGCCGCAAGGAAGCAAGCTGGATTGCTTCGCTTCGCTCGCAATGACGATAAGGGAGACTCCATGAACACGCCCGCCAATCCCGTCACGCTGCCGCTGTCGCAATATCAGCCGAAAAATTTCCTGCTGGCGGTGACGGAGGGCGTAGCGACGGTGACGCTGAACCGGCCCGAGCGCAAGAATCCGCTGACCTTCGAGAGCTATCGCGAACTCACCGATTTCTTCCGCGCCTGCGCGTTCGACGAGGACGTCAAGACCGTCGTCGTGGCCGGCGCCGGCGGCAATTTCTCGTCCGGCGGCGACGTGTTCGAGATCATCGGGCCGCTGGTGAAGATGGACACCAAAGGCCTCACCGGCTTCACCCGCATGACCGGCGATCTGGTCAAGGCGATGCGGGCCTGCCCGCAGCCGATCATTGCCGCCGTCGAAGGCATCTGCGCCGGCGCCGGTGCGATCGTCGCGATGGCCTCCGACATTCGCGTGGCGGCGACCGGCGCCAAGGTCGCGTTCCTGTTCAACAAGGTGGGCCTTGCCGGCTGCGACATGGGGGCGTGCGCGATCCTGCCGCGCATCATCGGGCAGTCGCGCGCCTCGGAGTTGCTCTATACCGGCCGCTTCATGAGCGCGGAG
Source organism: Bradyrhizobium sp. (assembly GCF_035484855.1). Classification (GTDB taxonomy): domain Bacteria; phylum Pseudomonadota; class Alphaproteobacteria; order Rhizobiales; family Xanthobacteraceae; genus Bradyrhizobium. Next base: position 112,997 of record NZ_DATHOP010000287.1, read on the forward strand.
GAGGGTGAGCGCTGGGGATTTTTCAGCCGCATCGTCGCGCCGGACCAGGTGCTGGCGCAGGCGCAGTCTCTTGCGAAAGAGATCACGGCGGGGCCGACTTTCGCCAACACCATGACCAAGCGGATGCTCGCGATGGAATGGGCAATGTCGGTGGAGGAAGCGATCGAGGCCGAGGCGATCGCGCAGGCGCTGTGCATGACGACGGCGGATTTCGCGCGAGCGTTTGAGGCGTTTGCGAACAAGGCGAAGCCGGTGTTTCAGGGCAATTGAGCGCGACGATAATTCGGAAAGACTCTCGAAGCCGTCATTGCGAGCGCCAGCGAAGCAATCCATCGCGCAACAAAAAGAAAGAATGGATTGCTTCGTCGCAAGCGCTCCTCGCAATGACGTTGAGTCATGGTTGCACGATCTCGCCGCGAGCGTCGCGCGAGGTATTGGTTTATTTCCCGCCCTTCCAAACAAAGGGCGCAGGGAATGCCGGGCGGCCGATGCGCCCGATAGCCGTGTGTGCAATGGTAGTGGGTAGAGCGCACACACGTTAGCAGGTCACACCGGAATCACCCGGCATTCCCCACGCAATGGTTTTACGGATTATAACGT
>NZ_DATHOP010000288.1:0-24812 GCF_035484855.1 Bradyrhizobium sp.
CGCGAGGGGGCCGCCGTTGTGGTCAATGACCTCGGTGGACCGCGCGATGGCTCCGGCAATGACGAATCGATGGCGCAGCAAGTGGTCGACGCCATCAAGGCGGAAGGCGGCCGTGCGGTCGCCAATGGCGCCGACATCTCGACCATGGCCGGCGGCCAGTCGGTGTTCGACGACGCCATCAAGCATTTCGGCCGCGCCGACATCCTGGTCAACAATGCCGGCATTTTGCTGGACCAGACCTTTGCCAAGGCCACCGAAGCCGGTTGGGACAAGGTCTTGAAGGTGCACCTGAAGGGCACATTCTGCACCACCCAGCCGGTGTTCCGCTGGATGCGGGAAAACGGCGGCGGCGTCATCGTCAACACCTCCTCGACCTCGGGCCTGATCGGCAATTTCGGCCAGACCAATTACGGCGCCGCCAAGGGCGGCATCTGGGGGCTTTCCAATGTGCTGGCGATCGAGGGCCGCAAATACAACATCCGGGTCTGGACGCTGGCGCCGGGCGCGCTGACCCGCATGACCGCAGACCTGCCCCGCTACAAGGAGAACCCCGGTGCCGCTTTGCCACCGGACGGCATCGCGCCGGCCGTGCTATACATGGTCAGCGAATTGTCGGGCGACCAGACCGGCAAGGTGCTCGGCGTCTCCGGACCCCGCGGCGTGCGCGAGATGCGGATGATGGAAATGGAAGGCTGGACGCCGCCATTCACGGGATGGAAGGCCGAGGATATCGTTACCCACGCCAAGGAGATCTTCTTCTCCGAGGATGAGATCAAGAAATCGGCGCGAAGGCTTAAATAATCGTCATTCCGGGGCGATGCGAAGCATCGAACCCGGAATCTCGAGATTCCGGGTTTCACGCTTCGCGTGCCCCGGAATGACAGGAAACAGAGGCACCCATGACAAAACTCACCCCCAAGGCGGCCGGCACCTTCGCGATCGCACCGACGCCGTTTCACGATGACGGCCGCATCGACGAGAAATCCATCGACCGGCTGACGGATTTTTATGCCGAGGTCGGCTGCGACGGCGTCACCGTGCTGGGCATCCTGGGGGAGGCACCGAAACTCGATGCGTCAGAGGCCGAGCAGGTGGCGATCCGCTTCGTCAAGCGCGCCAAGAACATGCAGATCATCGTCGGCGTGTCCGCGCCCGGCTTTGCCTCGATGCGCGCGCTCGCGAAAGCCTCGATGGATGCGGGTGCGGCCGGCGTCATGATCGCACCGCCGCCTAACTTGCGCACCGACGACCAGATCACGGGCTATTTCAAGCAGGCGCAGGAAGCGATCGGCGACATTCCCTGGGTGCTGCAGGACTATCCGCTGACCCTGTCGGTGGTCTTTACGCCGGCGGTGATCCGCAAGATCGTGATGGACTCACCGACCTGCGTGATGCTCAAGCACGAGGATTGGCCCGGGCTGGAAAAGATTTCCGCGTTGCGCAACTTCCAGAAAGACGGCTCGCTGCGGCCATTGTCGATCCTGGTCGGCAATGGCGGCCTGTTCCTCGATTTCGAGATGGAGCGCGGCGCCGACGGCGCGATGACCGGCTACGCCTTCCCGGAACTCCTGATCGACGTGGTGAATCTCTCGAAGCAGGGCCGTCGCGATGCCGCGCACGATCTGTTCGACGCGCATCTGCCGCTGATCCGCTACGAGCAGCAGCCGGGCGCTGGCCTTGCCGTGCGCAAATACGTGCTGCAGAAGCGCGGCATCATCGCCTCCAGCGCGCAGCGCAAGCCGGGCGCGGGCATCACGGCGCAAGCCAAGGCCGAAGTCGAATATCTGCTGTCGCGCGTGGCGCGGTTCGACAAGCGCGCCAACCTGCAGCCGCAATCCAGCGCGGCGGAGTAGCAAAACCGTCATTGCGAGCCAACGGGGCGGCGCGAAGCGCCGCCCCGTTGGCTCGCAATGACGGTGCTTTTTGAGCCGCCTCGCGACTGACGAGAGATAGGAAAAGCATTTTATGCCCGCCGAAATCGTCGCCTCGCGTCCCGCGTCCACCATTCTGCTGCTACGCGACAGCGCAGCGACGCCGGGCGAAATCGAGGTCTTCATGATGGTGCGCCATCATCAGATCGAGTTCCAGTCCGGCGCGCTGGTGTTTCCCGGCGGCAGCCTCGACCGCGGCGATCAGGAGATCGCCAAAAGCCCCGCGTTTTGGTCTGGCGGCGAAGGGCTCGATGCGGCCGCGCTCGGCTTCCGGATCGCCGCGATCCGCGAGACCTTTGAGGAAAGCGGCATCCTGCTGGCGCGTCCGCGCGGCTCGACGGCGCTGGTCGATGCGAAGCGGGCTGGCGAGATCGAGGCGGCGAGCCGCGCCGCCGTGTGCGAGGGCAAGACGAGTTTTTCAAAGGTGCTTGCTGACAACAGCCTGCTGCTCGCGCTCGACGAACTCGTGCCCTATGCGCACTGGATCACGCCCGAAGGCATGCCCAAGCGATACGACACCTGGTTCTTCCTCGCTGCCGCGCCGCCGGCGCAGGCAGGCCGCCACGACGGCAAGGAATCCACCGACTCGATCTGGGTTTCGCCGCGCGAGGCGCTCGAAGGCGGCAACAGCGGCCGCTTCAAGCTTCCGTTCCCGACCACGCGCAACCTGATCCGACTCGGCAAGCAGAAGAGCGTCAGGTGCGCGCTCGACGACGCCGGCGGCAGGAAGGTTGTGACCGTGATGCCGGTGATGACCAGACTGAACGGCGGCCGGCAACTTCGGATTCCGCTCGAAGCCGGTTACGACGGCGAGGTGTTCGAGGTCGGCGCGCTGGGGTAACGTGCTGCATTGGGCAGGGGAGCGCACATGAAGCTTCGGTGTATCGGCGCAATTGTGGTTGCGTGGCTGGCCCTTCTCGCCGCCCCGGGCGGGACATCGGCGCAGGAAACTTTCCCCAATCACCCCATCCGCATCATTATTCCCTATTCGGCCGGCAGCGTCGCCGACGTGTTCGGGCGGATCGTCGCGCAGAACATGGCGGCGCAATGGAACGGCTCGATTATCAACGAGATCAAGTCCGGCGCCAACGGCTCGATCGCCGCCGAGGAAGTCGCCCGCGCTGCGCCCGATGGCTACACTTGGCTCTTGGTGACGGCCTATTTCACCACCAGCCCCTCGCTGTTCAAGGAGCTGCGCTGGGATCCGCAGCGCGATTTCATCCCGGTCGGGCAGATTTGCAAGGCACCGAATTTCTTCGTCGTTCCGACCTCGCTGCCGGTGAAGAACGTCGCCGACTATGTCGCCCTGGCGAAATCAGAACCAGGCAAGCTATCCTACGGCCATCCCGGCAAGGGCTCGACCGGCCATCTCGGCTTCGAGCTGTTCAAGCGGCTGGCTGGAATCGATGTTGCCGGCGTCGGCTATCGCGGCTATCCGCAGATATTCCCCGATATCGCCTCAGGCCTGATCAGTTCGACCTTCCTGTCCGCGAACCAGGCGCTGGCGCAGGTGCAGACCGGCGCGATCCGCATCATCGGCGCGATCAGTGACGGCCGTTCGAAATATTTTCCGGACGTGCCGACGCTCGCCGAGCAGGGTTATGCCGAGGCGCAGGTCACGCCATGGTTCGGCATCGTGGTGCCGCGCGGCACGCCGGAGCCGGTCGTGGCCCGCATCAGCACCGCGCTGGAGGCAGCGCTCGCCAACGCAGACGTGCGCGAAAAACTCGACATCGCCGGCTGCGAGCCGAAGAGCGCGCCGCGGGGGCAGTTGGCCGACATCATCAAGTCGGACATCGCGCTGTGGGCGAAGGTGGTGAAGGATGCCGGTATCACGGCGGATTGAGCGTGACGCGGGCGCCGGCGACCCGGCGATGGCCGGGTTGGCGTGTTCCCCTTCGGCCTGATTCCATCGTATAAAAGGCTCCGGAGCCGGTCACGAACCCCATGTCCCTTGCCGCCATGATCAGACGGATACGGTCGTTCTCGCTTTCGATCGGGCAGTTGACCTTTGCCAGTTTCATGCTGCTGCTGGCCATGATCGCGATGACCAGCATCGCCAGCGTGATCTCGATCCGCCACATCGGCGCGACCTTCGCCGAACTGCAGCATCTGCAGAACCTCGGCGACCTGGCGGAGGAGATCGACCGGCGCGTCAACGAACTCAGGCTTGCGGCACGCGATTTCGTCACCGACCAGGGCGCGCGGCCCGATCGGGTCGGGCAAGCTGCCTCCGCCTTGAGCGAGCTGCTGAAGAAGACGCGGCTGGAGCTTGCGCCCGAACAGCAGGACATGATCGACGGCCTCACGCAGCGGCTGACGAACTACAGCGATGGGATCGCCCGCGTCTCCGCCCTGATAGCGCGCCGTTCCGATCTGGTTGCGGCATTGCCGCCGGTCCGCGAGCGGTTCGAGCAGGCGGTCGCAGGCGTTTCCGACCGGGCCATCGCGAGAAACCTGTTCCGGGCTCAGAACCAGATTGCCGCGGCGCTGTTGGCGCATGATCCGGCTTCTGCCGAGCAATCGGCGCAGACCATGCGGGCGGTCCCGATCGACGATCCCGCGCTCCGCTCGGCGGCCGATGCCTATGCCGATGCGATCATTTCGATCGCAGGAACCGAGGCCCAGATCGCCCAACTGGACCAGGAGGTGCTGGGTACCGAAGGTCGCCAGATCGGCCGCGTCACCGACCTCTTGCGGGACCTGAGCGCCAGCAGGGGCCGCGTGCTGTCGAATAATTTCGCCCGCACCCTTGGCCGCGATAAATGGCAGAGCATCATCCTGGGGATGGCGGGCGTCCTGATCGGGCTTGCGGCGGCGCTGTTCGTGACGCGGCTGACCGTCCGCCCGCTGAAGGCCATCGCCGGCGCCATCCGCTCGCTTGCCGCCGGTGAGAAGCATACCTCGATCCCGGCCACCGACGTGAGAAACGAGATCGGCGATATCGCGCGCGCCGCCGAGGTGTTTCGGCGCACCCTGGTCGACGCCGACGCGGCGCGGGAAGCCGCCGTTCGCGCGCTCGCCGAGCAGCGGCTCGCCGAGGAAAGTTATCGCAAGCTGTTCGAGGGTTCGGTCGACGGCATCTATGTGACGACGCCGGCCGGCGCGCTGCTCAACGCCAATCCGGCGCTGGCAAGGATGATGGGATACGATACGCCGCAGGATTTGATCGACGGCATCGGCGACATCACCGAGACGATCTACCTGCAACCTTCGGCGCGCGAGGAATATCAGCGCCTGATGCAGCGCGACGGCATGGTGCGTGAGTTCGAATATCAGGTGCGCCAGCGCGGGGATAAGATCCTCTGGCTCTCCGACAGCGCCACCGTGGTGCGCGACGACCAGGGCCGGATCGTCCGCTATGAGGGCACGGTGCGCGACATCACCGACCAGAGGCGCGCCGAGGACGCGATCGCCGAAGGCCGGCGGCTGCTGCAGGAGGTGATCGACACCGTGCCCGCCGTCATCAATGTCAAGGACAAGGAGCTGCGCTATGTCCTGATGAACCGTTACATGGCCGGCATTTTCGGAGTAGAGCCCGCCGATGCCATCGGCCGCACCACCACCGACCTGATGTCGCGCTACGGCGCGCGAAAGACCGACGAGAACGACAAGCGCGTGCTGACGGCGGGCCGGGAACTCGGCTTCTATGAGGAGGAGTATCTGGATTCATCCGGAAACCTGCGGCAATGGCTGGTCAACAAGCTGCCGCTGCTCGATGCCAATGGTGAGATCGAGAACATCGTCACCGTCGCGCTCGACATCGGCGAGCGCAAACGCGGCGAGCAGGAGATGCGCAAGGCCAAGGATGCCGCCGAAGCCGCGTTGCGCAACCTGCGGGAGACCCAGAACTCGCTGATCGAGGCGGAGAAGCTCGCTGCCCTCGGGCGGCTGGTGGCCGGCGTCGCCCACGAGGTCAACAATCCCGTCGGCATCAGCCTGACGGTCGCATCCGCGCTGGAGCGCAAGACGGCGCTGTTCACGGCCGAGGTCGCGCGCGGCGACCTCAGGCGATCGAGCCTCCATGATTTCCTCGAGACCAGTCGCGATGCCTCCTCGCAACTGGTGGCCAATCTCAACCGCGCCGCCGAGCTCATCACCTCGTTCAAGCAGGTCGCCGCCGACCGCAATTATTCTGACCAGCGCACCTTCGACCTCGGTGATCTCACCGAGCAGGTGGTGATGAGTTTGCGGCCCGGCCTGCGGAAGCACAATCTGGCGCTTAACGTAGACTGCCAGCCCAACCTGACCATGAACTCCTATCCCGGCCCCTACGGGCAGGTGCTGACCAACCTGTTCCTCAATTCGGTAGCGCATGCCTTCCCGGATGGTCGGCCGGGCGCGGTCGATATCCAGGTGCGGGAGTCCGGCAAGGACAATGTCGAGATCCTGTTTTCCGACAATGGCTGCGGCATGAGTCTCGACGTCCGCCGCCGCGCCTTCGATCCGTTCTTCACGACGCGGCGCGACCAGGGCGGCACCGGGCTCGGCCTGCACATCGTCTACTCCATCGTCACCAACCGTCTCGGCGGCCGGCTCGATCTCGATTCCGAGCCGGGCGGCGGCACGCGGATCCAGATCATCCTGCCGCGCGTGGCGCCGCTCGAGCAGGCGGCGGAGTAGTCGATAAAGGCGACAGGAGATCCTCCGATGCAGCCGCCGCCGTTGCCGGGACCGCAGCCATCGCCGACCGACTGCCCCAAATGCGGCAAGGAAATGCGGCTGGTGGAAAGAAGCTCAATGTCGGGGGACGACATGCGCACTTACCGTTGCGACGGGTGCGGCGACGAGCACATCATGAACTTCGGAACAGCGCTCTGGAAAATATTGTCCGACGCCCGCAAACGCGACGAATGATGGATGGCCTAATCGACGTCGGCGAGCTTGCGCAAGGTTGCCTTGAAGATCTGGCTCGCCTTGCCGACCAGCGCGGTGCCGTCCATCACGGCTGCGGTATCGGTGAAGGTGCCGGAGACGCCGATGCCGACCGGGCTCGGGCCGCCGAACAGCGGATTGGCGTCGGGACTGGAGGTGTGACGCTGCACCAGCACCTCGCCCTTGAAGGTGTTGCCCTTCGACGTGTAGCTGCCGGTGTAAAACAGATAGGCATCGCCGCCGAGGATCTTGCCATCGCGGAACATGATCACGCCGCTGCCCTTGCCTATGCGTCCATCCTGCAGGCTGACATGGATCGAATACAGACCGTTTTTCATAAGGCAGCCGATTGCGACATCCGTCCCCGCGGTGTCGGCAGCTTGTTATGCCAAAGCGGGGTACGCAGCGTCAACGCGGCAGGTTGACCGCCCGGATCGAGGCCGGAGGGCTGGTCGGTCCCGGGATCGGCCATGCGGGACACGGGGACGACACGGCCCCTGTTCGCCGCAAAGTTGGCACGCGAAATGCTTGGATGTCTCTGCACCGGCCGGTGGGTGCTGGAGCAGGAGACTGGTGAGCCACTGGATTGATTCCGGCCGCGATCGGCCGCGGCCAAGGACTGACGACTGGGAAAATGAAAATGATGGCCTGGAACACGTGAACGGCCGCCGCACCCGGCGGTTGAAAGCGTCGCTCGCGATCGGCTTTGCGGTACTGTTGCTGGGGCTCGCCCCCCAACTCGGCCATGCCCGTGACCGCGGCCAGTTTGCCAATTCCACGCCCGATATGAAGGCCTGGTTCGAGGGTTTGCGGAGCGGCAAAGGTCCATGCTGTTCGGACGCCGACGGCACCGCGATTTCGGACGCGGACTGGGAAAGCAGGAATGGCCATTACCGGGTACGCGTGCCCCGCTACGGCTACCTCCTGGCCGGCCAAGAGCAGGAACTGGTCTGGGTCGACGTGCCGGAGGAGGCCGTGATCACCGAGCCGAACCGGATGGGGCGGACTATGGTGTGGCCGCTCTACGGCTATCTCGGGTTGACCATCCGCTGCTTCATGCCGGGCAGCATGACCTAAAGTTCGTCATGCATATTTCTTGTCGCGCTCCAGCAGCTCGATGGAAATGCCCTGCGGTCCGCGGATGAAGCAGATGCGCACCCCGGGCCGGATCGTGGTCGGCTCCCTGGTGAATTCGACGCCTTTGGCCTTGATTTCGGCGGCCACCGCGTCGATGTCCTTCACCGTCAGCCCGAAATGATCGAGCCCCTGATAGGGCGTCACCGGCGGGGTGTTGACGCCGTCGCCTGCTGTCACCGGCGCGATGAAGACGTTGGCGCCGCCGAGCTTGACGTCGATCCGCCCGGGGCCGCGGATGATGACGCCGCCGAGGATATCCTCGAGCCAGGTCGCGGTCGCCTCCGGATCCGGACTGCGCAGGTGGACATGATCCCAGGTGACTATCGGCATTCTCGATTCTCCCGTTGGCTTGTTGGGCGCCGTCTCGCGCGCCGTCATGATTTGGCCGCGGCAAGCGGGCTGCGGCAGGATCGTTTTAGCGCTGGCGCCGTCGGATGGCCATCCCCGGCACATCCCGACTTGAGGGGGGGTCAGCAACTGGACAAAGATTTTCCATTCGGGGCGGGAACTAACTCCAGCCTTCGTCAATTGATCGCCCAAGCGATGGATTGGCCGCTGTGCGGCGCAGCAGCCGATGTCGGTTTAGCCGCATCTCGGTGGCATGACGATGAACACGCTCCCTTGCATCGAATTGACCGGGCTTTCGCGGACGCCTTGGCTCGGTGCCGGTTTTCCGGGCCGGCCGGAGAACGCAAGCGAATATTTCAGGCTGGCCTATGTCTTTCTGCCGGCCGCCGCGATCGCCGGCTTGGCTATTTGGATGCTGCTGTCAGGCGCCGCCGGCAAACCGGCCGAAAGCCAGGCAGCAACGCTGGCCACTGCCATCGAGCCTGCGCCGGCGCTCGCCGTCGCAGCCGCCCCGCAAGCGCTCAATCCCGCAGGCCCGACGAGCGAGGCGATCGTTCCTGAGGAAAAAGCGCCGGTCGACGGCTTGAAGATTTCGTCGCAATATTGGCGGCGCGGCGGTCTCGGATCAAACGCGCTGGTCACCTTCACGCTGCGCAACGGCAACGACTACGCGGTCAAGGACATCGAGATCACCTGTGCCTTCAGCCGCAGGGACGGCAGTCATCTGACCGATCGCACCCGCCTGATTCACGACACCGTCAACATGAAGGGCAGGAAAACCTTCGCACACTTCCATGTAGGTTTCGTCAATATCAACGCCAGCAAGGCAAAATGCTCGCCGGTGGCAGCCCAGCACATCTAGCGCAAGTCGGTTCGTGGCGGTAACGCGGCGGTAACTTCGTCGTTACGCCACCTGCGCGGCCCCTAGGAACCAATCACGCCATCCCTAGTTAGTCGAAGTATCCGTCGGTTCGTGCGGATGGAGCGACGCCAGCGATGCCCGTAGTGCGATATTTCTTCTTTGTCGGCGGAGTTCTGCTCGCGCTGCTGCTGATGGCGGATGCTTATCTCCCAAAGATGCCGGTTGAGGCGAGGGCGGAAGCCGACCTGCCGGTTATTCGCATTCATTCCGATCGTAAATGGCCACAAGCCGTGGTCTTCGATACTAGCCATCCGACGATCGTTCCCGCGCAGACGCAGGCCAGCGTCCCGGCTGCGGCGACGGTCGCCGACATTTCGTCTAAGTCGCGTGTGCGCGAGGCATTTGCGCAGCTGCAGCCGGCCAATCAAACGCAGGCGCGGCTCCCCGATCCGAAGAAGCCGGAAGCAAAGCTGGTGCAGAAGCGCAGAATTGCCAAACGCCGCGCGGCCCCGCCGGTCATGCTGGTGGCACAACAGCCGCAGTTCAGCCTATTCGGCAACAACACCTGGTGAGTCGGCCCTTCGGGCCGCCAGCGGCAACGGCTGCTCATTGATTGGACTGCGCGGCCTGCATCATCGATTCCCGCAGCCATTTGTGCCCGGGATCGAGTTCATTGTTGGCGTGCCACATCATGTACAGGAATTGTTCCGGCATCTCGATCGGCATTTCGTGAATGTCGAGGGCGAAATTGCCCGCGATCTCTTCAACAAAGCGGCGCGGCAAAATGCCGATCAAATCGGTCCGCTCGACCATCGGTGGTATCGACCAGATCTTTGCCGCAATGTAGCCGACGCGGCGCGGCAGTCCCTTGGCCATCAGGCCTCTGTCGATATTGGTCAATCCGCGCAGCTCACGGCCGAGCGCGATCTGCGTCAGACCCTGGAGTGTTTCGAGATCGAGCGGCTTTGAGATAGCGGGGTGATCGCGGCGGCTGACGACCACGAGATCCACCGGGCAGATCGGCTTGACGATCATGTCCGTGGTATCGACGGGAAATGCGAAGCAGGCGAGATCGACGGTGCCGGCGGCGATGCCTTCGTGAAATTTGGCGTCACCCTGAATGCACTCGATGCGGACGTTCGGCGCCTCCGACATCAGGGTGCGCACCACCGGCGGCATGATGATCGGCTCCAGCGTATCGACCAGGATCACGCGAAAGATGCGCCTGTAGTTCGCCAGATCGATGCTGGCGCCGCCGCCCAGTTGCTGGCCGATGACGCCGAGCGCCTCGCGGACCGGGCGGATCATCTCGCGCGCCCTGACAGTCGGCTCGACGCCGCCCGGCGCGCGGACGAACAGGGCATCGTCGATCCGTTCGCGCAGCCGCGCCAGCGCGTTCGAGACGGCCGGCTGGCTCATGCCGAGGCGGTCGGCGGCCCGGCTGATATTGCTGGTCGCGTAAACCGCCTCGAATATGACAAGCAGATTAAGGTCGACGTTTTTGAGATTCTTCGACATCGAACGATGGGTCAGCCGGCTGCGCGCCCGGGCGTTACTCAGGCCCTCGAACAAAGGCTATTCAAACAAGGGGCTTCCGGCAAGTCCGCGCATCGCGGCATCCCGCAGGCGATGGCCCCCGGCTGGTCGGCGCGGATCGATGGTGGAGTTGGGATCAACTGGGACACGGCCCCTGATCCAAGCGGACTATTCGGCCACCGTCCGCAAGGCGCTGCATAGCGAGCTGCACACGAACCTGGTCAGGATGCCGGTCCATGAGATCGACAAGCAGCCGCTGGCGTGCTCCGCGCGCTGCCCTAATGCAGCGCGCGGATAGCCGGACTAGTCGTCGTGATGGATCACGGTCTTGCTTTCGACGCCGTCACCATGCTCTTTCTTGATGACCGTGGTGCGATCGCTCGGCTCATGCTCCTTGATCACTGTCTTCTCGCGAACGCGGTCGCGGTCGTAATCGCCGTGGCCTTCGCCGACGGTGACGCCAGCGCCAACCGGGCCGACGCGAACGCCAACCTCATCCGCCAAAACGGGCGCCGAAAGGGCGCCGATTGCGGCGGCAACAAACAATAGCTTCTTCATCATGTCCTCCTTCATATGGAACGAGGAACAAACAATCGATCGCGTCTGTCGTTCCAGTGGAACCTGCACAAACCGACGGCGATGGAACGAAGCCCCAAGACCACGTCGCCAAGGGCAAGCTCAGCTGAAAGTTCTGATCGGCCGGCGGCGATGGCAACGACGTCAATCGGTCACGCGCTTCTCGCTGCGCAACCAGCCGTGGATGATCTGCCACCTGTCGCGGCCGCTGGATCGGAAATCCAGCAGCGGCGAGCGCCTGTCCTGAAGCTCGCAATAGAATTTCAACGTATCCCGGGAAGACGGCTTCGGTGGGACGACAGGCTGGGCTTGCAGCCACCGGTCCCATTCCTGAAGAAGGCGGGATTTTCGTTCGTTTTGTCTCATTGACAGCGCGTCCTCGACCCAAAGGGCGAGGCCCTCGATCGTTCGATGGGGCGCGCTGGTTTTTTAGCGTGTGCCGTCTCTGCTCGAGACGGTGGATGGTCCATGCAAAAGGTGTCCGGTACCGCCGCGCCGGTCACCACCTTCGGAGCCGAATATGCTCAAAAGGGCTTAATCGTTTCTAAAGACGCGTACGTATCGTTAACTCCCTTGTAAACCCAGGGCGGAGCTCACGGGTCCAGCAAGCGCAGAATAAAGCTGCTGATGCCGACACAGAACGAGAATTTTGGCCGGCGAGTCAATATTTTTTGCTACGTTTGGACTGGGCGTTGGTAGTCTGATCGCGATCACAACCTGGCCGGTTATTGCCGCGGCGCAGCAATCGAGGAAAAGTCCAGTTGTGAGGGTCCGATGTCCTGCCCGCAAGAATGGGGACCTCACATGAAGGACGCGGTAAGTTTGCTTTGCACAGGACTGGCGGTCGGCGCGATCGTGTTTGCCGCGCCTGCACGGGCCCAGACCTACGACCCAAAATACCCGGTTTGCCTTCAGGTCTACGAGGGCATGGTGAACTACTACTTCGAATGCAGTTACACCACGATGGCCCAGTGCGCGGCGTCGGCATCGGGCCGATCCGCCAGCTGCGTGGTCAATCCATATTACGCCAAACCCGCTTCGCGCAAAAAGCAGCCCCACAAGTAGCGGCAAGTTTGGCGCCGGCGAGATCGCCGGAAACGATTGCCGGGGCGCGTGTCTCACTGACGCGTTACGGTCATCGTTGCGTGCCTGGGAACGGACCGTGAGGTACTGGCGCGCTCGGAGAGATTCGAACTCCCGACCCTCGGATTCGAAGTCCGATGCTCTATCCAGCTGAGCTACGAGCGCATTTGTCCTGCGGCCGAAATCTGTTCGGCGGCTCCGATTAGCAGAATTGGACTGATGCGGCTACCCCATGTGGGCCGCGGCGGCCTTGAAGCCCGGATCGGCGGCCGCGGTTCAGAGCTTTGGAAAATCCTTGCGCATCGCGATTTCGGCGGCGTCGCCCGGAGACAGCACGGTCTGGTCGAAGGAGGGTTGAGGGGCGGTGACGATATCGTAGAGCGAGATGGCCTTGATGGGCTTGCTCATCAATTCCTGAACACATTGGGCCAGCGTGCCGGTGAAGACCAGATAGGGACGGCTGCTGCCGTTCAACCGCTGGCCTTTCAGCGAGGGCCATTTCTTGAGGTCCGCCGGCGCGTCATAGCAGATCGGGGAGCCTTCCTTGAACATTCCTCACCCCTTCATCATCAGCTGATTCTAGGCCGGGTGAGTAAACAGATATTAAACGCACCTTAACCAAGGGGCGCCTCGCCGAGGCCTCACCCGAACACCAGGTCCGGCAGCCACAGCGTCAGGATCGGCACGTAGGTGATGATGCCGAGCACGATCAGGAGCAGGATCAAAAACGGCAGGATGCCGCGGATCACCTCGCCGATCGGGGCCGAGGAGATGGTGGCGAGCACGAACAGATTGAGGCCGACCGGCGGATGGACCAGGCCGATTTCCATGTTGTGGGTGAAGATGATCGAGAAATGCACGGGATCGACCCCGAGTGGCTTTAGCGCCGGCGCCAGAATCGGCAGCACCAACAGCAACGTGGCCGTGACTTCGAGGAAGCAGCCAAGAAGCAGCAGCAAGCCGTTGATGATGAGCAGGAATTGCCAGGTCGCAAAGCCGTGGCCGATGACGAAATTGACGAGCTGGTTGGGGATGCCGGATTCCGTCATCCAGTGGCCGAAGGCGAGCGCGGTTGCCACGATCAGCATGATGGTGGCGGCCGAGCGGATGCCGTCGGTGATGACCTTCAGCGTCTCGGTCCAGTGAAACCCGCGATAGAAGATCAGCGACACCAACAGCGCCACCGCCGCCGACAGCGCCGCGGCTTCCGTGACGGTGACGACGCCGCCATAGATGCCGACCGTCACCACCAGCGGCACGGCGAGTGCCGGCACCGCACGCGCGGTGACGCGCAGCCGCTCGGCAAACGGCAGCGACGGTTCGACCGGAAAATTGCGCCGGCGCGCGTCGTACAGGACCCAGGCTGCGAACACGAACGCCTGCAACAATCCCGGCAGCACGCCGGCCAGGAACAGCCGCGGCACCGATTGTTCGGCGACGATGCCGTAGAGAATGAGCGCGAGAGATGGCGGCACCACGATGCCGATGGTGCCGGAGGCGCCGACCACGCCGAGCGCAAAGGAGCGCGGATAGCCGCGCTCGATCATCGCGGGCACCAGGATGGTGCCCATCGCGAGCGCGGTTGCGACGCTGGAACCGCAGATCGCCGCAAACAGCGTGCAGGCCACCACAGTGACGAGGCCGAGCGAGCCACGGATGCCGCCGAGCCAGGCGGTTGCGACATCGACCAGGGCTTTGGCGACGCCGCCGGAGCGCATGAAGGCCGCCGCCATCACGAACAGCGGCAGCGCCATCAGCGTGGTCGAATTGAGCTTGTTGATCACCATCTGGGCCGCGCCGACCAGGGGCTGGCCGGTGGCGATGTAGAGAATGCCGGCGCACATGCCGAGCACCAGGAAGATCGGCATTCCCGCGGCCAGCAGCCCGAAGAACAGCACCAGGAACAGGAGGGTCAGCATGATCGGGACCGGCGATCCCTGATCTAGCGGTCGGGATGCGGAGCGGTCAGGCCGCTCGGCATCTCTTCTTGAAATACGTGACCGACCGTCATCGTCGCCGGGTCGAAGTAAAACGTGAAGCGGACCAGCCGCATGACGTAGCGCACCAGCATCAGCGCGCTGCCGACGGGGAGGGCGAGATAGTAGATCCACATCGGGAATTGCAGGTCGGTGGAGCTCGTCTCATCGATCAAGAGCGAAGTATCGACGATCTGCCAGCCGTACCAGATCAGCGCGCCGCAGAACACAATCGCAACCAGGCAATTGAAGATCTCGACCAAGCGCAGGTAGCGCGGCGGCAACAGCCGCAGCACCAGGTCGGGCCGCACGTGACCGTCGCGGCGCACCAGCTGGCTGGAGGCGATCATGATCGCCCAGATGATGAGATAGACGATCACCTCTTCGGCGTAACTGATGGCATGTTCGGGATCGAAATATCGCCCTGCGACCTGAAGCACGCCGATCACCAGCGCAATCAGGCCGAGGAGGCCCACCAGGGTCTCCTCGATCTTGTCCCACCAACGAAGAACGACGGAAGCTTTCGCAGAGGCCACGGCTCTAGCTGCCGCTGCTGGCTTCGGCCATGATCAGCTTGACCATTTCAGGCGAGACCTTGATGTCCTTCGCCACCTGGTCCTGGTCCGCCATCATCTTCTTCCGCTCCTCCGCACTCTGCTCGGCGGTCGGATCGGCGAACTTGATGCCGTGCTCCTGCAGCGTGGCGCGCGCCCTGGTTTGCGCGGCCGCCATGTTGGCGCGGTAGGTCGGCACGTTCTGCGCCCAGAGATCGCCCATCATCTTCTGCTGGTCGGGCGTCATCTTGTCCCAGAACAACTGGCTCAACAGCGGAATGTATTCGGCGATGAACTGGTGATCTTCCAGCGCATATTTGACGCCGGCATCCCAGAGCTTGGCGCTGACCAGGCTTTCATTTGAACTGACGAGGCCGTCGAAGGTGCCCTGCGACAGCGCCAGCGGCACGTTGGGCCATGCCGTGGTGTTGGGGATCGCGCCGAGGAAACGAGCGCGCCAGGCCTGTCCCGCGCCTCCGGAATTGCGGATCTTCATGCCCTTGAGGTCAGCGAGAGCCGCGATCGGCTTGTTGGAGCTGTACCAGTTCTGGAAACCGAGATCGAGATAGGGCCCGAGCACATGCGAGCGCAGCTTCTGCTGGATCTGGCCGTTGAGGTACTGGCCGGGCTTGCCGTCGATGATCTTGTGAATGAGGTCGATCGGCTGGCCGTAGAGCACGGGAAGCTGGAAACAATCCGCATCCGAGACGATGCCGGTGATGGTCCAGCTGCCGGGCGCGGCCATCTCGACCTGTCCCTGGATCAGCGCCTTGCCGACCTCGAGATCGGGATAGAGCTGGCCGCTCTCGAACACCTCGGTCTTGATCTTGCCGTTGGAGGCGGCCTCGACCTTGCCGAGATAGTCCTTTAGCGAGACGTTGCGCAGATGCGAGGGCGCGGTGTCGAGCGATAATCGCAGCCGCAGCGGCTCGTCGGCCCGCGCCGAGCGCACGAAGGCCGGTGCTGCGATCGCGGCAACCGAGGCAATGGCAAAATGGCGGCGTGACAGGCGCAGTGTCATCTGACGTCCTCCGATGATGTTAATTCGGTTGGCCGGGCGTAAAGGCGCGAGGCGGCGGCGAAATTTGCGGCTACCTTAGCCGCGCGGCCCGGCGATCGGCAACGCGCAATCGGGTCGCCGGCACCTGGTCGACCTTGTCTATTGGTCGTAAGCGGCCAAGCCCATTGGATCGGTTTGCCGAGATTGATGCGGCGCAACAATGACGCGCCCTCAAACGCCGCCCGGCAGGTCGATGCCGGCTTCCGTCAAGTCGCGAAGGAATTTCCGTACCAGCAGGATGTTGGTTTTCTGCAGCTCGTGATTATTGCCGAATTTGTATTGGTTCGCCTCGGTCACGATCAATCCCTGGTCGGTTTCGCGAAGAATGCCTTTCTTCTTCAATCGATCGGCGCGCCGCCGGACGGTTTCGATCGGCATCGCCAGGAAACGCGAGAGCGCGGCGCGGGAAACGCCCTGCTTGATCGCGTCGGGTTCAACGGTCTCGACGCTGCCGAAACGGCTGTCGAGATCCGGGTCCTTCATGATGTGGATGACATTGGCATTCAATACGGAATGGATGATCAGCAAGTCGACGTGATCGAAGTCGTAATGACGGAACATTTCGCTGGCTGCGCACAGCATATAGGCGAGTGAATGCCGTGAAATGGTGCGGATCTTGTCCGAAGCGGCGTTGTCGTCTTTGCTCGTGCCCATTTGAAAACTCATTTCAGCAAAGCTGCTCGCTCCAGCCTTTTCGAAGTCACTTTCACATTTGTCGGAATGATTTGCGTCTGTGTCACGACGCGAAACGATCGCATCGAGCCGTTCCCCAATATGGGTATGGTGGCGGTCCCGCAGCGTCAATAGCGGCTTGTTGGCCTCGTGATTCTCTTCGATAGATCGGACAATCGGCGCGCGCGCAACCGGCGTGCGCCGGGAGCGTTCGAGCGGGAAGCGGCCACATGACATTCATCATCGAAGCGGTAAAGGACGATCGCCGCACCACCGATTTCCGCTCCAGCGCGACTGTCGCGGTGACGCTGGCTCGCAAGCTTGCGGCGGATGGCTTTGCAGTTTCGATAACGGACCCAAACGGGCAGGAATATTCCGCCGATCGGTTCGATCTCCTGCTGACCAATGAAAGCCTGAATTCGCGGGACTAGCCGGTCCCGTGCGCCCGGCCGCGATGACGCGACGCAGCGGAGTGGAAGTTTGATCGCTGCCGCCACACGTGCTGTATAGGCTCCTCGTCTCTCTCGATGTCAGGAGCTTTCCGATGCGACGTGTTCGTCTGTCCGCCGTGGCGCTGGCGATCCCGGTTTTTGCCGCTGCGATGGGCTATCCGGTCAGTGCCAGCGCCAAGCTCGTCCGGCTGGAGATTGCCTCGAAGCAAAGCTATGGCACCTTCAGACCCGGCGAATTCGTGTTTTGGCAAGGCCGGATCACCGGCGAGCTGCAGCCGACCGAGAAGATTCCGGGCCTCGACCAGGCGCCCAAAAACGCTAATGGAGTGGTTGAATATTCGGCCAAGATCTCCTTGATCTTCCCCAGCAATCCCAGGAACGGCAACGGCGCGCTACTGGTCGATATCCCGAATCGCGGCCGCGCCTATGCGCAGGCGCTTTACAACAGCCCGCGCGATGAGCCGTTCGAATCCGGCACCTATGAGGTGGGTACCGGCTTCCTGCAGGATCGCGGTTTTTCGGTCGCCGAGGTGGACTGGGAACTGGGTCAGGGCGCCGAGTTGCCGTCCTTTACTGACAGCGCCGGGAAAAAGCGTTTTGTAGAAGGGGTCGGATTTGCCATCGTCCGGGATGCCGCGGATTTCCTGGCGCACGGAACCGCCGACACGGCGGGCACGGCTAATCCCCTGCAGGGCGCGATCCAGCGCACGCTGGCGTCCGGCAAATCGCAATCGGGGCGTTACCTCAAGACTTTCCTGCTCAACGGCTTCAACATCGCCGACGGGCGGCGCGTGTTCGATGGCATGCATGTGTTCGTATCCGGGGCGGGCATGCTGCCGATCATGCAGACGGGTACCGGCCCGCAATCGAGCGCCACCGGCGCCCCGAGCTTCGAAGATCCCGAGTTCCGCGGCGTCCACGAGGACGTGCTGACGATCGGCGAGATCATGAAACGCCTCGAGGCGCGCGGCGAGAAGCCGCCGCTTATGCTCATGATCAATTCCACCACCGACTATTTCTCGCTGCGCGCCTCGCTGTCGCGGACCGGCGCCGAGGGCACGGCCGAACTGCCTTTCCCCGACAATGTCCGGGTCTACGACATCGCAGGCGCCTCCCACGTCGTGCTGCGCAAGGCCAATTGCGAGCTGCCGCCGGCGCGACTCGACTGGAGCCCGGTGTCGCGCGCGACGCTACTGCATCTCGACGACTGGGTGGCGAAGCGGACCGAGCCGCCGAAAACCCGTCTGATGCCGCTCGAGCCGGCCAACGGCGACCCGACCGTGCTGCGGGCGCCTGCGCACCTCGCCAAGGCGACGATCGAGATTCCGAAGCGGGACGCGGACGGCAATGTCCTGGGCGGGGTGCAGCTGCCCGACATGGCAGCGCCGCTCGGCGTCAATGCGCGGCAAAACCCGCCGCTGTCATTTCAATGCATGCTGGCCGGCGCCTACGTTGCGTTTCCGCTGACGCAGGCGGATGCCGATGCCGCCCACGACCAGCACCGTCCCGTGCTGGAGCGGTACAAGACGCGCAACGACTATGTCGATCACATCCGTGTCGCCGCGCGCGACCTGGAGAGCCAGGGTTTTCTGCTGCCCGATGATGCCGCCATCATCATCCAGTCGGCGGCGGAGAACCCGCTGTGGCACAGCGTGGCTCCCTGACCCGAGGGCGCGCCGCCGCTACGCCGGCAGCGCCGCTCAGAAGCAGGGGTATCGCCGGTGGTCCTGGCCGATATAGGTGGCCGAGCCCCGATAACAGAAATTGGTGGAAGGACCGTCATAATAGGCGAAGGTGCCGGGAACGGGTCCCGGTCCGTAATTGTGGTTGTAGCTGATGTCGTACGGCAGCCAGTAATGATGCCAATAGTGGTGGTGGCCATGCGCCAGCGCGAGGCTCGGCGCCGCGGCGAGGGCGGACAGGATGATGGCGGCGGAAAGCAGCCTCAGGTGGGTCATCTGGATTCTCCGGCAGGGACCTGAAAACAAGACAGTTTAGGCCATCGGCGGTTCCAATCCAGAGCCGAATGCCCGCAAATTTGCGGAAAGGTTCGTCACACGACGGTCATTTTCGGCTGATTGCGGATGCTTAACGAATTTCCAACACAGTCCGGCCAGAGTTGCGCCGTCTGGTTCGGCTACGGACCGGTTTTGCTCCGTTGCCAAACTCTCAGTCCGGCCCCTGACCGACCCATGCGCATCACGCTTCTCGCCCTGGTATCGCTCGCGGCTCTCGCCGCGTCGCCGGCGCGCGCCGATCTGCACATCACCCGGGATCACGGCGGTTATGTCGAGGAGTACAAGGCCAAATATGGCCGCATCCGCGACCGCCATGAGCGCGTGATCATCGACGGCATCTGCAATTCGGCATGTACGCTGGTGTTCGGCATCGTGCCGCTGAACAAGATCTGCGTCACCCCGCGCGCCAGCCTCGGCTTCCACGAGGCCTATTACGACAAGGCCTTCACCTTCGGCATCAAGGTCACCAGCGCCGATGGGACGTCCGACCTGATGTCCTATTACCCCGATACGGTAAAGGACTGGATCCGCAGGAATGGCGGGCTCACCACCGAGATGAAGAAGATCACCAACGGCGAGGAGCTCTGGAAAATCGTCGATCCCTGTCCGGACGAGTGGTAGGCCGCTTTCAATCCAGATCGATCGTCCCCGACATCACGGGAACGCAGCGGCCGCCGATGAAGGTCGCGGTGACGATGCCGTCCTTCTTGTCCGCCTCGGCCTTCAACAGGCTCGGGCGCCCCATTTCGACGCCCTGCGCGATCGTCTTCGACAGGGACAGTTCGCTCTCGGGGCGCAACCTGGCGAGCAGGCCGATCAGCGCCACATTGGCGCTGCCGGTCGCGGGGTCTTCCGGAATATTCAGGTGAGGGGCGAACATCCGCGCCCTGATGTCGATGTCGCCTTCATTCGCCTGGGTATAGATCATGATGCTGACGGCCGGATGTTTTGTCACTTCCAGCCGGAACACGTCGCTGTTCGGGCTCGCAGCGGCCAGCGCGGCGCGGCTTTTCAATTCGGCCAGGATGAAGGGCGCGCCGCAGGAGGCGATGCAGGGGCGATGATGGGTCGTCTCGATATCGCCGATTGAAACGCCGCAGGCCGACGCCACGAGTTCGCCCGCGATCTCCGCGCCGACCGAGAGCGGCTGCGGCGAGGCCAGCCGCGCACCGACCACTGTGGCGCCCTCCCTCAGAATCTCGATCGGGACCAGGCCCGCCTTTTCCTCGAACATCACGCTCCCGCCCTGGACCGGCCGGCCGTAACTTTGGCCTGACCGGGCCAGCACGAAGGCGGTGCCGACATTGGGGTGGCCGGCGAACGGCATCTCGCTCCGCGGCGTGAAAATCCGCACCTCGGCGGTATGGTTCGAGTCCTGCGGCGGCCGGACGAAGGTCGTTTCTGCCAGGTTGAATTCGGCGGCAATGGCCTGCATCTGCTCGCTCGACAGGCCGTCCGCGTTCAGCACGACGGCCAGCGGATTGCCGGCGAAGCGATCCGATGTGAAGACGTCGACCGTCTGGAATTGCAGGCGCATCACTCTCCCTCGAGTCTTGCCATGTGATACCGGGTTGGCCGACCCGCGTGGTTCACAATTGCCGGATAGCACAGCTTCAGGCAAGCAGGGCGCCAATGAACACCGACGTCGAAACCTTGGCCGCGCGCGCGGCGCCGGCGATTTTCGTCGTGCTTTGGAGTTCCGGCTATATCGCCACCAAGATCGTGCTGCGCGGCGCCGAGCCGTTCACCTATCTCACGATCCGCATGGCGCTCGTGGTCGCGCTGATGGCCATGATCGCCGCGATCGCCCGGCCGCGATGGCCTGATCGCGCCGGCATCGCCCACAGCGCGGTGGCGGGCATGCTGATGCACGGGGTCTGCTTGGGCGGGACGGCGGTTGCGATTACACATTCGATCCCGGCCGGGCTCGCGGCGCTGATTCCGGGGCTGCAGCCGATCCTGACCTCGACGCTCGCCAACCGCTGGCTTGGCGAGCGCGTGACGCCACTGCAATGGGGCGGGCTGTTGCTCGGGCTGGTCGGCGTCGTCCTGATCCTGCACGGCCGTCCGATGACCGGGGAGGCGGGCTGGGGCTGGCTGGCCTCGGCCGTGTCGCTGGTCGGCATCACCCTGGGCACCCTGTACCAGCGGCGCTATTGCGGCCGGATCGACTGGCGCGCCGGCAATCTTGTGCAGTATCTCGTGGTCGCGATATTCTCGGCCGCCGTCGCCTGGTTGTTCGAGGACAATGCGGTGCACTGGACGGAGGAGTTCGTCCTCACGCTGGCCTGGCTTGCGGTCGTGCTCTCGATCGGGTCGATCGGGCTGTTGTACTGGCTGATCCGGCGCTCGGCCGCGACCTCGGTCGCGAGCCTGTTTTATCTGGTGCCGGCGGTCACGTCCCTGATGGCGTTTGCCCTGTTCGGCGAGCGGCTCGACCCGGTCGCCATCGGCGGCATGCTGGTCTGCGGCGCCGCGGTGTTCCTGGTCAACCGGCGCGCCTGACCGCGTCGCGGCCATCCCGCGACCAACAGCCTCGGGCCTTCGCCCCAAGACTCCAGCGGAATAGGCGCCTGCGCCTATTCCGCTGGAGTGAGTACCGGTTCTGCGCGTCCAAACCGCGCAGACGATCAGTCTCAGTACTTCCTGGCCTTCTTTTTCTTCTTGCCGGCCTTCTTGGCAGCTTTCTTGGCGGCTTTCTTGACCGCCTTCTTGCCGGATTTCTTGGCCGCAGATTTCTTGGCGGCCTTCTTGGCCTTCTTCGGCGCGGCCTTCTTGGCGGCCTTCTTTTTCTTCTTCACGGCCTTCTTGGCGGCCGGCTTCGGCGGCTCGGCTGAAGGCATCGTCTCTGTCATCGGCGGTGTAACGGGTGTGTCGTCGTCCATGTAATCCCCCAAGGTTTGTCGAAGCCGTAACGATAACCGGATTCGCCGATGTGTAAAGCCGATGACGCGACGCGCTTGCTTCGCGCGGTGCGGCCTCAAGCCAGGCGGCGGCTCCGGCGGACCGCTCCGAGCCTGCCGCGCCTCGCGCCGGAACGGGCGGGGACAACCCGGCAATGCCCGCGCCACCGCGCAGGCATTGCAACTTTGCCGGCCGGGATCCGTACTACAAGGGGGCATGCAGGAAGGGCGCCGGAGGATCTCGTGAAGCGCACTGTCGTTCTCTATCTGGCGACCCTGGTCGTGCTGATCCCGGTCGATTTCCTGTTCCTCGGGCTCATCGCCAAGGGCTTTTTTGCTTCGCAAGTCGGCGACATGCTCGGCGAAATCAGGCTGTTGCCGGCGCTTCTGTTCTACCTGATCTACGTCGCGGGCATCCTGATCTTCGTCAGCGCTTCGGCCTCGGCGAGGTGGCAAACGACGCTGCTTTACGGCGCGCTGTTCGGCTTTTTCTGCTACGCGACCTTCGAATTGACCTCGCTGGCGCTGTTGAAGCACTGGACCTGGCCGGTCGTGGCCGTCGATGTCTGCTGGGGATCGTTGGTGACGGGGCTGTCGGCAACGGTCGGGCTGCTGGTGGCCAACCGGCTCGCGCCGAAGGTTTGAGGGACTCCGTAGGGTGGGCAAAGCCGCTCTTGCGCCGTGCCCACCTCTTCATGCAGCGGCTTCTCCAATGGTGGGCACGCTGCGCTTTGCCCACCCTACGCCGTTGTGCTCGCGAAACCTCACTTCGGCTGCGGCACGATCCGGATGTACGGCTTTGGCGACTTCCAGCCCTGCGGATAGATGGTCTTGGCCTCGTCGTCGCTGACCGAGCCCGCGATGATGACGTCCTCGCCCGGTTTCCAGTCGGCCGGCGTCGCCACGCGATGTTTCGCGGTCATCTGCAGCGAATCGATCACGCGCAGGATTTCCTGGAAATTGCGGCCCGTGGTCATCGGATAGACCAGCACCAGCTTGATCTTCTTGTCCGGCCCGATGATGAAGACGTTGCGGACGGTCTGGTTGTCGGCGGCGGTACGCTTGGTGACGTCGCCGGAGGCCGAGGCCGGCAGCATGTCGTACAGCTTCGAAACCTTGAAATCGGTGTCGCCGATCATCGGATAGTTCGGCGCGGCACCCTGCGTCTCCTTGATGTCCTCGGACCATTTCGAATGCCGGTCGACCGGATCGACCGAAAGCCCCATCAATTTGACGCCGCGCTTGTCGAATTCGCCCTTCAGCTTGGCGAGCGCGCCGAGCTCGGTGGTGCAAACCGGCGTGAAATCCTTCGGATGCGAGAACAACAGCGCCCAGCCGTTGCCGATCCAGTCATGGAATTTGATCTTGCCCTCGGTGGTCTCGGCTTCGAAATCCGGGGCTTCGGCGCCTATCTGTAGAGCCATGTCGCGACCTCATGTCTTTGGAGTTACAGGTGAATTTCGACTATCTGAATATAGGCCCGGACCGCTAGAGGGAACCGCCCGCCAAAAAAGGGGAGATGTTTCTTCGCTTTGGGGAACTCCTAGCATTTTCTTTTGATCCGCGCTGATGCGGCGGAAAAACCACAGCGGTGACCGTAAAGACCACGGTTGTCCGGAATATCCCGCGGCCGCCCCGATATTGCCTTTTATGGCCCCCAACACCCCGGCCCCGGGGTGCCGTCAGTCGAACCGCGACGGACGGCACCGCGACAAATAGGCAACCATCTAAAAAAGTCACGACCCGATTTTCCATTCGTTAACCACTCGTTTACGCCGGCAGGAAATGCTGGTCCAGAACAAGAAACTGAGAAGAAGAACTGTCCAATGTCTGCCTCCAAGCTGTCTGCCGCCAAGCTCAAGTTCGCCGAACCGCTCAATGCGCTCGAACCCTCCGAGATTTCCTGCCGCGACGGCGCAGCCCTTGCCCTTGCCGTCGTCCGCGATGGCGTGATCACCGGCGAAGGCCCGACCACAAGGGGCCGCATGCATTTTTCCCGCGAACTGGATGCCTTCGACGCTGCCTGGTGCGCGCGCATCCTGACCGCGACCGCGGTCGACCACCAGCCGGTCAGCCGGGCGGAAGCCGAGGCGCTGTTCGAGATCGACGCCGCCGCCGCCGAGCGCAGCGACGATGGGCGCTTCGACGATCTGTTTGCGAAAGCCGTCGTGCATCACGCGGCCTCCGCCTCCGGCCTGCCGGTGCCGCCGCGCACGGTGGCGCTGTCGCCGGAAACCGAGATCGAGAGCTGGGCGCCGAATAGGGCCGTCAATGTCGACACCGAAGTCCTGGAGTGGATCGCCGGCCAGATGCGCGGCAAGCCGCGCCGCAACCGCACCCTGATGGCCCTTGTCGCCACCATCGTCGGCGCCGCCACGCTGCCGCTGACGCAGCTGCCGAACGTGTTCGACATCGGGATGTGAATTCGTTTTCGCGGGGGCGGCAAACTGCCCGGCGCTACGCGGATGTCATCGCCCGGCAAGCCGGGCGATGACAAGTGAGGTCGTCATTGCGAGCCAACGGGTCGCGCGAATGCGCGCCCGATGACAGGCTCCGCGAAGCAATCCATCGCGCAACAAAAAGGAAGAATGGGATTGCTTCGCTGCGCTCGCAATGACGTTGAAACATACGTCCGCGATCTCGCCGCGAGCATCGCGCGAGGTATTGGTTTATTTCCCGCCCTTCAATCAAAGGGCGCAGGGAATGCCGGGCGGCCGATGCGCCCGATAGCCGTGTGTGCAATGGTAGTGGGTAGAGCGCACACACGTTAGCAGGTCACACCGGAATCACCCGGCATTCCCCACGCAATGGTTTTACGGATTATAACGT
>NZ_DATHOP010000289.1:0-13352 GCF_035484855.1 Bradyrhizobium sp.
GGAGGTTCTGGACCGCGCCTCGCATCCGGTCGGCATCGTGACAAAATCGGCGCTGGTGACCCGCGACATCGATATCCTGGCACGGATGGCCAAGCGCAATCTCGCCAAGGTGGCGATTTCGGTGACGACGCTGGATGCGCAGCTCGCCCGCACTATGGAGCCGAGAGCATCGACGCCGGCACGGCGGCTTGAGGCGCTGCGGCAGCTTTCCGAAGCCGGAATTCCAACCACCGTGATGGTCGCCCCGGTCATCCCGGCGCTGAACGACAGCGAGATCGAGCGCATTCTGGATGCGGCGGCCCACGCCGGCGTTAAGGAAGCGAGCTACGTCCTGCTGCGCCTGCCGCTTGAGGTCCGCGATCTCTTTCGCGAATGGCTGATGGCGAATTATCCGGATCGCTACCGCCATGTCTTCACCCTGATCCGCGACATGCGGGGCGGGCGCGACTACGACTCGCAATGGGGCACGCGGATGAAAGGCACCGGTCCGATGGCCTGGATGATCGGACGCAGGTTCGAGATCGCCTGCGAGAAACTCGGGCTCAACAAGCGGCGCTCGAAACTGACCACCGACCATTTCGCGAAGCCCAAGCGGA
Organism: Bradyrhizobium sp.; assembly: GCF_035484855.1. Classification (GTDB taxonomy): domain Bacteria; phylum Pseudomonadota; class Alphaproteobacteria; order Rhizobiales; family Xanthobacteraceae; genus Bradyrhizobium. Next base: position 597 of record NZ_DATHOP010000289.1, read on the forward strand.
GCGGGGAGCAACTCAGCCTGTTCTAGTTGGAGACCGGGTTATGCGTTTTCTGGCGATTGTGGCGCTGTGCGCCGCGCTGTGCGGTTGCGCCGCGTCGAAGCAGGAAGTCGTCGCCCGATTGGGCGATCGATACATCGGACAGAACGTCGATGCGCTGGTCGTTCGGTTCGGACCGCCGACAAGCGTGTTTAAGATGAACAGCGGCCAAAGCTCCTATATCTGGCAGCTTTCGGCGGTGACCGACATCGCTACCGACAGAGGTTTTGGGACAGCCAGTACGCGCTATTGCAAAGTCACCGTCATCGCATCTGCTGCCGGGATCGTGCAGCGGCTCGATACCGAAGATCAAAATGCCGGCGTTGGAGTGCCGGGGCTGCTGGGTGTGTACGGCAGCATGTGCGGCCAGCGGCTCGGGATGAAGCCCCAAACATAGTTCAACGATTTCGAAGTTCGAATCATATCGGCATCGTTCCCGAACCTCATCCTGAGGAGCATCGCATGAGCGATGCGTCTCGAAGGATGGCCGCGGGCGACGGCCGTGCAAGCCGCCATCCTTCGAGACGCAAGCCGTCGCCCTTGGGGCGAAGGCTTGCTCCTCAGGATGAGGTTCGAGAGCCTGGAAACGACCGGTTTCATGGAATCGGTCGTCTAGTTCCGGCCAAGACCTAAGCGAGCCGTTCTCCCATTTTGTTTGTCGTAACATCGTCTGGCAGATTATGCTGTCCTTCCGATCAGGAGGCAAAATGATCCTGCGCACCAATCGAACGGAAAAACTCGGTATTCGCCTGAGCCCCGCCGCAAAGCAGACCTTGCAGGCGGCCGCAGCCGTCGAACGCAAGTCCGTCAGCGAATTCGTGCTCGACACCGCGCTCAGCGAGGCCGAGGAGCGGCTTGCCGATCGGCGGATCTTTACGCTCGATGGCAAGGGATGGGACGCCTTTGTTGCCGCGCTGGACGCGTCGCCAAGCCGTCATCCCCGCCTCGAGCGATTGTTTCGCAAACCTTCCGTGTTCGATCCCAAGAGCGAGCCGTGACGCCAGGATCTTTACTTGAATAGCGGGAATTGCGCCGAGTTCCCGGTTGCGCGGCCGCCTTCGCTTGCGCAACCATCCCGGCCATGATTCGGGACAAATCCAGGGACGATCCGGCCAAACCTGCGAAGGGCGTGATCGCCGTCGCGTCGCCGAGTTTTCGCCGCGAGCGCGCGCTGATTAAGCGCGGGGTCTGGCCGGTGGCCGGCTGCGACGAGGCTGGGCGCGGGCCGCTGGCGGGCCCGGTGGTGGCCGCGGCCGTGGTGCTCGATCCGAAGCGGATCCCCAAGGGCATCGACGATTCCAAGCGGCTGACGCCCGAGCGCCGCGAGGAACTGTTCGAGCAGATTTGCGCCACCGCCTCGTTTGCGGTGGCGTTAGCGCCTCCGACACGGATCGATCGCGACAATATCCTGCGCGCCTCGCTATGGGCGCTGGCCCGCGCGGTGCACGCGCTGCCGGAGCTGCCGAAACACGTATTCGTCGACGGCCGCGACCGGCTCGACACGCCGTGCGACTGCGAGGCGGTGATCGGCGGCGATGGCCTGGTGGTCTCGATCGCAGCGGCCTCGATCATAGCCAAAGTGACGCGCGACCGCCTGATGTGCGCGCTGGCGCAGGATTGCCCCGGCTACGGCTTCGAATCCCACAAAGGCTATAGCGTGCCGGAGCATCTGGAGGCGCTCGCCCGGCTGGGACCCACCGTGCATCACCGCCGGCTGTTTGCACCGGTCGTGGCCGCACGGGAAAGGCAACTCGCCATGACGTTCGAACCGGGCGTCGTCGCGACGGAAGCGCAGGTCGACGTCGGGCTTTCGGCCGGAATCTGATGCCTTGCTGGACGCGTTTCTTGACGCGAAGCGGTGCCCGCTTCGCTCGACAACGCCATGGTTGCCTCGGCGGCTCACGCGCTCTATCACACCTGCGAGATCGAATGACGCCGCCTGAGGGGCAGGCGTTGGCCATTCCGGACGGTTCATGCGTTTCACTTCCCTGATTATCGAACTGATCCGCGCCCGGCCGCGGCTGGTGGTATGGATCGTGGTGCTGCTGCAGGCCGCGCTGTGGCTGGTGGTGGCGCTGCTTCTGTATCGCAGCCCTCCCGGCGAGCTTGCGACCGTGCTGGCCTATGGCCGGGAATATCAGGTCGGAACCGATCTCGGGCCGCCGCTGGCATTCTGGCTCGCGGACATCGCGTTTCGCGCCGCCGGCAATCACATGCTCGGCGTCTATCTGCTGGCGCAGCTTTGCTCGGTCGTCACTTTCCTGACCCTGTACCGGCTGGCGCGCGCCATTGTCGGCGGCCAGCAGGCGGTGCTCGCGGTGCTGTTGACGCTGACGGTCGTGGTGTTCGCCTCGCCCGGGCTCGAGTTCGGCCCGCAGGTAGCGGCGCGCCCGCTGTGGGCGCTGCTGCTGCTGCATTCCTGGCAATTGATCGGCCAGAACCGGCGCAACGTGTGGTTTGCATGGTCGATCGAAGCCGGACTTCTGCTGCTGACGAGCCCGGCCGCCATCGGCCTGTTGCTGCTGCTGGCCGGATTTACGCTCGCCACCGCGCGCGGGCGGCGCATGCTGATGTCGTTCGATCCGCTGTTCGCGCTTTTGGTCATCGTCGTGCTGGCACTGCCTTACCTGATCTGGCTGATCCGGGCCGATACGCTTTCGCTGCCGCCCTGGCCCGCGATCGCGGATTTGAGCGCACGCGCGTTGCACGCCGCCGTGCTGCTCGGCGGCTTGCTGGCGGCGCTGTCGGGCATCGTGCTGCTCTCGGTGCTCAACTCCGGCTGGTTCGATCGCAATCCGGAAGAGGCGCCGATCATCTATCGGCCGCCGGTCGATCCCCTGGCGCGGCAGTATGTTTATTGCTTTGCGTTGGCGCCCGCGCTGATCGGAAGCCTGATCTCCGGAGTTTTCAATCTGGATGGCGTCGCCGGCGGATCCGGCGTCGCGCTGTTGATGTCGGGACTTGCCGTGATCGTGACGACAGGCGACCTGGTCTATTTGCGGCGCCAGCGCCTGTTGCGCTCGGTCTGGGCCGCCGCGATCGCTGCACCTGCGCTGGTGGCATTTGCCGCCACGCTGTTTCTGCCCTGGACCGGCGGCGGCGAGGTGGCGACGTCGTTGCCGGCGCGGGCGATTGGGCGTTTTTTCGGCGACAGTTTTGAGCGCCGCACCAACCAGCCGCTGCGGGCGGTGAGCGGCGATCCGCAGCTCGCCGCCCTGATCGCGCTGGACGCCGGCCGTCCGCACCTTTTGCTCGACGCGGCGCCGGAGCGGACGCCGTGGCTGAGCTTGCCGAAATTCTACCGCAACGGCGGCGTCGTGGTCTGGCGCGCATCGGATACGGTCGGCACCCCGCCCCCCGATATCGCGCAACGGTTTCCGGGCCTGGTGCCGGAAGTGCCCCGCGCGTTCGAATGGTTTGTCAACGGACGGCAGCCGCTATTGCGGATCGGCTGGGCCATCGTGCGGCCGAAGGCGCCGTAGCCGCGAGCGCAGCTTTGCTCAAGCCGTGGTTCAGTCCATCCGTTGCCACAGCCGGTGCACCAGCATTCCCACGCGCTTCTCGATCGCCGCCGCAGCGTCGAGCGCGAGGTCTTCGCGGTAGCGGCCTGCGATCAACTGCACGCCGATCGGCCTGCCCTCGTGCAGCGCCACGGGCACGACGGCGCTCGGCAGGCCAAGCACGTTGATCGCCGAGATGAAACGCAGGTCGTTCCAGAATAGCTCGCTCGCACGCTCCACGCTGACGGCGTCCGCGCGCGGACCGGGCGTCGGCTTCACCGTCGTCGGCGCAAGCACCACCGGATGGTCCTCGAGGAATAATTGCCAGGCGCGGATATGCGTGTTGCGCGCGGCCGTCAAGCGCATCCAGCCCACCAGGTCGCACGCTTTCGACTTCGCCTTGATGCCGCCCCAGGCCGTGTGAAAATCCCCCGTGGTCACCGCCAGCATGCCGGCTTCCTGCATCACGGCGACTTCATTGGCGATGATGTCGCACCAGGTCTGCCAGACCCCGTCGATGGCGGGCACCTCGACTTCGCTCACTTGGTAGCCCGCCCGCTCGAGATGGTCGGCACTCTGCCTGAGCGCCGCACGCACCGAGGGATCGACATCCATGTCGGCGGGCAACTTCGCCAGCGCAACCTTGATTGGTCGTTTCGGCTTCGGCCCGGTCAGGGGCGCCGGCACCCACCAGGGATCGCGCGGATCGCGCTGGCTCATGACTTCCAGCGCGAGTCTTGCGTCGGCGACGCTGCGCACGAGCGGTCCCTGCGCGGACATCAGGTGGGACATCATCGGCCGCTCGGTCGCCGAACTCTCGTTGTAGGCGGGGACCCGGCCCTGCGTCGGCTTGATGGTAACGATCCCGTTGCAGTGTGCCGGCCAGCGCAACGAACCGCCAATGTCGTTGCCATGCCCGATCGTTCCGATGCCGGCCGCCACCGCCGCGCCGGCGCCGCCCGACGATCCGCCGCAGGTGATATCGGGATTCCAGGGATTCAGCGTCAGCCCGTGCAGCGGATTGTCCGTGAAGCCGCGGAACGAGAATTCGGGCGTATTGGTCAGGCCGATGACGATCGCGCCGGCGCGCTTGAGATTGCGCACCACCGGCGCATCGGAAGGCGCGATGATCTTCATTTGCGCCGGCACGCCATTGGGATTGGGCCGGCCTTCGTAGTCCACGTTTTCCTTGATGGTGATCGGCACGCCGTGCAGCGGGCCGAGTTCGCGGCCCTTTGCTCGCGCCTTGTCGGCGGCCATGGCTGCCTTGCGCGCTTCCTCCGAAAGGTCGACGACCACCGCGTTGAGTTTTGGGTTGACGGCGCGCATGCGCTCCAGATGCGCGTCGAGGACTTCGACCGCGGCAATCGCGCCGGAGCGGATCGCCGCCGCGGTTTCGCCCGCCGACCATTGCCAGACCGGCCCCTTGGGCGGTCGCATCCTGGCGGATTTGTTTGACGCAGCCTTCGCAGCGGCGGCGGTGCGGCCCGGGATCTTGACCCCTGATTTTGTTCTCGCCCCGGTTGTGGCCGAGATGCGCTTCTTGCCGACTACAGCTTTCTTGCTCACGTCGCTGCTCCCATTCTTGGAGTGAACGGTAAGGGTGTCGAAGCATGGTGTCGAGTGCAGTGGCTTTTATTCAGCAAACTCGTCATGCCTGGGCTTGTCCCGGGCATCCACGTCTTGACGCGCTTGGTGGAAAGAAAGACTTGGATGGCCGGGACAAGCCCGGCCATGACGGCGGACTGAAAGCGTCGCGGGACTCAGGATGATGCAGCCTGCTCCAGCGCCTTCGCGATCGCGCGCAAATCCTGCCACGACATGCGCTTGTAGGATGGCGAGCGCAGCAGATAGGCCGGATGGAAGGTGGCGAGCGCGCGGATCGTTCGCGTGCCGGTGTCGTAGTCGAACCAGCGGCCGCGGGTCTTCATGATGCCCTCGCGTGTTCCCAGTAAGGTCTGCGTGGAGGGATTGCCGAGCGTCACCAGCACGTCGGGATCGACCAGTTCGATCTGGCGCTGGATGAACGGCAGGCAGATTTGCGTCTCCTGCGGCGTCGGCGTGCGGTTGCCGGGCGGCCGCCAGGGAATCACATTGGCGATGTAGGCTTTTGAGCGATCGAGCCCGATCGCCGCGATCATCCGGTCCAGCAACTTTCCCGAGCGCCCGACGAAGGGCAGGCCCTCGAGATCCTCCTCGCGGCCGGGGGCCTCGCCGACGAACATGATCCGCGCCTTGGGATTGCCGTCGGAAAACACCAGCCGGGTGGCGGTCGATTTCAGCGCGCAGCCGTCGAAATTTTCCAGTAGCTCCCGCAGCGCCTCCAGCGTCGGCGCGGTGCGCGCCGCTTCCCGCGCGGAGACGATCGCCGCCTCCGGTGCCTGCGCCGCCTCGACGCGCGCGGCCGGGACCGGGGCAGCCACCGGGATGGCCTTGGGCGGCGCGGCTGCGCTCGCCACAGGTACGAGGTCGGGATCGGCGAGCCGGTTGGCGGGCTCTTCCGCCAGCGCGCAGTCGACGCCGGCCTCCAGGTAGAAGGCGAGCAACTCGCGTACGGTGGGTGTGCGCTCAGGCGTCATGGCGTGGGGCTTGGAACATCCATCCAATCTAGGCCGGATCGCGCTGCAGCGAAACGCCTCAGCCGCCATTTCCATGGTTGTTCTCGGCTGAAAAATCGGACAAACGACGTATATAGGGAGTTCTCAACCGGGCCGGGACCAGATCATGAGCAGCGAAGAATTGCCGCCGCGCGAATCCATGGAATTCGACGTCGTGATCGTCGGCGCCGGGCCGTCAGGGCTTGCGGCGGCGATCCGGCTGAAGCAGCTCAATGCCGATCTCACCATCGTGGTCGTCGAGAAGGGCTCCGAGGTCGGCGCGCACATCCTCTCCGGCGCGGTGATCGATCCGGTCGCGCTCGACAAGCTCGTTGCGGATTGGCGCGAGGACGCCGACTGCCCGCTGAAGACGCAAGTCAAGATCGACAAGTTCTATTGGATGACTGCAGGCAGCGCGATCCCGCTGCCGGGCTTTGCGATGCCGCCGCTGATGAACAATCATCACTGTTATATCGGCTCGCTTGGCAATGTCTGCCGCTGGCTGGCGCGCAAGGCCGAGGCGCTCGGGATCGAGATCTATCCGGGCTTCGCGGCGGTGGAAGTGCTCTACGACGACAAGGGCGCGGTACGCGGCATCGCTACCGGCGACATGGGCGTCGCCAAGGACGGTTCGCACAAATCATCCTATACGCGCGGCATGGAATTGCTCGGCAAATACACGCTGTTCGCCGAGGGCGCGCGCTGCAGCCTCACCAAGCAGCTGATTGCGAAATTCTCGCTCGACGCCAACTCGGAGCCGCCGAAATTCGGCATCGGGCTGAAGGAAGTCTGGCAGGTCGATCCGGCCAAGCACCAGAAAGGCCTGATCCAGCATTCGTTCGGCTGGCCGCTGAACAATTCGACCGGCGGCGGCTCGTTCCTCTATCACTATGACGATAACCTGGTCGCGATCGGCTTCGTCGTGCATCTCAACTACGACGACCCGTACCTGTCACCGTTCGACGAGTTCCAGCGCTTCAAGACCCATCCCGCGATCCGCAACGTTTTCGAAGGCGGCAAGCGGCTCGCCTATGGCGCGCGCGCCATCACCGAGGGCGGCTATCAATCGGTGCCGCGGCTGACCTTCGCCGGCGGCGCGCTGATCGGCTGCGCGGCGGGTTTTGTCAATGTGCCGCGCATCAAGGGCGTGCACAACGCCATCGGCAGCGGTATGCTGGCGGCCGAACACGTCCATGCCGCGCTCGGCGCCGGCCGGGCCAATGATGAACTGGTCGAGTACGAGAATGCCTGGCGCGCCTCGCCGGTCGGCAAGGACTTGTATCCGGTGCGCAACGTCAAGCCGCTGTGGTCGAAGTTCGGCACCGTGATTGGCGTGGCGCTTGGCGGGATCGACATGTGGTGCAACACACTCGGCTTCTCGCTGTTCGGCACCCAGTCGCACGCCAAGCCCGACCGCAAGACGCTCGATCCGGCGAAAGCGCATGCGCCGATCGCTTCGCCCAAGCCGGACGGCAAGCTCACCTTCGACCGGCTGTCGTCGGTATTCATGTCCAACACCAACCACGAGGAGGACCAGCCGGTTCATCTGAAGGTCGCCGACATGAACCTGCAAAAAACCTCCGAGCACGATGTCTATGCCGGCCCCTCCAACCGCTATTGCCCGGCGGGCGTCTATGAATGGGTCGAGGAGACCTCAGGTCCCCGCTTCGTGATCAACGCCCAGAACTGCGTCCATTGCAAAACCTGCGATGTGAAAGACCCGAACGGCAACATCACCTGGGTGCCCCCGGAGGGCGGCGGCGGACCGAATTACGAGGCGATGTGACCACGATTGCGTGAGGCATGGTGGCCGGATAGGGATGCCGGCCACGATACCGCCACAGTGAAAGCCTTTGCAGGCGGTCGGCGGCACCCTAGGCGTTCCTGCCAGTCGATTCGCCAGGCCGTATCCTTGCGGTTGAACGCCAAAAGCGGCATTGTCGCGGGCTACGATGCTGCCGGTTGGGTTCGCATTCGAGACGATCCATAAGATCTTGAGATCTTGCCGTAAATCTTGCCGTCAACCCTGGAGCCAAGGCGAACCGTGATGCTTTCCATTCGTTTCAATCGCTCGACGATTGCCGCACTCGCCATCACCGCGCTCGCGGTGCCTGCCTCGCTTTCGGCGCAGACGCCCGACCATCCCTCCGACAATTCGGCGCAGTTCCCGACCAGCCACGACCTGAAATCGCTGACCCAGTCGGGCAGCTATCTGGCGGCGCGGCACGCCAATGTCGAACACGACGCGGCTTCCGCGGCGGCGTTCTACCGTTCGGCGCTCCGCACCGATCCGAAGAACAACGAGCTTCTGGACCGCGCCTTCATTTCCTCGCTCGCCGACGGCGATATCGACGAGGGCGTCAAGCTCGCCGAGCGCATCCTGACGGTCGACAAGTCCAATCGCGTCGCCCGCCTCGTGCTCGGCGTGCGCGACCTGAAGGCGAAGAAATATGCCGCCGCCCAGCTCAACATCAATCAATCGATCCGCGGCCCGATCACGGACCTGGTGGCGACGCTGCTGTCGGGCTGGGCCAGCTACGGCGCCGGCGATACCAAGGGCGCGGTTGCCAGCATCGACAAGCTGACCGGACCCGAATGGTATCCGATCTTCAAGGATCTGCATTCCGGCATGATCCTCGAGCTCGCGGGCAAGGAAAAGGAAGCCGGCGTCCGGCTGGAGCGGGCCTACAAGCTCGAGGATTCCATGCTGCGCGTGGCCGACGACTATGCGCGCTGGCTCTCGCGCAACAAGGACGACGCCGCGGCGACCGCGATCTACGAAGCCTACGACAAGAAGCTGCCGCGGCATCCCCTGGTGCTCGAAGGGATCCGCGAAACCAAGGCCGGCAAGAAGCTGCCGCCGCTGGTCGATTCGGCCCAAGCCGGCGCCGCCGAGGCGCTCTACGGCATCGGCTCGTCGCTGACGCGCCGCGGCGCCGAGGATCTGGCGCTGGTCTATCTGCAGCTGGCGCTGTATCTCGCGCCCAATCATCCGATGGCGCTGTTGTCGCTCGCCGACCTCTACGAATCGGTGAAGAAGCCGCAGATGGCGATCAAGGTCTATGAGCGGATGCCGGCGTCCTCGCCGCTGAAGCGCAACGCCGAGGTTCTGCTGGCGACCGATCTGGATGCCGCCGATCGCAGCGAGGAGGCGATCAAGATCCTCAAAGGTGTGGCGGCGGAAGATCCGAAGGATGTCGAAGCCATCATGGCGCTCGGCAATATCGAGCGCGGCCGCAAGAAGTTTGCCGACTGCACGGTGACCTACACCCAGGGCCTCAACGGCCTGCCGGAAGGCACCGAAAAGGCCAACTGGGTCTATTTCTATTATCGCGGCATCTGCGAGGAGCGCTCCAAGCAGTGGAGCAAGGCCGAAGTCGACATGCGCAAGGCGCTCGAACTGCAGCCCGAGCAGCCGCATGTGCTGAACTATCTCGGCTATTCGTGGATCGATCAGGGCATCAATCTCGACGAAGGCATGAAGATGATCAAGCGCGCCGTCGAGCAGCGCCCGGACGACGGCTACATCGTGGACTCGCTCGGCTGGGCTTACTTCCGCATCGGCAATTACGACGACGCGGTCAAGAATCTCGAGCATGCGGTCGAGCTCAGGGCCGAGGACCCCACCATCAACGACCATCTCGGCGACGCCTATTGGCGCGTCGGCCGCACGCTGGAAGCCAAATTCCAGTGGGCGCATGCCCGCGACCTGAAGCCCGAGCCGGAAGACCTGCCGAAGATCGAGGCCAAGATCGAAAACGGATTGCCCGACGATGCCTCCTCCTCGGCCGCCTCCGCCGACAAGAAAAAAGAAGACGGCAAGGGCGGCTGATCGCTCGGCTTGATCGAGGTGTGATCGCGATGCCGGCGCTGAGCGAGGACGGGCGCGCCAAGGTCAACCTGACCCTGCGGGTGATTGGCCGGCGGGTTGACGGCTACCATGAGCTCGAAAGCGTGGTCGCGTTCGCCGATTGCGCCGACCGGATCACGCTTTCGCCCGGGTCCGAACTACATCTCAAAACCACCGGGCCGCTGGCGCAGGCCTGCGGCGAGGGTGCCGACAACCTCGTGTTCAAGGCGGCGCAGCTGCTCGGCGAGCGCGTCGCCGGCCTCACGCTCGGCGATTTTATCCTCGACAAGATGCTGCCGGTAGCTGCCGGCATCGGCGGCGGTTCGGCGGACGCCGCAGCGGCGCTGCGGCTTCTGGCGCGCGCCAACGGCCTTGCGATCGACGATGCGCGCCTGATCGAGGTCGCGCAGATGACCGGCGCCGACGTGCCGGTGTGCCTGGCCTCGCGCGCCTGCGTCATGACCGGCGTCGGCGAAACCCTGATGCCGCTGAGTTTGCCGAAGATGCCCTGCGTGATGGTCAATCCGCGCGTGCCGGTGGCGACCAGGGACGTGTTCGACGCGCTGGGCCTGCGCAGCGGCGAATTGCTGGTGGGCGCAGCCGATGTGCTGCAGGCCACCGCCTGGCCGGAAGACGGCGCTTCGCTCGAAGACTGGGTCGAAGCGCTGGCTGGCGGCGCCAATGATCTCGAAGCGCCGGCGATGCGCATCCAGCCCGTGATCGGCGAGGTGCTCGCCGCGCTCAACGCCAGCAACGGCGCCTGGCTGGCGCGGATGTCGGGCTCGGGCGCGACCTGCTTTGCGATCTTCGAAAACACCGCCGAGGCCGGCCGCGCCGCCGAGAAGATCCGGCTCGATCACCCCGGATGGTGGGTGCATGCCGGGGTGTTGAGCTAATTCGCGGAGTGGAGAATATCGTAGGGTGGGTTAGCGCAGCGTAACCCACCATTACGAGGCAACACCGGCGCGTTTGGTGGGTTACGCCTTCGGCTAACCCACCCTACGTATTTGGTCGTCGCGCCAGCGCCAGCGAAATCCCGAGCCCGGCCATGAAAAGTCCAGAGCCCTGCCGCAATCGCCGAACGAAGACCGGTCGGCGTACCAGATGCGCGCGGGCGGTGGAGGCTGCCACCACCACGATGACGTCGGCAATCGTGTTGAGCGAGACCGAGATCAGGCCGAGTGCCATGAACTGGAGACCGGCATGGCCGGCGGCGGGGTCCAGGAATTGCGGAATGAACGCCAGGAAGAACGCTGCGGTCTTTGGATTGAGCGCCTCGACCAGGATGCCGTCGCGGAAGGCGCGTTCCGGGCCGGTAGAGCCCGCCTCTTGCGGCGGTGCATCGTTCGCGTCGCGGATGGTCTTGATGCCGAGCCAGATCAGATAGAGCGCGCCGATGAGCTTCAGACCAGTAAAGAGCTGCGCGCTGGCGAGCACGATCGCCGAGACGCCGAGGCCGCCGGCCACGACATGCACCATTCCGCCCAATGCCGTGCCAAACGTCGATGCGATGCCCGCCCTCCTGCCGCCAGATAACGTCCGCGCCGCAACGTAGAAAATGCCGGGCCCTGGAACGGCGGCAATGACCAGCGCCGCCAGCAGGAACAGCGAAAAATTGGCGCCGCTCACGGTCAATGCGACCGCGCCAAACAGAACGCCACCACCTGCTCGAGCGCGCTCTTCATGGGCGAGCCCGGAAACAGCGCCAGCGCATCGACCGCCATCGCGCCGTAATGCTGGGCGCGGCTGATGGTATCCTCGAGCGCGCGGTGTTTGGTCATCAGCCCGATGGCGTGATCGAGATCGCCGTCGCCGATCTCGCCGTGCTCGAGCGCCCTGGTCCAGAATGCGCGCTCGGAATCATTGCCGCGGCGGAACGCCAGCACCACGGGCAGCGTGATCTTGCCCTCCCGGAAATCGTCGCCGACATTCTTGCCGAGCTTGGCCGCCTTGCCGCCGTAGTCGAGCACGTCGTCGACCAGCTGGAACGCGATCCCGAGATTCATGCCGACCGAGCGGCACGCGGTCTGTTCGGCCTTCGGACGATTGGCGATCACGGGGCCGACCTCGCAGGCGGCGGCAAACAATTCAGCGGTCTTGCCGCGGATCACGGCGAGGTATTCGTCCTCGGTGGTCGCGGTATTCTTTGCGGCGGCGAGCTGCATCACTTCGCCCTCGGCAATGGTTGCCGCCGCCGACGACAGGATGTCGAGCGCGCGCAATGATCCGACCTCGACCATCATGCGAAAGGCCTGGCCGAGCAGGAAGTCGCCGACCAGCACGCTGGCCTCATTGCCCCACAGCATCCGCGCCGACAGCTTGCCGCGCCGCAATTCGCTCTCGTCGACCACATCGTCATGCAGCAGGGTGGCGGTGTGCATGAACTCGACCGAGGCCGCGAGCTTGATATGGCCGTCGCCGGAATAGCCGGTGAGATTTGCCATCGCCAGCGACAGCATCGGGCGCAGCCGTTTTCCCCCCGAGGAAATCAGGTGGTTGGCGACCTCCGGGATCATGGTGACTTCCGAGCCGGTGCGCGACAAAATGGTAGAGTTGACGCGCTCCATGTCGGCGGCGACAAGTCCGACCAGCTGATCTATCGAAGCGCCCGAGGGACTTTCGAAGGGTACAATAACCGCCACGCTGGTCTCCACCATTTGCCCAATTGGCCCTATCCTTAGGTATAACAATAGAAAGTGCCGGCTGGCGCGGCAAGGGCATGAAGCGGTTGACACGCGCCGCGTGGCCATCGCACCGGGCCGGCAGAGGAGAG
>NZ_DATHOP010000290.1:0-5579 GCF_035484855.1 Bradyrhizobium sp.
GGATCTCGCCGACCAGTGCGATCGGCGAAATCTACCGCTACCGGCTCAAGGGGCCGCCGAACTACAGCGTGCTCGATTTGAAAACGCTGCAGGACTGGGTGCTGCAACGCCGGTTTCGCGCGGTGCCCGGCGTCATCGACGTCACCGGCTGGGGCGGCAAGACCAAGACTTACGAGCTGCAGGTCGATTTCAACAAACTGGTCGCCAACGGTTTGACCTTGCCGCAATTGCTGCAGGCCGTCAGCAATTCCAACATCAATGTCGGCGGCAACACCGTCAATATCGGCACCCAGTCCGCAGTGGTGCGCGGCGTCGGTCTGATCCGCTCCATCGACGATCTTGCCAGCACCATGGTGGCGCAAAGCGGCGGCAATCCGGTTCTCGTCAAGGACGTCGCGACCGTGACCGTGGGCGAGAAACCGCGGCTCGGCATCGCCGGCCTCGATGACGCCGATGACATCGTGCAGGGCATCGTGCTGATGCGCCGTGGCGAGAAGAGCTCGCCGACCATCGCCCGGGTCGAGGAACTGGTGACCTCGATCAACAATTCCAGCATCCTGCCGCCGGGAGTGCGGATCGAGCGGATCTACGACCGCAAGGACCTGATCGACCTCACCACCGCGACCGTGCTGCACAACATGGTGGTCGGCATTCTCCTGATCGTGCTGCTGCAGTGGATCTTCCTGGGCGATCTGCGGAGCGCGCTGATCGTCGGCGCCACGATTCCGTTCGCGCTGTTCTTCGCGGTCATCATCCTGGTGCTGCGCGGCGAATCCGCCAATTTGCTGTCGGTCGGCGCGATCGATTTCGGGCTGATCGTGGACGCCACCGTGATCATGGTGGAAGCGATCTTCCGCCGGCTGACGCAAACCACGGCGTTGTCGGAGCTCGAACAGAGCCATATCTCGACCGAGACGACGATGGGCATGAAGAGCCATGCCATCCTGTCCGCCGCCGCCGACGTCTCGCGCTCGATCTTCTTTGCCGCGGCGATCATCATCGCGGCGTTCCTGCCGTTGTTCACGCTGAGCGGCGTCGAGGGCAATATCTTCGGGCCGATGGCGCGCACCTATGCCTATGCGCTGGCGGGCGGCTTGCTCGCGACCTTCACGGTGACGCCGGCGCTCTCCGCCATCATCCTGCCGTCGCATGTGCACGAGACCGAGACCTGGATCATGGGCTTCCTGCACCGGCTCTATGTCCCGGCGCTGAACTGGGCGGTCGCCAACCGCAAGCTGGTGGTGATCGGCGCGGTCGGGCTCGTGGTGATGACCCTGGTGCTGGGCCGGTTATTGGGACTGGAATTCCTGCCCAAGCTCGAGGAAGGCAATCTGTGGATCCGCGCCACGCTGCCGCCGACCATCTCGCTGGAAACCGGCAACGCCTATGTCAACGAGATGCGCAAGGTGATCCGCAGCCGTCCCGAGGTCGAGTCGGTGGTGTCGCAGCACGGCCGTCCCGACGACGGCACCGACGCGGCCGGCCTGTTCAACGCCGAATTCTTCGCGCCGCTCAAACCCGTCGCGCAGTGGCCGGGCACCCTCGACAAGGACGAAGTCACCGCCGAACTGCTGCAGCAATTGCAGGACAAGTTTCCCGGCGTCGAGTTCAACTTCTCGCAATATCTTCAGGACAACGTCTCGGAGGCGGTCTCCGGCGTGAAGGGAGAGAACTCCATCAAGCTGTACGGCAATGACCTGCAGGCGCTGACCGACACCGCCAACAAGATCAAATCGGTGCTGGCGACGGTGCAGGGGATCACCGATCTTGCGGTTTTCACCTCGCTCGGCCAGCCTACCATCCAGATCGATATCGATCGCGCGCGCGCCGCCCGCTACGGGCTTGCGCCGGGCGATATCAATACCACGATCAAGACCGCGATCGGGGGCGACAGCGCCGGCGACCTCTATGAGCCGGGCAGCGACCGCCATTTCCCGATCATCGTTCGTCTGGCGCCGCAATACCGCAAGAGCGCGGAAGCCATCCAGAATTTGCGGATCGGCGCGCAAGGTCCGAACGGCATCACGCAAGTGCCGCTGAGCGAGGTCGCAACCGTCAAACTGGTATCGGGCGCGGCCTATATCTACCGCGAACAGCAGGAGCGCTATCTGCCGATCAAGTTTTCGGTGCGCGAACGCGACCTTGGCGGCGCGGTGCTGGAAGCGCAACAAAAGGTCAACGCCCAGGTGCAACTGCCGCCGGGCTCGCACCTCGAATGGGTAGGCGAGTTCGGCAACCTTCAGGACGCCATCAAGCGGTTGTCGATCGTGGTGCCGATCAGCCTGACGCTGATCGCCATGTTGATCTGGTTCAATTTCGGTTCCGTCGTCGATACCATCCTGACCATGAGCGTGATCCCGATGGCGGTGCTCGGCGGCATTCTCGGATTGCTGCTGACCGGCATTCCCTTCAGCGTCTCCGCCGCGATCGGGTTCATCGCGCTGTTCGGCATCTCGGTGATGGACGGCATCATCATCATTTCGCAATATAACCAGCTGATCGACCAGGGCATGGAACGCGGCAGGGCCATCCTGCGCACCGGCGAGCTTCAGTTGCGCCCGGTGTTGATGACCTGCGTGGTCGCGGGCATCGGATTGCTGCCGGCCGCGGTATCCACCGGAATTGGCTCGCAGGTGCAAAAGCCACTGGCGGTGGTGGTGGTGGCCGGTATGATGCTTGCGCCCGTCGTCATTCTCGTCACCTTGCCGGCGCTGATCTCGATGTTTTCGCGGCGAAGCCGGCCCGGTCTGGCCACCGAAGGCCATCTGGCGCCGGCGGAATGATGGGCTGAAGAGATGGTCAAGGGTTGTGAGTAGGATCGCCTCCGAATGCGCGCCGAGGACCCGCAGGACAGGGCTGCAGCGGGCGTGGCTGATGCTTTGCCTTGTGCTGATCGTCAATCCGCTATCGATCGCTTGCGCTGCCGCCGAAACCTTGCCGGAAGCATTGGTGCGGGCCTATCAGTCCAATCCGCAACTCAATGCCGATCGCGCCCGGCAACGCGGGGCGGACGAAAACATTCCGCAGGCGCTGGCCGGCTACCGGCCACAGATCATCGCGAGCCTGGGCGCCGGGCTGCAGGCCGTTCGCAACCTGCTGCCCGACAACAGCATACAGGGAGCAACCCTGCGCCCCTGGACGATCGGCGTGACGGTCACCCAGGTCCTGTTCAACGGCTTCAAGACCGCCAATAGCGTTCGGGTCGCCGAATTCCAGGTTCTGTCGGGTCGCGAGGCATTGCGGAACACCGGCCAGGGCGTCCTGCTGGACGCCGTGACGGCGTATATGAATGTGCTCGCCAACCAGGCCCTGGTCGAGGCGCAGCGAACCAACGTCGCAGTGCTGCGCGAAATCCTGGCAACCACCAAGAGGCGGCTGGACGCCGGCGACGTCACGCCGACGGACACCGCGCAGGCCGAAGCGCGGTTGAGCCGCGGACTGGCCGATCTCAACGCCGCGGAAGTGGCGCTGGCGATCAGCAAGGAAACCTACACCCAGGTTATCGGCAACGCGCCAACGCAACTGGTTGCGGCCGCTACCGTCGACCGCCTGTCGCCGCCGACGCTTGTCGCGGCGACCGAAACCGCAGGCCACGAAAATCCGGCGGTGCTCGGGGCCGGCTACGACGTCGACGTCGCGCGAACCACCATCTCGGTTGCGGAAAGCAGCCTGCTGCCGACCGTGACGGCTCAGGCGAGCGCCAGTCGATCCAGGGATTCGGATCCGAGCCTCAGCACGTTTGCGACCGACCAGGCTTCGATCCTCGGCCAGATCAATGTCCCGATTTATGACGGCGGCACCGCGGCCTCGCAGACGCGTCAGGCCAAGGAACTCGCCTCGCAGAGCCGCCTGGTGCTCGAACAGGTCAGAAATCAGACCCGAACGGCCGTGGTCAGCGCCTGGGTCTCCAATGAGGGAACCAAGGTCGCGCTCGCGGCGGCGGAGTCCGAAGTGCGCGCGGCCGAGATCGCGCTGCGGGGCGTTCGCCGCGAGGCCGCAGGAGGGCAGCGCACCACGATCGATGTCCTCAACGCCCAGCAGGATCTGACCAACGCCAGAACCAGGCAAATCACGGCCCAGCACGACCGGGTGATCGCATCCTACACGCTGCTGAGCGCCGTCGGACGGCTCGATGTGCATACCCTCAATCTGGACACGCCGGATTATCTGCCCGAGGTTCATTACCACCAGGTGCGCGATGCATGGCACGGCGTTCGCACTCCCTCGGGTCAATGACGCGGCTGTAACCACAACAAGGAGAAGAGGATGCGCTTGCGCACATTGCTGGGCGACCATCCCGGCACCGCCGCGTTGAAGAACGGATCGGTCAAATCCGATTCCGTGACGTTCGATTTCGCCGACTATTCGCCGACCAACAAGGGATTCAAGCCCATGGTGCGGGAAGGGGCCTTCGACGTCTCGGAAATGGCGATCGTCACCTATTTGATGGCGAAGAGTTTCGGCAAGCCGATGGTGCTGTTGCCCGAGGTGGTGGTGGCGCGGTTCCAGCACGCTTTTGGGCTCTACAATGCCAAATTGGGAATGCTGAAACCGTCCGACCTGAACCACAAGCGCGTCGGCATCCGCTCCTTCACCACCACGACCGGCGCCTGGCTGCGCGGCATCCTTGCCAATGATTATGGCGTCGATCTCAATTCGATCGATTGGGTCACCTTCGAGGACGCCCATGTCGCCGAATTCCGCGACACCACCATGCGGGCGCCCGCGGGCAAACCGATCATCCAGATGCTGCTCGACGGTGAACTCGATGCCGTGCTCGGCGAGAAGGTCGAGCGCGAAGGGTTGAAGCCGCTGTTTCCGGATGTCGCGGCGGAGGAGAAGGCATGGTTTGCCAAACACCAGGTGCTGCCGATCAACCACATGGTGGTGGTCAGCGAGAAACTTGCGCACGAACATCCCGAAGCCGTGCGGGAGGTTTTTCGCCTGTTGCGCGAGAGCGCAGGCCGCGCGCCGGCCGGGGCGCCGAAATTCAGCACCGAGGAAATGCGCCGCTCGCTGGAGCTGATCATTGGCTACACGGCGCAGCAGGGGCTGATTCCGCGCGCCTACGCGGTCGACGAGCTGTTCGACGATCTGACGCGGACGCTGCGCTGAGTTCAACGGCTTCCGCCAGGGCCCGCCAGGTGCTATCGTCGCCGGACGATGAAAACCTGTGCGGGGCCGAAAACGTGCCTCGCATCAAACAACAAACGTTAATCTGGGAGGATACCGTCATGAAGGGCTGGTCAGCACTTGGCTTCGCGTTGCTTCTGGCAGGCTTCGCCGCCTTCTCAATTCCGCATCGGGCCGCTGCCGACGACGGCTGGGTTACCCTGTTCGACGGCAAGAATCTCGACAATTTCAACCAGATTGGCAACGCCAATTGGCACGTCGAGGACGGCTTGGTCGTGGCCGACAAGGGCAACGGTTTTCTGGTCACCAAGAACACCTATACCGATTATCAGATCCGGGCCGAATTCTGGGTCGACAGCGATGCCAACAGCGGCATTTTCATCCGCTGCACCGATCCGGAGAAGATCGGCAGCGCCAGCGCGTATGAGGTGAATATCTGGGATACC
>NZ_DATHOP010000291.1:0-18790 GCF_035484855.1 Bradyrhizobium sp.
CATCGGCTGGCGGCTTGAAATCCGGCGCCCACGGATAGGCCCATGCCGGGAATCCGTCGGGCGACGTCGGCGAACTGGTTGCCGGCGCCTGCGCCAGTGCTGCGCTGGAAAGAAGCAGCGCCAACACCGCGGCCGCGCCCACAGTCGATCTCATCGGCCTTGTCACGCGCGGTCCCCCCGAGCCCGGGCACCGCGCGATGCTGCGCCTGGCCCCCCTCTGCCGATTGTATGTCGAGCGACGGTTATTGCGCAATGTCGAGCCGGGTTCCCCGGTTTCGGCTATTTCGCGAACCGGACCTATCCGCCGTAGCTCTGCACCAGGCTGCCCGCCACCAGCGACCAGCCGTCGACCAGCACGAAGAAGATCAGCTTGAACGGCAGCGACACCACGACCGGCGGCAGCATCATCATGCCCATCGACATCAACACCGAGGCGACCACGAGGTCGATGATCAGGAACGGCAGGAACAACAGGAAACCGATCTCGAAGGCGCGCTTCAGTTCCGAGATCATGAAGGCCGGCACCAGGATCCGCAGCGACATGTCCTCGGGCGTCGCCGGCGGCGGCTCGCCCGACAGGTCCATGAACAGTTTCAAATCCTTCTCGCGGACGTTTTTCTGCATGAAGCCGCGCAGGGGCACGGCCGCGCGCTGCAGCGCTTCCTCGACGCTGATCTGGTTGGCGACCAAAGGCTTGATGCCGTCGTCGTAGGATTTCTGCAACACCGGCCCCATCACGAACGCGGTCAGAAACATCGCCAGCGCGATGATCACGGAATTCGGCGGCGCGGTCGCGGTGCCCAATGCGGTGCGCAGCAGCGACAGCACCACCACGATCCGCGTGAACGACGTCATCATGATCAGGATCGAGGGGGCGATCGACAGCACCGTCAGCAGCGCAATCAGCTGGATCGCGCGCTCGGTGACGCCGCCATTGCCGGCGCCGAGATTGATGCTGATGTCCTGCGCCAACGCCGGAGCCGAGAGCGTTCCGGCGGCGATCAGGGTGATAAAAAATAAAACTCTACGCGGGTGAGGCGGGCGCCTCACGAAGGCGTCTTCGGACGGCCCAGCAAGGACGCCATCTCGTCTTCGAGATTCTCAAAGCCGGTCTTCGCAGGCGCGGCAACCGGCGGGGCGGTCGGCGGCTCGCTGCGCGAGGCCCGGCTTGCGGGCGGTTCGGGCGCGACCGGCGGCGCGTCGCCGGCCGGCCGGCGCAGGGCTGCTTCCAGCCGCTGCGCCATCTCGGCCAGATTCTGGTCGGCGGCCGATGTCGCCGAAGGCGGCGGCGGCGCGGCGGGTCGTTCCGCGCGCAGCGGCGGCGGCTTCGGCGGCTCGCTTCGCTGCGGGCGCGGCATGGCCGGCTCGCTGCGCGAAATCACGCCGCGCGACGGCATCGGTTCGCGCGGTTCGGGCCGCGGCTCCGCACGGCCGCCAATGCCAAGCGGACCGCCGAGCGGCTCCGGCGCGAAGCCGGCCAGCGGATCGCTGCGCAACGGCTCGTTGCGCAATGGCTCACTGCGTAACGGCTCACTGCGCCGTTCCGACAGCGCCGGCGCCGGGCGGCGCACTTCGTCGGCGAAAGAAGGCCGCGCCGGGCGCGGCGGCGGCTCGGGCATTTGCGGCTCGACATGATCGAACGCATCGGCCCGCTGTCCGTCGCCATCGGTCCAGCCGGCGTCGGGCAGCGGCGCCACCCGTGGCGGCGGAGGCTCGGCTGCGGCGACGCCGGGCCGTTGCGGCAACTGATCCCGTGCCGGCATCGCGCGCACGATGTTGGTTTCCACGACGATATCGGTCGGGCCGCCGATCATCAGGAGATGTTCGATGTTGTCGCGCCGCACCAGCACCAGCCGCCTGCGGCCGTCGACGGCGGCGGCATCGATCACGGCGAGCCGCGGCATCCGGCCGCGACCGGTGTTGGCGCCGAGGCGATTGCCGGCGAATCGACGAACGAGCCACGCGACGCCGCCGATCAGTGCCAGAACGCCGGCGAATGCGAAGATGAAAAGGCCGTAATTCATGCTTGTCCCCGGCAGATCGCGGTTTTCTTCAGGTCTCTCGTTCGTCGCAGCCGGCACGCGACGCAACCGACGGCGAGTTCTTAACACCCCGCGGCAGAAACTGCCGCGACCTCACTCTTAATAACCTATGAATCGGCTGGGCCAAAACGACTTCTTGGGTTTTCGGCTTCCGAGATTTTCATTGGTTAACGCAGCATTCGTGGCGAAAATGCGCACAATTGATGTTTGGGCGCGCGAATCGGCCGTGGATGTGCCTGCGACTCGCCGGCGCGTCTTAACCCGTTGTTAACCATACACGCGGCAAATTCTGCCTACCCCAAGCGGCGTCTTGCCCGGCGAGGGCAAGCGGAGCGGCTCTCGATGTCCATCAGCGATCTTCCGGTGTTGTCGGTGCTGCGCACCAAGATGCAATGGCATCAGGAGCGTCAGCGCGTGCTCTCCGAGAACGTCGCCAACTCCGACACGCCGAATTTCAGGCCGCGCGATCTGGTCGAACCGAAATTCGACAAGGCCGGCGCCACCACGGGCTCGATGGGAGCGCTGGCGATGCTGCGCACCAGCAGCTCGCATATCGCGCCCGCCGGCGGGGCTGCAGACAGCTTCGACCAGAATCGCAAGGCCGGCTTCGAGACGAGGCCCGCCGGCAATGCCGTCAATCTCGAAGACGAGATGATGAAGTCGAGCGCCAACCAGATGGACTATGCGGCGGTCACCTCGCTCTACAGCAAGAGCTTGCAACTTTTGAAAACCGCGATCGGCAAATAGCTAAGGACGCGAGACCATGACCAACGCCAGCGATGCAAGCGATTTCGCCCGCTCGATGAGCATCGCCACCTCGGGCCTGCGCGCCCAGGCGGGCCGGATGCGGGTGATCTCGGAAAACATCGCCAATGCGGATTCCACCTCGGCGAGCGCCGGCGGCGATCCCTATCGCCGCAAGGTGCCGACCTTTTCCTCCGAACTCGACCGCAGCCTCGATGCCAGGGTCGTGGCGCTCGGCAAGGTGATTCCGGATTCGTCGGCGTTCCGCGTCAAGCACGAACCCTCCAATCCGGCCGCCGACGCCGCCGGCAACGTCAAATATCCGAACGTCAACCCGCTGATCGAAATGACCGACATGCGCGACGCGCAGCGATCCTACGAGGCTAACCTCAACATCATCTCGGCGACGCGCCGGATGATCCAGCGCACACTCGACATCCTCAAGGCCTGAACAGGAAAGTTTTGACCATGGCTTCACCGACAGTCGCCGCCAACGCCTACGCCAACCTCGCCCGCATCCTCGATACCGGCGGCGCCGGCAAGGGCCCCGACGCCGGCGGCGGCCCGTCGTTCGGCGCGCTGCTCAAGGATGCGATCGGCTCTGTCCTCGAGGCCGGCAAGAAGTCCGACGCGCAGACCGTCGCGATGGCGCAGGGCAAGGCCAACGTCATGGACGTGGTGACGGCGGTGGCCGAAACCGACGTCGCGGTCTCGACGCTGGTATCGGTTCGCGACAAGGTGATCCAGTCCTACGAAGATATCATGAAGATGCCGATCTGAAGATGGCGAATTGCGAATAGAAAATGGCGAATAGGGAGGATGGTGACGAACAGTTCTGGAATCCATTCGCTATCCGCCACTCGCCATTCGCGCGCCTCGGAATGACGAAACAAACAAGATGAGTCAGGAGTTGAAATGACCGGTGCTGAAACCCTCGACGTGGCGCGCGATGCGATCTGGACCATCGTGGTGGTGTCGTCGCCGCTGATGGTAGTTGGGCTTGTGGTCGGCGTCGTGGTGTCGCTGTTCCAGGCGTTGACGCAAATCCAGGAACAGACCTTGGTGTTCGTGCCGAAGATCCTTGCGATCTTCATCACGCTGCTGCTCGCCCTGCCGTTCATGGCGGACGCGCTTCACGCCGAGATGATGCGGATATCGTCGCGAATCATAGGCGGCTGATGCACTATGCGTGAGCCATGCGCATCGATATTTCAATGCTGCCCGCGCTCGCCGCCGCCTTCATGCTGGTATTCGCCCGCGTCGGCGCCATGGTGATGCTGCTGCCGGGACTGGGCGAGACCAACATTCCCGTCAACATCAAGCTTGCGATCGCGCTGCTGCTGACCCTGATCATCCTGCCGCTGCACCGCGACGCCTACCATGTCGACATGGGCTCGCTGACGCCGCTGTTGGTGTTGATGCTGCGCGAGATCGTCATCGGCATCGTGCTGGGGGCCACCGCGCGGGTGACGCTTTCGGCGCTGCAGGTCGCGGGCGCGGTGATCGCCCAGCAGATGGGTCTCGGATTTGCCACCTCCGTCGATCCGACCACCCAGGGCCAGCAGGGCGTGCTGATCGGAAATTTTCTCACGCTTCTCGGCGTGACGCTGCTGTTTGCGACCGATAGCCATCATCTGGTGATTGCAGCCCTCAGCGACAGTTATTCGATCTTTTCGCCGGGCGAGACCATGTCGAGCGGCGACATCGCCGCGCTTGCCACCCGCGCCTTCGCCGCCGCCTTCAAGATCGGTCTGGAGCTGTCGGCGCCGTTTCTGGTGTTCGGCCTGGTCTTCAACATCGGGCTTGGCGTACTGGCGCGGCTGATGCCGCAGATGCAGGTCTATTTCGTCGGCGTGCCCTTGGCGATTCTCGCGGGCTTCCTGATCTTCGCCCTCGTCATCTCGGCGCTGATGGGAACCTTCCTCGATTATTTCATAGGCGTCATGCACGAGATGATCCCGCTCAACTGAAGGCTCCCTAAGAGATGGCCGACGAGAACGACTCATCCGACAAAACAGAAGACCCTACGCAAAAACGGCTCGATGAAGCGCACGAGCGCGGCGATGTGGTCAAGAGCCAGGAAATCAACACCTGGTTCATGATATCGGCCGCCACGCTGGTGCTGTCGACCTTTTCCGGATCAGCGGGCGGCGGGATTCTGATGCCGCTGCGCAACCTGATCGCCAATTCCTGGATGATCCGCGCCGACGGGCCGGGCCTGCTGGCGCTGGCGCAATCGCTCGGATATGCAATGCTGGCCGCGCTCGGCGTGCCGCTTTTGATGCTGGTGCTGGCGGCGTTCGCCGGCAACCTGGTGCAGCACCGCCTGGTATGGTCGGGCGAATCGCTGAAGCCGAAGTTCAGCAAGATCTCGCCGGGCGCCGGCGCCAAGCGCGTCTTCGGCAAGCAGGCGGCGGCGAATTTCGGCAAGGGGCTGTTCAAGGTGATCGCGCTGGGCGGCGTGATGACGATGATCCTGTGGCCGGAGCGTCTGCGGCTGGAATCCTTCATGCACTTCAGCCCCGGCATGATTCTGAGCGCCACCACGAGCCTGATCGTGCACCTGCTGGGCGCGGTGGTGGCGATGCTCGCGGTGGTCGCGATCGCGGATTATTTGTTCCAGTACCGCCAATGGTACGAGCGGCAGAAGATGTCGCTGCAGGAAATGAAGGAGGAGTTCAAGCAGTCCGAAGGCGATCCGCACGTCAAGGGCAAGCTCCGGCAACTGCGCCAGGCGCGGATGAAGAAGCGCATGATGGCGGCGGTCCCCAAGGCCTCCGTGATCATCACCAACCCGACCCACTATTCGGTGGCGCTGTCCTACGAACGCGGCATGCAGGCGCCGGTCTGCGTCGCCAAGGGCGTCGACACGCTGGCGCTCAAGATCCGGGAGATCGCCAAACAGCACGACATCCCGATCGTCGAGAACGTGCCGCTGGCACGCGCGCTGTATGCCGCCGTGGAGATCGACGACGAGATCCCGGTGGAACATTATCACGCGGTCGCCGAGATCATCGGCTACGTGATGGGGCTCAAGCGCGGCGTCTTCAACCGGCGGGCGTGAGGATAGAGCGGCTGGCGTGGTGGAACGGGCCGGAAATGCCGGGCTTTGAGCGAAATAGCGGGGTTGCGGACTTGCGCTTGCGGGTGCGATTCAGGCACTCAGGTGTCAAGTGGGCGCCGAATGCGCGCCACGTCCGACCAGACAGGCCGCGCCCGCCGCCATGACCGCCGCACCCGACACCGATCCGTCCCCTGAGCCGATGGCCGCCCCCGAGCCGGCGCGGCGCGGCGGTTCCATCGTGCTGGTGCTGCTGGTGGCCGGCGGCATCGTCGCGGCGGCGGTGGCGCTGATGACCATCGGGCGGGCGCAGGCGCAGCCCTATATCCTCGGCCTGTTGGCGCTGCTCGCCATGGTCGGGCTGTTCAACCTGTTCGCCTTCGCCGCGGGCATCGTCCGCTTCGCCGACCGCGCCACCGACGATCCGGTCAAGGGCCGGATCGCCGATCAGGCCTATGACGGGCTTGCGGTCACCGATTCCAGCGGGCATGTGGTCTATTCCAACGCGGCCTATCTGGTGCTGACGGGGGCCGCGGGCGCGCAGGACGTGCGCCCGGTGGAACGGGTGTTCATCGGCAACCCCGATGTCTCGGAAGCGGTGTTTCGCCTGCTCAAGGCGGCGCGCGAGGGCAAGCGGCAGCAGGAAGAGGTCCGTATCGCCGGCCAGGACGGCGAGCACGGCCGCTGGCTGCGGATGCGGGTCCGCCCGCTCGGCCAGAGCAGGCGCGAGGCCAAATACGCGGTGTGGTCGATCGCCGACATCACCCGCGACCGCGAGCGGCAGGAGGACGTGTTCCAGGAACTGCAGCACGCCATCGAATATCTCGACCACGCGCCGTGCGGCTTCTTCTCGGTCAATCCAGCCGGAGACATCGTCTATGTCAACGCCACGCTGGCGAACTGGCTCGACCATGACCTCGCCGAGATCGGCTCGGGCGGGCTGAAGCTGACCGACATCGTGTCCGGCGACGGTGCGGCGCTATTGACGTCGATCGTCGCGGTGCCGGGCGAAGTCAAGACCGAGGTGTTCGACATCGACCTTCGGATGCGCGGCGGCAAGACCATGCCGGCGCGGCTCTATCACAAGCTCGCTTTCGGCGCCGACGGCGTGCCCGGCGCCTCACGCACGCTCGTGATCAACCGCGCGCGCGACGAGCGCGCCGACCCGCAGCGCGCCGCCGAAGTCCGCTTCATGCGCTTCTTCGACCACACCCCGATGGCGATCGCCACCGTCGACCGCGGCGGCGTCGTGGTCCGCGCCAATGCCCGCTATGCGAAACTGGCGCAGGGGCTGAGCGGCGATGGCGTCGCCGCCAAGTCGATCTTCCGGGCGGTGAGCGGGCGCGACCGCCATCTGCTGATCGCGGCCATCAACCAGGCGGCGGAAGGCCAGGGCGATATTGCTCCCGTCGAGGTGATGCTCGACGGGCCCAAGGAGCGCTGGGGGCAGTTCTTCGTAACCGCAGTCGAGGAGGACGAACGCGAGACCGAGGCCGCCATCGTCTATCTGCTGGAGACCACCGAGCGGCGGGCGCTGGAGAACCAGATCAACCAGTCGCAAAAGATGGACATGGTCGGCCAACTCGCCGGCGGCATTGCCCATGACTTCAACAACGTGCTGTCCGCCATCATGATGGCCAACGACTTCCTTTTGAACGCGCACAAGCCGACCGACCCGTCGTTCCAGGACATCATGCAGATCAAGCAGAACGCAACCCGCGCGGCGACGCTGGTGCGGCAGCTCCTGGCCTTCTCGCGCCGCCAGACCCTGCGGCCGCAGGTGCTCGACCTCGGCGATGCCTTATCCGACCTCACCATGCTGTTGCGCCGGCTGATCGGCGAAAAGGTGAAGCTCGACCTGGTGCACGGCCGCGACCTGTGGCCGGTGAAGGTCGACGTCTCGCAGTTCGAGCAGGTCATCGTCAACCTCGCGGTCAACGCCCGCGACGCGATGGCCGATGGCGGCAAGCTGACGGTCAAGACCGCCAACGTCACCTCGGTAGAGGCGGCGCAACTCGCCTACAAGGGCATGCCGGCGGCGGATTATGTGCGGATTGACATATCCGACACCGGCACCGGAATCCCCGCCGACATCGTCGACAAGATTTTTGAGCCGTTCTTCTCGACCAAGGAGGTCGGCAAGGGCACCGGCCTCGGGCTGTCGACGGTGTACGGCATCGTCAAGCAGACCGGCGGCTTCATCTATGTCGACAGCGAGGCCGGGCAGGGCACCTCGTTCCACATCTTCCTGCCGCGGCATCATCCCGAGCTCGAGACTGCACCCGAGGCCCATGTGGTGAACGGCGTGGCGAACGGTGCAGCCAGGGAAGCGCCGGCGGAAACCAGGCCAAGGACCGATCTCACCGGCCAGGGCACCATCCTGTTGGTCGAGGACGAAGAGGGCCTGCGTTCGCTGAACGCCCGCGGCCTGCGCTCGCGCGGCTACAGCGTGATCGAGGCCTCCAACGGCGTCGAGGCGCTGGAGGCGCTGGAAGAAAAGAACGGCGCCGTCGATCTCGTGGTCTCCGACGTGGTGATGCCGGAAATGGACGGGCCGACGCTCCTCAAAGCGATGCGCGGCCGCAACCCCGACCTCAAGATCATCTTCGTGTCCGGCTATGCCGAGGACGCCTTCGAGAAGAGCCTGCCGGAGAACCAGCAATTCGCGTTCCTGCCAAAGCCGTTCACGCTGAGCCAGCTGGTGGCGGCGGTGAAGGAGACCATGGCGCCGTCTTAGCTTGGTGTCCCGGACGCGGCGCAGCGTTCTTCACGGTGCGCCGCAGAGCCGGGACCTGTTGCGGTCTGGATCCCGGGTCTGCAGCGTACCACATTCGGGCCGCGCGACCCGCGAACCCGAATGTGATGCACTGTGCCCGGGAAACGGCCGCCGAACGACGCAATTGCCGCATCCCCGCGACCGAGGGCCGCAGCCGCTATTCCCTTTAATGGCTTCACTTTTGGGCATGGCTGCCCACCTTAAAGGCGCTTCCCCTGCCGGGGATTTGAGGGAATTAGCCATGAATCTCACGCAACGCGCCCGCGGCATTATCCGGGCGATCGCCGTCACCCTGGCGCTGGCGCTGCCATTGATGTCAGCGATCTCGCCGGCCGACGCCCGGATCGGCGGCGGCTTCAGCTCGGGCTCGCGGGGCGCGCGGACCTTTTCCGCACCGCCCAGCACCTCGACCGCGCCCGGTACCGCGCAACCGTTCAATCGCACCATCACCCAGCCGGGCAGCCCGGGACTGGGCGCGCCGGCTACCGCCGGCGGCGGCTTCTTCAACAGCCCGGGCCGCAGCATGCTCGGCGGCCTCGCCGCGGGCTTCCTCGGCGCGGGCCTGTTCGGCATGCTGTTCGGCGGCGGCATGTTCGGCGGGCTCGGCGGGCTTTCGTCGATCTTCGGCCTGATCCTGCAGATCGGCCTGATCGTGATCGTGGTCCGGATGGCGATGTCCTGGTGGCAGCGCCGTCACGAAACCGCCTTTGCAGGTGCGGCCGCCGGCCCGGGCGCGGCCACGAGCTTCCGCGCCGCCACCGGCTTCGGACTGGGGTCGGGCAGCGCGCCGCTCGAAGTCGTTCCGGCCGACTATGAGGCGTTCGAGCGATTGCTCAGCGATACCCAGGCCGCGTGGTCGAACGAGGATATTGCCAAGCTGCATACGCTGGCGACGCCGGAAATGGTGTCCTACTTCACCGGCGATCTGCAGGCGAACCGGGCCCGCAACGTCGTCAACAAGGTGTCCGGCACGAAACTGTTGCAGGGCGACCTCGCCGAAGCCTGGCGCGAGGGCGATACCGACTATGCCAGCGTGGCGATGCGGTTTTCGATGATCGACAAGACGATCGACCGAACCAGCGGCCGGCTAGTCGAGGGCAGCGAGACGCCCACTGAGGCGACCGAAGTGTGGACCTTCGTGCGGCCACGCGGCGCGAACTGGGAAGTCTCGGCGATCCAGCAGACCTGAAGTTTTGGATCAAGATGAAGAGGAAAAGCGTTGCGGTTGATTTCGCAACGCTTTTTCTTTTGCATGGATGGTCGATGAAGTCGTCATTGTGGACGTGCCAAACTGGAATAAACTGCCCCCCGGACAAGTTGATGTCAGGCAAGCGGACCGTCCGCGTTCAAAAAACAAAATCGGAGGAATCGATGTCCACTTTTACCGCCAGCATCTCTCGCGCGTTTTTCGGCCTGGCAATCCCGTTGGCGTGCCTTGCGGCCCTGCCGGCGCAGGCGCAATCGGCCGACACCAGCTTCTTCGTGAGCTCGATCGGCATCGGCAATGGCGGCGATCTCGGCGGGCTCGCCGGCGCCGACAAGCATTGCGAGAGCCTGGCGCAGGCCGCCGGCGCAGGCGGCAAGACCTGGCGCGCCTATCTTTCGACCCAGGAAGCCGAGGGTCAGCCTGCCGTCAATGCCCGCGACCGCATCGGCAAGGGGCCGTGGCAGAATTCAAAGGGCGTGGTGGTCGCCAAGGATGTCGCCGAATTGCACGGCGCCAACAATCTGACCAAACAGACGGCGCTGACCGAGAAGGGAGACGTCAATAATGGCCGTGGCGATACGCCCAACCGCCACGACATCCTGACGGGATCGCAGCCCGACGGCACGGCTTTCCCTGCGGGCGCCGACCGTACCTGCGGGAACTGGACCAGCAGCGCCAAAGGCGCGGCGATGCTGGGCCATGCCGACCGCATCGGCCTGCGCGATGACGATGCCTCGCGTTCCTGGAACTCCTCGCATCCCTCGCGCGGGCCGGACGGCGGCTGTTCGCAGAACGACCTCAGGAGCACCGGCGGCGACGGCCTGCTTTATTGCTTCGCGGCGAACTGACGCATGAAGATCATCGATGCGCAGGTCCACATCTGGTCGAAGGTGGTCACGCCACCTTCCGGCCTGCATCGCAAGGTCTCGAGCTTCACGGCCGAGGAATTGCTGAAGGAGATGGACGAGGCCGGCGTGGACGCCGCGCTGATCCACCCGCCGCGCAGCTGGGACCCCGATTCCAATGCGCTGGCGGTCGAGGCGGCACGGAAATACCCGGATCGTTTCGCCGTCATGGGTCAGTTTGCGCTCGACGATCCCGAGCAGCGCGGACGCATTCAGGGCTGGCGCAACCAGCCGGGCATGGTAGGCCTGCGCTGGCCCTTGCTGTCGGAGGAGCACCAGAAGTGGCTGCACGCCGGCACGCTTGAATGGCTGTGGCCGGCCGCCGAGAAGGAGGGCCTGCCGATCGCGATGATGGGCGGGTTGTTCCTGCCGAAATTTCGCGAGATCGCCGAACGCCATCCTCATCTGCGGATGATCGTCGATCATTGCGGGCTCAACCGGCACGGCCAGGATGCCGAGGCCTTCATCCGTCTCGATGAACTGGTGGCGCTCGCCAAATTGCCCAACGTCGCGGTCAAGGCGACCGGCGCGCCGCATTATTCCACAGAGCCTTATCCGTTTCGCAACATCCAGGACGGATTGCACCGCATCTTCGATGCGTTCGGCCCGAAGCGGTTCTTCTGGGGCACCGACATCACCCGCATGCCCTGCAGCTACCGGCAATGCGTGACATTCTTCACCGAAGAACTGCCGTGGCTGAAGGGCGAAGATCTTTCCGATGTGATGGGCCGCGGCCTCTGCGCATGGATCGGCTGGAACTACAAATTTCAGGACGTGAACCCATAATTCGATCGGCCGGCGGGTGCCCCGATCGTGGCAAAGCGAAGGGGGTTTGCATGTACCAGATGTTATGCGTCCTGGTGGCGACGATCGCCTATGGAACAGCGACTGGGCACTGCCAAAAATCTCAAGCCGGCATGACCACGGTCACGTTTCAATCTTCCACCTACAGCGACATGCGCCGGCTTCTGGCGCGAGAGGCTGAGGCCGGAGCCGTGACGGTTACGGCCTCGCTCGGCTTTCCCGAACAGACGAGGGATCGTTATCCCGCCGTGATCGTCGTTCACGCCATCGGCGGCTATCGTGACACCAACGAAGGCTATGTCGCGGCCGAATTGCGCAAGGCAGGCTTCGCCACATTGACCTATGACAGTTTTGCCGCGCGCGGGACCACGGGCGCTGCCCTGCAGGGATCACCAGGCTATCTGACGGTTGGCGTCGCAGATGCATACGCCGCGCTGCAGCTTCTTTCGGGCGAGAAGCGGATCGACGCCGACCGCATTGCTATCATCGGCTTCTCGTACGGCGCTGAAGTGGCGCATCTCGCGGCATTCGAGACGCTGCGATCGGCGCTCAATCCCGGACCGGGCCGGTTTGTCGCGCACGTCGCGTTCTATCCCGGCGGGACTTTTGGCGCGATCGCCGAACCCGGCGCGTATACCAGTGCGCCGGTACTGATGCTGCTCGGCGGGAAAGACGACAATCTGCCGGTGACAAAGATCGAGAGTTATCTGGCCTACGCGCGCGCCGCGGGGGCTCCGGCCCCGATCGAAACGATGATCTATCCGGGCGCGTACCATGCATGGACGGTTCCCGACGCCGGCCCCGCGCGCTTCTACCCGAACTTCGTCAGTACGAAAGAGTGTCCGCTCATCCTGCTCGGGCCGAAGCGCGTGGCTTTGCTGATCGACGGCGAGGCGAAGCCCTTCGACCCGGCCGCCTTCGGCGCGTGCGTCGCTGCAGCACCCGGCTATTCGATGGGATTTGATGCGGCGGTTCGGGCCCAATCGATCACTGAGGCGGTGCGGTTTCTTCAACGAAGCCTGCGACCGCAGGATGCGTCACAGGCCAGATAGAGATCGACGCCAGACCAGGCTCTACTTCGCTCTCGCGAAACGGGATAGAACGGCTGCCACCAAAAAGGGGGCAATATGGATCTTCTCCGTCGAACATTCCTCAAACTCGCAGGCGGCGTTGTCGCGGCTCCAGCGCTGACACAGCCGGCATCGGCGGACACTTATCCGGCGCGGCCGGTGCACATCGTCGCCGGTTTTGCCGCCGGCGGCGGGGTCGACATCACCGCGCGCCTGATCGGCCAGTGGCTTTCCGAGCGGCTTGGGCAGTCCTTCATCGTCGAGAACCGGCCGGGGGCCGGCGGCAATATCGGCACCGAGGCCGTCGTGCATGCGGCACCCGACGGCTACACGCTGCTGCTCTCTACCGTCCCCAATGCGGTCAACGCGACGCTCTACGACAATCTCAATTTCGATTTCATCCGCGACATCGCACCCGTCGGCGGCATCATCCGCGTGCCGATGGTCATCCTGCTGCATCCGTCCGTGCCGGCCAAAACGGTTCCCGAACTGATCGCCTATGCCAAAGCCAGTCCGGGCAAGGTCAACATGGCTTCGGCCGGCTTCGGCAGCGCGCCGCATATGGCGGGCGAACTGTTCAACGTGATGGCCGGCGTCAAGATGGTGCACGTGCCGTATCGCGGCCAGGGGCCGGCGCTCACCGACCTGCTCGGCGGGCAGGTGCAGGTGCTGTTCGCGACCACGCCGGGGACGTCGGACTATATCGCCACCGGCAAGCTGCGCGCGCTGGCGGTGACCACGGCGTCGCGGATCGCGATGTTGCCGGACCTGCCGCCGGTCGGAGATTTCGTGCCGGGCTACGAGTCGAGCCAGTGGTATGGGCTCGGCGCGCCCGCGAAAACATCAGCCGATATCGTCGCGACGCTCAACCGGGAGATCAACGCCGCGTTTGCCGATGCGAAAATGAAGTCGCGGTTTGCCGATATCGGCGGCGAGCCGCTCACGGGCACCCCCGACGAGTTCGGCAAATTCATCGCCGGGGAAACCGAGAAGTGGGGCAAGGTGGTGAAGTCGACGGGCATGAAGCCAGAGTGATCCGGCTAAGCCGCCGCCGTCGCGCGGGCGGTTTCCGTGACCGATGGCGCAGCGTCATCGCGGACGAAGCGGGCGGCCGCCTCGATCGCCGCCGGCAATTGGGCGAGGGCTGCGGGTTTTGCGAATAGATAGCCCTGGCCCTTGGCGCAGCCTTCGCGGGCGAGAAATTGCCATTGCGCTTCGGTCTCGATGCCTTCGGCCAATACTGGCATGCGCAGGCTGTCGCCGAGCGCCAGCACGGTGCGCACGATCGCGGCTGCTGCGGCGTCGTTCGGCAGCCGCTTCACGAACGACTGGTCGAGCTTGATCTTGTCGAAGGGGAAGGCGTGCAGCGTCGACAGCGACGAATAGCCAGTGCCGAAATCGTCCATCGCCACCGATATCCCCATCGCCTTCAGCTTGCGCAGGATGTGCAGCCCACGGCTCTGGTCGGACATCACGGTCGATTCGGTGACCTCGACCTCGAGCCGCCGCGGCGGCAGGCCGGCTTCCAGCAGGATCGCGTGGATCATTTCCGCCAGATCGTCGCGGGAAAACTGCACCGGCGACAGGTTGACCGCGACAGTGCCGGGAATTTTGCCCTGGGCGGCATCGCGGCAGGCGGTGCGCAGCGCCCACTCGCCCATCGCGACGATCGCCTCGGTTTCCTCGGCGAGCGGGATGAATTCCGCCGGCGAGATCATGCCGCGCTTCGGATGGCGCCAGCGCATCAGCGCCTCGGCGCCGCAGATGCGGCCGTCGCCGAGCGAGGTCTGCAGCTGATAATGCAGTTCCAGCTCACTGCGTTCGACGGCGGTCTGCAGGTCGCGCGCCAGCGCGCGGCGGGCGCGAGCGGTATCGTCCATGGCGCGCTCGTACATGCAGATCGAGCCGCGCTGTCTGCTCTTGCCCCGGTGCATCGCGAGCTTGGCGTTGCTCAGGATCTGGTCGCGCTCCGGGGTGTCGATCGGAAAGATCGAATATCCGATCGAGGCGGTGAGGGTGACCGGCTGGCCCTGGATCTGGAAAGGTTGCGCCAATACGCCGGCGATGCGTTCGGCGAAGGCCTGCGCGTCCTGCGGATGGTTGCCGGACATCTGCAGTCCCAGAAATTCATCGCCGCTCTGGCGGGCGAGGAATTCGCCTGCGGCGAGCACGCGGCGCATCCGATCCGCCACCTCGATCAGCAGCAGGTCGCCGGCGCCGTGGCCGAACACGTCGTTGACGTCCTTGAAACCGTCGAGGTCGATCGAGAACGCGGCGAGCTTGTGCGCCTTCTCGTGCGCCTCCGAGGCATCGAAAGCCAGCCGCTCGTTGAAGGCGATGCGGTTGGGCAGCCCGGTCATGGTATCGTTGAACGACAGCTGATGAATGCGATCGGCCGATTCCGTGCGCACGTGCAGGTCGATCACATAGGTCGAAAACCCGCTGCCCATCACCAGAAGAACGGCGCCGAGCAGGGCGGCCGCCAGCATATCCGCTGGGATCAAATAGGGCGGCAGTGCGACCGATGCGTCAGGGACGGCGGTCGCGGATGCCGTCAGCGCGTAATGCATGGCGCAGATCATGAACGCCAGCACGATCGCCGCGCCATGGCGGCACCAGCGCGTCACCGGCCGGTTGGCGCGGTTGACCGCGAGCGCGCTCAAGCCCAGGCCGAGCACGAATGTCATGACGACGCCATAGGCGTCCCACTGCGTGGTGCCGGCGACGTGCCAGGCCTTCAGCCCGATGAAGTGCATCACCAGGATGCCCGTTCCCATCACCAGCCCGCCGAGCTCGGGGGCCAGCGTAAAATGCCGGCTGCCGATGTCGAAGCCGACGCGGCAGGATAGGATGGCGATTATCAGCACGGCGGCGGTCTTAACCGGCTCGAATCCGCTGACGAGCTGCGGGTCGAGCGCGAGGATGGAGATGAAGGTCGAAGCCCACAAGGCCGCGCCGGTGCCGACCGAGGCCATGAACAGCCAGCCGTAGCGGGTCGCCCCTTCGGTCGCGCGGGCGCGCGCGAAATGCCGCATGCCGATCCAGGTGCCGAACAGGCACACCAGGCCTGCGACGACGACGAGCAGCTGGTGATAGGCGAAGGCGAATGCAGTCGCTGGCGGCATGCCTGTTTCTCCGGTGCCGAAAGCTACGCACCGGAGCGTTAAAGGGTTGCCCTAGGGGCTTGAAGGAACGCGCAGTTCGGCAAACAGCGTTGAAACTTTGTAAGCGGCAGGCGATGGAACGCCCCTTTATGCGGGCCCCGAACCAATGCACTAATCCTTCGTTAACGCTGTGCAACGAACCTGGGGGCGCGATATGCGCTACGAACTCTATTACTGGCCCTCCATCCAGGGCCGCGGCGAATTCGTCCGCCTCGCGCTGGAGGAGGCCGGCGCCGCCTATGCCGATGTCGCGCGAGAGCGCGGCACGCCTGCGATGATGCGGATGATGGAGAGTGGCGACAAGCCGCCGTTCGCGCCTCCCTTTCTCAAGGCCGGCAAGCTCGTGATCGGGCAGACCGCCAACATCCTGCTCTGGCTCGGCCCGCGCCACGGGTTGTCGCCGAAGGCCGAAGCGGGACGATTGTGGCTGCACCAGCTGCAGCTCACGGTGACCGATTTCGTGGTGGAAGTGCACGACACCCATCATCCGCTCGGACCGTCGCTGTATTACGAGGACCAGCGCGGACCGGCGAGGAAACGCACCGAGGAATTCCTCGGCCAACGCGTGCCGAAATATCTGGGCTACTTCGAAGACCTGCTCAAGGGCAGCGGCGGCGCCTGGCTCACCGGCCGCCGGCTGACCTATGTCGATCTCTCGCTGTTCCAGATCGTCGACGGGCTGCGCTACGCGTTTCCACGGCGCATGAAGGCGTTCGAGCGCAGGATTCCCGGCCTGGTCGGTCTGCACGACCGCGTCGCGGCAAGACCCCGCATCAAGGCCTATCTCGCCAGCGAGCGGCGCATCGCCTTCAACGAGGACGGCATTTTCCGGCATTACAAGGAGCTGGATACTTAACCTTCGTCATTCCGGGGCGATGCGCAGCATCGAACCCGGAATCTCGAGATTCCGGGTTCGCGCTATCGCGCGCCCCGGAATGACGGCAAGTTGTGAAGCTACCTGTGCCGTCCATCGATCGGCGTCATCGCCAGTTTCGCCAGTTCGATGCCGTCGATGCAGCTGACGTTGAGCGCCACCACCGCGGTGCCGTCGGGCTTGGTGCCGCGGGCGAACACCTCGACGCCGCAGTCGATGCAGGACTGGTGCCGGATCGCGTGCTTGTTGAACAGATATTCCCGCAAATTGTCCTCGCCGGCGCGCAGCTGGAAACTCGCCGGCGACAGGAACGCGAAGTGCAGGCCCTTCTTGGTGCAGATCGAGCAGTTGCACGCGGTCACCATGGCAAGATCGGTGGTGCATTCGAAGCGCACCAGGCCGCAATGGCAACCGCCGGTGAAGGTTCTGCTGTCGGGCATCGGTCAAGCATCCGTTTCGTCGATAGCCTGGCCGCAGTATAACCCTCACCAAAGTCCGGGCACCAGACGGTAGCGCACCCGCCCGGTGTAATCGGCGTAGCCCGGCAAGCCGCCGATCAGCGCGCGTTCCTCGATTGCGATGCGGATGGCGAACAGCACGGCGAACAGCGGCGCCATCGCCACGCCCCACCACGAACCCAGAAGCAGCGGCGCGCCGATGAAGAACAGCACGCTGCCGCTGTACATGGGGTGCCGGACCCAGGCGTAGGGACCGGTGGAGACGACGCGATGGCCGCGTTCGGTCTGCAGTTTGATCACGGGCGCGGCGAAGGAGTTTTCCCGCATCACCCACATGATGAAGCCGGAGGTGAGCAGCAGCATCAAAAGCCCGAGCGCCTGCAGTGCGATGGGGACCCTGGGACCGTGGAAGCGCACATCGAGCCCGATCGCGAGGAACCAGATCAGCACCACAAGGCCGAACGCCAGCATGAATATCTTGTCGGCAGCGGGCTGGCCGGCCTGCATCGTCGGGCGCATGCGTTCGGCGAGCAGCGCCGGGTCGGTCTTCGCCAGCCACAGGCCGCCTGCGATGCCGACGATTGCGATGGTGCTCAGGAACACCCATGCCGCCGCCCAGTGCAGCGTGCCCGCGGGCACGAACAGCATCGCGCCCATCGCGACGATCCAGATCAGGTTTTGCAGTAACAATTTTGCGATCATGGGCAGCGCCGGTTCCCTTAGGGCGCGCGATGATGGCGGCATTTTCCGGCGAACTTGCGGCGCTCGATGCACCAACGTCAGTGACGGGCGGCAATCCAATGACGGGTTGCGGTTGTCTTTGCGCTCAGGCGATCTGGTCGATCCGCATGCCCTGACCCGGGGGCAGGGCGGCGAGAACCGGCGGCTGGGAGGCGGCCGCGCGCGCCTCGTCGTTGGCGCCCGCATCCGGCGTTTTGGACTGGCTTGAGTCAGCCGTTTGCACCGGGGCGGACGCCGGAATGCTCGAAATGCTGCTCATGGGAGAAGCCCTCAAAACCTCGTTGCGCCGACTGTGCGGAGACGGAGACGAAGGCTTTATGAATCCGGACCGTGGATATGGCGTCCCGAGGGGGCTGATCCCGCCGGATGGTGAACGGGAAGCTCCATCTCCGTTAAAAAGGTAACGACCGGCGGCGCAGGCTAATGGGAGTTCACTCGTCGGTGCCGCGCGAGATCGTGATCGAGGCGTCGGTCTTGGTCCTGACGCAGCGCATGTCGAGGCGGCGGTAGCGCGTCGAGACGTCGTCGCCGTGGATCAGGCCCATCCGCTTGATGCAGCGGCTGGCGCCGTTGCGCAGGTCGTCCTTCGGCAAGGTGAAGATGATGGCGGCGGCGCTGGCGACCAGATCGACGAAGGCGGGCGTCGGCTTGCGGCCGTCGGACTTGACGAACAGCTGGTTGGTGACGTTGCGGCTGGCGCAGCCGAGCGTGATTTGCTTGGCCTGGGGATGCGACAGATAGATCAGATTGGCCGCGGTCTTGCCGACGGCAAGGCCGTCGATCTGGCTCTTGAGCTGGCCCGCGAGATCGTCGCAGCGGTCGGCAAGGGCGGGCGAGGCGCCGAGCGCGGTCAAGAGTGCGAGCGCGGCGAAAATTAAACTGGCGAGCAGGTTTCTGGTCATAAAAATTTCCCCACGCCATTGAAGCCCGCGCGGGAGTTTCAT
>NZ_DATHOP010000292.1:0-6069 GCF_035484855.1 Bradyrhizobium sp.
CGCCAGTCGATCACGACGCGCTTGGCGATACCGGTCGACTCGTCGAGCGACTCGGTGAGCGACTGGCCGTCGACGAGATCCTCGTAGCCGATCGTGCCCTCGACCTCGGTGAGGATCGGCCGGGTATAGGGATCCCACTCGGCGATGCGCTGGCCGCGCTTGATGTGCTCGCCGTCGGTGACCCGCAACCGGGCGCCATACTGAATGCGGTGCACGGCGCGTTCGGTGCCGTCCGGATCGACCACCGCAACGATGAGGTTGCGGTTCATCGCGATCAGATCGCCGTCCGAATTACGGGCGACGTTGAGGTTTTTGATCTTGACGGTGCCCTCGAAGTTCGACTCGATGAACGACTGCTCCGAGATCTGCGCCGCGCCGCCGATGTGGAACGTCCGCATCGTCAATTGCGTACCTGGCTCGCCGATCGACTGAGCGGCGATGACGCCCACCGCCTCACCCATATTGACCGGTGTGCCGCGGGCGAGATCGCGCCCGTAACACGCACCGCAAACGCCGGTGACGGTTTCGCAGGTGAGCACGGAACGGATTTTGAGCTCCTGGACGCCTGCAGTGACGAGCTTCTCGACGCTGTATTCGTCGAGCAACGTTGCATTCGGCACCAGCACTTCGGTGCCCGACGGATCGCGCACGTCTTCGGCCGTGGTACGGCCGAGGATGCGGCTTGCCAGCGAAGCGACCACCGTGCCGGCATCGATGATGGCGCGCACCTTGATGCCGCGGGTCGTGCCGCAGTCGAACTCGGTGATGATGCAGTCCTGCGCCACGTCGACGAGACGCCGCGTCAGATAGCCGGAGTTGGCCGTCTTCAGCGCGGTGTCGGCGAGGCCCTTGCGGGCGCCGTGCGTCGAATTGAAGTATTCGAGCACCGAGAGACCTTCCTTGAAGTTGGAAATGATCGGGCTCTCGATGATCTCGCCCGACGGCTTCGCCATCAGGCCGCGCATGCCGGCAAGCTGACGCATCTGGGCGGGCGAACCGCGCGCGCCGGAATGCGCCATCATGTAAATGGAGTTCACCTGCGCCTCGGCGCCCTTCTCGGCTGCCGGACGGGAGGTGGAGATCTCTTTCATCATCGCTTCGGCGATGGTCTCGGTGCACTTCGACCAGGCGTCGACGACCTTGTTGTATTTCTCGCCCTGGGTGATCAGGCCGTCGTTGTATTGCTGCTCGAATTCCTTGACGAGATCGCGGGTCTTCTCGACCGTCGCTTTCTTGGAGTGCGGCACGACCATGTCGTCCTTGCCGAACGAAATGCCGGCCTTGAATGCATGGTGGAAGCCAAGCGCCATGATGCGGTCGCAGAAGATCACCGTCTCCTTCTGACCGCAGTGGCGATAGACCGTGTCGATCATTCCGGAGATTTCGCGCTTCGTCATCAGCTTGTTGACGAGGTCGAACGGCGTCTTGGCGAGCTTCGGCAGCACCGAGCCGAGAATGACCCGGCCCGGCGTGGTGTCGTACCAGCGCGTGACCGGCTTGCTGTCTTCGCCGACGCCATGCCAGCGGTATTTGATCCGCGAATGCAGGCTGACGGCCTTCTCGTGCAGCGCGAGGTCGATCTCGGCCAGATCGCCGAATATTTTCGGCTTCTCGCCTTCGACCGCATCGCGGATCAGAGAAAGGTAGTAGAGGCCGAGCACGATGTCCTGCGACGGCACGATGATCGGCGCGCCGTTCGCCGGGTGCAGGATGTTGTTGGTCGACATCATCAAGACGCGCGCTTCGAGCTGCGCCTCGAGCGACAGCGGCACGTGCACCGCCATCTGGTCGCCGTCGAAGTCGGCATTGAAGGCGGCGCAAACCAGCGGATGCAGCTGGATCGCCTTGCCTTCGATCAACACCGGCTCGAAGGCCTGAATGCCGAGACGATGGAGCGTCGGCGCGCGGTTGAGCAGCACCGGATGCTCGCGAATGACTTCGTCGAGGATATCCCAAACCTCGGGCTTCTCCTTCTCGACGAGCTTCTTCGCTTGTTTGACCGTCGTCGACAGGCCCTTGGCGTCAAGCCGCGAATAGATGAACGGCTTGAACAGTTCGAGCGCCATCTTCTTCGGCAAGCCGCACTGGTGCAGCTTGAGCTCGGGACCGACCACGATCACCGAACGGCCGGAATAGTCGACGCGCTTGCCGAGCAGGTTCTGGCGGAACCGGCCCTGCTTGCCCTTGAGCATGTCGGCGAGCGACTTCAGCGGCCTTTTATTGGCGCCGGTG
Source organism: Bradyrhizobium sp. (assembly GCF_035484855.1). Classification (GTDB taxonomy): domain Bacteria; phylum Pseudomonadota; class Alphaproteobacteria; order Rhizobiales; family Xanthobacteraceae; genus Bradyrhizobium. Next base: position 2,233 of record NZ_DATHOP010000292.1, read on the forward strand.
ATGACGCGGCCGCGGCGGCCGTTGTCGAACAGCGCATCGACCGCTTCCTGCAGCATGCGCTTTTCGTTGCGGATGATGATGTCCGGCGCACGCAACTCGATCAGCCGCTTCAGGCGGTTGTTGCGGTTGATGACGCGGCGATAGAGATCGTTGAGGTCCGACGTGGCGAAGCGCCCGCCGTCGAGCGGCACGAGCGGCCGCAAGTCGGGCGGGATCACCGGCACATGGGTGAGGATCATCCATTCCGGCTTGTTGCTGGACTGGGTGAAGGCCTCGATCAGCTTGAGCCGCTTGGCAAGCTTCTTCGGCTTCAGCTCCGAGGTCGATTCCGCGATCTCGACGCGCAAATCCGCGGCGAGCTTCTCGAGATCGAGCGCCTTGAGCATCTCGCGGATCGCTTCCGCGCCGATCATGGCGGTGAAGCTGTCGGCGCCGAATTCATCCTGCGCCTTGACGTAGTCTTCCTCGGACAGGAGCTGACGGTCCTTGAGCGGCGTGAGGCCGGGCTCGAGCACCACGTAATATTCGAAATAAAGGATGCGCTCGAGATCCTTCAGCGTCATGTCGAGCAGAAGGCCGATCCGGCTCGGCAGCGACTTCAGGAACCAGATATGCGCAACGGGCGCCGCGAGTTCGATATGACCCATGCGCTCGCGCCGCACCCGCGACAGCGTGACTTCGACCGAGCACTTCTCGCAGATGATGCCCTTGTACTTCATGCGCTTGTACTTGCCGCACAAGCATTCATAGTCCTTGATCGGCCCGAAAATGCGCGCGCAGAACAGGCCGTCGCGCTCGGGCTTGAAGGTGCGGTAATTGATGGTCTCGGGCTTTTTGATCTCGCCGTAGGACCAGGACAGAATCTTCTCCGGACTCGCGATCGAAATCCGGATCTGGTCGAAGACCTGCGCCGGAACCTGCGGGCTGAAAAGATTCATAATTTCTTGGTTCATCGTCTGCTCCGCTTGCCGACCGTGTCGGCCGCTGTCGTCATTCTCTTAAAGCCTACGAAAGCTCTCGATGACCGGGCATCGCGCATCGCGACGCCCGGCCATGACGTTTGTCTTACTCGGCCGCCTCGGGCACGCCATCACCGCGCTGCTGCTTGGAGTTGTACAGGTCGACATTGAGGCCGAGCGAGCGCATTTCCTTGACCAACACGTTGAACGATTCCGGGATACCGGACTCGAACGCGTCGTCACCGCGCACGATCGACTCGTAGACCTTGGTGCGTCCGGCGACGTCGTCGGACTTCACCGTCAGCATTTCCTGCAGCGTGTAGGCGGCGCCATAGGCTTCGAGCGCCCACACTTCCATTTCGCCGAAGCGCTGACCGCCGAACTGCGCCTTGCCGCCCAGCGGCTGCTGGGTGACGAGGCTGTACGGGCCGATCGAGCGCGCGTGGATCTTGTCGTCCACCAGGTGATGCAGCTTCAGCATATAGATGTAGCCGACGGTCACCCTGCGATCGAACGCGTCGCCGGTGCGCCCGTCATAGAGCGTCACCTGCCCGGAATGGTCGAGGCCAGCGAGATCGAGCATGTGCTCGATATCGGCTTCCTTGGCGCCGTCGAACACGGGGGTAGCGATCGGCACGCCGTGACGCAGATTGGTGCCGAGCTCCATGAGGCCCTTGTCGTCGAGCGACTTGATGGTCTCGTCCTCGCCATAGACCTTCTTCAACAGGTCTTTGAGCGGCTTGGAGTCCTTCTTGCCGTTGTACATGTCGACCGCGGCGCCGATCTTCAAACCGAGGCCGGCGCAGGCCCAGCCGAGATGGGTCTCGAGGATCTGACCGACATTCATGCGGCTCGGCACGCCGAGCGGGTTGAGCACGACATCGACCGAAGTGCCGTCGGCGAGGAATGGCATGTCCTCCGCCGGCACGATCTTCGACACCACACCCTTATTGCCGTGGCGGCCGGCCATCTTGTCGCCGGGTTGGATCTTGCGCTTCACCGCGACGAAGACCTTGACCATCTTCATCACGCCGGGCGGCAATTCGTCGCCGCGCTGCAGCTTCTCGACCTTGTCGAGGAAGCGCTGTTCGAGGCGCTTCTTGGACTCGTCGTATTGCTTCCGGATGGCCTCGATCTCGGCCATGATCTTGTCGTTGGGCGACGCGAACATCCACCATTGCGCGCGCGGATATTCGTCGAGAATGGCGCGCGTGATCTTGGTGTCCTTCTTGAAGCCCTTCGGCCCGGCAACGCCCTGGCGGCCTTCGAGCAGCTCGGCAAGGCGGCCATAGACGTTGCGGTCGAGGATCGCTTGCTCGTCGTCGCGGTCCTTGGCGAGACGCTCGATCTCTTCCCGCTCGATGGCGAGCGCGCGCTCGTCCTTCTCGACGCCGTGGCGATTGAAGACACGGACTTCGACGACCGTGCCCTGCACGCCCGGCGGCACGCGCAGCGAGGTGTCGCGCACGTCGGACGCCTTCTCGCCGAAGATGGCGCGCAGAAGCTTTTCTTCCGGCGTCATCGGGCTCTCGCCCTTCGGCGTGATCTTACCAACGAGAATGTCACCGGCGCGGACTTCGGCGCCGATATAGACGATGCCGGCCTCGTCGAGATTCTTCAGCGTCTCTTCGGAGACGTTGGGAATATCGCGGGTGATTTCCTCGGGGCCGAGCTTGGTGTCGCGCGCCATGACTTCGAATTCCTCGATATGGATCGAGGTGAAGACGTCGTCCTTGACGATGCGCTCGGAGAGCAGGATCGAGTCTTCGAAGTTGTAGCCGTTCCACGGCATGAACGCGACCAGCGCATTCCGCCCGAGCGCGAGCTCGCCGAGATCGGTCGAGGGGCCGTCGGCGATGATGTCGCCTTTGCTCACCTGATCGCCCACTTTCACCAGCGGACGCTGGTTGATGCAGGTGTTCTGGTTCGAGCGCTGGAACTTCATCAGCCGGTAGATGTCGACGCCGGGTTTGGTCGGATCCTGCTCATCGGTGGCGCGGATCACGATACGGGTGGCGTCAACCTGATCGACCATGCCGGTGCGGCGGGCCGCGATCGCGGCGCCCGAGTCGCGGGCGACGACGCCTTCCATGCCGGTGCCGACGAACGGCGCCTCGGCGCGAACCAGCGGCACGGCTTGCCGCTGCATGTTCGAGCCCATCAGCGCGCGGTTGGCGTCATCGTTCTCGAGGAACGGAATGAGCGCCGCCGCCACCGAAACGAGCTGCTTCGGCGACACGTCCATGAAGTCGACCTTGTCCGGCGGAATGAGCTGCACGTCGCCGGCATGACGCACCACGACGAGATCGTCGGTGAAGCGCCCCTTGGCGTCGATCGCCGAATTGGCCTGCGCCACCGTGTAACGGCCTTCCTCCATCGCCGAGAGATAGATCACCTCGTCGGTGACGCGGCCGTCTTTCACTTTGCGGTACGGCGTCTCGACGAAGCCGTATTTGTTCACCCGCGCAAAGGTCGCGAGCGAATTGATCAGACCGATATTCGGCCCTTCCGGCGTTTCGATCGGGCAGATGCGGCCGTAATGCGTGGTGTGCACGTCGCGCACTTCGAAGCCGGCGCGCTCGCGCGTCAGACCGCCCGGGCCAAGCGCCGAGAGACGCCGCTTATGCGTGATCTCCGACAACGGATTGGTCTGGTCCATGAATTGCGACAGCTGCGAAGAGCCGAAGAACTCGCGCACGGCGGCAGCCGCCGGCTTGGCGTTGATCAGATCCTGCGGCATCACCGTGTCGATATCGACCGACGACATGCGCTCCTTGATGGCGCGTTCCATGCGCAACAGGCCGATGCGGTACTGATTTTCCATCAGCTCGCCGACCGAGCGCACCCGGCGATTGCCGAGATGGTCGATGTCGTCGAT
>NZ_DATHOP010000293.1:0-4364 GCF_035484855.1 Bradyrhizobium sp.
ACCGCACCGAGCAGTTGTCGCGGCGATAAGCTCGTCACTATCACTGCACAAACAATCAGGGCCCGCGACCAAATCGCGAGCCCTGAAAGATGGATTGCAAAATGGCGTCGCCGCTACTACCCGCCGCTGCCGCCGATCACGGCGCGCACGGTCTCGTCCGGGCCAAAATCGTCGGTGCCGTCGACATACAGCAGCGCGCTGAGCTTCGAGCGGGCGCGGTTGACGCGGCTCTTGATGGTGCCGACCGCGCAGCCGCAGATCGCCGCGGCGTCTTCATAGGAGAAGCCGGAGGCGCCTACCAGGATCAGCGCTTCACGCTGGTCCTGCGGCAGTTTTTCCAGCGCCGCGCGAAACTCCTCGAACTCCAGATGCGCGCTTTGCGCCGGCTGGGTTTTCAGCGTCTTGGCGTAGCTGCCATCGGCGTCCTCGACCTCGCGCCGCCGCTTGCGGTAGTCGGAGCGGAACAGGTTGCGCAGGATCGTGAACAGCCACGCCGGCAGGTTGGAGCCGGGCTGGAACGAGTCGATGTTGGCAAGCGCGCGCAACAGCGTCTCCTGCACCAGATCGTCGGCGCGGTCGCCGTTACCGGAGAGCGAGATCGCGAAGGCGCGCAGGCTGGGTACTGAGGCCAGGATATCGTCGCGTAGGGCATCCGTGAGAGGCATTAATCTCTCCCGTCATTTTTGATTGCTTGATCGCCCGCATCCCCCAATTGGTCATTGGGCTTGGGAACATCAAGCTTGCGGATCAGTTCGGCGAACCGGTCAGGTACCCCCTGGCGCACGACGTCGTCATACATCGCCCGCAGCTGGTGGCCGATTCTCGACTGAATCTCGGCATTGAGGCCGCCCTGCTTCCCCGTCGCCGTATTCTTGGTGGCTTGAGACTTTACTTCTTTCATGACCTGTTCCACGCTTCCCCGAGGGTTAAGTCCCTGTAGCTTCAAGAATTATCGCCAAATAGAGTCCTATAAGGGGAACTAATTCGCTCCTCTGCCAGAAGTTCCCGCAGGCTTAGGGAACTTTCCGCGCCCAGGCGCGTAATACAGCCACGCAAGGGGGGAACCGGGTCACCCCAGTAAGCCAGCTTGGCCCAAAATTGATGGAGTGGGGATGTCCCGATCACAGCTCGTTGCCGAACATCTGCCGTTGCTGCGGCGCTATGCCCGTGCGTTGACGGGAAACCAGGCTTCAGGCGATGCCTATGTCGGCGCCATGCTCGAGGCGCTGCTGCAGGACTCTTCCCTGCTCGATGAGCAGCACGGGGCCCGCGCCGCCCTGTTCCGCCTGTTCACCCAGATCTGGAATTCGGTCGCGCTCAACGAGGATGCCGACGTGGCGACCCTGCCGATGCCCCCCGAGCGCCGGCTGTCCAACATCACGCCGCTGCCGCGTCAGGCTTTCCTGCTGTTGTCGCTGGAAGGATTTTCGGAAGAGGAAGTGGCCTTCATCCTCGACATCGATGTCGGCGAAACCCGCCGGCTGGCGGATGCCGCCGGCCGCGAGATGGCGGCCGAGATCGCCACCGACGTGCTGATCATCGAGGACGAGACCTTCATCGCGATGGACCTCGAAAGCCTGGTGCGCAACCTCGGCCACCGCGTCATCGGCGTCGCCCGCACCCATTCGGATGCGGTCGCACTCGCCAAAAACAAGAAGCCCGGCCTGATCCTCGCCGACATCCAGCTCGCCGACGGCTCTTCGGGGCTCGAGGCCGTCAACGAACTGCTGCGCACCTTCGAGGTGCCGGTGGTGTTCATCACCGCCTATCCCGAACGCTTCCTGACCGGCGAACGCCCGGAGCCGGCATTCCTGATCTCAAAACCGTTCCAGCCCGCGATGGTCTCCGCGGTGGCGAGCCAGGCGCTGTTCTTCCAGCGCAACTCGCGCAACCGGACGCCACGGGTGGCGTGAGATCGGGTCGGTCGAATCGAACGAATCCGGCGCGCTGAAGGGCGCGCCGGATTTTTTTGGCATGTGATTGGCCCCAGCGTAGCCCGGATGAAGCGCTTGTGAAATCCGGGATTGTCTCGCTCCGCTCCTGGATTGCGCTCCGGCGCACGCCGACGGCGTGACCCCGCAGCTTCATCCGGGCTACAAGCATTACATGCTCTTCGTCATGGCCGGGCTCGTCCCGGCCATCCACGTCTTTGTAACCGAAGGCAAGACGTATGCCCGGCGCAAGGGCGGGCATGACGGAGCTCTGAGTTGTCTGGAAAAAAAGCAGGGCGCGGTTGGCATCACCACAACCGCGCCCCACGTCGCCGGTCTATGGGGCAGGGGGGATGACCGGCTGCCGGGATGACTCCGAGGCCCCCTCTGTCGTTCCGGCTTCCCAAAAAATTTTTGCACACGGTTAAGTGATGCCGGGTTCCTTGAACCTCGGGGGTTCGGTTCCGTTCTTATTATTGATCGCCATGGGGCGAGGGACCAACCGTCATGTCGCAGACCTCCAGGGCAATTTTCGCAGCGTCCGCCGTCGCGCTGACGCTTGGCGTGGTTCCGCTGGCCGCCGGGCGCGACCTCACCGGCGGCGTGTTCCATCGCCTGCAGGCCACCTCGACCGCGCCTGCGATCAACCGCGCGACCAAGGCCGACCGCGCCACGGTCGTCGCGTCGACCGGCGGGCCGACCCGAACCATCTCGCTGCACCTGGACGGGCTCACCGACACCTCCGTGCTGGTCCGCATCCCCGTAGCCCAGGCCGGCCGCAGCGCGCCCGAATGGACCAAACCCGGCAACGACCGCCCGGTGGCCTGCGAGCCCGTGGTCAGCGTCCTGACCGACATCGCCAAGCGGCTGCAGGCGGGGCGCTGCGTCACCTGACATAAGACCTGACATAATAGGTCGTCATGCCCGGGCTTCCGCCTTCGCCAAGGCTTCGGCGGGTCTTCGGTATTAGTCCGCCGAAGCCCTGGCGAAGGCGGAAGCCCGGCAATGACGAGGGTTACCGATGCGGTGAGATCGCGAACGTATGTCTCACCGTCATTGCGAGCGCAGCGAAGCAATCCATGGTACGGCAAGAAAGATGGATTGCTTCGCTGCGCTCGCAATGACGGCGGGGGGCTGTTTGAAATTCAAATCCGAAGATTTCGTAGCCCGGATGGAGCGCAGCGAAATCCGGGGCCGGTGTCTCGTTCACTCCCGGATTTCGCTGCGCTCCATCCGGGCTACGATGCTACGAGATCTCACTCCGCCGGCGCCTGGTCCTGCCGGGGGTTGCGGCTCGCCATCAATCCGAGGGCGAGGCCGCCGACCGCGAGAATCGGGATCAGCCGCTTGACGCCGATGGCGCGGACCAGCTGGATGCCGGTCGCAACCAGCATGGGATCGGCGAACGCGCTATGCAGGGCCGATTTCGCGGTCTCCCGGGCGCGCGCCTTGATCTGGCTGCGGCGTACGCTGTAGCAGATGCCGACGATGACGGCGGCCACAAGGAACACGCCGGCGCCGGCGAGGCACGCCTCGATCAGCCCGTAATTCTGCAGCACGTAGACGAAGGCTGCGGCGCACAGAAACGCAAACGTGATGAACAGGGCGAACGCCATCGCGGCCGCGAGCGATGTCAGCTGCAGGGCGGAGCCGGTCGACTGCTTGAAGTCGTCGATCATGCGCTGAAACATCGAAATTGGCCTCGCTCGAAATGACCTCGGAAAAACACGCGGGCGGCGGCGCTTGCGCCGCCGTTCGAATCAAGCCGTCGCGCCGCGGACTATCTTCGTCAACCTGGCTTCGCCAAATCTACCAGCGCCAAACCTACCTGCGCCAAATCTACCTGCGCCACGTCGCGCCGATCAGGAAGCCGAGGCCGATCGCGAGCCCGACGGTCGCCAGCGGACGCTGCACGATCACGTCTTCCAGCGTCTCCTCGATCGAATGCGCGGCGTCCTGCGCCGCGTCCATCATCGCGCCGCCGCGCTCCGACATGTCGTCGACCGCCGCATCGACATTGGCGCGGGCCTGCTTGTAGCCGCGGCGCGCCTGCTTCTTCGCGGTGCCGGCAAAACTGTTGAGCACGTCGGTGATCTGGTCGGTCAGAGCGGAGATATCGTTCTTCACGGCGGTCACATCCTTTTCCAGGCGGTCATAGGTCGCTTTATCCGTCAGATCCTTGATTCCGATTTCGCCATTGGTACTCGACATCAAAAGCTCCCGGTTCTCGAAATTGTCTGACGGAGGAACGCCGCGCTGCTCGTTAAGTTCCATGGAAGTTCCGAGTTCACACGTCGTCCCGGCGAACGCCGGGACCCATAGCCACCGGCTGTAGTTGTTGCGCGAAGGCCGTCGAACAGCGTCTCCCAACAGAGAGAGCACAGCGTATGGGTCGTAAGTCTCGGGTGCCTCGATCTGCTATGATGGGGGTGA